>UQST01000011.1 GCA_900543815.1 uncultured Prevotellaceae bacterium
GTTTTTTGTTTTCTGTATCGCATCATCACCACGGTAATAGTTTACCACGTAATCTGGGATGAAATTTTGTATTTCCTCTCCATTCTATCTAAGTAATACCCGCTTCTAATCAAACCTTGTTGTTCAAACAGATGATATAAGAATTTTCCTTTCTTAGTTCTTCTGTCAGGCTTTGTCATGATTTGAATATCTGCTTCACTTAAAACGCCCATACATAGTAATGCCATAATAGTGCTATATACGGCACAAGCACCATCTAGTCTTCCTTGCTGACAATGTAGGTCTATCCAGTCTCCATTCTCATCTTTGATTTGGAGTCCAGATTTATTAAGCCTTAGATTGTCAATTATATATATGTTTGCCATAACCTTAATCTATATCGTAGTAAACAACAATACGCTTGATATTACCGATGCACCATACCTAACCAACCGAATACCAGTTGCTTAACATAGTATTGAGCTATATTGAAGCCGGGCTAAAATGCAAGGATTATTCGCCTCTTTAATTATCTGATATTCAGTGCTTTTTAGTCCTACTTTTCTGCTTTTTTCAAGTATCTTTTTAAGCCCTTTTCTACGCCTTCACTTTCCGATGCAAAACTTTGAGAATATGGATTTTAGGACGTCCTCGGAGGCTATGGTGGTTCCTGTGATTTCGGAGAGCTGATGTATGCAGTCGCGAAGGTCTTGGGCTACCAGGTCGGAGGGGATGCCTGTGGAGATGCCCTCCAGCACGCGGGAGATAGAGGCATAGGCTTTCTTGAGAGCCTGGTAATGACGCACGTTGGAGACGATAGTGTCGTTTTCCTGTATCTCGGGAATGGCTGCTGCACGCACCAATGCCTCTTTCAGCAGAGGCAGACCGTCGCCAGTGAGGGCAGAAACGTGGAACTGGGTGCCAGCCGTGCGCTTGTGGTAAAGGAAGGACGAACTGGGCAGAGAGGCATCACACTTGTTGATGACACTCAGCACCTTCTGGTCATCACGGAAACGAACATCGGGGAAGGGTACTCCATCCTCGGTCAGAAGGATGATGATGCTGGCACGCTCTGCTGCCTTGAGTGTGCGCTCAATGCCCAGCTTCTCTATCTGGTCGCGCGTTTTGCGTATGCCGGCGGTATCGATGAAGCGGAAGGTGATGCCGCCTATCTGCACCACATCTTCTATAAGGTCGCGTGTGGTACCTTGTATATTGGAGACTATCGCCTTGTCGTCGCCCAACAGATAGTTGAGCAGGGTACTCTTGCCCACGTTGGGAGCACCTATAATGGCCACAGGAACACCGCTCTTGAGGGCATTGCCTGTCTGGAATGAGTCCGTGAGCAGCTTGATGCGGTTTCTCACTTCGTTGGCAACGTTGGTAAGTTCATCACGATTGGCAAACTCCACTTCCTGGTCCGAGAAGTCCAGTTCCAGTTCGAGCAGCGAGGCGAGATGCAGAAGTTTGTCGTTCAGTCGGGCCAGTTCTCCGCTGAACTGTCCACGCATCTGGCTCATGGCCATCTGATGGGTTGTCTTGTTGGTAGAGGCTATCAGGTCGGCCACAGCTTCTGCCTGCGAGAGGTCCATCTTTCCGTTGAGGAAAGCTCTTTGGGTAAACTCGCCCGGCAAAGCTTGTCTGGCTCCGTTCTCAATGAGCAGTTCCAGTATGCGCTGCACGATATATGGACTTCCATGACAACTGATTTCGGTGCCGTTCTCACCTGTATAGCTATGTGGTGCGCGGAATACCGACACCAGCACATCATCCACTCCCTTACCTATGGTTCCATAATGAAGCGTATGTGACGGCTTGTCGTGCAAGGAACGGCTGAAGATTGACTCCGTTATGCTGATGGCCTTTTCGCCACTCACGCGTATCACGGCTATTGCTCCGCCTGGCGCTGTGGCCAGAGCACAAATGGTGTCTTTCTCGTTCATAATCTTATGTCTTTAGTTTGTCCCTCATGTCTCTGTCGTGTGGTTGCAGGATGTAGTTCCGTTTCTCCCGGGTTGGACATTAGGGGCTTATGCTTGTTTGTCTTGAGTTTCTTCTTATTGTTCTTTGGGCGATGCAGGGGCGTCTGTTCCTGCAAAACTCGTCTCGTGTGAGAGCAATCGGTATGCTGTCAGCGCCTCACGGGTCTTTCTCTGCCCGTAGCGGATGATGCGCTCGGCTTCGTCATAGTCTGCATCGAAGCGGTTGACAGGCACTTCCACCAGGATGTCGGGTTTCTGGCGCTCCAATGCCAGTTGGGTCAACTGTACGATGGACATGGAGAAGGCGTCTGACAGAAGGCTTATGTGGTTGTTTTCCAGACTTTGCACGCTGGGCAGATACCTCTGCACCAGGTTGTTGTGCTCCTGCATCGACATCCGTTCTGCCCTTTGCCTCAATGCCTTCACTTGTGCCGACACCGGTGCATTCACGTTCACCGCAGCCAGCAAGTCACCTTCGTGCCTCTTCACTCTGTTGAGTGGTAACGGGTTCACCAGCCCTCCGTCCATCAGAATACTTCCCCTGCCCATTACGGGTTTGAAGAAGGAGGGTAGGGAGATAGATGCACGAATGGCCTCGTACAGACTTCCGTGGTCAAACACCACCTCCTTCTGGTTCTTGATGTCGGCAGCCACAGCGCAGTAGGGTATTGGCAGATTCTCTATGCGCACGTCGGGTACTATTTGTTTCAATGTTTCCAGCACCCGGTCGGGATTTGCCAGATGCGTGCGACTCAAGGTAAGGTCGGCCAGCGAGAGCACTTGCCACATGGTGAGAGACTTCAACCATCGGCTCACCTCCTGCAAGTGTCCGGCTGCATACATGCCGCCCACCAGTGCACCCATAGATGTTCCTGCCACCGATGTCACTTGGAACCCTTGCCGTTCCAGTTCGCTGATGGCTCCTATGTGCGCATATCCTCTGGCGCCTCCGCTCGAAAGCACCAGCGCCACTTTCTTGTCCTGTTTGTGAACCATGCGCATCTGTCCTTTTCCATATTTGCCTTTTAGGGGAACTTCCTTATGCCTCTTCCTGCAGCAGAATACGCTCTACGGCTTCTGCCACTCCGTCTTCATCATTGCTCAGAGTCACGTAGTCAGCAGCCTCCAGCACCTCCTTCTGGGCGTTCTTCATTGCCACCCCCATCCCGGCATAGCGTATCATGCTCAGGTCGTTATAGCCGTCGCCACATGCCATCAGATTTTCCTGGCTGTAGCCTATCTGCTTCAGGAAAGCGTCCAGGCAGTCGGCCTTGTCGATACCCAACGGCAGTAGCTCCAGGAAGAAAGGTTCGCTGCGATACACGCTCATCACCCCCTTCAGGTGTTCGGCTATCTCCCTCTCCAGCAAGGCCAGCTTCTCGGGGTTGCCCACGATGAGGAATTTCGGTTCTGGGAAGTCTATCTCCTCCAGGAAGTTACCTACCTTGCGCAGTCCCATGCCATTGAGCCTTGCCTCATAACGCACATATTCATCCTCGATGTCCTCACAGGCGATGTCGTCACCCAGATAACTCAGGATGTTGAAGTCCTCTGTATTTCCCTTCGAGTACAGATAGGGGTAGAGGTTCATGTCCAATGTACGTTGCATGATGGTCTCTCCTGTGGCACAGTCGATGACTGCTCCACCATTGAAAGCCAGTATATAACCACCGAAGCGCTTCAGTTCCAGCTGCTCGGCAATAGGCTTGATGCCGAAGGGAGGTCTCCCGCTTGCCAGAACAATCTTCAGTCCCTTCTCCTGTGCACGTATCAGAGTCTGGCGGGTACGGTCGGTAATCTTCTTCTCGCTATTCGTCAGCGTGCCGTCCAAGTCCAATGCCAGCACCTTGTATTTCATCTCCATTCTTCCTTATATATATAATGTGATGCAAATTTAGCACATTTCCTTGGATTTTCGGCATGATAAGGGTGCCCGTGTGTGACTATGTCGCTACCTAAACGTTAAAATAGAGTGGAAAAATGCATTTTTATGTTTGTTGTTTCTTGTTTGTGAAACATAATGCATATCTTTGTGCCAGTTAGAAACATGAGAATGTATGGCACAACATATCTTCCGACTGCTCTTGACAGACGAGGCGCAAGACTTTATCGAGAGTCTGCCCGAAGCGGTATCTTACAAGATATACTATAACATCAAGCGGGTTGCAAGTGGGGAGCGCAATAAGGAACTCTTCAAAAAGTTGGAGAATTCGGAGATATGGGAATTTCGTACATTATATAATAAAACTGCCTACAGGCTTTTTGCCTTTTGGGATAGAGACCAGGAAACCTTGGTGATTGCTACTCACGGCATAATCAAGAAAACTCAAAAGACCCCAAGTAAGGAAATCGCAAAAGCCGAAGCAATAAGAAAAGAATATTTCAAGAACAAATAAATATGGCACAGATAAACCTTACTCCATTGGATGATGTGCTTGACAAGCACTTTGGAAAAGTCGGCACTCCGAAACGTGATGCTTTTGAAAGTGACGTGGACGAGGCTCTGCATGCTTATCGTTTGGGAGAAGCCATCAAGAAGGCTCGTATTGAGCAGCACCTGACACAGGAACAGCTCGGCGAGCGTATCGGTGTGAAAAGAGCGCAGATTTCGCGGTTGGAAAGAGGTTATAGCATCACAATCCCAACCATGCGAAGAGTGTTTAAGGCTCTTGGTGTTGTGTCTGCAACTATTGATTTGGGTATTGCGGGCAAAGTGGCCTTGTGGTAACTTTGACCCAATGGTGCTCTGGCTGCGCTTTATGTGGGCGGGAAGTGGAGCACCGAACTATCAGACTATTAACAAAATGATTGATAAAAGAATGAAGAAGATTGCTATTGCTTTGGCTGGAGCGGCCCTTTGTCTGGGAGCTTGCCAGCAGGATGGAAAGACGGAGGTGACTCTGAAACTGAAGGACGGGCAGAAGGCTCCTGCTGCCATTATGGGCGTGAACCTCACCGACACTCTGAGCACGGAACGCGACAGCCTCACTTACTACACAGGTGCAGCCGACACCCTCGTTGGAGTCATCGACCTGGGTAATAATGAGTACTGGACTGTAGTTCTCGACGGAACTCCTGTAGAGCTGGACTTCTCTGGTGAGACTCCCGTTCTGGTGAAGGGCTCGCAGACCAACAAGCTTATGACTGAAGTCCATTTGGAGATGTCCAAGATAGAAGAGAATATCAAGGCGATTACGGATACAGAGTATAGGGCTTTGGCAGAGAAGTACAACAACGATATCCCCGACTCTCTGATGAGTAATCTGGAGGCGAGGTACGACAAGGCCATAGAGGACTATAAGGCTTTTCTGACCAAGAATATAGAGGCCAACAAGGACAATGTGATAGCCGCCTTCCTGCTAATGAAAAGCGGTGGAATGCTTTCTGTAGAGTTCGAGGAATCTTTCCTGGAGAACTATCCATACAAGAACCTCAGCATGCTGGCTCCTATCTATGCCGAAATCCAGGGTGAGAAGAATAAGGCCGCGGGTGCTCCCCTTGCTGATTTCGAGATGAATGATATGGACGGAAAGGCCCATCGCCTGAGCGACTTCGTTGGTAAGGGTCAATATACCTTGGTTGACTTCTGGGCCAGCTGGTGTGGTCCTTGCCGTGCCGAAATGCCCAACGTGAAGGCCTGCTACGAGAAGTATAAGGATAAGGGATTCTCTATTGTAGGCATCTCATTCGACAAAGATCAGCAGGCCTGGAAGGATGCTACCACACAGCTGGGCATCACATGGCCTCAGCTGAGCGACCTGAAGGGTTGGCAGTGCAAGGCTGCTGAAGTTTATTACATCAGGTCTATCCCTTCCACTATCCTCTTCAGCCCTGATGGCAAGGTGATAGCCACCAATCTGAGAGGCGACGAACTGGGAGATAAATTGGCTGAGTTGCTGGATAAATAATAGTTCAGCCGGCACAACATTATATATTATTAGCGCCCCGTTGGTGGGGCGCTATTTTTTTATAGGCAGGCAAGGCGAAAAAACGAAGCAAGGTTACTTGGGCAAGTATCCTTGGATACTTTGCCGTTTATCCTTGGATACATTGCCAAGTATCCTTGGATACTTTTTGGGGGCAGTTCTGCCAGTGTCTTTTCCTGGCTCGCTTGACACGTTCTCTTTTTGCATGCTGAAACAGTAGTCAGTATTGTAAAAGCCATACTGAATCCGTTGTCACTTGCTTTGGAACTGCGCTGCTTCAGTTGGCACTCTTGTCTTTTCCTGATTTCACTTATATCATCATAAGACGACTTCCACCTTCACTTGACTGCTGGAGTTGTATCCTTCCTGTTCCACACATATCTGTACGGGGATGCACTCCTTGAGTTCTTTCACGTGGCTGATGATTCCCACGTGCCTGCCAGCCTTGGCATGAAGGGAGCGCAGAGTGCTGACGGCGTTCTGCAGAGCCTCTCCGCTGAGCGTGCCAAAGCCCTCGTCGATGAAGAGGGTATCTACTGACAGATGGCTGTCAATGTCGCTCAGGGCAAGTGCCAATGCCAATGACACCAGGAAACTCTCGCCACCGGATAGGGTGGTGGCAGCTCTGAGGGTGTACCCCTGATAGGCATCAGAGAGCGAGATGGCAAAGCTGCCCGGGCGCACATGCAGCGTATAGCGGTCGGTGAGAGAGCGCAGATAGCCGTTGGCAGCGTGTAGCAGGTTGGACAGCACATAGCTCTGCGCTATCTTC
This sequence comes from uncultured Prevotellaceae bacterium, assembly GCA_900543815.1. Classification (GTDB taxonomy): domain Bacteria; phylum Bacteroidota; class Bacteroidia; order Bacteroidales; family Bacteroidaceae; genus Physcousia. The sequence goes on from UQST01000011.1 coordinate 6,660, forward strand.
CTGAACTTGCCTCCTGTGGCATCACCGAGCAGTTGGTTGAGGCGATCCCAGCGCTGATAGAGCAGGTTGAGCCGGTTGGCCTTTTCGCGCAACTCCATTGTCTTCTTTCTCACCTCGTTATCCAGTTCCAAGTCACGCAGTACCGCACCTTTCTGCTTGTTCTGTTCCTCACCCTTGTCAGTCAGCTCCTTTGTGTGCAGAAGGACAGCTTCGAGTGTTTCCTCTGGCTCCATCTTTGGCTTCAGCAGCAGGTGGCTTTCCTGCTGTTTCACAGCCTCTTGCTGTAGCGCAATAAGCTTGATGTGGTGCTGCTTCACGCTCTCCACGCGCATCTTTGTCAGTTCGATTGACTGTGGGTCTTTATTGGCGAGCCTGTTGATGCAGGCTATTTGTTCGTCGAATGCAGGCGGGGTGCTTGATGCAGGTACTCCGCACACCTGTATGATGCCGCTCATCTCGGTGGGATGCTGCTCTATGTACGAGCGCAGAAGTTGCTCTGTCTCACTCATGCGGGCAGTATTCTGGCTGATAAGCTCTTGTGTGGAAGACACGTTGCTGAGCAGCGAGTTGGCCTGCTGCATGATGAGGGTGGGACGGAAGGGTGGTGTGAAGGGCTGTGCTGCCTGTTCGCCCTGCTCCCACTCAGGCACCAGTTGGCCGATGGAGCGGAGTACCGCCTCCAGATTGGCTTGCCTCTCGCTCATCTTCTCCAGTTCCTGCTGGCGATTGCGAAGTTCTTCGGTATTGTTGTTGAAAGAAAGCGTAGCCCCTCTCAGTTCGCTGATGAACTCGGCCGGACTCTTTTCCCAGTTGCATCTCCATGCCTGGGCATCGAAACTCTCGCCCATGAGTGCAGCAACCTGACGTTTTGCCCGCCCATAGTTCTCCTTCTCCGCCTTCTGGATGGCACCTGTGGCATTCAGATCGTTCTGTGCCTTTATCACCCTCTTTTCTGCCTCCTGCATTTCGGCCATCAGCCTGTCTTGGGTGGTACGAAGCGCTTCCTGCTCCTTTCTGAGTTTCTTCACCTCCAGTTCCTGTCGCTCTGCAGCGGCTATTTCCTGGCGTAGAGCTACGCATCGCACCTCTGTCTTCTCCTCCCACGAATCAAGTTCGTCGAGCAATGAATCAGCATGCCGTTTGATGTCCTTTGGCATTGCTTTCTCATCATTGGAGGCCGAGGACAGAAGGATATTCCATTGCTCAATCGACTGCTCCAGGCTCCGAATGCCAATGTTCAGCATTTGTGCATATTTATCAAATATGCAGCCGCTTATGGCTTGTGTGGTTCTCTCCTTTGCCCGAGCCAATGCCTCGGAGTCGGATAGCGCTTTTCTCTGTATGGTGAGGCTGTTTTCCAGAGCCTTGATGTCGGCCTCGGCCGCTTGTCTGGCCTGCAGCAGAGTGTCTCTCGCCGTCATCGCCTGCTTGAGTTTCTGCTCCGAGATGGCTACCAGTTCGGCCAGCGCCTGCTCATGAGGCAGCTCTGCTTCGATGGTGCGCTGGCATACGGGGCAGACATCGCCCACATGAAGTTTCACACGCATGCGCTTGGCCCAGTCGCTCACCTTCTCCTGTTCCATCTGGAATGTCTCCTGCAGCGTCTGCACCACCTGCTCGGCAGCCAGCACCTTAGGCTTCATGGCTTCTGTTTTCTGCCGCTTCTGCGTTATCTGCGTGGCGGCTTCCTGCAGATTTCTTCTCAGCTCCCAGTCTCTCCTCAGTTCGTCGGCACAATGGGAGACTGCCTCTCGTGCCGAACAGATATTCCGCTTGAGCGCACTCATCTCCTCGCTCTGCTGGCGCTTGGCAGGCAGTTGCAACTGCTCCAGAGCCGCCTCTTCGGTACCGATGCGCTTGCTTTGTGCCTCCAGTTTCTGAGCGCCCTCGGCCAGTTTCTTCTTGGCCTCTTCGTGCTTGGGAATCAGTTGCTGGTTCAGAGTCTGTGTGGTGCGTTCCATCTGCATCTGCGTTTCGCGCTCCTTCCTGCTGCTGTCCAGCATCAACTGCAGTTGGCTCGTGATTCCCTGCATGTTCTCATACAGGGGCTTGCGGCCTGCTTCTTTGTTTAATGCCGCAGTCAGTTCGCTGATTCTACGCGTGTTGCGCTCGGCTTCTTGAACTGAGAAGTCAAGTGCTGCATGCAGCTGTAGATAGTCTGCCTGCATCTTCTTCATCTCCTTCAGAAGTTTCTCCTTGCTACTGAGAGCTGCCTGTCTATCCACAGCCCAACCTCTGGCTTCCGTGGTACTCTGCCATAACTGGAGCAGCAAATCATCCATGCGGAACTCATCTCCGCCTATCTGTTGCTCGATTCGGGCCAGAGAGGCTTTCGCTTCTGTGGTCTTCTGTGCCAGTTCCTGCTCCTTGGTGAGCCAGGCGGCTTTGGTTTGCTCCTGCTGCACAAGGGTGTTGTTGGCCTCGCGCTCCTTGTCCAGGCGAACTATCTCCGCTTTTTTGGCTGCCACTTCATCGTCGCTCAGTGGCTTGTTGGCCTCTATCTGTTGTTCTGCCTTCTGCCATTCCTCCTTGTTTTCTTTGGTCATGTCGAAGATGCGCTTGCCTATGCGCGAGTAGATGCTGGCACCTGTTATCTTCTCCAGAATGTCGGCCTTGTCATCGTCCTTGCTGTTGAGAAAACGTGTGAACTCCCCTTGGGCAAGCATCGTGGTGCGGCAGAACTGCTTGAAGTCAAGTCCGATGGCCTTCCTTATCTCGGCTTTTATCTCCTCGTCCTTATTATAAGTAATGTCGCTGAGCATGTTCTTGAGCGTCCACTTCTTGGCCTGCAGATTGCCGTCGGGCTTGTTCCTTGACCTTGCCACCGACCATGTGGCTTCATACGAAACCCCATTGGCACCCTTGAAAGTCAGTTGCACAAAGGCTTCGCCCGTGTTCCTTCGCATGAGTTGGCGCGGATCATCTACCTTTACCACCTTCTCCTGGTCGGCCATATTGCCCTGCATGTTGGTGCTGTCCAGGCGTGGAGTGTCGGCATAAAGAGCCAGGCAGATGGCATCCAGGATGGTTGACTTGCCTGCGCCAGTCTTTCCCGTTATCAGAAACACCTCGCTGCTGGAGAGCGGTTGGGCGTCAAACCGTATGGTGGCATCCTTGATGGATGCTATGTTGTGTATGGTGAGTTGGTTCAGTCTCATTCTTCGTCAAGTGTGTTAACAGCCTGGTTGAACAATTCGATAAGGTCCTCGTCAAAGCTTTTGCCCTCCTGCTCGGCAAACATACGCGCTATCTCCAGCGGAGACTCCTCCTGAAACTGCTGGATGGTGAGCGTTTCCCCGTCTGCCTCTTCCCTCTCCACCTTTTCGAGGTTGATGAGACAGAAACGGCAGCGCTTGCCTTCGGTGAGCTTGACGGCTTCATCCAGAGCCGTTGGGGGCAGGAAATCCTGGTGCATGATGTTCAGTCGGATGTAGGCAGGAATATCGCTGGGGAAGTTCTTCAGCAGCTCCTTTGCTTCCTCCCATTGGGCAAAACCGGTTGATGGAAGGTTCACCAGCGGGTGCGGATTCTCGATGGAAATGGTATGCAAGTCGGGTTCGTCTCCTTGGGCATCGATGCTGACGATGCTCACGCTATGCTCATAATCCTCGTCGAAACTCACAGGCAGGGGTGAACCGGAATAGCGCACGCGGTGGTTTCCTCCCTTCACCCATTGGGCATGATGGATATGCCCAAGCGCCAGATAGTCGTAACCCCTTCCTGTCTGACTGATGCTCATGGTTTCGATGCCGCCTGTGGTGAAGCTCCTCTTGAAGTCATGTCCCTTCAGGTCGCTGTTTTCCATGGTGGTATGTGCCATCATGATGACTGGCAGATGAAGGGTGTTCAGCTCCTGCACCCTGTCAAGCAGTTGCTGGAAGAAGCCTTCGGGGATGTTGCGCTCATAGCAGTAGGGGACCGCTACGACGAATCCCTTGCCGGGGATACTGATGATGTGGCGCTCGGGATTGTCCTTGCTGAGTTGGCCTATGCTGTGTACGTTCAGGCTCAGCCACGGCAGTCTGAACACCTCATGGCGGCTGGCGCTGTCATGATTGCCCGCTGTGCACACGATGGTCATGGCTGGATGGGCGTTGTGAATGGCTACCAATGCGTCGGCCAGCATGCGCTGGACGGCTGCCGACGGTTGGTCTGTGTGGAACACATCGCCGCTGAGCAGGAAGGCATCGGGCTTCTCCTTGTGCACCAGGTCGGCCATCTGCTCCAGCATGGAAGCCTGCTCCTCGGTGCGGTCATGGTTGTAGAGGCTGTGCCCAAGGTGCCAGTCGCTTGTGTGAAGTATCTTCATGAGTTCTTGTTTGCTTCTTGTTAATAAAGGAAAGGGCTGTGCCGTGTAGCAGGCACAGCCCTTGAGTCAATGGTGTGAATGTGTTGTGGGCTTCCGTCCTGCCTTAATAGGCAAAGAGGGGATAACCCTTCATCAGTTCGTTCACCTCGGAGCGAACCTGTGCGATGACGCTTTCGTCCTCGGGAGCATTGAGCACCCTCTCGATGAAGTCGGCTATCAGGAGCATCATATCCTCCTTGGCACCACGTGTGGTGATAGCCGGTGTGCCTAGTCGGATGCCGCTGGTCTGGAACGCGCTGCGTGTATCAAAGGGCACCATATTCTTGTTCACCGTGATGTCGGCTGCTACCAGCACGCGCTCGGCCACCTTTCCTGTCAGCTCGGGATACTTGCTGCGCAGATCCACCAGCATGGAGTGGTTGTCGGTTCCACCCGATACGATATCAAATCCACGACGCTTCAGCTCCTCGGCCAGCACGCGGGCATTCTTCTGTACCTGAGCTGCCCACTCCTTGAAGGATGGTGTGAGTGCTTCGCCAAAGGCAACTGCCTTGGCAGCTATCACGTGCTCCAGCGGACCTCCCTGTATTCCAGGGAACACAGCACTATTGAGCAACTGTGACATCATCTTCACTTCTCCCTTGGGAGTCTTCTTTCCCCAGGGGTTCTCAAAGTCCTTGCCCATCAGGATGATGCCGCCTCGCGGACCGCGCAGAGTCTTGTGGGTGGTGCTGGTCACTATGTGGGCATACTTGACGGGATTGTCCAGCAAGCCGGCAGCAATCAGTCCGGCAGGATGAGCCATGTCTATCATCAGTATGGCTCCTACGCTGTCGGCTATCTCACGCATGCGCTTGTAGTCCCACTCGCGGCTGTATGCCGAACCGCCTCCGATTATCATCTTGGGCTTGTGCTCGTGGGCCAGACGCTCCATCTCATCATAATCCACACGGCCGGTCTCACGGTTGAGGTTGTAGCCTACAGGCTTGTAGATGATGCCGCTCGTATTCACCAGCGAACCATGACTGAGGTGCCCGCCGTGGTCCAGATTGAGTCCCATGAAGGTGTCGCCCGGATTGAGAACAGCCAGGAAGACAGCTGCATTGGCCTGTGCACCAGAGTGAGGCTGCACATTGGCATACTCTGCACCGAAGAGGGCTTTTACTCTGTCGATAGCCAGTTGCTCCACCTTATCCACCACCTGACAGCCTCCGTAGTATCGCTTGCCGGGATAACCCTCGGCATACTTGTTGGTCAGGCACGAACCCATAGCCTGCATGACCTGATCGCTAACGAAGTTCTCCGAGGCGATGAGCTCAATGCCGCGCATCTGTCTCTGCTTCTCCTCATCAATGAGAGCGAACACCGTGTTGTCTCTTTCCATAATCTTTCTCCCTCTTTAGTTGGTTAGTTGTGAGTATATATCCTGAAATTTTGGTTCTCGTGGCGGCTTCCTGCCTACACCAGTTTCACCTTGTCGAGCTGGATCTCGCGGTTGCAGTAGCGGCACTGCAGGATTCCTTTTTCCTTGTCGAGCACGTGGAAACGTGTCTTCATGGGCTCGTTGTTGGTGATGCACTTGTGGTTGTCGCACTTGACAATGCCTATCAGCTCGTCGGGCATGCGCACTTCGCGCTTCTCCACCACCTCAAAGTCCCTGATGACACACAGGGTGGCGTTGGGTGTGATGACAGAGAGCTGGTTGAGCTTCTCGGGTGTGAAGAACATGTCGGCTATCTTCACGATGCTCTTCTTGCCCATCTTCTGGCTCTTGAGGTTGTATCCGATGGTCACCGAAGTGTGTACCTGCTCAAGATGCAGCAGATTGACTACCTCGAATATCTTCTCTGAGGGTATATGGTCTATTACCGTGCCGTTCCTCAGTGCGGCTACTTGCAGTTCCTCCCGTTTCATGCGATGATGGTTTTGTCATTCTTTATATCTTCCAGAGTTATGCCCAAGGCATCACAGATGAGCGCCTGTCGGGCGTAGAGTCCATTGCGTGCCTGCTGGAAGTAGTAGGCGTATGGAGTGTCGTCGATGCTGTATTCTATCTCGTTGACACGAGGCAGCGGATGCAGTATCTTCATGTTCGGACGGGCCTTGCAGAGCATATCCTCCTTGAGCAGATAGCGGTCTTTGACGCGCTCATACTCCTCCAGGTCGGTGAAGCGCTCCCTTTGCACACGTGTCATATACAGGATGTCGGCACCCGAGATGGTGTCGGCGTCGAAGTCCTGATGCTCTATGAAACGAATGCCATGCTCGCGACAATACATCTTATAATAGTCGGGCATGGCGAGTTCGTCGGGTGCAATGAAGTGGAAAGTGGGGTTGAAGTGGCGCATAGCCGTGAGCATACTGTGCACGGTGCGGCCATACTTGAGGTCTCCCACCAGGTAGATGTCCAGGTTGTCCAGCCTTCCCTGGGTTTTGTATATGGAATAAAGGTCCAGCATGGTCTGACTGGGATGCTGGTTGGCGCCGTCGCCGGCATTCACGATGGGCACCGGCGACACCTCGCTGGCATACTGTGCTGCTCCCTCCAGATAGTGGCGCATGACGATGATGTCGGCATAGTTGGATACCATCATGATAGTGTCCTTGAGTGTCTCGCCCTTTGTGCCGCTGGTCACTTTAGGGTCGGCAAATCCGATCACCTTGGCTCCCAGCCTGTTGGCGGCTGTCTCAAAACTCAGTCTTGTGCGTGTACTTGGCTCGAAGAAAAGTGTTGCCACTATCTTTCCCTCCAGTATGCGCCTGTTGGGATGACGCTCAAACTCCTGTGCCATCTCTATGAGGTACAGGATTCTCTCCTTTGTGTGTTTGGCTATAGTAACCAGACTTCTGTTTTCCATTCTGTCGGCTTATGATGTGAATTACATTTTCCGAATGCCAAAGTTACGCTTTTTTTCCATTTCTCACGCCATGCCGGGCCAGTTTATGAGGCTTGCTTGCATAATTATATTCTTATTCGCCCCGCAGGCCAGTCCTGTTTCATCAGTAGAGCAACACAAATCGGCTCATGAGAAAAAATGCCTCCAGGGGGCAGTTACCTTGCCGCTTTTTCGTAACTTTGCAAGTGATATGCAACCATTGGCAGAGAGAATGCGTCCGCAGACGCTGGACGACTATGTGGGGCAGAGGCATCTGGTGGGTCCGGGTGCCGTGCTGCGACGGATGATAGAGGGTAAGCGCATCAGCAGTTTTATCCTCTGGGGACCTCCCGGAGTGGGCAAAACCACACTGGCCACCATCATCGCGCGCCAGCTGGATATCCCCTTCTTCACCCTGAGTGCCGTGACAAGTGGGGTGAAGGAGGTGCGTGAGGTGATAGAGCGAGCACGCAACAGCCGCTTCTTCAATTCGCCCAGCCCCATCCTCTTTATAGATGAGATTCACCGCTTCTCCAAGTCGCAGCAGGATTCGCTGCTGGGTGCTGTGGAGCAGGGAGTGGTGACGCTCATAGGCGCTACCACCGAGAACCCTTCGTTTGAAGTCATACGTCCGCTGCTCTCACGCTGCCAGGTATATACGCTCAGACCGCTCGACCGTGATGATCTGCTCGATCTGGTCAAGCGCGTGACGGAGCGTGACAGTCTGCTCAGCCAGAAGAAGTTCGAACTGCGCGAGACTGCCGCTCTGCTCAGATACAGCGGCGGAGATGCACGCAAACTGCTCAACATCATAGAGCTGCTCTATGAATCGGCGGGCGACGAGGATACGGTGGTCATCGAAGACAGCATCGTCACCGACCGCTTGCAGCAGAATCCTATGGCTTACGACAAAGAGGGGGAGATGCATTACGACATCATCTCTGCTTTCATCAAGAGCATAAGGGGCAGCGACCCCGATGCGGCGCTCTACTGGCTGGCTCGCATGATAGAGGGAGGCGAGGATCCTGCCTTCATCGCGCGCCGTCTGGTCATCAGCGCAAGTGAGGATATCGGACTGGCCAACCCGAATGCACTCCTGCTGGCCAACGCTGCCTTTGATGCGGTGATGAAGATCGGTTGGCCCGAAGGACGCATTCCTCTGGCCGAGGCAACGGTATATCTGGCCACAAGCGCCAAGAGCAACTCGGCCTACAACGGCATCAACCAGGCCATCCAGACCGTGCGCCAGACCGGCAATCTGCCTGTACCCCTGCATCTGCGCAACGCTCCCACCAAGCTGATGGAGCAGTTGGGCTACTCGCAAGGCTACAAGTACGCACACGACTACGAGGGTCATTTCGTGCAGCAGCAGTTCCTGCCCGACGGCATGGAGCACCTGCGCCTGTGGCATGCACAGCCAAACGCCTCGGAGGACCGGCTCAAGGAACGGATGGTGGCTTGCTGGGGCGACAGATACAAAGATTAGGCATACATTATATATATATAGCTCATGACAAAGAAAATCCTGCTTCTGGGCTCAGGCGAACTGGGCAAGGAGTTTGTTATTGCATGCAAGAGACTGGGCCAGTATGTGGTGGCTTGCGACAAATATGACCGTGCGCCAGCCATGCAGGTGGCCGACGAGTACCGGGTGTTCAACATGCTGGACGGCGACGAACTGATGCGCGTGGTGGACGAAGTGCATCCCGACATCATCGTACCCGAGATAGAGGCCATTCGCACCGAGAAGCTCTATGAGTGCGAGAGCCGTGGCATACAGGTGGTACCCAGTGCCAGAGCCGTCAACTTCACCATGAACCGCAAGGAGATACGCGAACTGGCACACACCGAACTGGGCTTGTGTACCGCCAATTACCGCTATGCCAACACCTACGACGAACTGGTGGAGGCTGCACAGCAGATAGGTTTTCCCTGCATCATCAAGCCGCTCATGAGCAGCAGCGGGCACGGACAGAGCAAGGTGGATAGTGCCGATGGGCTGGAGAAAGCCTGGCATTGTGCCTGCGAGGGTTGCAGAGGCGATATCATGGAGGTTATCGTGGAGGAGTTTATTCCCTTCGATTACGAAATCACCCTGCTCACCGTCACCCAGAAGAATGGTCCCACGCTCTTCTGTGCGCCTATCGGACACGTGCAAAAGGGCGGCGACTACCGCGAGAGCTTCCAGCCCCGACGCATGAAGCCTGAACATCTGGCTGATGCACAGCATATGGCTGCGCAGGTGACAGCCGCTCTTACAGGTGCGGGAATATGGGGTGTGGAGTTCTTCGTGAGCGAGAGCCGTGGTGTGATATTCAGTGAGTTGAGTCCACGTCCGCATGATACAGGCATGGTCACTATGGCAGGCACACAGAACCTGACGGAGTTTGAGCTGCATTGCCGTGCAGTCCTTGGGCTGCCCATACCCGAAGTGACGCTCGAGCGACAAGGCAGCTCAGCCGTAATCCTCTCGGAGGTGGAGACCACCGACCCGCAATACGAGGGTATGGAAGAGGTATGTGCCGCCAAGCAAACCTACCTGCGCATCTTCGGCAAACCCGAAGCGCACGTGGGCCGACGCATGGGCGTGGTGGTGTGCTGGGACGATGTGACAGCCTCGCAAGAGCAATTGCGCGAGAAGTGCAAGGCACTGGCAGCCAAGGTGAGCGTGAAGTAAGAAGGGGTGCACAGGTGCCCGCTGCTCACAGGAGCTTCTTGTGAAACTCCTCAGAGATATTATCCAGTTCCTCATCCGACAGGGTGGGGAACTTTTCTTTTACCACTTCGCGGAAAGCCGCTTCGGCCTTGATGCGCAGTTGCTGCTGGCCCATCTTGATACCGCTTCTGTATGGTGTGGAGGGCAGAAGCGCCCTGTTGAAATTTCCGTCGCTCATAATCTTATGCTCGTAATGTGTTGGCCGGGAACCGTCATGCCGATGGCACATTTCCCGGGTGATACTGCTTGCATCAGGGCATTAGCTCTGATGCTTTCTGCAAAAGTAGTGCTTTTTGCCGACAAGAGGGGTGGGTGGGATTTCGAAATGCTGTTTTCCGAGCCGAAGAACTTTCCTGGCATCCCCTGACGAAAGCACAAAAGCCATCCGTGCATCCATCTGCCCCCAAAAACGCAGCGCGCTGCATCTGCCCACGCAGCGTGCTCCGTTGCCATCGCAGCACGCTGCATCGGGCATCGCACCGCGCTGAAGCAATTCCCGCTCTTGGCAGCATCGGCTTTTGTGTTTGACTGAATCAGCCCTGGTGTTTGGGCGAAACAGGTTTCGTGCTTGGCTGAAACGGCATTTGTGTCTCACAGAAACGACTTTTGTGTTAGGTTGCATTTCCTGTAGGACAGTTTTTCCCTAAAAACTTTGGCTGGCTGGGTCTTTCTTCTTAACTTTACGCAAAAGAGAGGTTATGGCATCAGAAACAGACAGAAAGGGACTCTCCATACTGATTCCCACATATAATAATGTGTGTGCCGAGTTGGTGCGTGCGTTGCAGCATCAGGCTTCGGCACAGGAAGGACTGGCATTCGAGGTGCTGGTGGCCGACGACGGGTCATCGCACCGGGCAACTGTGAAGGCCAACCGTGAGGCTATATGCCCACTGGAGCATTGCCGCTACATCGAGCGGGAGACCAATGTGGGACGGGCAAGGATACGCAATTTTCTGGCCCGGGAGGCGCAGTATGACTGGTTGCTCTTCATGGACAGCGACATGGTGGTGAGGGATGACTGTTATGTGGCACGTTATGTGGATGTCATCCGTAAGTCGGCTCTGGAAACGGGAATGCCGCCCGTCTTCTATGGCGGATACAGCATCGGGCATGCCCGTGAGGCCAATCCCGACATGGCGCTTGAGCGTAACCTGCGCTATCTGTTTGAATGCCGCTCGCCACAGAATGCCGACCCTCACTTGCGCGAGCAGCATCCCTATGGAGACTTCCATACCTCCAACTTCCTGGTGAGCCGCAGTGTGATGCTGGAGCACCCGCTTGACGAGCGCTTCGTACACTATGGTTACGAGGATGTGCTGTGGGGAAAGACGCTCGCGGAGCATGGTGTGACGGTCAGGCATGTGGCCAATCCGCTCAGCTTCGAGCGCTTCGAGAGCAATATGCTGTATGTAGAGAAAGCCGAGGAAAGCCTGCGCACGCTGCATTACTTCAGGCATGAACTGGCCTCCTGCTCCCGACTGATACCTGTGGCAGAGCGCCTGCGCCGGCTGCTTGTGGTGTATCCCTTGGTGCGTCTGCTCTATCCGTTCGTGAGTCTGCACCTGAAGGCCGGGCTGACAGGCGCATCGCCCAGGATGTTCCTCTTCAATCTGTATAAACTCCTATACTACATCCATCTGGACTTCCATGACGAATGACGTTTCCAGCATGCTGCTTGGGATATGATGATAAAGGCAGAATGACTTTCCCGGCATGCTGCTGGATAAGTGATGATAAAACAAAAGCCCTGGTCTCCCAGGGCTTCTTTGTAGGTTATGGATTGCGCACTCAGGCTTTGGCCGTTGCGGTCATCTTCTTGCGGTCTATCACTTTGATTTTGAGTATGCGGCGGTTGTCCATCTCTGTCACCTCAAAGGTGAAGCGCCCGTAGTCGGTTCGCTCATGCAGTTCGGGGAAGTCTCCCTTGATTTCCAGCAGCAGTCCGGCCAGTGTGTCGGCCTCTCCCTCCACCTGGTCGAAATAGTCGTCGTGGAGGTTGAATATCTTTAGGAAGTCGGCCAGAAGCGTCTTGCCCTCAAAGATGTATGTATTCTGATTGAGGCGCTGGTAGGTTTTCTCGTCCTCATCATACTCGTCGTTTATCTCACCCACTATCTCTTCGATGATATCCTCCATCGTCACGATGCCGCTCGTACCGCCGAACTCATCCACCACGATGGCGATGTGCACCTTGTTGCTCTGGAAATCACGCAGCAGGTCATCTATCATCTTCGTCTCGGGCACGAAGTAGGGCGGCCGAATGAGGCTCTGCCAGCGGAAGTTGGCAGGCTTGTTGAGGTGTGGCAGAAGGTCTTTGATATAGAGAACGCCCTTGATATTATCCTGCGTTTCTTGGTACACCGGTATGCGGCTGTAGTTGTTCTCCACGATGCACTTAAGCACCTGCGGGAAGGGAGTCTTCACGTCGAGATCCACGATGTCAAGGCGGCTGGTCATCACCTCACGCGCCATCTCACCGCCAAAGCGGATGATTCCGTGCAGCATGCTGCTCTCCTGCGCGATGTCCTTCTGGTCGGTGAGTTCCATGGCTTTCTCCAGATCATCCACCGTGAGACTCTGGTTGCTGGAGTGCATGAGATGCTTGGTGACCACCTTGCTCTTGATAAGGAGCCAGCTCAGAGGGCGGCAAAGGTGGCAGAGTCCGCGCAGTACGGGAGCAGAGAAGCGTGCGAAGCGAAGGGAATGCTGTGCGCTGTAGATCTTGGGGGTAACCTCTCCGAAGAACAACAGGAGGAAGGTGAGCAGGACGGTCATGCACAGATACTCGAGCCATTCAGCGTTGCCGAAATCCACGGTGGTGCTGATGGCGAAGTTGAGCAACATCACTACGGCCACATTCACCAGGTTGTTGCAGATGAGGATGGTGGCCAACAGCTCCTCGGAGTCACCGCGCATTTCCACGATGCGTGCATCGTTGGGGGTGCGCTCTTCCTCCAGTTCATCTATTTCGGCAGGGCGAAGATTGAAGAAAGCTGTCTCGCTGGCCGACACGAATGCCGAGCATAACAAGAGTCCCACAGAGAGTATCAGGGCAACGTAAACGCCCAAGCTGGGGGTGATGATGTGTATGGCAGCAAACGAGTCAACTACGGACTGCCAAAGGTCTTGCATTATCAATGTGTTGAGTTTGTGTGATTGAATTGTATGGGGCTAACGCCGTGGCAGACGGCTCAAGGCTGCTGGCCGGGAACTTTATCCTTGCGCGGCGTGAGCATCTCCATATTCTTGGCGGTAATCTCTATCTGTCGGCGTGTGCTGCCATTCTTCTCCTCGATGGTGCGGTAGTATATCTCTCCCTCCACATAGAGCTTGTCGCCCGTGTGTACATATTGTTCTACTATTTCGGCCAGTTTGCCCCAGAAGACTATATAATGCCAGGTGGTGCGGTCGGGTACCTCACCGCCGGCAGCGGTCTTGTAGCCTCGCTCGGTGGTGGCAAGCCAAAGATTGGCCACGCAGAGCCCTTTGTCAATATACTTGACCTCGGGTTCCTTGCCCACGTTGCCTATCAGCATCACTTTGTTCATCGTTGTTACTTGTGTCGTTTAACTTTCTTCGCAAAATTAGCCAATTATCTGCTTGTGGCAAAATTACAGGGCCGCAATTTCTTCCACACCTCCTCCAGCGGACGGGGAAGAGCGCAGGAATCCACTTCGCAGGCTGTCATCCATTGGCCTTCGAGGGTGCATGATGCATCTGCCAACCGGCATTCATAGAAGTCGATATGCAGCAGGCGGTGGGTGAGCCTGTGCTGCACACCCTGAGAAAGCATAGTGAGCTGTCCCCGAGGAGCTTTTGCTTCCACCTGGGCAAGGGTGAGGGGAGCTTCGGACTCCCACATGGGGAACTGGTACAGCCCGCGATAGATGTCGCCCTGACCGCGTTTCTGCATCAAGAAGAGCCCGTCGCTGTTCCTCACGCAAACGAATGTGAGGAAGCGCTCGGTGAGCTTCGTGCGGTGCTGCTTGACGGGAAGGGTGCTCACCAAGCTGGCGGCGAGTGCCACACACGAGTCTGCCACTGGGCATTCACCGCAGAGGGGAGATGCTGGCTTGCAGACGATGGCGCCAAAATCCATGATGGCTTGGTTGTAGAGCGCCGAATGGTGCTTGTCCAGACGCATCTGTGCCAGTTGGGCAAACTCCTTGGCTCCTGCTGTGGAATCTATGGGAGTGGAGATGCCGGCATGCCGGGCCAGCACCCGATAGACATTGCCATCCACCACAGCCTGCGGTTCGTCGTAGGCAAAACTGGCGATGGCTGCTGCTGTATATCGGCCCACTCCAGGCAGAGTGAGCAGCTCGTCATAGCAGAGAGGGAAGTGACCGTTGGCAACCGCCTGTCTGGCAGCCTTGTGAAGATTGCGTGCCCGACTGTAATAGCCCAGCCCCTGCCACAGGCGCATGACTTCATCTTCGGGTGCCTGTGCCAGATGCCAGACCGTGGGGTAGTGCTCGGTGAAGCGCGTATAGTAGTCGCGTCCCTGTTCCACCCTGGTCTGTTGCAGGATAATCTCCGACAGCCATATCAGGTAAGCATCCTTGGTGTGACGCCAGGGCAAATCGCGCCCGTTCTGCCTGTACCATTCCTCGATGCGTGCAGCAAAGGAAAGGTCGTCGGGCAAAGCGTCCTTGGTGTCTGTGGTTGCTTGTCTGTTCATCCTCAATATGTTCTGCTCGTTTATTTCCAGCGCTTGATGATGATGCTTGGATTGACGCGCAGATAAACGCCAAAGGAGAAGTTGGTCTCGCTGTGGCCCGTCATACTGCTCTGGAAAAACTCTCCCTCGGCACCCAGCACGTACCTGCGGGCAAACACATGACTGTATTCCACATGGGCATACGCTGTGCCGATACCGTCGTAGCTCTGGCCATTGCGCACGCTGAGAGTGCTGAAGAAGTGGTTGCCATAGAGGCTTACGAAATGCTTGGGAGCGTTGAAGTATCCGCCGCGAAGCAGGAGTCGTTGCCACAGGGTGACTCCTGCCCCTACATGGTATGCGGCTCCACCGTCGAATGGCCAGATGCTGCCGCTCTGTTGATAGGCTACCATGGCATTTGCTTCAGCGTTGACACTGGTGAGCACCTTGCGGTTGCGAGGAGTCCAGGTCAGGCCAGCTCCGGCCGATGCATTCATGATGGTCTGCACACCCATCGAGGTGGTATCCTGCTCGCCACCGCGATGCTGGATGACCAGCTGCACCGGGATATGCCAGCGCAAGGGCTTCTCCTGATTGCCAGGAAGTACCTTCCACGAGGAACCCACCGTGAAAGCCTCCTGATGGGAGTCTTCTTCGAATATATAGCTTTGCCAGTTGAGCCAGGTGTCGGCATGCAAGTGCTTGCGGTCCCACAGAAGCTGCATGCCGGCTTCGGGGTCTTGTGACAGATTGGTCTCTGCATTGAAGAGAGGCTCTATAAGCTGATGGTTCTGACCACCATATATATTGCCCAGCACCACGGTGAGGTGCTTGAACTCTGCCCGAGCACGCACCCAGGGCAGAACATGTGCACCACGCTGGTACTGGCTCCCCTTCCATCGGCCTATGTCATGATAGACATAATTGGGGTACTTATTGGCACCATGGAAGAGGGATGCGTGCAGACCAACCTCCAAATCTATCTGACGGATGGGAGTGTAAGCGAGACGAGGCTCTATCCACAAGCCTGGCAGGGAGTAGCCTTTGGTCATCTGGCTCGAATACTCATTGTCGCGGAAGAAGGTGAGGTTATCAACCTCCACACGCAGAACACGCACCATGGCGGTATCTATATGATAGTCGCTGGTGGCGAGACTGTCCCACATCTGTGCTCTTGCGGGTAACAACGCGAACAGAAGAAGGGCGGCGAGACAGATTCTTCTGACTGTCACAGACTGATGACTGCACGAGAAAGTGTCTGCAAACATGTTCTTTTGGATAAAGGAAGATGCCGTCCTGGTCATTTCTTCACTCCCTTATACACGAGATAGCCCACTGCTGCTACGCCCACAAGGAGCATAGCGATACGGAGCTCGCCACTGTATTCGGCAATCTTCTGTTCCAACTGGCCGCTGAAATTGCGCCCAATGTACCATCCAAGACCACAGAGAATGCTGTTCCAAAGTCCGGCACCGATGGTGGTATAGAGGAGGAAGCGGCCCATGCTCATTCTGGCCAGACCGGCGGGGATGCTTATGAGCTGGCGCACAGCAGGTACCAGTCGGCCCACCATTGTGCCCATAGCGCCATGACGGTCGAAATACTCTTCTGCCTTACGTACCTTCTCGCCGTCAAGCAGGCACATGTGACCGAAACGGCTCTCTGCCAGACGATAGATGACAGGACGGCCCAGAAAACGGGCAAGTACATAGTTGACCAATGCGCCAAGGTCTGCACCCAAGGTGGCAAAGAGGACGATGAGCAATGGGCTCATGCTGCCATCCATAGCCGACTTATATGCGGCAGGGGGAACAACCACCTCGCTGGGGAAGGGGATGAAACTGCTCTCGATGGCCATCAGTAGTGTGATGGTCCAGTAGTTGAGGTGCTCCAGGCACCATGCAATAAATGGGATGCTCTGCATATGTATTGCTTATTGTCTATTATTCGTTTGTGTGATATTCTGTTGTTCTATAGATTCTTGCCAACTGTTGCCTGTGCTGCTACACGAACTTCTTTCTGAAGGTCTTCCTGGACTCGAAGCGCCAATGTAGCCACGCGGATGCATCCCACCAGGGGATGAATGCACGAAGCAGAGGAAGCAGAAGGGCATAGGAACGCACGCCCAACCGACGGGCCATGCAATGCCATGTGGCACAAGCTGTGATGATGGACATCAACCACAGAATGCCCATGCTATACATTATATATATGTGTGGGTGGAAATACAGAAGGGTAAAGGCTGCCAGAAGGAGCCAGATGTAATTGCCCCAGAAAAGAGCAGCATACCACAGGCGATAGCCAAGCGAATGGCGCATGTGGCGGCGTGTCTCCATAAAGAAAAGGCGCTGGTGCTTCCACTGCAGTGTGGTGGGCTGCTCTTGGGTGAGCAACGCATCGGGATGGAGGGCGAGTTTCATTCGGCCGGGCTGCACATTGTGATTGACCAGCAGAGTGCCTGCTCCGTATCTGAGAGAGAAGCTCGAGGCAAATCCCTGATGGCTCATGAACAGGCTCTTGCGGTAAGCCAGACAGGCTTCACTGGCTCGATAAGGGGCGAAACGTGCATCCCAAGGCATCCACAAGGATTGTTGCCAGAGGCGGAAGAAGTGCTGCTTGATGCCCGACCAGCCGTGGGGGTGACTGATGGATACAAATCCCTGGACTGCATCAGCATCCTGAGTGAGCGACAGGGCAATGGCGCGAAGCCAAAGAGAGGATGACGGACAGGCATCGGAAGCCAACATCAACACCCATTCATAACAGGCGGAACGAAAGCCAAGGGTGAGTGCAAGCCGTGAGATACTGATATCGCGTGCTGTGTCGGGGCAGAAGGTGTGATGCAGATGCAGGTATTCTTCCTCAAGCTTTTCGAGCATCTTCAGCGTTCCATCATCGCTGTTGGTGTCAACGACAATCACTTCAAATGGTGCAGGGTAGTCCTGCTGAAGGATGACGGGCAGGTTGGCCTGCAACTCGCGGGCCTGATTGTGCACCGTGAGAACAATGCTCACGGGAGGAAACTCCCCGGTGTGCGGTTCCTGCCTACGGGCTTTCCTGGCCATGTTGGCCAGTCGCAAGTAGTGCAGAGAACAGCCGATAGCTGCCATCCAAGCAATTGCTGTTAATATCAAGAACAGATTCATCTGTAAGCGGTTGCCTCCTTTTTCTTAAATCAATGCGTTATCAATTGCTACTGCTTCGCTTCAACCAGACCTACGCAAAGTCCTCCGTAGTATAACCCATGGGTAAGGGGCGGCAGTTGTAGCTGCTTGCCATAATCTCACCATACGCTCCCGCAGACCTGAGAGCCAGCAAATCACCCCTACTGGTAACGGGCAGCTGGCAGTCGCGCATGAAAACATCGCTGCTCTCGCAGATGGGGCCCACCACATCATACACCTGACTGTCCTTGGCAGGGGAAGTGAGGTTCTCAATGTGATGATAAGCATCGTAGAGGGCTGGACGAATGAGATCGGTCATTCCTGCATCGAGTATGGCAAACTGTCGGTGCGTACCTTGCTTCACATACAGGCAGCGTGCGATGAGCGAACCACACTGCCCCACAACGGAACGACCCAGTTCGAAATGTAACTCCTGGCCTGGACGCAGTTTGAGCGAAGAGGCATAAGTGTCGAAATACGACTTGAAGTCGGGTATGGGGTGAGCGTCTGGATGCTGGTAGTCAATGCCCAATCCACCACCTACATTGATGTTCTTCACCGGTTCAAAACTCTGTTTCTCCAGTCTGTCCTGCAGTTCATTGATACGAAGTGCAAGCGCATGGAAATCGTCCATGACCAGTATCTGGCTGCCGATGTGGAAGTGCAGACCGACGAATTCAATGTGGCTCATCTGCTTGGCCATCAAGATGACGCGCTCCATATCCTGCATTGCGATGCCGAATTTGTTCTCTGCCAGACCAGTGGTAATGTTGGCATGAGTGTGAGCTCCCACGTTGGGATTGATTCTGAAGCTCACCCGTGCAGTCTTGTCAAGACGTGTGGCAATCTCCTCTATCACCTCCAATTCGGCTACACTCTCCACATTGAAGTACTGGATACCGGCATTCAGTCCGAACTCTATCTCCCAGTCTGCTTTCCCGACACCTGCATACACGATGCTTGAGGCAGGGAAACCGGCATCGAGACAAGCCTTGATTTCACCGCCGCTCACGCAATCGGCACCCAAGCCTGCGCCTGCAATGATGCTCAGCACCTTTTTGTTCGTACAAGCTTTCACCGCATAATGCACGTGGTAATTGATGTGCTTGGCTGTTTCGTCCTTGATGACCTGTAGTGTCTGACGCAATAATTTGATGTCGTAATAGTAGAAAGGAGTCCGTTGCTTCTGGAAGGAGTTGATGGGAAAGTGTGATGTGGCCATTGGTTTGCCTGTTTGTATGATGAAACCATGCGGGAAGCTTGCTTTGGGCAAACTTCCTCGCATGGTGTGTGAATTACTTGAAAAGTGTGTCGCTCAGTGCCTGGAGGGCATTCTTCTTATCCTTGTCGTGAACCAGGAATGAGATATTGTGGTTGGAACCACCATAGCTGATCATGCGCAGAGGGATGGAGCGAAGCGCCTCGCAAGCCAGTGACTCGAATCCCACATTGCTGGAAGCCAAGTCACCCACTACGCAGATAATGACCATATTGTAATCTACGTTGACCGTACCATACTTCTTCAGCTCATCAATGATGTCGGCGAGATGGGAGGCATTGTCGATTGTTACCGACACTCCAACCTCGCTCGTGCACACCATATCAATGCTGGTCTTGTAGGTCTCAAAGATTTCGAAGACCTTACGAAGGAACCCATGAGCCAAAAGCATGCGGCTGCTCTGTATCTGGATGCAGATGATGCCTTCCTTGGCGGCCACTGCCTTGATGGTGCCAGCCTGGAACTCGTTGTTGATGATAGTGCCGGGAGCCGATGGATCCATGGTGTTGAGCAGGCGTACAGGCACTCCAGCAAACTTCGCAGGCTGGATGCATGTGGGATGCAGTATCTTGGCTCCGAAATATGCAAGCTCTGCAGCTTCCTCGAAGTGCAGTTGACGCACGGGCAATGTGTGCTCCACCACACGTGGGTCGTTATTGTGCATGCCATCGATGTCTGTCCATATCTGTATCTCTTCGGCCTGAATGGCAGCACCCAAGAGGCATGCGGTATAGTCGGAACCGCCGCGCAACAGATTGTCAATCTCGCCGTAGGCATTGCGGCAGATGAATCCCTGGATGATGTAAATCTCCTGGCCCGCATTCTCCTTCAGCGCCTGAGTGCACTTCTCGCGGATGTAGTTGAAGTCAGGATCGGCATTCTTATCGGTACGCACAATATCAAGAGCGCTCAGAAGCACGGTTTTCACACCCTGCTCCAGCAGATAGTTGGTCACCATGTTGGTGCTCATGATCTCGCCCTGAGCGAGAATCACCTTCTCCTCGAACGAGGTGAAATGCACTTTGGTGAACGAACGGAGGTAGTCAAATTCCTCGTGCAGGAATGTGAGCGTCTTGTTCTTCCACTCCTCGGTGCTGTATAACTCTTCCACATGAGCGTGGTACTTCTGCTCCAGGCGGTTGATTATGGTGTTGGCTCCTTCGGGGTTCTTCTTGTATAGATAGTCGGAGATTTCCACCAAGGTGTTTGTTGTACCCGACATGGCAGAGAGCACCACCAGCTTGGGCTGGCCGTCTGAGGTGATCAGCTTAGCTACGTCTTGCATTCTTTGCGGCGTGCCAACAGACGTGCCGCCAAATTTCATCACTTTCATTTCTACTGTGTGTTGAAGTGTGTATATCCTTATTATATATTCTCTGTAGTTGGTTGTGCGGCCAGTTGTCCGTCCTTGCAGCAATATACGCTGCCGGGGAAGTAGTCGGGCCAGAGCATGTTGTGGGTGCTGACGATGACCGCTGCGTGATACTGCCTGCGCACCTCATCAAGCAAAGCCATTGTCAATTCACCATTCTCGGAGTCCAGATTGCCGGTCGGTTCATCAGCGAGGATGATGCTGGGTGTATTGAGCAAAGCTCTGGCGATGCACACTCTCTGCTGTTCGCCACCCGAAAGTTCGAAGGTGCGCTTGCCTGCTTGATCCTGAAGTCCTACCATTTCCAGAACTTCCTCAATGCGCTCCTGTCTCTCTCTCTTCTTGCTCCAGCCCGTTGCGCAAAGCACAAAATCGAGATTGGCTTGCACGTTGCGGTCGTGCAGCAGCTGAAAGTCCTGGAACACTATACCCATCTGCCTTCTGAGCGCAGGCAACTGTCGGGTGCGCAGGTGCAGCATGTCCAGGCCAAGCACACGTGCTTCGCTGCCCGAGCAGGGCAGTTCGCCGTATATAGTCTTCAGCAAAGATGTCTTTCCGCTGCCCACAGGGCCGGTCAAATACACCATTTCGCCTTTGCCCACAGCCAGGTTGATACCGCTGAGCACAGTATGTTCTCCGCGTGCGATGCTTACATCAACGTATTTGACAATGTGTCCGGCATTCTCCATGTGCATGCTGTCTTAATGTTTCTTCCACCCTGGACAATGTCTCTCACGCAGTTCGGCTGCCATATCCTCGATGCGAAGTCCCTTGTGGGTGAGCAGTACAATCAGATGATAAATCATGTCGGAACCCTCATAGATAAGGCGGTCGTTGGTGCCGTTGGTAGCTTCGATGACCAGCTCGAGTGCTTCCTCACCCACCTTCTGTGCCATGCGGTTGAGTCCGTCGCGGAACAGACTGGTGGTGTAACTGCCCTCTGGCATTTCCTGATGACGCTTTTCGATGAAGTCACTCAGTTCTGCAAGGAAGAGCAGAGGCGACTTCTCGTTCTCTTCTCCCCAGCACGTATCGGTACCCTTGTGGCATGTGGGACCATCGGGATGCACCTTCACAAGCAGAGTGTCGTTGTCGCAATCTACCTTTATATCCACCAGGTGGAGGAAGTTATTGCTTGTCTCGCCCTTTGTCCACAGGCACTTCCGTGAGCGGCTGTAGAATGTAACCAGTCCCGTAGCAATGGTCTTCTCGTATGCCTCCTTATTCATATAGCCCAGCATGAGCACCGTCTTGGTGTCTGCATCCTGGATTATGGCTGGCACAAGACCGCCAGACTTCTCGAAATCAATGTCCATATCTCTTGATTTTGTTTGGTTCAAAATTAACATCTAACGCTTATGCCTTCCTCCTTGAGGTATTTCTTCAACTGAGGAATGCCTATTTCTCCGAAATGGAACACGCTTGCTGCCAGTGCAGCATCGGCGTGTCCGATGGTGAACGCATCTCTGAAATGCTCCATGGAGCCTGCTCCACCCGATGCGATGACGGGGATAGTGAGCCTGTCGGCCAGCATAGCCAAGGCTTCAAGGGCAAATCCGGTCTTCACGCCATCGTGGTTCATGCTGGTGAAGAGTATTTCGCCAGCGCCTCTGTCGGCGGCTTCTGTTGCCCACTCAAGCAAGGGCTTCTCCGTGGGGATGCGCCCACCATTGAGGTAACACATCCATGTGCCGTTGTCCAGACGGGCATCAATGGCCACTACACACACTTGACTACCAAAGCGTGAAGCAGTCTCGGTGATGAGTTCAGGCCTGCGAAGCGCCGCGCTGTTCATGCTCACCTTGTCGGCTCCTGCTGCCAGCATGCGCTCCACATCGGCTATCTCGCTGATTCCACCGCCTACGGTGAAGGGGATGTTCACTCTCTCTGCCACACGCTCAACCGTTCTTGCGAACGTTTTTCTGCCCTCGTGACTTGCTGTTATATCTAAGAAGACCAGTTCGTCTGCCCCTTGACGGCTATACATTTCGCCCAGCTCAACGGGGTCTCCCGCCTGTCGGAGGTTCACGAAATTGGTTCCTTTCACTGTCTGTCCGTCCTTTACGTCCAGACAAGGAACGATTCTCTTGGCTAACATGCACCCTCCTTCAGGGATTCCCTGCATTGTTTGTTGTCCTGGGGAAAACGCTTGAGCAGTTCGTGGATGTCAATCCGTCCTTCATAGATGGCTTTTCCGAATACCACTGCAGGCACTCCAGCACGCTCCAGCTCTGCAATATCCTCTATGCTGCTCACCCCTCCGCTGGCTATCAGATGCATGTTGGGGTAGGCTTTCATCAGATTGCTGTACATCCCGGTGGCTGTTCCCTGTAGCATACCATCGCGGCTGATGTCGGTACAAAGCACATTGCGTGTGCCTTCCTCCATATATAGCTTGAGGAACTCATCCAGTTCCACAGGTGCATCTTCCTTCCAGCCATTGATGCTGATGCGGCCGTTTCTGACATCGGCACCCAGTATGATATGTTCCGCTCCGTATTTCTCCAGCCATTGGAGGTAGGTGTGTGGGGCAGTTATGGCAATACTGCCGGCTGTGGCCAGCTGTGCTCCTGCGTCGAACACCTTGTCGAGGTCGTCGTCTGACTTGATTCCGCCACCGAAGTCAACACACAAACTTGTGGCTTTTGTCACAGCGCGAAGCACCCCGCAGTTCACCACATGCTTGCTGCGTGCACCGTCAAGATCCACCATGTGCAGCCTTCTGTAGCCTGCTTCTTCAAAGCGCATGGCCATTTCCACGGGGTCACCGTACTCACGGCTCTGCGCATAATCGCCCTGTGTAAGGCGTACGCAGCGTCCGTCTATAATGTCTATGGCAGGTATCAACTCTATCATATCGCTCCCAGGAAATTGGTTAGAATCCGTTCGCCCACGCTTCCGCTTTTCTCAGGATGGAACTGGGTGGCCATGAAATTGCCCTTGCGCATAGCAGCGCTAAAGGGCAGGATATGTCGGGTGGTGGCAATGGTGAAGTCACACACCGGCACATAGAAACTATGCACAAAGTAAGCGAACGCACCTTCATCAAGCCCCTTGAGCAGACTGTCTTTGATGTCTTCCAACTGGTTCCAGCCCATGTGAGGCACTTTCTGCTCGTGGCATTGAGGCTGGAAACGGCTGACATTCGCGGGGAAGATGCCCAGGCAATCCACATCCCCCTCCTCTGAGTGCTCACACATTAGTTGTTGCCCGATGCAGATGCCCAGTACGGGTTGTGTGAGAGAGTATATCACTTGGTCGAGACCATGGCTTCGCAGATAACTCATGGCATGACTGGCTTCGCCCTGACCTGGGAACACCACACGGTCTGCCCCTCTCAGCTCGTCGGCATTGTCTGTCAGTATGGGCTCCACACCCACACGCTTGAGCGCATTCATTACCGAATGAATGTTCCCTGCATTGTATTTCACTACGGCTACTTTCATCAATCTCTTTGCTTGCCTTGCAGTCTCAGTCTTATTTCCGACCGCAAAGTTACGGCTTTTTTACGCCTTATACAATGTTATGCATTGGCAAATGGGTGCTTGCAGCCTACTTTCTGCGCCTTTTGCCTCCCTCTTTGCCCATATGTTCCTCTCGGCTTACTTGCTCAGTGCATCAAGCAGTGCATCCACTGCAGCCTGCGCATCTTGTGTCTCGTCAAGCAGTGTGACGAACTTGCTGCCGATTATCGCGCCTGCCGCATTGGCCTGTGCGCTCTCCAGCGTCTGCTTGTTGCTGATGCCGAAACCTATCATGCGCGGATGCTTGAGGTGCATGTTGTTCACCTTATTGAAATAGGCTTGCTTGGCCAGCCCGAATTCCTTCTGCGCTCCTGTGGTTGAAGCCGAGCTCACCATATAGATGAAGCCATCGGTATGCTCGTCGATGAAGTGGATGCGCTCCTCACTTGTTTCCGGCGTAATGAGCATGATGACCCTTATATCATACTTGTCTGCCACGGGTTTCACCTCTTCCAGATAGTCCTTGAAGGGGAGGTCGGGGATGATGACTCCATCCACATCGGCCTCGTGGCAGCGTTCGAAGAACTCTTCATAGCCCATGTGGAAGATGGGATTCAGGTAACCCATAAGGATGAGTGGCATATCCACCCCTCGCGCTCTTGCCTCCTTCACCTGGGCAAAAATCTTTCTCAATGTCATTCCATTGCGTAGAGCCTTGGTGGCAGCATCCTGGATGACTGGTCCGTCGGCCATGGGGTCGGTAAAAGGAATGCCCACCTCTACAAAGTCGATGTGATTCTTGTAGAGTGTCTCGATGATGTCCGGTGTACTATCCAGCGTCGGGTGTCCGGCACAGAAGTAGAGCGAGAGCAGACGCTCCCTTTTGTTCTCGAAAATCTTGTTTATTCTGTTCATGGTTTCTTTATTTTTCGGATGAATGTTCTTACCGCTTCGGCATCCTTCTCAGCAGGTGCTGTCTCAAAGCGGGAATTGATGTCTATACCCACGCAGTAGGGATGTTCCCATTCGCGCAGCCGCTGCCAGTCATCGGGACCGATGCCGCCCGACAGCAAGAAGGGTACTGGCCCGGAATAGGCTCCCAGGATATCCCAGTCAAACTGCATCCCGCTTCCGCCCATGCACTTGCATTTCGTGTCAAACACGAGCAGGTCTGCCACACCTCGGTAAGCGCCAGCTTGCTCGATGTCGGCCTCTTTGCTTACACTCACAGCTTTGATAAGTTGCAGACCTGTTGCCCTTTTGAGCTCATCGCATAATGCAGGCGTTTCATTGCCATGCAGTTGCATGTAGTCCAGGTTGAGCATCTCCTTCGCTGCCAAAACTTGCTGCATGGTAGGATTGACAAAGACGCCCACTCTGTGGCAGGCAGGCAGATGGCTCGGCCGACTGCTCACGTTGCGTGCGCTTCCTGCCCAGCAGATGAATCCCATCATGTCTGGCCGTGCTTCTTCTACAGAGCAGATGTTGTCTCCATCCCTCATGCCGCACACCTTGATGACCACTGAACTGCCTTGCATAGAATTCTTGTTTTGTCAAAATATCATAATGTGTTCCCGATGCCACTGATGAAGCGGGCCAACTCCATGCCGGGGTCGTCAGCCTTCATGAAGTGTTCGCCCATGAGGAAACCGCGGAAGCCTGCCTGCCGCAGCAGCATCACCGTCTGCGGATTGCCCAGTCCGCTTTCGCTCACCAGCACTCTGTCCTGTGGCAGAGAGGCAGACAGGCGGAAAGAGTTCTGTACATCGGTATGGAAAGTACCAAGGTCTCGGTTGTTCACCCCAACCATATCCACGTCCAGACTGGCGTAGTCGAGTTCGTCCTCGGAGTGCAGTTCCATCAGCACCTCCAGTCCCAACTCATGTGCCATGGATGCCAGTGCACGTGCTTCTTGGAGCTTCAAGTCGGCGGCTATCAGCAGCACTGCATCGGCACCTGCAAGGCGGGCTTCAAACAGTTGGTACTCATCTACTACAAAGTCCTTGCGCAGGATGGGTTTATCTACCAGCGGTCTGGCTTTCTTCAAAAAGTCCAGACTTCCGCCAAAGTATTGGCTGTCGGTGAGGATGCTCAGGGCGGCAGCACCGTTTCTGGCATAGGCTGGTGGAATGACATCGGGCTGTCCGTCCTCCTTGATCCAGCCTTTTGACGGACTCTTGCGCTTGAATTCGGCGATGATGCCATATTGGTCTTCGTCCAGCGATCGGCTCATGTTCAGTGGGGCGGGGGAGGATTCGATGGCTTCCTCAACCATTGCGTGCAGGCGTCGCGGTGGTAGAAACTCCTTTTGCCGGCGTACCTCCTCGCGCTTGTGAGCCACTATCTCTTCCAGTATATCCTTCATTTCATCTCTCGTCAAAAGCCTTTTATGAATTGATGCTCACGAATTTGCGGAAGCACTCAAGCGCCTTTCCGCTTTCCAGCGACTCTCTGGCCATCTCCACGGTCTGTGCCATGGTAAGGTTCTTGTCCATGATGCTGATGCCGCATGCTGCATTGGCTATCACCACGTTCTTCTGTGCTTCGGTGGCTGTTCCGTGCAGGACTGCATCAAAGATGGCGGCAGCCTGTTCGGGTGTACTGCCTCCGTAGAGCTCTTCGGGCGTTGTATATCGCAATCCCATCTCCACGGGAGTATAGACTCGCTCGTATAGGCGCGTCATCACTTTGAACTCGCTGGTAAGGGAAATCTCGTCGTAGCCGTCGTAGCTCGTCACTACACCGAAGTTGTCACCTATCTTCTGATGCACACTCGTATAGAGGCGCAACTGGCTTTGCGTGGCTGTACCATGCAGAGAATTCTTTGGCCGGCAGGGGTTGAGCAGCGGCCCCAGGATGTTGAAGCAGGTGGCAGTACCCAGCCCTTTGCGTACAGGGCCGACGTTCTTCATGCCATAGGCAAAGAGGGGAGCGTGCATATAGCACACGCCAGACTGCTCGATGGAGCGTCGGAGCTGGCTTTCGTCGTCGGTGAACTTCACTCCGTGTATTGCCAGCACGTTGCTCGCGACGCTCACGCTGCTGCTTCCGCCGTTGCCGTGCTTGCTCACCAGATAGCCTGCACCCGCAATGACAAATGCCGAACAGGTGCTTATGTTGAATGTGTTCTTGCCGTCACCGCCTGTGCCCACAATGTCGAGTGTGTTCAGGTCATCCAGATGAACGCGCTTGCCAGTCTCGAGCAAGCCATCGCGGAAACCCAACACCTCATCCACGGTGATGCCACTGATCTGCAGGGCAGTGAGCAGCGCTGATATCTGCACGGGGGTGTAGGCATCGCGGGTGATGCCTATCATTATGTCGTGAGTCTCCTGGCTGCTCAGGGTATCGCCGGCAATCAGTTTCTCCAAGTACTTTTTCATAATCCTTCCATTTAAGTGAATTGGCGCTTTTGTCAGTGCTTGAGCCAGTTGGCAATAATCTTCCTGCCCTCTGGAGTGAGCACGCTCTCGGGATGGTACTGTATTCCGCGCACGTCGTATTGCTTGTGACGAAGCGACATTATCTGTCCTTCCTCGCTCACGCTGGTCACTTCCAGACAGTCGGGAAGCCCCTCGTTATCTACCACCCACGAGTGGTAACGGCCTACCTGCACTTGTGCGGGCAACCCCTTATATATATAGTCGGGGGCGGTGATGCTGATGGTGGATGCTATGCCGTGGAATACCTGGCTCAGGTTGGTGAGCTTTCCTCCGAAATACTCTCCGATGGCCTGATGCCCGAGGCACACTCCCAGGATGGGTTTGACGGGCGCATAGGCATCTATAACGTCCATCAGCAGGCCAGCCTCTGTGGGAATGCCTGGTCCGGGCGACAGTATTATCTTGTCAAAAGACTTGAGTTCGGGCAGGCGGAACTGGTCGTTGCGCACCACGCTCACCTCTGCGCCCAATTCCTTCACCAGGTGTGCCAGGTTATAGGTGAAGGAGTCGTAGTTGTCTATGATGACTGTCTTCATATCTTCTCTGCTATTTCAATGGCTTTGCGCAAGGCTCCCAACTTGTTGTTCACCTCCTGCAACTCATATTCCACATCGCTCTTGGCCACAATGCCTCCGCCTGCCTGGAACCACAATTCACCATTGCGACTCACAAAGGTGCGTATGGTGATGGCCTGGTTGAGACTGCGGTTGAAGCCTATGAAGCCCACGCAACCGCCATAGGCTCCGCGGCAATGCGGCTCATACTGGCTGATCAGTTGCATGGCTCTCACCTTAGGTGCACCCGACAGAGTGCCTGCCGGGAAGGTGTCGATGAAGGCTTGCACCGCATCGCACCCCTCATCGAGGATTCCGCTCACACGGCTCACCAAATGGATGACGTGGCTGTAGAACTGCATATCCTTGTAGAACTCCACCTTCACAGCGTGGCAGTTTCGGCTCAGATCGTTGCGTGCCAGATCTACCAGCATCACGTGTTCGGCATTCTCCTTGGGATCGTTGCGCAGGTATTCGGCATTGCGGCGGTCTGTCTCGGGGGTGCCTGTACGCTTGGTGGTACCTGCTATGGGGTCGATATACGCTTTGCGTCCCTCGATGCGGCAGTGTGTTTCGGGGCTGGAACCGAATATGCGAAAGCCTCCGAAGTCGAAGTAGAACAGGTAGGGGCTGGGATTGATGCTCCTCAAGGCTCGATAGAGCTTGAAGTCATCGCCCTCATAACGCTGCTTGAAGCGGCGCGAGAGCACTATCTGAAACACATCGCCGCGCAGGCAGTGTGCTATTCCGCGGCGTATGTTCTCGCGATGCTCATCGTCGGTGAGCGTACTCCAGCAGTCTCCCACGGGGTGGAAGTCAAACGGGCGCACCATAGTGGCGCTGTTGATAATCCGCTCCAGGTCGGCCAGATGGTCGGTGGCTCCGTCGGGCAAGAGCTGCATGATGATCAACTCATTGCGGAAGTGGTCGAAGATGATGGTGTCGCGGAACAACAGGTAGAGCACATCGGGAGCATCGTTTTCGGCCTAAGTCTCATCCTTCACCTGTATGTTCTCAAAGTAGCGCACGGCATTGAACGAGGTGTAACCCCACAGTCCGCATGCCTCCTGTCTGTCACCCTCGATGGTGAAAGCGTCCAGAAAGCGGTTGATGAGCTGGGCGGTGCCAAACTCGCTGGTCATCGCATGCTCCTCGCAGGTTCCGTCGGGAAAGCGCAGGAGTCCCATGCCGTGGGATACACTCACCGATGCTATGGGATGGGCAGAGATGAATGACTTGGCATTTTCGCTGCCATGATAGTCCGAGCTCTCCATAAGCGCACTTTGGGGAGACAGATCGCGCATCTTCATATATACGCTCACGGGAGTGAGCAGGTCGCCCAGGATACGCTTCGAGACGGTATGATAATGGTATTGCTTAGATGTTGTCATAGTCAATCTCCTCCTTGTGTGCGAGATAGGTGGCCAGATCCTTGTCGCCCCTGCCGCTCACCGTGAGCACCACGATGTCGTCGGGCTGGAACTTCATCTTGGGCAGCATGGCCAGCGCATGGCTACTCTCCAGTGCGGGTATGATGCCTTCCAGGCGTGTGAGTTCGAATGCAGCCTGCAGCGCTTCGTGGTCGGTGATGGCCATCACCTGTGCGCGGCCGGTTTCGTAGAGGTTGCAATGCAGAGGCCCGGTGCCTGGGTAATCCAGTCCGGCGCTGATGCTGTAGGGTTCGGTCACCTGTCCGTCGGCATCCTGCATCAGCTTGATGCGTCCACCGTGCAGGATGCCCACAGTGCCCACCTGCAGTGAGGCGGCTGTCTGACCGCTCTCCACACCCAGTCCGCCTGCCTCACCCAGCACTATCTTCACGCGTTCGTCATCGATATAATGATAGATGGTGCCGGCTGCATTGCTGCCTCCGCCCACACATGCCATGAGGTAGTCGGGCCAGTCACGCCCGGTCTTCTCCATGAGCTGCTCCTTTATCTCGGCGCTGATGACGCTCTGCAGTTGCGCCACCATTTCGGGATAGGGATGCGGTCCCACGGTGCTTCCTATTATATAAAAGGTATTTTGGGGATGGCAGCACCAGTCTCGTATGGCCTCGTTGGTGGCATCCTTGAGCGTCTTGTTGCCGCTCTGTACGGGAAACACCTCGGCGCCCAGCATGCGCATGCGTTCCACGTTGACGTGCTGACGCTCCACATCCAGCGCACCCATATACACACGGCAAGGCATATTCATCAGTGCGCACACGGTGGCAGTGGCCACTCCGTGCTGTCCGGCACCGGTCTCGGCTATGATGCGCTTCTTTCCCATGCGCCGTGCAAGCAGTATCTGCCCGATGGCATTGTTTATCTTGTGGGCATCGGTGTGGTTCAGGTCCTCGCGCTTGAGGTAGAGCCGGCAGCCGTACTTCTGGCTCATGCGCTCGGCCAAGTACAGTGGACTGGGCCGGCCCACGTAGTCGCGCAGCAACTGATGGTACTCCCTCTGGAAGCTTTCACTCTCAATGATACCTTGATAAGCCAGCCTGAGATCCTCCACGGTCTTGTATAGAATCTCGGGCACATACGCACCACCAAACTCCCCATAGAAGCCGGCGTCGTTCACTCTGTAAGCACTCATCTTTCTCCTTATGCTAATGTATCCTAGTAAAAACAGGACAAAATTACTACTTTTTCGGCGTTCTGCCTTCTTTTCGTAAGGTAAAGATGGTCTTACGTAACGGATTTGTTTCGATAGCATATCGTTTTGCTTACAAATTCATAGCATATTGCGTAAATCCGCACATTCTGCAAGAAGAGGAAGCAAGGTTGGCCTGGATAGCCAAAGGTCGGGCGTGTGGGTGGCTGCGGAATGTGGTAACGGGAATTATGCATGGCGGCGCATGTGGCGTTGCAGCGCGTTGCAATGGCTGATGCAGCGCGCTGCGTTGACACGTGCAGCACGCTGCGTTTTTTGAGTCAGAATCATGCCTGTGTTCTGATGATGCATTCCTATGCTGTATTCATCCTCTCAGAGGAAAGCATTTCGTCCGTTGGGAGTCGATGCATGGAGCCTTCCTGCTGCATCTTCCCAATGATGGCAGGCAAAGCAGAGGAGGGAAGCGGGATGACCGTTGTGCATCTCGCTTCCCTCCTCGGTGGGGTTGCAGTGGCAGGCTGTGCTCCTGGGAGCCGTCAGCTGGTGCCTGTCATTATATAATATGTAGCGTTCTACTTGGTCTTCTCTGACGAGAAACTGTAGGGAGCATCCTTCTCGGCAGTACCGCGCTTCATGTTGGGTTTGCCCGACATCTGGAACTGGATGCGTGCGCCGGCGGTGAGTTCGTCATGTGAGAGCCAGGTACGGCTCACGCTCTTGCCGTTTATCTTCACATCATTGACGTAGCGGGTGTTCTTGTTGTTGCCGGGTGCCTGCAGCACGATGCTCTTTCCGTTCTCCAGTTTGACCTTCACGCTCTGGAAGAGAGGCGACCCGATGGCATACTGCTTGGTGCCTGGACATACGGGGTAGAAGCCCATGGCAGAGAACACATACCAGGCCGATGTCTGTCCGTTGTCTTCATCGCCGCAGTAGGCATCAGCATTGGAATTGTAGAGCTTGTCCATGATTTCGCGCGTCCAGTATTGTGCCTTCCAGGGCTGACCGGCCCAGTCGTAGAGATAAACCATGTGCTGGATGGGCTGGTTGCCGTGTGCGTATTGTCCCATATCCATCACCTGCATCTCACGCATCTCGTGTATCATGCCGCGGCTACGCATTCCCAGATAGCTGGGCAGCACGAAGACGCTGTCCATCATCTGCACCAACTGTGAGCGGCCACCCATGAGCCGGCTCAGCCCCATGGGGTCGTGGAACACGCAGAAGCTCCAGTGCCAGCTGTTTCCTTCGCAGAACTCGCCGCTCCAGTCCTCGGCAACGAACTGGCTGTTGAAGGCTCCCTTCTCTTCGCGGCCGCACATCAACTGGCGCTGCGGGTTATATACATTGGCATAGTTGAAGGCTGCCTTCTTATAAGGAGCCAGTTCGGCTTCGCTCTTTCCCATGGCTCGTCCCAGTGTGTAGATGCACCAGTCGTTGTAGGCATACTCCAGCGTGCGCGCTACATTCTGCCCGATGCCCACGTTGCACGGCACATAGCCCAGACGGTCATAGTATTCGTGGCCCACACGACCCGATGCGCTGCGGTCCAGATGGTGGTGTGCACCGTAGGTGACAGCATCCCACAACTTCTCCTGACCCTCCACGCGGATACCCTTGATATAGGCATCGGCCACCACAGATGCCGAGTTCTGACCTATCATGCAGTCGCGATGACCGGGGCTGCTCCACTCTGGCAGATAGCCGCTCTCGAGGTATGCATTGACGAGTCCGGCCTGCATCTCGCGGTTCATAGAGGGATAGACAAGATTGAGGAAGGGGAAGAGGCAGCGGAAGGTGTCCCATACGCCGGTGTCGGCAAAGAGGTAGCCTGGAAGCACCTTGCCGTTGTAGGGGCTGTAGTGAACGGGCTTGCCCTGTGCGTCAAGTTCGTAGAAGCGGCGGGGGAAGTGGAGCGAGCGCCACAGACAGGAGTAGAAGGTGCGCATCTGCTCCTCGCTTCCGCCCTGCACCTCGATGCGTCCCAGCACATCGTTCCAAGTCTTGCGGCCGGCTTGTGCCACTTCGTCAAAGGACTTTGTACCCAGTTCGCCCAAGTTGCGTTCTGCCTGCTCCAGGCTGATGAACGATGATGCTACGCGGGCTGTCACCACATCGCGGTGCTTGGTGCGGAAGCCCACGATGGCTCCCGAGTGGTCTTCACGGGCTTCGGTCTGACCCTTGCGGATGTCCTTGCCATCGGTCACAGCCACATAGTCAAAGTTGCGCTCACCGAAATCTATCACAAACCAGTTCTTGAATTCGCTGGTTACACCGCCGCTGTTGCGCGTTGTGTAACCCACGATGCGGTGCTTGTCGGGCTGCACCTGCACATACGAACCGCGATCGAATGCGTCGAGGATGACATACGACATATCTTCCTGGGGGAAGGTAAAGCGGAACATGGCAGCTCGCTCGGTGGGTGCTATCTCGGTGGTGATGTCATAGTCGGCCAGATAAACGCGGTAATAGTAGGGCTTTGCCACTTCTGCCTTGTGCGAGAACCAGCTTGCACGCTTCTCCTGGTCGAAGGTGACTTCGCCCGTGATGGGCATCAGGGAGAACATGCCATAGTCGTTCATCCAAGGACTCGGCTGGTGAGTCTGCTTGAAGCCCTGTATCTTGTCGGCTGTGTAGGTGTATTGCCATCCGTCGCCATTGCGGCCGGTCTGGGGTGTCCAGAAGTTCATACCCCACGGCATAGCGATGACCGGATAGTTGTTTCCCGTAGAGAGTTCGAATTTGGATAAGGTACCCGTGAGCGGGTTCACCATATCTACAGGCTCGGTGACTGCCCAGGCTGATGCGGCCAACATGCATGCGAGTGCCGCTGAAAGGAATTTAATTTTCATTAGTGGTTGATTTGATTAAATATAGGAATATATTGCTTTCACAAAGTTATTCTCACGTGCAAACCTCTCGTTCGCACTGACAAAGTTAACAAAAAAAATCCCTCGGACAAACGAATTGTCGAGGGATTTTGAATTTATGACTATAAATAATGTGGAACAACGCCGAAAGCCTGCCACCGAAGCCTAATGACGGGCCTGCATGATGCTGTCGGCCATGCGCTCGCGCAGGATACTGTCGGCCTGCTGGAGTGCATGTGCGCGCTGTAGCTCAAAGTCGTGTTGGATTTCAAGCTCCATCTCCTGGGTCTGTCTGGGATGCTTACCCCACGTGAGCTCGTAGTAGCCCTGGCCCAGCATGTGCTTATTGGCATCGTAGATGAAACTGTAGGAGTAGATGTAACCGCCGCTTTGCTTGATGTCGCACTCCGAGAACTGCTGGCTGGGATAGAGCACCGCATAGGCTGGCTCATGCCCTTTGGCCTTGGGATTGACGTGTACAAAGTAGTACTCACCTCCCTGCTCGGCATAGGCATTGGTGATAAGCAGGCTGCTGTCGGCGGCATTCACGCGGAAACGCAACTGGCTGCCTGGCACGCCAAACCAGTCATCCACCACATAGGTACTGTCGTCGAGTGCGGTGATGCTGGCGGTGAAGGTGGAGTCCAGACTGAGGCTGTTGGACCCTTGCACCGGCGTGTTCCACAGAGGTGTGGGTGCCAGCAGGCTGCCGATGGCTGCTATTGCCACATAGAGCCAGTGGGCTATCACGCCGGCGCAGATGCCTCCGATAATCTGGCTCAGGAAGTCACGTGAGAGCAGACGGCGGTATCCCATGGCATCGAGCATAGCTGTGTGGGTGGAGACGAAACCGCTCCAGCACATGCCCATAGCGGTAAACACAGCCACTGCATTGTCGTTCATGATGCCTTTCTGCGTAAACTCCGGGATGAGACTGAGGGCTGCTCCCACCGCGCCAAGTGCGGTGATGGGGAACGCAATGAGCTCAGGGGCAGTGAAGCCAAAAAGCCAGTGGAAGACAAAGCTTATCTTCTGTGCCAGACGAGGCAGCAAGGCGCATCCCTGATAGGCTTGTCCCGAATAGACCACTATCTCGTTGCCGTTGACATCCAGTCCCTCGCTGCTGCCTCCGAAGGTGAACATCATCACCAGTGTACAGATGATGAGTACGCCGGGGATGATGGCCAGACCGATATCCACACCCGACTTGCCGCCCTCGAGCAATGCACCCAGCAGGCGCACGAAGGTGCCCGAACTGGCCTTGCTGCTGTCCTGCTGTCCCAATGCCGATGCACTCTGAGCGGCATCGGCCTCCAGTTCGGCGGCAGTGACAGCATCTTCGGTGCAGTATTCAGGATTGGCTCGACACACGAAGCGCTGCATCAGACGGGTGGCGATAATGCCGCCTCCTATGGCTCCTGCCATACCGATGAAGGGTGCGGAGAAGTATCCTTGGCCCACCATAAACACGATTACGAGCAGCCCCATGCCGAAGGAGGTGCCGAAGTTGGCCAGTGAGATGAACTGGTATTTCTTGAAGTATCGGGCGAACTGCCTGTTCTTGATCAGCGTGATGATGGCTGGGTTGTCGCTCAAAAAGGTCATCACGCATCCCAGCACTGCCACTCCGGGCAGATTGTAGAGCGGACGCATGACGGGACGAAGGAGTTTCTGCAACAAGGCCACCACGCCGAATTCGCTGAGCACCTTGCCAAGAGCGCCTGTGATGACGCACATGCCCATGAGATAGAACACGGTGTCGAGCAGCAGGCTGTGGGCTGTCTTCATGATGGTATTGAGCATATTGGCCAATCCCATCACCGAGGACAGGTAGCCGAAGAGCAGAAAGAGCACAATCAGACAGGGTATTCCCTGCGGAATCCTTATGCTAGGTCGTTTCATATATGATGCTTGATAGGGTATTGTGGATGGATTCTGTGTGCTGTGCAATCAGTCGTTCACCTGGAAATAGTTCTCCAACTCGGCCTTTGCTTCGCCGTTCTGATTGTCGATGGAGCGGATGATATGCCCGTTCTCCATCAGTGCGATGCGCGGGCTGATATCCACCGTGTGCTGCAGATTGTGGCTGGAAACCAGAATGGTGGCGCCTGTCTCGCGGTTGTATTGCGTCAGCAGGTGCTTCATGGCTCCCTGGCTGCTCGGATCGAGGAAGTTGAAAGGCTCGTCCAGGATGAGCAACTGGGGCCGCAGAAGCATTGCCGCCACGATGCCCACCTTCTGCTTGTTGCCGGCCGAGAGGTTACGTATGAGCTTCTTTTGCCCCAGAATCTCTCCTGCCAGGAAGGTGTGGAACTTCTCGAGCAGCTCTGCACATTCCTGGGCAGACATATTGGAGATCTTGGCTATGAAGTCGAAGTACTCATCGGGGGTGAGATAGTCAATGAGGAAACCTTCATCCACATAGGCGCCTGTCCAGTCCTTCCAGCGTTCGGTCTCCGTCACATCCACATTCTCATCGCCGCATTGCATGCGTACATGCCCATTGTCGGCCTTGATGAGATCGAGCATAAGGCGGAACAGAGTGCTCTTGCCTGCTCCGTTGTTACCGACGAGACCAAGTATCTCGCCGTCATTTACCTGAAACTCCTCAATATCGACTGCCACCTTGGGGCCGAATGTCTTCTTGAGGTTATTGATGTAGATTTTCATAATCTATGCTTTGGATAAGATGTTGTGGTGTGCTTTGCTTGTGTGCGATTCGTTCTTGATGGTCTTTTGCAGCATGCTTCGCGCGCGATTCCTTAATCATTACGTGTGGCACGGAACCCTTCCATATTGACATATCGGCGTGCCATCATGCGCCGGTAAGTGCTGCGGAGCCACAGAGGCATGGTGGCTATACCGGCCAGTCCAAGCACTATCATGGGCAAATAGCCCCAAGTGGGACCGAGCGCGAGGCGGCCCAGATTCTCGACGCCAATGGGCACAAAGAGGGACACCACACTGACTATCTGCTGCATGGTGTTGCCTTGCTTGCTGCCCGTAACCTTTACATTCAGCGGTAGGGTGTTGTTGTTGTAGATGGCCAACTGGAACAGCATGGGCACCACAACACCTTGTGTGAACAGCATATAGCCGATGTTCATCCACACGGATATCTTTCCTGACACCATCAGAGGGATAAGCAGGATGGCTGGCAGCAGGGTCATAAAGGCATTGAAGACGTATTTGGCACGCAACAGCTGGTAGATGCTGTTGCGACGGCTCATCAGTCCGTCGATATAGTTACCTTCGTAACACATGATGCACACCAGTGTGATGCTGCTGGGTGCAAGGTAGTCATACAGGCAGATGAAGGACTTCATGAACGCAGCGTCATAAATTTCCGTGAAGAAGAGAACACCGCTGAGAAGCAGTACGGCGGCCAATGCCATGATGAACTGATAGCGGAGCGACTTGTTGCGCAGCCGCATCTTCATCTCCAGTTTGAGGTATTCGCCCAACTGCCCATAGCGGTTGAGGAAGTTGAACTGCATATTGCTCTTGGCCGGTGCATCCTCTTCCTTGCTTATCTCATTATATACCACCAGACTCTGCATACGGAAACATATCCAGTAGAGAGCGGCAATGACAACTCCTGCCAGCACGTAAGCCCACATCTGGCAACGCGCAAAGGCATACATGTACAGCGTGCAGGGCTGGTCGAGGAGGTTGTTGTCGGGAATCAGCATCAGGCACAGCAGACCGGCATGAATGGCTATGGGCAACAGCCAGAAGGCTGTATGACGCATGCACAGAGTGCGCATGATGAGATAGAAGAAGCTGTCGATGAAGCACATGAGCATCCATCCCGCAAGCCATGACAGCAGGCCGCCCCAACCCATGAGAGGATATACTGCGCAGATGCCAAAGGGGATGAGCATGAACATCCAGTAGAGCGAACCCAGACTGAAACCAGCCCGCAGCATGTAACTGTGCAGCAAGAATGAGCGGCGGATGGGCAGTAGGGTATAGGGGCGAACGCGCTGTGAGGGGCTTTCCATCAGCAATGCACGGGTCCAGAAGTCTGCTATCAGCATATAGAGGAGTCCGCCGTCGAGCACGTGAAAGGCAGCCACATCGTTGTACTCACCCTTCAATCCCATGGATAGCGTTACGCCCAGAAAGATGAGGATGGCGGCATAATAGAGCCACATGAACACACCCAGAAACTTCATGAAGCGGTTCTTGTCGAACATCGGGTTGCGCTCATCCTTCAGTTTGTCCTGCTTGCGCAACAGCAGGTACAATTGCCATTTGTTCATCGTATGATGCTTTAGCAGTGCGCCTTCAGATATTTCTCGGCCTCCATGGCTGCCTTGGCACCCGAACCTGCCGCAATGATGGCCTGTCGGTAGCGTGGGTCGGCCACATCGCCAGCCGCATAGACGCCTTCAACGGCTGTGCAGGGAGTGTCGCCGATGGTCTTTATGTAGCCGGCCTCATCGGTCTCCAGCCACTTGGTGAAGAGGGTGCTGTTGGGATGATGGCCTATTGCCAGGAAGAATCCATCTATATCCAGGTCATATTCGCGCTGGTCTTCCTGACCCGCACGATAGGTCAGATGTACACCCTCGAGCCCGTTCTCACCATAGAGTCCGGTGGGTGTGTTCTCAAAGAGAATCTCTATGTTGGGTGTCTGCATCACGCGCTCCTGCATGATCTGGCTGGCTCTGAGATAGGGTTTACGTACTATCATATACACCTTTGATGCCAAGGAAGCCAGGTAGGAAGCCTCTTCGCAGGCTGTGTCACCGCCTCCTACCACAGCCACCACCTTGCGTCGGTAGAAGAATCCATCGCATGTGGCACATGCACTCACGCCCAT
The DNA here is from genome assembly GCA_900543815.1 of uncultured Prevotellaceae bacterium. Taxonomy (GTDB): domain Bacteria; phylum Bacteroidota; class Bacteroidia; order Bacteroidales; family Bacteroidaceae; genus Physcousia. The sequence continues at coordinate 44,793 of UQST01000011.1, forward strand.
TCCCATGTACTTTTGCTCGTCTGGCAGACCCAGGTACTTGGCGCTGGCACCTGTGGCGATTACCAGTGTGTCGGCTGTCCATTCCTCTTCCTCGTCGGTCCAGATGTGGAAGGGACGTTCGCCGAGCTCCACTTTGGCCACTGCCTTTGGCTCTATCTTGGCACCGAAGCGCTCTGCTTGTGCACGCATGCTGTCCATCAGCTCGTTGGCATCTATGCCTTCGCTGAAGCCGGGATAGTTATCTACCTCGGTGGTGATGGTGAGCTGTCCGCCAGGCTGCATGCCTTCCATGATAATGGGAGAGAGGCCTGCACGACCTGCATAAATGGCTGCTGTGTATCCGGCAGGGCCGCTGCCGATAATCATTATCTTTGCGTGGTTCATTGTCTTATAGTATATAATGTGTTATCTGAGGTCTATCACTTCTGCGTCGGGGTACATCGAGGGGTTGAAGGTGAACTGCTCGTTGCTGAGTTTCAGTCCGCTCTTGAAGTCGTGTATGGCTATTCGGTTCCAGTTGCCGTCCTGCTTCACGCGCACACACAGCAGCGTGTAGTCCGACTTGCGGATGTCTATGTAGATTTCCTCAGTCAGATTTCCTGCATAGCGAGCCTGCAAGTGCACCACATAAGTGGCCTGTCCGCGCAGGTTGCCATCCTTCATGCTGAGCTTGTACCCCTGCTTGTAAGTGTCGAGGAAAGCGTATGGGTGCATTGCCGCTATCTCCTTGCTGGTGGGATTGGTCATGTTCACTTCGCCGCTCTGGGGCATATATGACCACAGCGTCTTGCCGTCATACCATGTTTTCATCTCCTTGGTATCCATGTGCATCTTCTTTCCCTTGAGCAACATTGTACCTTCCGTGCGCCCCTGTTCTGTGGTTCCTTGGAATGAGGTAGCGGTAAAACTGACCTCTACGTCGCCGCTCTTTTTGATTTTGGATGCTGCTGTGTCAAGCACCTTGCGGGCATTCTGGGCACTCAGCCCCATGCACAGGAGGCATGAGATGAGGAATAAGAGTCTTCTCATAATCTTCTTACATTATAGATTTAGTATGCTTCGTATATTGATGCGGAATGCTTCTATCCTTGTGGTTGTATGCTCCTATATATAATATGGTATGCTCCGTCAGCGGTTCCGGATGTTTTCCAGCTTGTACTGAAGCTCCTCCATTGTGGAGCAGAGCACTTCTCGTGGTTTGCTTCCTTTGGATGGACCCACTATGCCAGCCGACTCCAACTGCTTCATGATACGGCCTGCGCGGTTGAACCCTACCTCCAGTGCCTGCTGTATGTAGCTGGTGCTTCCGCGCTGGGAGCTCACTATCAGTTCGGCCGCAGCCTCAAACATGCTGTCGAGGCGGCTGGTGTCCATGCTCGAACCGCCGCTTGAATCGTCACCCTCATCGGGCACCTCGGGCAGGGGGAAGGGAGCCAGATAACCCTGCTGGCTGGCTATGAAGGAAACCACATTCTCCACCTCGGGCGTATCCACAAAGGCACACTGCACGCGCACAGGCTCTCCTCCTGTGATGATAAGCATATCACCCTTGCATGCCAGATGGTTGGCACCCGAGCGGTCCAGGATTGTCTTGCTATCTACAGCACTGCTCACCTTGAATGCCATACGTGCAGGGAAGTTGGCCTTGATGGTTCCGGTGATGATGTTGGTGGTAGGTCGCTGGGTGGCTATTATCATGTGGATACCCACTGCACGTGCCAACTGGGCAATACGTGCAATAGGCAACTCTATCTCCTTGCCTGCTGTCATGATCAGGTCACCGAACTCATCGATGATTACCACTATGTAGGGCAGGAACCGATGCCCGTTGTTGGGATTGAGCTGGCGGTTTCTGAACTTCTCGTTATACTCCTTCAGGTTCTTGGCATGGGCTGTCTTCAGCAGATTATAGCGCTCATCCATCTCTATGCACAGCGACTTCAGGGTCTGCACCACCTTGTTCACATCGGTGATGATAGGCTCGTCGGTATCCTCCGTACCCTCCACTTGTGCCAGGAAATGCTTCACTATGGGGTTGTACAGACTGAACTCCACCTTCTTGGGATCCACCATCACCAGCTTCAGTTCAGCGGGATGCTTCTTGTACAGAAGCGATGTGAGTATGACGTTCAAGCCCACTGACTTACCCTGACCAGTGGCTCCTGCCACCAGCAGATGCGGCAACTTGGCCAAATCCACCATGAATACTTCATTGGTGATGGTCTTTCCCAAGGCAAGGGGAAGCTCGTAGTCTGTCGTCTGGAACTTGCGGCTGTTGATGATACTCTCCATCGACACAATCTGTGCATGGGCGTTGGGCACCTCGATACCGATGGTTCCCTTGCCTGGGATAGGCGCAATGATACGGATGCCAAGGGCGCTCAGGCTCAAGGCAATATCGTCTTCCAGATTGCGCACACGGCTTACGCGCACTCCTGGAGCAGGCTTGATTTCATACAGAGTGATGGTGGGCCCGACCGTGGCAGATATTCCCACGATATCCACACCGAAGTTCTTCAGCACTTCCTGTATCCTTTCCTTGTTGCGCAACTGCTCTTCGCCATCCACGCTGGCCACGTTGTCGGGATAATGCTTCAGCAAGTCGATGGTGGGGTACTTGTATAGCTCCAGGTCTTTCTTAGGGTCATACATCTCCAGCGCCCCGTCGGCATGCAGAACGGCCTTCTCCGGCTCTTCGCCTACAATGATCTTCATCCCGGCATCCTGCCCGCTCTCTTCCTTCTCGTCATCTGCTTCCTTCTCGCCTTCAGGCACGATAATTTCCAGGGGCACTTCGTCGGCTGCCTCCTTGTGCTCTTCTGTATCGATGGCGGGAGCAACCTCTGTCTCACCCCTCTGCGTGTTCACGTCAAAGGTGAGGACGGTAGCTGTACTCTCGGGACTGTCTATGAATGGTTCTGCAGATGTACTGCCAGCCTCGTTGCCGTCAATCAAAACGGGTACGGCAACAGGCTCGCCGTTCTCTTCCTGGCCGTCCCCCTCGCTCTTTTCTTTGCCTTTCGAGGCGCGAACCACCATGTTGCGGAAGGAGGTGGCAGCCTCTTCGCTCAGATAGAAGAGGTAGAGCAAGGCACTCACCAGCAGTACTATCATGCACCCCAGGTCGCCTATCTGTGCCGATGCAATATCATATTCCCGCCTGCCGATGCTTCCTCCCCAACTGATGAAACTGTCCTTCATGGTGCCCACATGCTGCGTCAGGCATGCCAGGAATGCAGAGCACCATATCATGATGACCATACAGTTAATAAACCACTTGTGCAGTCTTACCTTCAGAATGCCTGTCACCCGCACTCCTGCAGCCAGCAGGAAGATGGGCACCATAATGCCCGAAACGCCGAAGGCATCGTCCATGAGCCATCGCGAAAGGCGCCAGCCCAACTTACCCAGCCAGTTGGCTGCGGGCAGCGATGAGTCATACATCAGCGCCTGGTCAGTCTTTGCGGTAAAGAGATAGGATACAGTGGCTATAAGCATGCAGAAAGCAAGCACCACCAATATCAGTCCCCAGATAAACCTACGGTTGGCCTTTTTGTCCATACGCTCGCTCTCCTTCACGTCGGAGTCGTCTGCGCCGTTCTGGTAAATGATATGTGTGCCTCTCCACAGCTTGCCTCCCAGCCCCGTCAGTTTGCCCAACAGGCTGGTGTTCTGCTGCTTTCGTGTGTCTTTTCTTCTATTATTCTTTTTGGGAGTTCCCATATTGCGTGTCAGATTTATACAAACTGCAAATGTAGCGCAATTTCTTCAAAAAGCAAAGCAGAAAGGCGTGGATTTATTGGGGAAAAGCGATTGGCGTACCTTCTGTATTCCTTACTTCCGGAACTGATAGGCCACTCTTTCGTCGCCGTTCCAGCAATGGATGATGCCGCAATAGGCGAACCCTTCCTTGGCGATGGCGTTTCGCATTACATGGTTGTCACGATGGGTGTCGATGCGGATATTGTTGTAGTCGAGTAGGGCAAGCTGCATAGCCAGGTGCAGAATGCCTTTGCGGGTGCCGTCGGATGCTATGCGGTGGATGGTGGCGTATGGTGCATCGTTGAGCCAACGGCCTTCGTAGATGACGTCATAGGTGGGGTCAACGCCGCCACGAAGCACAAAGGTGGCGATGACAGACTGCTTCTCGTCCTCCACCACATAGCTGTCTCTGCTTCCGATGTCCTTTCGGAGCAGTTCCTCACTGGGGTAAGCGGCTGTCCATTGGCTGGGATTTCCCGTTTCCAACATGAAGCTGCGGGCGTGGGAGAAGAGTGCCTGAAGCCGCGGAATGTCCTCCACCCGCGTATGACGTATGCTCATGCCGTCGGCCAGCACGATGCTGTCTCCCTCGCAGGCTATCCGCCAGAAGGGTACATGCTTCTCCTGGCAGAAAGGTTCCATGCGCCAGGCCGACTCGAAACCGCTCAGCACGAAGTGCATAGGTACGAACATCCCCACCTGGAAGCGCTCGATGAACTGCCTTGCACCCAGTGTGTATCCGTTGCCAATGCGCCCATCCACGGGAAACATCACGAGATCAAACCCCTTGGCAATCTTCTGTATGTCTTTCAGTTCGCCCAAGAAACGCTTCTCCTCAGCCACTGGGTCGATGTCCTCACCCAGCTCCTTGCTGTAGGGTTGCCTGTCTTTGTTGCCGTCCGCAAGGAACCTCGCATACCAGTTGCACAGGTCTCCTGCGTGGAAGATGCGCTTTCCCCCGGTTTCCACTATCCAGCTCACTCCGCTGTCGTTGCTCCCTGTGACGGTCACCTGTATATTCTCGTCGGCCCATGTGCCGCCTTTGGCCAGCCACACATCGGCCTCTCCCTTGTCGGCCCGGCGGTGCTTGAGGATATCTTTTGACAAAATGTAAGTGACATCGGAACATAATGACTGCTTCCACCCAAAGATGTCTTTGGTGAAATGGTCCTCGTGAAAATGGCTTGCAAAGACATACACATGCCTGCCGCCACGCCTGCCGAGGCACTTGGGCAGCACGTTTGCCAGGTCGAGCCAATAGTCAAACACGAGTATGCCGGCAGCTGTCTCCACCACAAATCCGCTGTGAAATATATAGGTGAGCCTAATCATCGTTTCCTCCTTATCCTCTGCTGGTTACACTTGAACTCGCTGCCTCTGCCTCAGAGCCTGGCTTTGGGAATGCCGCAAGCTATTTTGTTTCTTCCAACAATTCCTCCAGAAACTCCGACGCATCGGCCACACAGAGCGGACACTCGCGCAAGACCTTGCCTGTGCCAACGCCCTTGAGCTGCTTGCATTGCGTGGCTCCGTTGCGCTGCTGGAACTTTGTCATCATCTGACGCATTCCCTTCACGCCTTTGGCTTTATCCTTGACAGCCAGTCCATATACGATGCCTGCGCCCACCAGAGCACCGCATGTGCCTTCCATGTTGCCCATGCCCACGGCAAAGCAGTTGCCTGCCTGCTTGATGGTTTCCTCGTCCAGAGGGGTATAGTCATAATAGGTACAGAGTACCGACTGTGTGCAGTTGTGTGTTCCTGCACTCTTCTTGGCTTCTGCCAGATGCTTTCTGCTTTCCATATTCTGATGTCTTGTTTCCATTTCTGTGGCAAAGGTAGCTATTTTCGGCTATATGCACGAATGTCTGCTGTGCGCTTTCTGCCCCCGCCTGTCCGTCTTGTCCCTGTCCGTCATGCGCTCATCATGCACCACATAGTCACCAGAAATGGCACGGTAAAGTCGGTGACAAAGCCATGATAGATGCTTAGCGCCACATACTTCTGCCCGATGGTTTTGGTGATGATGGGCAGTGTGGTGTCCATCGTAGTGGCTCCACCTGTGGAGATGGGAGCCAGTGGACCCGCCCACTTGGCCAGCAGGGGAGTGAGCAGCAGCGTGATCATCTCGCGTATGATGTTGGCCAGCAGGGCAATGGTACCCAGTTCGGCTCCTCGGTATTCGGTGATGAAGATACTTGAGAGAGAGTAATAGGCAAAGCCGCTGTCGAGCGCCAGACAGTCGGTCAATGCGCGATGCTGAAGCACCCCACCGTCTCCCGCGCTCATGATGAGGAAGGCTGCCACAGCGCCCAGCCACGAACCGAGAATGGTCACAAGGGGCAGAAGCGCCAGACGCGGGCTTAAGCTCTTCATGTCACTCTTCATATCGGGGTTCATGCCAATGCCTATGCCCACGCACAGGAGCAGGCCGCACAGGGCCACGAAACTGATGTCGCACTGGGTGGCCCATGCGGGCAAGGTGCCGTTGTGACCAGCCAGCAAGCCCAGCAGGAAGAAGCCTACAACTATCAGGCTGCCCTTCATCGGTCACCTCCCTTCATGCTTCGCCACAGCCCCCAGGCCAGTGCGCAGCAGCCCACCACGCTGCATACAGCCAGCAGCAGAGCCTCCACGCCCAGCGTGGGCAGCGACATGATAATCTGTTCGTTGCCTCCCACCTCGGCTCCCAGCATGAAGAGCAGGAGCCAGATGAGCCATGTGGTGGCACGTGAGGTCCATGTACCCACGGCTCCCTTGCATGCCGAAGAAGCCACGCGAGTGCGTATCAGGTACCCTATGATGATGCCTGAGAAGATGAATGCTATTACCTTGAACATCTTTCCTTATTATATATACGCGCGCGAGGGTCAGTTGTAGATGGCCACCTTGATGACGCCGTCTTCCTTGTTCTCAAACAGCCGGTAGGCTTCCTCAATACGCTCCAGCGGGAAGCGGTGGGTGATGAGTGGGGTGGTGTCTATCTTTCCTTGCTCAATGAGGCCGAGCACCTCCTCGCAGTCGCAACCATCTACGCCACCTGTCTTGAAGGTGAGGTTCTTGCCGTACATCTGTGGCAGGGGCAGCACTTGCGGTTCGTCATAGAGAGCCACCACGGTGACTATGGCGTTTGGTCGGGCGCAGCGCCATGCCAGCTGGAATGTATCCCGGGCACCAGCCACCTCCAGCACGCGGTCGGCACCGCCGTGGTCGCTGTGGCTGCGCACAAACTCCTCGCACTCGGCAGGTGTGGTGAGCAGTACATCGGGGTAATGCTCGCGCACGAAGCGCCTGCGCTCGTCCGACGGTTCGCACACGATGATGCGCTTTGGCTGCTTGAGCATGACGCACAGCAGGGTACAGATGCCCGTGGGACCAGCCCCCATGATGAGTACAGTATCCTCGAGAGTGATGTCGCTTATGCGTGCTGCCCAGAATCCAGTGGCCAGCACATCGCCCACCAGCAGAGCCTGTTCGTCGGTGACAGAGTCTGGTATGCGGCACAATCCCTGCGTGGCCAGCGGCACACGCACGTATTGGGTCTGCCCGCCATCTATCCTGCATCCCAAAGCCCAACCGCCGTGAGGCGATGTGCAGTTGTTCACATAGCCGTGCCTGCAGAAGAAACATTCGCCGCAGAAGGTTTCCACGTTGACCGTCACACGGTCTCCCACCTTCACGCCTCTTACCTGCGGTCCAGCTTCCTCCACTATGCCCACCATCTCGTGGCCCACTGTGATGCCAGGTACAGCCCTGGGTACGCTGCCGTGCTTGATGTGCAGGTCGCTCGAGCAGATGCTGCCCAATGTGACCCTCACGATGGCGTCGGTAGGCTCCAGGAGCACAGGACGCGGCTTGTCAATAAGGGCAAAGTGCCCCTTCTCTATGTATGTATATGCTTTCATATTCGTTGGTTTATCTGATTCATGCGCCTTCGTTCGACTTGCTTATATGCTTGATTTACAGGAAAAGTCAGTACCGCCGCGAGTGTATGTCAGGTGGTACTGGAGTTTTTCCTTGCTGGTACTGGCGTACCAGCCCCCGTGACACTACAGTATCACCCAGATGGTACGCTCACAGGAGCCAGTTGACCTTATCCACGTAGCCGTCAAACTCCATCGAGTCATCAGCTCCCACCCGCCGTAGCTGCTCCCTGATGATCTCCTGTTCCTCGGGTGTGAGCAGGATTTCACCACGCCTGCGCTTGTAATACTGGTTGCGTCCGAAGTGTAGGCAGAGTGTGGTCATGAAGCGGTCATACTGCTGGGGGTACATCTTCTTCTGGAATCCGGTGAAGCCCTTGGCAAACCGCATGGGCCGTGAGTCGGCATAGTGCGGACAGCTCTGGCTGGCTGTGCAGCGGGCAGGATTGAGCAGCCTCATGTACAGCTCCATCTCTTCCCTTCGCTCATAAGCCATCTGGTGCAGGCAGCGCTCTGCCATGGGGCAGGCATGATGTATGCATGCGGGGTAGCCCGCAGGTATGGTGTCGTGTAAGTTCTTGTCCATTATTTGGGGTTTAGAATGTAACTTCTGTTGGTACTGCAAATATACGGAAATTCTGTTGAAACCGGTTGGAGCCAAAGGGGGAAAAGACTGGCAGAGGCAATTAAATGGGGTTTTGTTGGTGTGGGAGTTTGGTTTTTCATAAATTTGTGGCCGTAACCAAAACGTGACTTATACGCTATGCCACAAGAGCAATCCAATCTCAAGGAACGACAAAGGACAGACATCCGCGAGCCCAAGCGCTTCAAGGTGATTCTGCATAATGATGACTTCACCACGATGGACTTCGTGGTCAAGGTACTCAAGCAGGTATTCTTCCTCACGGGAGAAAGGGCCGAGGCGCTCATGATGAAGGTGCACAAGGAAGGAAAGGCGGTGGTGGGCCTATATACCTATGATATAGCAGCGTCGAAAGCACGCCGTGTGAGCAATATGGCCCGCGAGGAAGGATTTCCCCTGCGTGTCACCATAGAACCCGAAGACAACTGACCGCCATGCCGAATATCACTCAAACAGAAAGGGTAAACCGCCTGTTGGCGCAGACCTTGACTTATTGCAAGGCGTACAGGCATCAGTTCATCATGCCCGAACACCTGTTGCTGGCACTTGCCAATGACGAGGACTTCTGCCAGGTAATGGATGTGTGGGCAGACTCAGACGCTTTGCGCCTGCGTGTCAAGGAATTCCTTGACCGTCAGGAGGTGGTACCCGAGGACGTCGAATACAATCCCGAAACGTCTGAACAGATGTCGAAACTGATAGACTTTGCGCTTATGGAAGTGACCATGAGTAGTGCGAAGGCCATCGATGTGGCTCATCTGGTGGCAGCCATGCTGAAGCTGAAGGAGTCGTGGGCGGCTTATCTGCTCAAGGAATGTGCCGGCGGGGACGAGGGAGAATTCCTGAGCCTGCTGGTGAGCGAGGCGGAGGAGGATGACTATCTGGTTCCCGATGCCGAGGAACAGCAGTCTGGCAAGAAGGCCTGGAGGAAGCTGGTGACCAGCATGAACGATATGGCAGAGCGGCACACCCCACTCATCGGACGCGAGGAGGAACTTCAGCGCACCATACAGGTGCTGTGCAGGAGGGACAAGAACAATCCTCTGCACGTGGGCGAACCGGGTGTGGGCAAGACGGCTATCGTATGGGGGCTGGCACGACTCATCGTGGAAGAGAAGGTGCCCGAGCGTCTGCGCGGAGCACATATCTACCAGCTGGATATGGGCACTCTGCTGGCAGGCACCCAGTTCCGTGGTGACTTCGAGAAAAGAATCAAGCAAGTGATGGATGGCATTATGGATGAGGGTGATAACAATATCGTATATATCGACGAGATACACACCCTGGTGGGTGCAGGAGCCACGGGTGGAGGTGCGATGGATGCCTCCAACATGCTCAAGCCATATCTCGAGAGCGGGCGCATACGCTTCATCGGTTCCACCACCTACGAGGAGCTGAACCGCTACGTTGCCCGCTCCAAGGGTCTCACACGTCGCTTCCAGCAGATAGACATACAGGAGCCTTCGGCAGAGGAGGCCAAGAATATCCTGCGACAACTGCTTCCCCACTACGAGGAATTCCATGGTGTGCAGTATGAGCAGGGGGCTGTGGATTTTGCCGTAGAGGCAAGTGCCCGCCACATCAACGACCGCTTCCTGCCCGACAAGGCCATCGACCTCATCGATGAAGCGGGTGCTGCCATGGAGATGGAGCACGACAAGCATCCCATCGGAAGGAAGGAGATAGCCGATGTGCTGTCGAAGACCTGCAAGGTGGATGCCCTTGCTGTGTCCGACAAGGACGACTACGCGCAGCTGGAGAGCCTGTCGGCACGCATGCTCGCATGCATCTACGGACAGGATGAAGCCATCTGCCAGGTGGTGGAAGCCGTGCAGATGTCGCGTGCGGGACTGCTTGATGACAACAAGCCACTGGCCTCGCTCCTCTTTGTAGGGCCTACTGGAGTGGGCAAGACAGAAGTTGCACGCACGCTGGCCAGAGAACTGGGTATCAGCCTGGTGCGCTTTGACATGAGCGAATATGCCGAGAAGCATGCGGTGGCCAAGTTGATAGGTTCGCCTGCGGGATATGTAGGGTACGAGGACGGAGGACTGCTCACCGATGCCATTCGCAAGTCGCCCAACTGTGTGCTGCTGCTCGACGAGATAGAGAAAGCCCATCAGGACATCTACAACATACTGCTGCAGGTGATGGACTATGCCCGACTGACCGACAACAAAGGACGGCAGGCCGACTTCAGAAATGTGGTGCTCATCATGACGAGCAACGCCGGAGCGCAGTTTGCAAGCCAAAGCGGCATAGGATTTGCGCACAACGTGAGCCGGGGAGAGGCGATGATGAAGCAGGTGAAGAAGACCTTCAAGCCCGAGTTTATCAACCGTCTGTCGGGAACCGTAGTGTTCCACGACATGAACAAGCACATGGCCACACTCATCCTAAGGAAGAAGCTGCGCGAACTGGACGGCAAACTGGCGGCCAAGAAGGTGACCATGACGCTCACCGAAGAGGCTTTCGAGCATCTGCTCAAGGAAGGATTCATCCCCGAGTATGGTGCCCGCGAGATGGACAGAGTCATCTCCCAGCGCCTCAAGCCGCTGCTTATGCGCGAGATACTGTTCGGTAGCCTGAGGAATGGAGGAGAAATAAAAATAGGATTGAAAGATGGCAGTTTATCAGTTGGATGACGATTTGTGGTTCCCCGACCCACGCAATGGCGAGGAGAGCGGACTGGTGGCGATAGGCGGAGACCTGTCGGTGGAGCGCTTGGTATTGGCTTATTGCAACGGATTCTTCCCGTGGTATGCGTTCCGCAGCAGCCATGCGCCCCACTGGTATTGCCCGATGGACCGCTTTGTCATCTTCCCCGAGAAGATACACATAAGCCATTCGATGAAGCAGCTTATGCGCCAGGGGAAGTATCACATTACGTTCAACCAGGCTTTTGAACATGTTCTCGAGGGCTGCGCAAGGAGCAACGGGCGCTCAAGCGAAATGGGTGCCTGGCTCGGGCAGGACATGAAGAATGCCTACATGAAACTCCATGATGAGGGAGTGGCCGCAAGCCTGGAGGTGTGGGAACCGCAGAGCGAGGAGGCAGAAAAGGACAAATACCGGCTGGTGGGCGGACTCTATGGGGTGAGCCTGCGTAATGCGTTCTTCGGCGAAAGCATGTTCTCGCTCGTACCCAACGCCTCCAAACTCGCCCTCATCTGTCTGGCGAAGATTCTGGAGCAGACCGGCGGCCTGTTTATAGACTGCCAGTTTGAGACTCCCCACCTGAAGTCGATGGGCGGAGAGCACATCTCCTATGACCGCTATATGGACATCCTCAACCGCCGTACTACATCTGAAAGTGCAGCACACGCACCTCAGCATTCACAAACTGAACCACTTCCTGACACGGGCAATTGAGCTGGGCGGCAATGAGATTGCGTGCAAACTGTCCGTGGGTGACCACTATGACGGTATCGTTGGCATACTGCTCCCATAGCCGGAGCAATGCCAAACGTGCCCGTTGGTAGATTTCCTGTTCGCTTTCGGCACTTCCGTCGGGAAACACCCACTTGCCATCTATCTTGTACTTGTCCTTTGCCTCGGCCAGAGAAAGGCCTGTGTAGTTGCCCCAATCACGTTCCCTCAGGATTTCCATGGGAATGACAGGCAGATGCAAGCACTCTGCCAGGATGTGGGCTGAATCCATCGCCCGCTTCAGGTCGCTTGTCACGATGCACTTGAAATCCACCCCTTCCCCGGCGAGACGTTCTGCCGCACGCCTCACTTGCAACTTGCCCTCCTGGGTGAGCGTTCCAGGCAAATGTCCCTGAAGTATCCGCTCCAGGTTCTCCTCCGTCTGTCCGTGTCTGACTATATATAATGTCATGGGTTGTGATGTGTCTTGTATGTTGTTTCTCGCAAAGTTACGCATATTTAATCAATTTGCCGAGAAAAACAGCCCTTAGTTTTGTGGTGCGGCAAGCATGCTTTTTCCAAATTAAAAGCATATCTTTGCTCTCCGAAAGAGAGAAGCAAGGAAATAGCATGCCTACACGAAGCAAGACGAAATCAGTAAAGATAGTAGAGGTTCCCAACGTGGACCAGTATGGGCACAAGCAGCCTCAAAGCCTTGATATGGAAGAGGCTGTGCTGGGTGCATTGATGATAGACCAGGAGGCTTATGCCCTTGTGGCGGAAATCCTAAAGCCCGAGAGTTTCTACGACAAGAGGAATCAGTTGATATACAAAGCCATCCAGGAATTGAGCACAGAGCAGCGTCCCGTGGATATCATGACTGTTCAGGACCAGCTGGAGAGTAATGGCGAACTGGAGGAAGCAGGTGGCACTCCCTATATCATGCAGATAAACATGAAGATAGGCAGTAGTGCGCACATCGAGTATCATGCCCGCGTAATCGCTCAAAAGGCGTTGGCCCGCCAGCTGATAACCTTCAGCAGCTATGTGCAGACCTGTGCCTACGACCCCACGATGGACGTGAAGGACTTGATGCAGGAGGCTGAAGCGCAGCTGTATGCCATCTCGCAGCAGAACATGAAGAAGGACTACACGCAGATTGACCCGGTCATCACGGACGTGTTCAACATGATCAACAAGGCTGCAGCACAGAAGGACGGCATGAGCGGCATTCCCACAGGCTTTGAGAAACTGGACAAGATCACTAACGGATGGCAGAAGAGTGACCTCATCATCATAGCAGCCCGTCCCTCAATGGGTAAGACAGCCTTCGCCCTCAGTATGATAAAACGAATGGCGGTGGATTACAGAAGGCCCGTGGCAATCTTCAGTCTGGAGATGAGCAACCAGCAGCTCGTGCAGCGTCTGCTGGTGAACGTGACAGAGATATCGGGTGAGAAACTGCGTAGCGGACAGCTCCTGCCGCATGAGTGGGAGCAACTGGACCTGCGTTCAAGGCAACTTACAGGTGCGCCAATCTATGTGGATGATACTCCGGCCATTACCAACTACGAATTGATAACCAAAGCCCGCCGCCTGGTACGCGAGCATGGAGTGGAATGCATCATGATTGACTACCTGCAGCTAATGCATGCCAAGGGCCTGAACATCAACAGCCGACAGGAGGAGGTGGCTGCTGTGAGCCAGTCGCTGAAGGGATTGGCCAAGGACCTCAACATTCCTGTTATCGCTCTTGCCCAGCTCAACCGTGAAGGCGAGAAGCGTGAGGGATTTGACCAGAAGCGCCCGCTGCTGAGTGACTTGCGTGATTCGGGAAGTATCGAGCAGGATGCAGATATCGTGTGTTTTATCCATCGTCCTGAATACTATCGCCTGGACAAGGACGACCACGGAAATGACTGGCGCGGAAAAGCCATGTTCATCATAGCCAAGCACCGTAATGGTTCGGTGGGAGATATCAAGTTGGACTTCCAGAAGGAGTTCGCACGCTTTGCCGACGAGCAGCCTTCGGGCATTCCCAAGATGGGAGGAGCCGATGCAGGAGGCACTTTCTCGTCACCGCAGCTCTCGGATGAGGAACTCCAGCAACAGGAGAATCTGGCCAATCAGATGATGGGAAGCGACCCCTTTGCCAGCCTGAGTCCAGACGACGAACCGCCATTCTAAAGCAGAACTCAAGCTTCGTTACATATAAAGCAGCAGAACAGACTTCGTGTTTCAGCGGAACAGCCAACGGGTTCAGGCAAAACAGCCTGTCCATTTGGGCGAAACAACCGGCAAAGTCTGTCCTGCTGCTTTTCTGTTGAAAGAGGGTGGACAAAGAAGGGAAGAAGAACAGAATTATTGACGAAACCAGCTTCGTCCAGCGGGCAAAAACACTTCGCCCATAGAGCAAATTGAATGGCTGGGAAAGCCCACCGAGGTGACTCGACGAAAACCAAGTGCTAAAACATGCTAACGGGAGGTGCTGATTGCAGAATTTTGTTGTATCTTTGCACGGCAATTTATAAATATTTTAATTAACACAATATGATTAAAAGTGCATTGCAGGTGGCAAGAGCCGCCTATCAGCCCAAACTCCCCCAGGCTCTGAAGGGCGCTGTGGTAGCAGTTGAGGGCGCTGCCACACAGAGTGTAGGCAACCAGGAGGAAATCAAGGCTATGTTCCCCAACACTTACGGTATGCCCGTCATCACCTTCGAGGCTGGTGAGCAGAAGCCCATGGAGGCTTTCAACGTGGGTATCATCCTCTCTGGCGGTCAGGCTCCTGGCGGTCACAACGTGATAAGCGGCCTCTATGACGGTGTGAAGAGCCTGAACCCCAACAGCAAGCTGTATGGTTTCCTGATGGGTCCTGGCGGCTTGGTTGACCACAAGTATGTGGAGTTCAACGACGAGTTCATCAATGAGTACCGCAATACAGGCGGCTTCGATATTATCGGTTCTGGCCGTACCAAGCTGGAGAAAGAGGCTCAGTTTGAGAGCGGTATCGAGATCCTGCGCGAGCTGGGCATCAAGGCTCTGGTAATCATCGGCGGTGACGACTCCAACACCAACGCTTGCGTGCTGGCCGAGTATTATGCTGCCAAGAAGTATGGCGTACAGGTAATCGGTTGTCCCAAGACTATCGACGGCGACCTGAAGAACGACCAGATCGAGACAAGCTTCGGTTTCGATACAGCCTGCAAGACTTACAGCGAGCTGATTGGCAACATCCAGCGCGACTGCAACAGTGCCCGCAAGTACTGGCACTTCATCAAACTGATGGGCCGCTCGGCTTCTCACATCGCTCTGGAGTGCGCTCTGCAGACACAGCCCAACGTATGTCTGGTATCAGAGGAGGTGGAGCAGAAGAATATGTCACTGGATGATGTGGTAACCTATATCGCCAACATCGTGGCTGCACGTGCAGCCGAGGGCAACAACTTCGGTACTGTCCTGATTCCCGAAGGCCTTATTGAGTTCATCCCTGCCATCAAGAAGCTCATCGCAGAACTGAATGAGGTGCTCACCGATCCCGCAACAGGCGAGAGCCGCGAGTTTGCCAACGCCGAGGAGCAGATTGCTTTCGTGAAGAGCAATATCGCCCCCGAGAACCTGGCTATCCTGGAGTCTTTGCCCGCCGACGTGGCTCGTCAGCTTTGCCTTGACCGTGACCCTCACGGAAACGTTCAGGTGTCTCTCATCGAGACAGAGAAGCTGCTCAGCCGTATGGTTGCTACCAAGCTCGATGCATGGAAGAAGGAGGGCAAGTTCAACGGTAAGTTCAGCGCCCAGCACCACTTCTTCGGTTACGAGGGCCGCTGTGCAGCTCCCTCTAACTACGATGCCGACTACTGCTACAGCCTGGGGTACAACGCAAGCCGACTGATTGCCAACGGCAAGACTGGCTATATGTCTATCATCAAGAACACCACAGCTCCTGCTGCTGAGTGGATTGCCGGTGGTGTGCCCATCACCATGATGATGAACATGGAGCGCCGTAACGGTGCCATGAAGCCCGTTATCCGCAAGGCTCTGGTTGAGCTGGACGGCGCACCCTTCAAGTTCTTCGCCGCTCATCGTGAGGAGTGGGCCAAGAACACATGCTACGTTTATCCCGGTCCCATCCAGTATTGGGGTCCCACAGAGGTGTGCGACCAGTGCACCAAGACTCTGGCTCTGGAGAAGGAGTAAGATAACTCTCCTGCAATCCTCTCCTGTGGTGAACAGCCACGGAGAGGATTGCTCTTTTTGTAAAAAGACAACAAAGAAACAATAACAGACCACTCTGATGGACACCCACAAGTCGGCATCTCACCCGAAATCATCATCTTACGGCCGCACCCGTACTGCCTCTACCAAAAGAGGGCAGGCAAAAGGCACGCGCAGCCGAAAGGGTAGTGGCAGGGGACGGAAGGGGAAGAGGCGCTTCAGCCTGCGCTCCTGGCCGGTGTGGATAGGCATCCTGCTGGTGGGGGTAGTGTATGTGGGACTGTTCTACTATTTCTTTGTGGGACCTTTCAGTTTCCGCTGGAAGGCGATGTATGGCGAACCTGTCTATCCCGAGGGCTATAGCGTGAGGGGTATAGACATCAGCCATTATCAAGCAAACATCGAATGGGAGCATCTGAGGAATGCTTCGATGAACAACGACCCTGTGCGCTTCGTCATCATCAAAGCCACAGAGGGAACGTCGCTGATGGACGAAAACTTTAATGACAACTTCTACCAAGCCAAGCGAAACGACTTTATCAGAGGAGCTTACCACTTCTTTGTGCCTGGCATAGATGCCAAGCAGCAGGCTCGTTTCTTCATGCGTCAGGTGCATTTGGAGCCTGGTGACCTGCCTCCCGTACTGGATGTGGAGAAGATGGGCAACCTGACTCCACAGCAACTCAGACGTGACGTGAAGACTTGGCTCGATATGGTGGAAGCAAGATATCATGTGAAACCTATCATCTACACAGGTTACAAGTTCAAGATGGACTATCTGAACGATTCCATCTTCCACCCTTATCCCTACTGGATAGCACACTACTACGTGGAGAAACTTGCCTACAAAGGTCCATGGGTAATGTGGCAACATACCGACTGCGGAAGGGTGTCTGGCATACGCGGCCAGGTGGATTGCAACATCTTCAACGGCAGCGTGCAAGACCTGATGGAATTCCTTCTGAAGGAGGAGGATATTGATTGAAACGAACATTATACATTATATATATAGGGAATAAAAGGAAATGAGCATAAGAGAAATGTCCCTGATGGCGATGGGGATGTTGGCTTTTGCACCCATGACAATGGCTGTGGAGCCCGAGGAGATTCCCTTGGAACGTCTCTCGTGCACCAGCATCATGGTGGGCAAGAAGGCAAGTGCCGACGGGTCAGTAATGACCAGCCACACCTGCGACGGACGCTATCGCACATGGATGAACTGGGTGGCGGCAAGCTACAACATGCCTGGAGCTACCACGGATATCTGCAAGGGACTCATGCGGACTGAGACGGCAGAGTCAAAGGATAGGGTGGAAGTGCTGGGCAAAATCCCTCAGGTGGAGCATACCTACAGATTTCTCAATACAGCCTACCCTTGCATCAACGAGAAGAGACTGGCCATGGGCGAGACAACCATAGGCGGTAGGGATACGTTGCAGAATGCTGACGGACTCTTCTATATAGAAGAACTTCAGCGTATTGCTCTGCAAAGATGCACTTCGGCCCGTCAAGCCATACGCCTCATGGGAGACTTGATTCGCGAATACGGTTATGCCGACGGAGGCGAATGCCTGACCATAGCCGACACCTCAGAGGTGTGGATTTTTGAAGTCTTCGGCGAAGGTCCCAAGAAGAAGGGTGGAGTATGGGCTGCCCAGCGCATTCCCGACGATGAGATAGCCGTAAGTGCCAACATCAGCAGAATAGGACAGATAGACGTGAAGGACACCATGAACTTCATGGCATCGGATAATGTGTTCAGTGTGGCACGCAAGCTGAAGCTGTGGGACGGCAAAGAGCCTTTCTCCTTCTGGCGTGCCTATAGCGGCCTCAACTATATGGGTGAAGCGAAGAATTACAGTACACGTGAGTTCTTCATAATGAACACCTTGGCACCTTCACTTCACTTGAGTGCCGATGCAGGCGAACTGCCTGTGAGCGTGAAGCCTGATACGCTGGTGAGTGTGGAAGATGTAAACAGGCTGCTGAGCAGTTATTACGAAGGTACAGAGGACGATTACACCACACATATGATGGTTCCCGGCAGGGGAAAAAAGGAGTTGGAAGGCGAGGAAAAGCCCATGATGGTGTCGCCGTTGGCCAATCCGTGGATGCAGAAAGACGAGCGCGAGCTCTATGCAGCCATGGGAGACAGCACTTTCAGCAAGTGGATACGTCCCGTGGCAGTTGCTGTATGTGCTTATAGTACTGTAATCCAACTTTTTTCTAATGTACCCGAACCGGTCGGTGGAGTTGTATGGATGTCGCTCGACAATCCTGCTGAGAGTCCCCGCATGCCTATCTATTGCGGAAGCACAAAGCTGCCTGAAATGCTTTCGATATGTGGCAACCACACCTTCAGAGAAGATGCCGCCTTGTGGAGGTTCCGCCGTACCAACCGTATGGCAACACTTCGCTGGGGGGAATGCAGAAAGTCACTTGAGCCTGCCAGAGAGTATTTCATGACCAAGGGAGTACGTGAGATTCCTTACGTGAGAAGCATCTGCCAGGAATTTCTCAAGCAAGGCAAGACATATGAAGCCGCAGATTATCTCAACGGATATACCTCTGATTTCCTTGGAGCCGAATTTCTCCGCTGGGACGAACTCTATACAAGCTACTGGAAACGCTTCTGGTCAGGCTTCTGAGAACAATATAGTCCATTGGAGAATGCGGTTAAAAACAGTTACCCAAGGAAAAGAACACATCATAATAGGATAATGAACACATCAGAAAAATGAGTATGGCAAATGGTTCAAGGAACAGAACCTCTCAGACAGAAGGTGGTGGAACAGACAACTCATTAGGCATGCGTACCCGACTAAACATAATCGCCATAATAAAGAAATAGGCTTAAATCAATAAGTCACACGGCTTTAGAGCAAAGAAATAATATATTAAAAGGATAAATATATGCCAAGAAACCTCAGCGGCGCTCAATATGCCGCACTCAAATACTTCGAAATCCCTGTGCGGGAAGAATCTCAGCTCATGGATTTCATCATGAAGCAAATGGCTGGTGTGAGCCGTAACCACGTAAAGGATTTGCTCAAAGGTCACGGAGTAAGCGTAGATCGCGTGCTTGTGACACGTTTTGACCATCCCTTGCATCCAGGCCAGGTTGTGCGCATCAGCCGTCATAAGCGCAGCACGGAACTGAGCAACAAGTATGTGAAAATCGTGTATGAGGACAAGGATATTGTCGTTATCGAGAAAGCTCCAGGCATATTGAGTATGGGTGCCAATCCCAGCCAGTTCTGCGTGAAGACTGTGCTTGACGAGTATTTCAAGAAGCGTCATTTCAAATGCACGGCACATGTGGTACACAGGCTCGACCGTGAGACCAGCGGACTGATGGTATATGCCAAGAGCATGGAAATGGAACAGGTGCTGGAGAACAACTGGCACAATATCGTCTATGACCGCCGATACATAGCCGTCGTATGCGGCCAGATGAAGCAGGAAGGCGGCACTCAGCACTCATGGCTCAAGGACAACAAGGCATTCGTAACCTTCAGTAGTCCGACTGATAATGGCGGAAAGGAGGCCATCACACACTACAGACGCCTGAAGGTCAACGAGCAATACTCGCTTGTGGAACTCAAGTTGGAGACAGGCAGGAAGAACCAGATACGTGTTCATATGGCTGATTTGGGCCTTCCTGTAGCCGGCGACATGAAGTATGGAAACGGACGTGATCCCATGGGCCGGCTGGCTCTGCATGCCTTCCGTCTGCATTTCTACCATCCACGCACAGGTGAACCCATGACATTCGAGACCCCCTTCCCACGTGTCTTTACCAAGATGTTCGACCACAAGAATACCGAGGAAACGGCTGGGAAAGAGTGATTTCTGAGGAAATTCCTAAGTCTGGTTTTACATTCACAAGTATTCGGAGTCATATCATATAACTGTAAGTATTAGCAATATTCAAGTATAGTCATACATTCATAAGAAGAGAAAAAGCTATGAAGAAAGGAATCTTTAAGGCCATCACACTGGCCACGCTGTGCCTCTCTATGGCATCCTGCGGAATGGGAACATCGGGAAGTTCCACCTCGGCTAACCTTGGAGGCACCGCTTCAACAGGTACTCATGCCAACGGTAGCCTGGCTGGCGGTCTGCTGGGAAGCGCTCTCACAGGCAACACAGGCAGTGCCGGACAGCTGCTCAACGTACTGACGGGCCTGCTGGGAACCAAGACATCAGAGAGCAGTCTGGTGGGTACATGGACCTATTCAGCACCCAAGGTGGTGTTTGAGAGCGAGAGCATCATGGCCAAATTAGGTGGTGCTGTGGTAAGCAATAAGGTGGAAAGCACCCTGAGCAAGCACCTCAAGAAGATGGGTATGATAGCAGGCAAGAGCCACCTGACCCTCAATAAGGACAAAACCTGCACATTCACCTACAAAACCAAGTCATATAACGGCACCTACACTTACGACACCAACACCAGCACCCTCACCATTACGGGCGCTCTGGGAGTGAGCACGATGACCTGTACTGCCACAGTAAGCGGCAACGAGTTGCACATGCTTTTTGATGCAGACAAACTGCTGAATGTGATGACCGGACTGGGCAGTTCGCTCACCACAAATGCCACTCTATCTACCCTGTTCAAGAGCTACAACGGCATGATGCTGGGCTGGACAATGACCCGATAAGCCATCTGCCCTTCCGGGCAAAGCGATAATACCTGCCCCCTCCCCTTCCTCGGCAGCCTCTTGGCCAGTCTGGAAGCAGGAGGGGACAACTTTTTTTGCCCAAGGGATGATAGATTTGTGCAAAATGCTCTATCTTTGCTAATTGAAGGACAATAATTTCGGAACAAATCAAAAATAACATACTATGGCTTACGAAAAGTATTACAAGAACAATCACAGCGGAGGCAATTCGGTAGAAATTGCCACTCCCTTTGTTAAGGTCATGCGTAACGTGTATGCCTGGATGGCCCTCGGACTCCTGATGACAGCTCTCACGGCTGTACTGGTGGCCAGCACTCCGTCCGTCATCTACACTTTGGCTTCCAGTCCCATGCTCATCTTCGCCTTGTTCGCACTTGAACTCGGAATGGTCATCTGGATGTCTGCACGCATCCACAAGATGGCTGCCACCACGGCAGGCATCCTCTTTGCCCTCTATGCGGTACTCAATGGAGTCACCATGTCATTCATCTTCCTTGCCTATGCGATGGAAAGTATCGCCACCACCTTCCTCATTACGGCAGGCACGTTTGGCGCCATGACACTCGTGGGCTATACCACCAAGAAGGACCTCTCTGCCCTTGGACGCACGCTCATGATGCTGCTCATCGGACTGATAATAGCCACTTTGGTCAACCTCTTTGTGGCAAGTTCGGGGCTGGCCGTCATCCTCAATTATGCAGGTATACTCATCTTCGTGGGCCTCACAGCCTATGACACCCAGAAGATCAAACAACTGGTAGAGTATGCTTCAGCAACAGGCGACGAGGAGCAGACCACCAAACTGGCCCTCATGGGCAGTCTAACGCTCTATCTCGACTTCATCAACCTCTTCCTCTATCTGCTCCGAATCTTCGGCAGAAGGAGGTAAAGAGACGATATTTCCAAGCGACATACCAGCCGGTCATCAGCCAGGGAGCCACTACCCTTTCTGATGACCGGCTTCCTTTGTAAAGTTTATCCGATAACGGACAAATGTCAAGAAAGCAGGGGGAGAGAGGCACTTTTGAGTTGCTTGGCTTGCACAAGTACAGGAAAAATACTAACTTTGTAGAGAAAGAAGTTGTTTTTAGAATAATTTTAGCCAATTTGATGACAAAGGAGGAGGCACTGGGTGCCATGACGGAGCTGGCAGCTACGCTTACCGAAGACGAGAAAGGCAAGCTGCTCAGCTGCATGAGGATGAGATGTTTGGACAAGAATGAAGTCATCTACAAGGAGGGAGAAATCCCGCAGGAGCTGTTCTGTCTGATACAGGGAAAGGTTAAGATATACATCGACGGTATAGGAGGTCGGTGCCAGATAGTGCGCGTGTTTGATGAGGTGGAGTATTTCGGATATCGTGCTGCCTTCTCGGGCGAGCGTTTTGTCACATCTGCTGCAGCCTTCGAGCCATCCATACTCGTATGTTTCCCCCTTGATGTGATTCGTTCGTTATTGGAAAAGAACCCCAGCCTGTCTTGGTTCTTCATCCGCAAGCTGGCCATTGCCCTGGGCAAGAGTGACGAGCGGCTGGTCAATATGACGCAGAAGCACGTGTGTGCCAGGATAGCTGACTCCCTGCTCTATCTGCGCGACCATTACGGCATGGAGGAAGATGGATGCACGCTCAGAATCAAGTTGAGCCGCGAGGATATGGCCAGTCTGAGCAACATGACCACCAATAACGCCATCCGCACTCTCAGTCTGCTGGCCCGCGACAAGGTGGTGGCTATCAACGGCCGCAACATCAAGTTGCTCGACGAAAAGGAACTGGAGCGCATCTCACGCATGGGATAAGCGCAAACCAATCGTATCGTCTTATCAATAAGGGTGGTAGTATAAAGGGATATTACCCTACTCCCCCTTCTCCCTTGCCATGATAATCATGCAAGGCCGACCGTATTTGCGAGTGAAAAGCAGATTTCTTATGTGCAAGCTTTATTCTGCCTCCTGGGGTGGGTATGCTGCATGCCTTCACCGTCCAACCCAAGGCTGGACGGTCGGAGATTATATATTGGCTTTGCAAAGTAAGCTTGCTTCATCCACCGTCCAGCCTAGGGTTGGACGGTAACGGAAAACCTTTCCCCCCGTCATGATGGCCAACTGGAAGTGCATAGGGAACCTTCATCTCCTTATATTCTAATAGGGTTCTGGTGGAATCGTGGTGAAGTGTAATTGATACATATTCGTGTTTTTGCTTGAAGCTGTAAGTATTACCTGTAATTTTGAAAGAATGTAATAGTGAAATGCAATATCTTTGCACCGAGTTTAAGCAAAGAGGATTTCGCACGTAGATGAAGCCATTGATAAAGAATATGGTATGCCCGCGCTGCATTATCGCGGTAAGGGGTATTCTTGCGTCTGAAGGTATCAAGGCGAAGACGGTCAGTCTGGGTGATGTGGAGACAGCAGAAGATCCATCCAGCGAGCAACTGCTTTCCGTTGCAGGAAAACTGCACGAGATGGGTTTTGAACTGCTTGATGACCCACGCTCGCAACTGGTGGAGCAGATACGCATCGCCGTATTGAAATGGGTAAGAATGGAGGAGGAGCGTCCCAAGGTATCTGATTTCCTGTCGCGTGAACTCAAGAAGGACTATAGTGTCTTGAGCAAGCTGTTCTCCGAAGTGCGGGGAATTACCATCGAGCGGTTTGCCATCGTCCATCGCATAGAATATGCCAAGGAGTTGTTGTGCTATAGCCAGCTCTCCACCAGCGAGATAGCCTACAGGATTGGATACAGTTCGCCTGCGCATCTCTCGTCGCAGTTCAAGCAAGTGACAGGTATGACACCCAAGGAGTTTCGGGCGCTGGGAAATGAAGGGAGAACTCCTCTGGATGCATTATAGACAGGAAAACATACGCAAGCAGAAAAAAAGGTATATGAAGAAGATATTCTTACTGGGCATATTGGGGTGTCTGTTCGCTTTTCAGCAGGCATTCGCTCAGACTGACAGTATAGGCGACACACACGAATTGAAGAATGTGGTGGTGAAAGCCACAAATGGCGTCAAGGCAAAATCCAGGGTGGATAATACAGAACTGATAGGAAAGGGCCAGCTCATACGTGCCGCTTGCTGCAATCTGGGCGAGTCGTTTACGGCCAATCCTTCGGTGGATGTGAGCTACAGTGATGCTGCTACGGGAGCGAAGCAGATAAAACTGCTGGGATTGAGCGGAACCTATGTGCAGATGCTCACAGAGAATGTGCCCAATCTGCGTGGCGCTTCCTTGCCCTACAGCCTGGGGTATGTGCCAGGCCCATGGATGCAGTCGATACAGGTGAGCAAGGGAGCTTCAAGCGTGAAGAACGGATATGAGAGCACTACGGGACAGATAAATATTGAGTTTCTCAAGCCTCAAGGTACCGATGGGGTGCGAGCCAACGTGTATCAGGATAGCGAACTGAAGACGGAGGCCAACCTCGACGGCAGCATACATCTCAACGACCGTCTCTCTACGGCCACCCTACTTCACTTTGAAAACAGGCAGATGGATCATGACGGGAACGGCGATGGATTTATGGACATGCCCAAGTTGCGGCAATATAATATCATGCACAGATGGGCGTACGTGTCGCCAGGATGGATCAGCCAGCTGATGCTGCGCGGGTTGCATGACGAGCACGACGGAGGGCAAAGTGCCAAGCATACGGATTCCGCTACATCGGAACCCCGCTACACTACTTCGGTCAGAACCAACCGCTATGAGATGCAATGGAAAAACGGCTTCACGCTTGATGCCGAACACAACACATCCATTGCCTTGATGCTGCACGGCTCGTGGCATGATGCCGACAACTCTTTCGGGCAGACTCAATATGATGTCGTACAGAAGAATGGATATGCCCAACTGATGTTCGAAACAGACTTTACCGAGAACCACAACATGAGTGTGGGGGCATCGCTCAACCACGACCACTATGCCGAGCGCTTCAATCCACACGGCAGTTTGCCCGATGCCCCGAGAGAAGTGGCACGGGAGACCACACCTGGCCTTTATGCCCAATACACATATAAGCTGGGCGAAAAGCTTACCGTCATGCCAGGCATCCGTTGGGACCATTCGAACCACTACGGCAGTTTCTTTACGCCACGTCTGCATATCAAATATTCTCCGGCCGACATCATCACGCTACGCGCTTCTGTAGGCAAGGGCTATCGTTCGCCTCACGTTTTGGCCGAGAACATGCCGCTGCTGGCAAGCGGCAGGGAGGTCTTCATCGCCTCTGACCTCAAGCAGGAGGAGGCATGGAACATGGGAGCTTCTGTAGGTTTGAACATTCCTCTCTTCGACAAGAACCTCGAACTGAATGCCGAGTATTACTATACCGATTTCAAGCATCAGGTGATAATGAACTTCGATGGAGCAAAAGGCGCACATACCCTCTCGTTTGAGAATCTTGACGGGAAAAGTTACAGCCACACATTCCAGGTGGATGCCACATATCCCTTCTTTAGCGGAATGTCGGCCACAGCAGCCTTCCGTCTGAATGACGTAAAGTCGGCCTACGATGGCGTTCTGCGGACAAAGCCTCTGACATCACGTTACAAAGGTCTGCTCACGCTTTCGTACAAGACTCCGCTTGAACTCTGGCAGTTTGATGTGACCGGGCATCTGAATGGCTGCGGCAGACTGTATGACCAAAGCCGCTATCCTGCCTACTTCCAGCTGCAGGCGCAGGTGACGCGCGAGTTCCGGCACTTCAGCGTATATTTGGGCGGAGAGAACCTCACCCACTACAGGATTGACCATCCCATCGTCCAGCCCCATCATCCATGGAGTGCGGCATTCGATGCCACTCAGGTGTGGGGACCTGTCACAGGTGCAATGGCTTACGCGGGAGTAAGGTTCACAAAACTAACTCGCTCTAATTTGAACTTTGATTGAATATCAAGAAGTTGGGCGTTTGCCTATATAATATAGGTAACAATATGGAAACGAGCGGACTTCTGCTCGTTTCTGTATTTTACAATATGCAAAGAACGCCTTTAAATACATGTGCAAAGATAAAATTAATTTCTGTAAAACTATACGTTTTACTCTATTTTTAAGTTCTCTTAAGATTTTGAAATACCAAAATCAAAAACAGGAGAATTTCATAATATTAAGAAGAATTGCCATTTATGAGAGATTTCATAAATGACAATTCTTATTTGCTTATAATTGTTATCTCCAAATCGGATTTTCCTCCCATCCTCTTGTGAAGCCAATCATGAATATAGGAATGTTAGGGTATGAAGCAAAAAGATTCTTTATATCCTGCTTAACTGTATTGTCTGGACAAATTGCATTGCACAAATATAGAAGGCATGATATTACACTAAAAGCACGTTTACACTGGTGTTCAGTCAAATCTGAAAGCATCCAATTATCCCTATGGCGGTTGATGTTGGTCGGTTTCTTGGAAAATATCTTATACCATATTCTTGAATGGTGTGCGATGATATTTCTCAAGACAGAAATTGCTTCCAACCAACTTGAAAGCTCTCGGGCAGAATACAAACCGAATTCATTGGCAATTCTCGACTTCAACGGAGATTGATTCAACAGGTTTTTGTACATTTTGGAAAGAGTTCCAAATGTAGCAGTTTCAAAAATCATCCACGCATCAGGATTATCTCCATCCAAAGTGTTCTTGTCCCAATTGGAATGGTCTATAATATATTGGCGCACAAAAGGGTCTGAATTTCTATCAAACTCATATTTCATATCCAGCACCAAGTTTGTATGAAACTGCTGATTGTTGAAAAGAGAACCGTCCAAATACCACAATCCTGTATTTGTTGCCAACGAGAGTGTCGTTATGAATTTTGTACGCAATCCAACTTCCAGAATTTCAACTGCACCAAAAAGTATATTACGTAACTTCTTGTCAAACTCATATCTGTCTATGACCGTGTCGAAATTTGCGCCATCAACGAAATATCCTGCATTGTCATCCAACATATCCACCCAATAATATTTTAAGCGGAAATAGCTAATCCTTGACAGATATGAAATGGCTTTTTGTTCGTCATTGAATACCATGCCCTTTTCTTTAAGTCGGCATAATTGCTCTTGTATAGTTCTTGGTTTCTGATTCATATGTCTATATATAAAAATGACTCGCTTGCAGTTCTGATGGGATGCAAACGAGTTCTGTTGCTGCAAAGATACGAATAAT
>UQST01000012.1 GCA_900543815.1 uncultured Prevotellaceae bacterium
ATATTGGCGCCTGTAAACGGCATAATATATGTGTTTGCCGTTGTTACAGGTGGCCAAAACGCTATTGCAGGGGTGCTGAAGAACAAGCATTTGGTGCACGTATACGTATGGCTTTAGCAATGGTAGGTGCAATGCGGTCTACTGTTGCCGGGGTTGTTATACGTTCGGCTTTTACTCCCGCTCCGTACAGAATGATGGGGAAGGGGATGAAAGCCGCACGTGAAAAGTAATTTTCGTGACTGTCTTCGTTTATTATTTGCCAACCTGGAGCGGTCTCTATGATAAGGTCGCCGCTAACGGCCGGGTTGTACGGGCTTGTTGTTACGTTGCGCACACCAGCCGTCATACCGAGCAGTTCCTTTGAGCGTGTTATCACATCCGTAAAGCTTATGTGTCGCTGCTCTATAAGTTTGCGGTCAAGATAAATCTGGTTGTGGAAACAGGTCTCCACATATTTAGCCTGTCCGTATATCGCCCCGAGGTACATATTAAGCAGATTGGCGGTGCGGTTGATGTAGAATGTGCCTGATGGTATGCGGAAACGCTGATAGTCTACCTGCTGCTCGTCGGTGTATCCTGTGCTTGTAAGCACAAACATCACCTTGTCGCTGCCCACGTTCTCCTCAATGCGCTTGATGAGCGAGGCAAGTGTGCGGTCGAGCTTAACGTATATAATCTCCATTTCCGACTGCCATACGGTGGCGTCGGTACCCTTAGCCGACAATGTAACCGACAGCATATCTGTGATGTTGTCGCGTCCCATACCCATCTGCTTGACGCACGCCACCGACATATCGGCAACGGCATCGTTGTCGCCTGTAGTGCCTCTTGCGCTGGCATTGTTGTATGTTCTTACAAGAGCCTGTGCTCCCTTAGAGTAGTAGCTGGATGTGGTCCAGAGGTTGCTCTTGTCGTTCACCCAAAAGGCTCCGTCTGCGGCATGGCCTGCCGACAGCACGGCAGCATCCTTCTCTTGTGGTGGGCTTAAGTATGGCGTGATGGGGGAGAGGGTTGTATGGGGTAAGAAAAAGAAATCCCCTCTGGAGGTAGATGCTCCAGAGGGGATTATGGTAGTGTGCAAGAGACGTTTCTAACCTTTTCAAGGAGTCTTGTGACCTTTTTCAAGGAATCTTATGGCCCTTTTCAAGGAGTCTTGTGACCCTTTTCGAGGAATCTTGTGGGCCTTTTCAAGGAATCCAGTCAATCTTTTCAAGGAATCTTGTCATCCCTTTCAAGGAATCCAGTCATCCTTTTCAAGGAGCTTTTCAGTCCTTGCGGGGGCTTTGATGACCTTTACGAGGGGATTCTTAGTCCTTGCAGGGGATCTTTTCAATGCGACGGATGTGGCGGCCTCCTTCGAAGGGAGTGGCGAAGAATTCGTCCATGATGCCGTCGGCTTCGCTGTCGGAGAGGAAACGTCCTGGCATCACCAGCACGTTGGCATCGTTGTGCTGACGTGCCAGATGAGCTATCTGTGGGCGCCAGCAGAGGGCTGCACGCACGTGCTGATGCTTGTTGAGTGTCATGCTGATGCCTTCGCCGCTGCCGCATACGGCAATGCCTGTGGGCACTTCGCCTGTATCGATGGCTTGACCCAAAGCGTGACCGAAGTCGGGATAGTCACAACTCTCCTCGCTGTGGGTGCCATAGTCAACATATTCAATGCCGTGTGCAGTGAGATACTGCTTGATGTGCTCCTTGAGCGCAAAGCCTGCGTGGTCGCTGGCCAGTCCTATCTTTGTCATTGGAATGATGTTCAATGTTTGATGTTGTTGTCTCTCGGGTGGATGCTGATACCGCAGGGTGGCTTAAGCCAGCATCTCCTTCACCTGATTATAGACGTTCTCGGCGGTGAAGCCCAACTTCTGGTCGAGCACCTTGTAGGGTGCAGAGAAGCCGAAGCTCTCGAGTCCCCATACGCGGCTGGCAGGATCGGCACCGATGAGGAAACCGCTCAGATTGACGGGCAGACCGGCCGTGAGACCGAATATCTTGCTTCCGGCGGGGATGATGCTCTGCTGGTAGTCCTGGGGCTGCTCGCGGAAGAGTCCCTCGCTGGGTACGCTCACCACGCGGGTTTTCACTCCGTCCTGACGCAGGAGACGTGCTCCAGCCACCAGTGTGCTCACCTCCGAACCGTTGCCCAAGAGGATGATATCATAGTCGGCATCGCTCTCGGTCACCACATAGGCACCGTGCTTGATGCCTGCATAGGGAGTGCCGGCGGGCAGATCTTCTATTGTCTGGCGGCTCAGGATGAGTGCGCTGGGCGTGTGCATGTTCTCCATAGCCAGTCGCCAGCACTCTACGGTGGCGCGGCTGTCGGCAGGACGCATCACGAGCATCGAGTTGCGGCCGCTGTGGTTCTTGAGCTTCTCCATCAGACGAATCTGTGCTTCCTGCTCCACGGGCTCGTGTGTGGGACCATCTTCACCCACTCGGAAAGCGTCGTGTGACCAGATGAACTTGACGGGAAGCTCCATCAGAGCTGCCATGCGGATGGCTGGCTTCATGTAGTCACTGAAGACGAAGAAGGTGCCGCAGGCTGCCAGCACACCACCATGCAGACTCATGCCTATGCAGCAGCAAGCCATTGTGAGCTCGGCCACACCAGCCTGCAGGAAGGCTCCAGAGAAGTCTCCGAACTTCAGTTCGTGGGTATGCTTGAGGAAGCCGTCGGTCTTGTCGGAGTTGCAGAGGTCGGCAGAAGCACAAATCGTATTGGGCACCTGCAGTGAGAGCTGGCTGAGACAAGCGCTGGAGGCATTGCGTGTGGCATCGTTGGCCTTAAGCTGCACGCTCTCCCAGTCGATGTTGGGCAGACGACCGGCAAACCAATCGTTCTGCTGGGCAGCCTTCTCGGGATTGTTCTCAGCCCAGTTGGCCTCCTCGTCGTGACGAACAGCAACCATAGCCTGAAGCTCCTTGAGGCGGGCATCGTAAATCTCCTGTACCTCGGGGAAGATGCAGAAGGGATCGTCGGGATTGCCGCCCAGATGGGTGATGGTATTGCGGTAGGCATCGCCTCCGAGGGGTGCACCGTGTGTCTTGCAACTGCGCTCGTAGCTGGTGCCATCAGCCTTCAGAGCGCCCTTGCCCATCACGCATTTGCCGATGATGAGTGTAGGCTTGTTCTTCACGGCCTTAGCCTGCTCGATGGCACGGCGTATCTGCTCCACATCGTTGCCGTCAATCTCTATCACCTTCCACTGCAGTGCGCGGTACTTGGCGGCAGTATCCTCGTTCATCACCACATTGGTCTCGGTGGAGAGCTGTATGTCGTTGGCATCATAGAACATGATGAGGTTGTCCAGTCCCAGCGTTCCTGCTATGCGTGCAGCACCCATGCTTATCTCCTCCTGTATGCCTCCATCGCTGATGTAGGCATAGATGGTCTCCTGACTGAAGGTAGGATTGCCGGTGCGTGCAGCCAGGAACTTGGCGGCAATGGCAGCACCTACTGCGTAGGCATGACCTTGTCCCAAGGGGCCGGAACTATTCTCAATGCCGCGCTCGATGCATACTTCGGGGTGACCGGGTGTGGGTGAGCCCCATTGGCGCAACTGCTGTAGCTCCTCCATGCTGAACTTGCCGATGAGGGCCAATTGTGCATAGAGCATGGGTGCCATGTGGCCGGGATCGAGGAAGAAGCGGTCTCTTCCCACCCATGCAGGGTTCTTGGGGTCAAACTGCAGGTACTCGCTGTAGAGCACGTTAATGAAGTCCGCACCACCCATGGCACCTCCAGGGTGTCCGCTCTTGGCTTTCTCTACCATTGAGGCTGCAAGTATGCGGATGTTGTCAGCCGCGCGGTTCATTGTCAGAATGCTGTTCATAATGCAAATGTTTGCTTGTATGTTCAATGTGGCAAATATGCCATTTACTTAGTTCACGCTACAAAGGTATAAAAAAAACGAGTGAAAAGCGAATAGTGCAATGCGAAATGCATCATGTGGAGTGCCAGTGACCCTCAAGATGAAACAGGAACGCATGCGTGGGAGAGTGTGTTGGGGTGCTGTGCAGGCGTTTTGAGCGGCCAGGCTCAGGCTTTCTTCTGCCCGATGGTTCAGCGCAGAGCCTTTCGGAGAGAGACGAAGCGGTAGCCTCGGCGCTGCAGTTCGGTGATGAGAAGGTCCAGGTGGCGGGCATAGAACTTGTCGGTGCGTTCGGGCGATGTGCCTGCATGGAAGAGCATGAGATGTCCCTTCAGCCCCTCGCTCTCCTCCTTGGCCAGAATGGTCTGGTAGATATTGTCCGACGAGCGGTAGTTCTTCATCGAGGGGATGGTGTAGTCGGCATTGCTGGCGGTACCGCTTGTGAAGTTGACCAGAATGAGCCCCATCTCGCTGGCCCACTGGGCGATGGTGGCATTGTAGTGCTCATAGGGAGGCATGAAATAAGGCGAGTTGCGTATGGTGATGCCGTAGGGTGCAAGCGCCTGATAGCTCTGTCGGATGTCTGATTCAAACTCCTCACGGGTGACGATGGTGCTGTCGGGGTTGTCCCAAGTGCTGTAGAGCGGGTGGCTATAGCTGTGGCTGCCCACGTAATGGCCTGCTCGCCTGATGCGTGCAACATCCTCGGGGAAGCGCTTCAGGAAGGAGCCTGTGACAAAGAAAGCGCCCTTGATGTGGTGGGCCTTCAGCGTGCGCAGTATCTGTTCCACACCGTCGTTCTTGTCGGCAACGGTAAAGACCAGTGTGAGCTGCCTGCGTGTGGTGTCGGCTCTGACGATTCCACCTTTATATATAATAGGTGTCAGTTTGCGCGCGAGGGCGGGTGAACTTGTGAAGGCAAGCAGGAGCAGCAGTAGGGGAAAAAGTCTTTCCATATTTGTATAGCGAAATATGTGGGTGTATGATGTGTGATGATGGGGCGGCGCTTCAGGGGAAACCCTTTCGGGGTTCCATATTCCCTTTTTCAATGCAGTGCGCTGAGATTGCCAGCGCAACGCACTGGCTTTGCCAAGTCAATGCGCTGGATTCGCCAATGCAGCGTACTGGCAGATTTAGGGCTTCCTGGTGCGGTTGTTCCCCAAATTCGTTGGGCAGGTTTTCTTTTCGTGGTCTGAACCGCAGGCCGCTGTGGAGGAGTAGCCTGCCAGACGGGTGGACAGATGCCCGGGAGAGTGCCGTGTGAGCCGCCGGAATGTGAAGAAGGCTCCCAGATAGAGCATGTCTAAATGGGAGCCTTCCTATTGTCTGGTCTGTCACGGCGGACTTCGCCTTGAGAGGCATCAGCCTGCTGCACAGGATGAGAGGCTGTTATCAGCAGAGCTTGCGTGCGCCGTCGCCAATCACCACGTCGATGATGATGGGCTCCTTGCCGTACTTCTCTGCGAACTTCTCCTTGGCGAACTTCTTGAAGTTATCTACCAACTCCTCTGCCACGAGGTTGATGGTGCAGCCGCCAAAGCCGCCGCCCATGATGCGCGAACCGGTCACACCTGCCTCCTTGGCAACATCGTTGAGGAAGTCAAGCTCTTCGCAGCTCACCTCATACTCCTTGCTCAGGCCGTAGTGGGTTTCGTACATCATCTTGCCTACCATCTCGTAGTCGTCGTTCTTCAGGGCATCGCATACTGCCAGCACGCGTTCCACCTCGCCGATGACGTAGCGCGCACGCTTGTACTCGTCGCCTGTAATCTCGCCCTTTACCTCTTCCAGCATCTCGATGCTGGCGTCACGCAGCGACTTCACCTCGGGATGCTTCTGGCTGATAATCTCTGCCACGTGCTCGCACTGCAGGCGACGCTCGTTGTAGGGGCTGCCTGCCAGAGTGTGCTTCACACAGCTGTTCACCAGCACCAGTTGATAGCCCTTGGGATTCCAGGGGAAATACTCATACTCGCCACTGCGGCAGTCGAGACGCAGCAGAGAGCCTTTGCGACCCAAGCAAGAGATAGCCTGGTCCATGATGCCGCACATCACACCGATGTACTTGTGCTCGGTGCGCTGGCCTACGCGGGCCAACTCCATGCGGTCAATCTTGTTCTCGCCCCACAGGTCGTTCAGACCAAAGGCGAAGGTGCTCTCCAGAGCAGCGCTTGAACTCATGCCGGCACCCAGAGGCACATCACCGGCAAATGCGGTGTTGAAGCCCTCAACGGGTACACCCAGTGCCATCATCTCGCGGCAAACACCGAAGATATAGCGAGCCCAAGAAGCCTTGGGACCCTGCTCATCGTCGAGAGAGAACTCAGTGTAGTCCTTCAGGTCGATAGAGTAGGCGCGCACCTTGCGTGTGCCATTGGGCTTGATCTCTGCAATGATGCCCTGCTCAACAGCGCCGGGGAACACATAACCATTGTTGTAATCAGTGTGCTCACCTATCAGATTGATTCTGCCGGGAGATGCATATACTGAACCTGTTGTGCCGTCGAAATGCTTGATGAAACGGCTTCTTACGTCATCTATTGTCAATCTCATGGTTGCGTTGTTTTTGTTAAAAGGGTCTTGCGCCGCTACGAGAGCAGGCGCAAGACTGGATTATACGTTTATGGATTACTTTTCTTTCTTGGAAACTCGTGAGCCTACGAGCGCATAGAACAGGATGTATGCGGCGCAAGCCAGAGGTACGATGTAGCTGATGAGGTAGTTGCCGTTGGTTGCATCGGCCACCAGAGCCTGCAGAGCCACCATCACAGCGCAACCGAATACCATGGTCATGAAGATACCGCTGGCAGCAGCTGTGTATTTGCCCAGACCCTCAACGGCCATGTTGAAGATGCCGCCCCACATCACAGAGGTGCACAGACCTACGCAGATGAAGGCTGCAATGCCCACGGGAACTTCCACCCAGATGAGTGACAGGTTGGCCCAGTCAACACCAGGAACCTTCACCATCCATGTCTCGGGAGCGAACATGCCGAATGCCAGCAGAACGATAGCTGCAGTGGCCACGGTGCTCACCATAGCACGGCTGGAAACCTTGCCGCCGATGCTGCCACCTACGGTACGGCCAATGAACATGGCAAACCAGTAAACGGCTGCAATCAGAGAAGCCACACCGGCAGACAGACCTACAGCGTCGCTGATGAGGTACTTGATCATATAGGTAGGTGTACCCACCTCAACACTCATGTACAGGAAGATAGCCAGTGCACCCAGAGCGAAGTGACGGTGAGAGAGAGCACCCTTGACGAGCTCCATGCTCACGGGCTCCTGCTCGGGCTCCTCAATCTTGGTGGCTGCCAGCACCAGGAAGGCAACTACGAAGATAGCCACTGCGATGTACATGGCGGGAGCTGCGTCAACGATAGCGGTCTCCTTGGTCACCTCACCAATCAGGGCTCCCAGGATGATGTAAACAGCCACAGCTGCTGCGCTATTGAAGGCTCCGCCAATCTGAATCAGCTGGTTGCCGGTGTTGCCACCGCCGCCCAGTACGTTCAGCAGGGGGTTGACCACAGTGTTGAGCATGCACATGGTGAAGCCGCAGATGAATGCGCCTGCCAGGTAGAGCCACATGCTCTCCATGGTGCCAGACAGCAACTCGAGAGCCATACCGATGATACCCACGATGAGTGCCAGCAATGCGGTCTTCTTGTAGCCGAACTTCACGATGAGCATACCGCTGGGGATACCCATCACCAGGTAGGCGATGAAGTTGGCGTAGTTGCCAATCTGTGACTGGAGCTCACTTGCTCCGAACTGGTTCTGTACGATGACTGCCATGGGTGAGCACAGGTTGGTCACGAAGGCAATCATGGCGAAGAGCGCGATCATCATAATAATCGCCGCCCACTGTTTTGATTTTTGTGCCATTAGTTTTGCTTGAATTATAGATTTTATGAATGATTATTTTCAGGAGAAGTGGCTTCTAGGGCTCATCTGTCAGTGCTGAACTTGTACACCGTCTTCTGTGTGTAAATCTCGCCAGGCTTGAGGATAACGCTGGGGAAGTAGGGACGGTTGGGGCTGTCGGGGAAGTGCTGTGCCTCGAAACAGAGTGCACTGTACTTGCCGAAGGTGGCTCCGTGGGTGCCCTTGAATCCGCTCAGCCAGTTGCTGCTGTAGAACTGCACGCCGGGCTCAGTGGTGTACATCTCCATCACACGTCCGCTCACAGGCTCGGTGCATTTCACTGCGAAGCTCAGTTCACCCGGTTCGCGCTTGTTGAGCACGTAGCAGTGGTCGTAGCCGGTGCCGTTGACTATCTGCTGGTCGGTGGTGTCGTGAATGCGTTCACCCACGGTGTGGGGTGTGCGGAAGTCAAATGGAGTGCCCTCCACCTTGAGGATTTCTCCGGTGGGGATGCTTGTCTCGTCGATAGGGATAAAGAAGTCGGCATTGATTTCCAGTTCGCAGTTCAATGCCTCGGGGGTAGGATCGGCGATGCCTGCCAGCGAGAAGAATCCGTGGCTGGTCATATTGACCACTGTCTTCTTGTTGGTTGTACCGCGATAGTCAATGATGAGTTCATTGTCCTCGCTCAGGCTGTACTTCACGGTCATGTGCAGCTCGCCGGGGAATCCTTCCTCGTAGTAGGCCGACACATAGCGCAGTACCAGCTCGTGGTCATTTATCTGCTCTGCATCCCACACTCTGGCGTGGAAACCGGTGGGACCGCCATGCAGATGGTTGGGACCATTGTTCACGGCCAGACTGTACTCCTTGCCGTTCATGGTGAACTTGCCTTTGCAGATGCGGTTGCCATATCGGCCAACCAGAGTGCTGAGGAAAGGTTCGGGACTTTCCACCACTCCCTTTATGCTGTCATGGCCTTGAATGACATTGGCCATCTTGCCTTCCCTGTCGGGAACCATGATGGCCACCAGAGCGCCGCCGTAGTTGGTGACGCTTACTTCCATACCGTTGCTGTTGGTCAAGGTGTACAAGTCTGTCTGCTTGCCCTGTACCACAGCCTGAAAGTCCTCTCTCTTGAGTCCAGAAATCAGTTCTTTGTCCATCGGAATATCGTTTAAGTTTGACCTCGTTTCTGGCTTATTTGCCAAATTCCTTATGCAAACTTAATAAGATTAAGTGGACTTTCCAAGCAAGATGAGTAAAAAGTTGCGAACAAGGTGGCAAAATTTTCTCTTGAGGGCATCATTCTGCCCGATTTGGGGTACAAAGATGGTGCTTTTCTGGTTCTGTGTTGTCACATTCCTGTCTCGGCGATGTGTCATTTCTGTTTCTGGATTGGTGCGGCTCCAGTTACGCGTCGGGAACAAAAAAAGGAGGCGAAGGACCTTTGCTTTGTGTAGCATCAGTCTTTCGTCTCCCTTGTTTGTCTGTCTGCCGTCGGTCTCTTGTCCCGTGCGGAAGAGTCGGGATGGTCAGATGGGTTATCCGTGTTGTTCTTTCTCCAGAGCCGTCAGGAGGTCGGCAACGATGAAGGTGCTTCCGCCGATGAATATCACGTCATCGGGCCGGGCAGCCGTCTGTGCTGCGGCATAAGCTTCGCTCACGGTGGGGTAGCACCGGCCCTTGAGCCCGTAGGCAGCTGCTTTCCCGGCAAACTCCTCGCTTGACATGGCGCGCTTCACAGAGGCTTGCGTGAAGTAGTAGATTGCCTCCTGAGGCAGCATGGAGAGCACTGTGCTCACGTCCTTGTCGTT
Organism: uncultured Prevotellaceae bacterium; assembly: GCA_900543815.1. Classification (GTDB taxonomy): domain Bacteria; phylum Bacteroidota; class Bacteroidia; order Bacteroidales; family Bacteroidaceae; genus Physcousia. The sequence continues at coordinate 9,563 of UQST01000012.1, forward strand.
GACCATACCTATTATAATATGTAAGGTGTGGTGGGGTGTGGAGGCCAGCTGGCGCGTGATATACTGCATGCCGCCTACGTTGTGCCCGGTATCACACACGGTGAAGGGCTTCTCGGCAAGCTTCTGCCAGCGTCCCCTCAGTCCGGTGAGCGAACATACATGGGCAAAGCCGTTGCTTACGGCCTGGTCGCTAATCTGCAGCCCCAGCCCCCGCAGTTCCTTCACTGCCTCCAGGATGGTGGCTGTGTTCTTCTCCTGACAGAAGCCTCCCAGTTCGCCATGCAGTGTGCCAAAGGTGGCGGTGTGGTATGTGTATCCCTTGCCAGGGGTGAGCGTGAAGTCCTGCACCTCGCTTTGGTGGTCGGCAAAGGTGAGTGAAGTGCCCACCGAAGCCGCTTTCTCCCTGAACACATCCGCTACACTCTCAGAGCCTGATTCGCCCACGATGGCAGGGATGCCGTGCTTGATGATGCCGGCTTTCTCGCCAGCAATCTTTTCCAGCGTGTTGCCCAGGAACTGTATGTGGTCAAAGCTGATGTTGGTGATGATGCTCACCAGCGGCTGGATGATGTTGGTGCAGTCGAGTCTGCCGCCCAACCCCACTTCGATGACGGCTATATCCACCTCTTGCTCCTCGAAGAACTTGAAGGCGAGAGCCGTTGTCAGTTCGAAGAAAGAAGGGTGGAGGGGCTCGAAGAAACTGCGTTCCTGCTCCACGAAATCCACCACGCGCTGCTTGGGCATCATCTGTCCGTTGACACGTATGCGTTCTCTGAAATCCGTCAGATGCGGACTCGTGTAGAGTCCCACCTTCATTCCCTGGCTCTGCAATATGGCTGCCAGTGTGTGGCTCACCGAGCCTTTTCCGTTGGTGCCGGCCACATGGATGGTGGCATAATGGCGGTGCGGGTGGTGGAAGTGTTCGTCGAGCAACTGTGTGTTGCTGAGACCTTCCTTATACGCACCCGCCCCGATATTCTGGAATAACGGGGCGGATTCATATAGATAGTTTACTGCTTGTTCGTATGTCATCTCTTCGTTGCAGTTATACGGCAGTCTGATAGGCTTAAAGCAATAGTTCCCTGCGGATTATGCTGTTGCTTCTTGGTCGTCAGACTGTCCGTTGACTTGATGCAGGCAGGCATTTGCCCGCCTTGGTTCTTCACTCAAACTGTCTCTTGAACTTGCTGAAGAAGCTCTCCTTGTTGCCGCTTTCGGGCTTCATGTTGTCGCTTTCGCGCATCTTCTCGAAGGCTTCCTTCTCGTCCTTTGTCAGAGTCTGAGGAACGTAGATGTTGGTTGTGACGATGATGTCACCCACTCCGTAGCCGTAACCCTCCAGTGCGGGAAGTCCCTTGCCACGTATGCGCATCACCTTGCCAGGCTGTGTTCCAGGCTCGATCTTTATCTTCACCTTGCCGTCCAGGGTGGGTATCTCTGCCGAGCCACCCAGTACTGCTGTGGGGATATCCAGCTGCAACTGGTAATGCAGGTCCTTTCCGTCGCGCACGAAGTTCTTGTCCTCCTCTACGCTCACTATCACCTGGATGTCACCGGGGATGCCGTTCAGCTTGCCTGCATGACCCTTGCCATGCACGTTGAAAGCCATACCGTTCTCGATTCCCTTGGGGATGTTTACCTCCACAACTTCCTCGCCGGTCACTACACCCTCGCCGCCACAGCGCTTGCACTTGTTCGTGATGATGGAGCCAGTGCCTCCGCAACCAGGGCAGGTTGTCTGACTCTGCATGGCACCCAGCATGGTGCGCATGGTGCGATATACCACACCTGATCCCTTACACTGGCCGCAGGTTTCGGTCTTGCCGTCCTGGCTACCGGTTCCATGACAGTCGGGGCAAACAACATTCTTCTTCACCTTGAACTTCTTGGTGACTCCGGTGAGCACTTCATTCAGCGTCAGGCGCACGTTGATTCTGAGGTCGCCGCCACGGAACTGTGGTTTGCGGGTTCTGCCTCCCTGTCTGCCGCCTCCGAAGAAACTGCCGAAGGGGCCGTCGTCTCCGTGTCCACCGAAGATGTCACCGAACATGCTGAATATATCATCCATGCTCATGCTGGATCCTCCACCGAATCCACTGGCTCCACTGAACTGCGGACCGTTGAATCCATACTGGTCATACTGCTGACGCTTCTGAGGGTCACGCAGCACGTCATAAGCCTCGGCTGCTTCCTTGAACTTCTCTTCGGCGGCCTTCTTTTCCTCGTCCGACTTGCCTACCTGGCGGTCGGGATGGTACTTGATGGCCATCTTCTTGTAGGCGCTCTTCAGTTCAGCGTCGGTGGCGTTCTTGCTTACGCCCAGCACTTCATAGTAGTCTCTCTTGTTTGCCATAGTCTTGCTCCTTTCCTGTTTGGCGTGTGGCCGATTAGAGTCCCACCACCACTTGCGCGTGGCGAATTACCTTGTCGTTCAGCTTATAGCCGGTGAGTGTGCAGTCCATCACCTTTCCCTTCATCTCGTCGGTAGGTGCGGGCAACTGTGCAATAGCTTCGTGCAGATCCACGTCAAAGGTTGCGTCCTTTGTGTCGATGGCCTTCACGCCCTGTTTGCCCAGTATGTCGATGAACTTCTTGTGTATCAGCTTCACGCCTTCTACTACAGCAGCCACGTCCTCGGCCTTCTCCATGTTGGCCAGAGCACGTTCCATGTCGTCGAGCACAGGCAGGATGGCAATGACGGTCTTCTCGCCTCCGTTCAGTATCAGTTCGGTTTTCTCCTTGATGGTGCGCTTGCGGTAGTTGTCAAACTCCGCTATCTTGCGCAGCAACTGATCCTTCAGGTTTGCTATCTCTTCCTCTGCGTCCTGCAACTTCTCCTCAGCTGTCTTCTCCTTCTCTTCGGGCTGCCCGGCCTCCTGTGGCTGGTCGGCCTTCTCTTCGGGATTCTGCTGTTGCTCCTTTTCTGCCATTTTGTCTGTATTGTCAGATGTGGCAGTCTCGGGCTGCTGAGTGTTGCTGCCTTGCTGCTTCAGTTCTTCTTCTTTATTCTTTTTCATATTTATAATATACTGCTCGTGCCCTGTGGACACAATGTTTACACTGACACATTGTTACAAGAACTGTGCCAAGTGTCATTTTGTCAGTCGGCCGTAGCGTACATCTTGTCCTTCAGTTCCTTGATGCGGTCGTCACTGATGTAGTCATCATAGTCCATCATCTTGTCGATAATGCCGTTGGGCGTGAGCTCGATGATGCGTGTGGCGACGGTCTGGATGAACTCATGGTCGTGGCTTGAGAAGAGGATGTTGCCCTTGAAGAGCTTCAGGTTGTTGTTGAATGCCTGGATGCTCTCCAAGTCGAGGTGGTTGGTGGGAGTGTCCAGAATCAGGCAGTTGGCGTTCTTGAGCTGCATACGTGCTATCATGCAGCGCATCTTCTCGCCTCCCGAGAGCACGTTCATCTTCTTGAGCACCTCCTCGCCGCTGAACAGCATTCGGCCCAGGAAACCCTTGAAGTACACCTCGTTGCCCTCGCCGAACTGGCTGAGCCAATCCACCAGGTTGAGTTCGCTCTGGAAGAATTGCGTGTTATCCACAGGCAGATAAGCCGTGGTGATGGTGATACCCCAGTTGTAGGTGCCTGCTGCAGCCTGCTGGTTGTCGTTGATAATCTCGAAGAGAGCGGTCATGGCACGTGGATCGCGGCTCAGGAACACCACCTTGTCGCCCTTTTCGATGGTGAAGTTCACGTTGTCGAAGAGCAATGTGCCGTCCTCGGCCACTGCCTTCAGTCCCTCCACTTCCAGTATCTGGTTGCCTGGCTCGCGCTCCATCTGGAAGATGATGCCAGGGTACTTGCGGGTTGAAGGACGGATTTCCTCCACGTTGAGCTTCTCCAGCATCTTCTTGCGGCTGGTGGTCTGCTTGCTCTTTGCCACGTTGGCTGAGAACCGGCGGATGAATTCCTCCAGCTCCTTACGCTTTTCCTCGGCCTTGGCCTTCTGGTTCTGTGCCTGACGCAGTGCCAACTGGCTGCTCTGGTACCAGAAGCTATAGTTGCCCGCAAACATTGTCACACGTCCGAAGTCGATATCGATGGTGTGTGTGCACACGCTGTCCAGGAAGTGACGGTCATGGCTCACCACCAGCACCGTGTGCTCAAACTCACTCAGGTACTGCTCCAGCCACTGCACGGTATCCAGGTCCAGGTCGTTGGTAGGCTCGTCAAGCAGCAGGTTGTCGGGGTTACCGAAAAGTGCCTTGGCCAGCATCACGCGCACCTTCTCCTTACCGGAGAGCTGTCCCATGAGCAGATTGTGCTTCTGCTCGCGAATGCCCAGGCCGCTCAGCAGGGTGGCTGCATCGCTTTCGGCGGTATATCCGCCCATCTCGGCAAACTTGTCCTCCAGTTCAGCCACACGGATGCCATCCTCGTCGGTAAAGTCAGGCTTGCTGTACAGAGCTTCGCGCTCCTTCATCACCTCCCACATGGTGGTGTGGCCCATGAGCACTGTGTTGAGCACAGTCTCCTGGTCATACTGAAAGTGGTCCTGGCTCAATACGCTCAGGCGCTCGCCCGGGCCCAGTTCCACAGTACCCTTGGTGGGCTCCAGCTCACCGCTGATGGCCTTCAGCAGGGTAGATTTTCCAGCACCGTTGGCACCGATCACTCCGTAGATGTTGCCGTTAGTAAACTTCATGTTCACGTCCTTGTAGAGAACGCGCTTGCCGAACTGTACGGCGATGTTGCTTAATGTAATCATATCTTTCCTTGCGGTTTTTGCTTTGTTGATGTACTTTCGCGACTTATGCGGCCACTCTGCCTGGCACCTTGTGCTGTAGTGTGGCCGCTTCGCTATGTCTGTTCCCGATGGGGCAGATACCCCCTCTTCGGATTCTTTGGCCCTATATACCTTATTATATATAGGCCGCTGGCTGTTATCTGATGCGCAGTATTTCGCCCGGTGTGATGGTGTGGCTGGGCTGCATCTTGTTCAGCTTGTACAGGCTCTTCAGTCTGATGCCGTAGAGCTGGCAGATGTCGTGCATGCTCTGGTTAGGCTCCACGATATGGATGGGGTAGTCCTTGAAGTCCTTCGATGCACACTTGCGCTTCTTCTGCAGATATATGAGGTCGCCTGCTGTGGCTGCATAGTCCTTGGGCAGGTCGTTGAAGTTGTACAAATCCTTCAGGCTCACCCCCGTCTTCTCGCTTATAGTGGCCATGTTGTCACCCGGCTCCACCACGATGAAGTAGTTCTTGTTGTTGCGGTACACCACGTGGTTGAGGTAGAAGGGGTCGTTATCCACTACACCCTTCTTCTGTGTGAGCAGTGTATATTTGCCCGAGTCGAACTGGCTCAGACCATACATCTCGATGATGCGTATGAGCGATTCGGCATAGGTGGGGCTGGTGGCATATCCTGCCGCTTTCAGTCCGCGTGCCCATCCCCGGTAGTCTGTGATGCGCAGACTGTAGAGTCCCTGGTAGCGTCTGCCCTGCAGGAAGATGCTGTGGTCGATGAAGCTCTCCCTTGCGCTGCGGTATTTGCGGAATTTCTCATTGGGCGCATCATCGTTGCGCAATACGTAGGGGCCGGTCCACGAACCGCCGCACTTGATGCCGAAGTGGTTGTTGGCCTCGGTGGCCAGAGTGCTTCGTCCGGCATTGCTCTCCAGCAATCCCTGTGCCAGAGTGATGCTTGCCGGTATGCGGTAGTTCTTCATCTGCTCGATGGCCCAGTCCTTATATTTGTCGATATATGTCCAGTATGCTTGATTGGTTCGTTGCGCCATCAGAGGCAGGCTGCTGCACACAATAAGGAGCAGAGCCAGGAGGTTTCTTGTCTTATTCAGCATGGTTTTCCCTTTGAGGGCACAAAATTACCTAAAAATAACTGGATTTGGAAAAAAAAACATAAATTTGTGTCTCGCAAAACATTAGTCTATGAAGGAAATAGAAATAAAGAGCGTGTTCAGAGTCTATGGCATGAACGAATTGTCGGCCGAGGACCGTCAGCTGGTGGAAGCTGCCATGGAGGCCACAAAGGGCAGTTATGCACCCTATTCCAAGTTCCGTGTGGGGGCTGCTGCAAGGCTTGCCAATGGGGTCGTGTTTACTGGAGCCAACCAGGAGAATGCAGCTTATCCTTCGGGATTGTGTGCCGAGCGCACCACGTTGTTTGCTGCCAATGCGCAGTACCCCGACCAGCCTGTGCTGGCCCTTGCCATTGCTGCCCGCAAGGGCAACCGCTTCCTGCAGGCTCCCATTTCACCCTGCGGTGCCTGCCGTCAGGTGATTTCGGGAGTAGAGGACCGCTTCAATCATCCCGTGCGCATCCTGCTCTACGGTACCGAGGGGGTGTATGAATGCAGTGGGATAGATGCCCTGCTTCCCCTGCGCTTCGTCGATGCCGACATGCGCCTGTAGGGTGGAAAAGCATACGCAGCGTGGTGCGAAGCCTGGTGAAGTTCGCTTCATCGGTCAGCGCAGCGCGTTGCATATGCATGTCTTTTGCCTGAAGCTCTTTTTCCTGTCCTTTATCCAGAAACAATCCATTATAATCCATAAGCAGGCCTTGCCAGATTCTACTTCCACGGCATGCCACTCCACTTGGGATGTGGAATGCTGATTACACAAGGCCGACTGTATTTGCGAGTGGAAAGCAGAGGTCTTATGTGCATGCTTCATTCAGCCTCCAGGGGTGGGTATGCAGTCTGCCTCCACCGTCCAACCCAAGGCTGGACGGTCAGAGAAGGTATATTACTTTGCAAAGTAAGCAGGCTTCATCCACCGTCCAGCCTTGGGTTGGACGGTAAAGAGGAGCCTCTCCCCCGTCATGATGACTAACTGGAAGTGCATAAGGAGCCTTTTTCTTATGCACAAATTGGTGCTTGCTGGATAATCAGCAACAGTACGGGCCGAAAAATCACGCTTGTGCAGGCTGCATTCTTAGCATCTTCCAGTCTCACGTCTGGGGCATCGTACGTGGGAAGAGAATAAATGTTTTTTTGAAAAATTTGAATAAATACTTGTGGGAAAGAATATTTTGTCCTCTATTCGCGGCTGTTAAATCATATTCGTATTACACTAAATAATTCTTTATTATGGTAATGAGAAACAAGAACAAAGCTGCATTTATCTTCTTCGGCTTGCTCTGCGGGCTGGTTTGTCTCCTTGGCAGTTGTTCGGGAGAAAGTTGATTGGGTTATGAATTATCAAAAGTAGAAAGATGAAACGAAGTAGTATATTCATTGCAATCTGGTTGCTTCTCATGCCTGTTACCGTAGTGGCAGACCGGGGTGATACAATTTGCTATGTTGTAAACTCGTTGAAGTACAGAGTGCTTGAATGGGACAGTAGCGTGAGCGTTTCTGATGTGCATTATGGTGAGCGACTGCCAGTCTCTTCAGACGGGACGCTCCTCTTGCCTTCGGAAGTGACGCTTGCAGGGCGTACATTGCCTGTGAGTGCAATTGAAGATAATGCTTTTTATGGACATCCAGAATTGAAGCATTTGATTATTGGGGAGGGAATACTGGCTTTAGGGGAAAATGCCTTTCGGCAGTGTGTCAATTTGGAGAGCATACAGATTCCTTCAACGCTTATCATGCTTGACAAGTGGAGTTTCTTGGGTTGTTCGAGACTCAGAAAAATCATGGTGGCAGACGGAAACCCGAAATATGACTCCCGGGACAATTGCAATGCAATAATCAGTACTCACGATGACATGCTCATAAAGGGCTGTCAGACAACAAAGATACCTGCAAGTGTGACAGAAATAGGACCAACTGCTTTTTATGGTCAACAAAGCATAGCTAGCATAAGTATTCCCGAAGGAATAGAGCGGATATGTGCATGTGCCTTTAAGGAATGTGTAAACTTGGCAAGCGTCTCCTTGCCCCAGTCCTTGACCATAATAGACGATGCTGCGTTTTATGGATGTGCCAGTCTGACAGAACTGGGTATTCCCGAAAATGTGTCAAAAATTGGGGAACGGGTTGTGTCCCTTTGTCATAATCTGAAAAAGATGACCGTTGCTCCTGCCAACAAGGTTTATGATTCAAGGGAAGGATGTAATGCCATTGTGGAAAAGGACAGGGATAGAATCATTGCTGCTTGTGGAAGTTCTACGATTCCAGAGGGTATAAGAAGCATTGCCTCTGGGGCTTTTTACGCAGTTTCTGTTACCGAGATATTTATTCCCAGAAGTGTGACAGAGATAGCGGATTTGGCTTTTTGGGGATGTGCAGACTGTGTCTCTATCAAGGTGGATGAAGACAATGCTGTGTTTGATTCCCGTGGGGATTGCAATGCCATCATAGAGTCTGCCACAGGAAAACTTGTGTTGGGCTGTCCAAGAACGGTTATAACGGACAGAGTAAGGGAAATTGGGAATAGCGCATTTGCGAGAATCCCCTTGCCACATTGTATGAAAATTCCCGAGGGAGTGGAGACTATTGCTGATGGTGCCTTTGCACAGTGTGCAAATATGGAAATGCTTGTTTTACCAAAGTCTTTAAGAAAAATCGGAAGTCGGTCGTTCTGGTGTTGTATGGATTTACAGACCGTTATGGCAAATAGCTCCGAACTGTATATCGGTGATAATGCCTTCTCTTATATACCTAATCTATGTGTGGTAGATTTGCCTCAGAATGTGACCTTTGAGAGCAATATGGTGTTTTATGGTAGTCCATTTCAAAAGGTTTATGAGCAAATGTGTGAAAAACAATAATCCTATATGGAGACGGATACATTATCCCGCTTTGGCGGTCTGCCTTGGTACGGTCTTCATGGCTCCCCCGCAACATAGGGAACAGGGGAACTTTATATGTATTGCGTAAAGTGGGCTTTTAATTCGAAGGTATTGATTTATGAGAAATAGGTTCGCCCTTTTGGCTGTTTTTCTTTCCCTGTTTTTCTTGCATGTCTTAGGGGTGAATAGGATATACTTTATCAAGGATTCCTTGAAGTTTGCTCTGTGGGAAGGTGATTCAAGCGTCGTTGTTATGGATGTGTCTCCTGCAGTGCGCCTGCCGGTAAGCGGTGATAGCACGCTGATTATACCAGCTTCTGTGACTTTAGAGGGGCGCGATTATCGTGTGGAAGGAGTGGAAGAGTATGCGTTTTGCAATCATCCCGAAGTTCGGCATTTGATTGTGAGTGAGGGTGTGTGGAGTATTAGAGGATATGCCTTTCAGCGGTGTCTTAACTTGGAGAGCGTTCATCTGCCAGTATCGTTGGGGTTTATAGAGCCGACATCATTTGCTTACTGTCCGAAATTGAAAAATGTCATTGCTGATGATGGAAACGACATGTATGATTCGCGTGAAGATTGTAATGCGGTCATAGAAAAGATTAATAAGACTCTGTTGCTTGGATGTAGATGTACGCAAATGCCCGATGGAGTGACCACCATAGGGCAATGTGCTTATCTTGGGCGGCTGGATATAGACTCCCTTGTCATCCCTGAAGGGGTGGAAGCTATTGAGGGTGCGGCATTCTGTGACTGTGTCGGGTTGAAGTACGTGGCTCTGCCCAAGTCTCTGAAGAGCATTGGCAAGATGGCGTTCTATGGCTGTACAAGTCTGGAGGGCATTTTCATTCCTGCTGGTGTAAACAGTATTGGTGAGAATGCGTTTGGTAGATGTCATGCCCTTAAGAGCCTTGTTGTGTCTTCTGACAATCAGAGATTCGACTCCAGGGACAATTGCAATGCCATTGTCAGTACTGCCAACGATAGTCTGGTACAGGGATGTGGAGCATCCAGAATAGTTGAAGGAGTAAAGAGCATTGGGGAGAAAGCTTTCTGGGGCGCTTCCTTGACCAAGATTCAAATTCCCAGTACGGTGACGGCGATTGGACCAGGTGCCTTCGGTCATTGCCGTTTCTGTACCTCAATAGAGGTGTCGGCGTACAACAAAATCTACAACTCGTATGGAGACTGCAATGCTATCCTTGAGACAGCAACGGGAAAGCTTGTCAAGGGATGTGGCTTGACCCGCATACCGAAAGAAGCGAGGGAGATAGGGGAATATGCATTCTCGGGTATGTGTATGCCATCCAATTTCATAGTTCCCGAAGGGGTGCATACCATTTGTCATTGTGCTTTCACTGACTGTGATTTTGAAAGCGTGAAACTGCCCAGTACACTTCGGGTGATTGGAGAGAATGCATTCTCTTCCTGTCAAAAGTTGGGTGTTGTAGATATCGATAGCCCTGAACTTCACGTTGGACGTGATGCTTTCCGCTTCTGTTATTCTTTAGAAAGCGTTCGTTTGCCTCTGAAGGTTACGTTCGAGACAAATACAGTGTTTGAGTATAGCCCTTTCCAGAAAGTTTATGAAGGGTTGTATGGCCCTGTGGAAATGTAGTGGGAATGAATAGAAATCCGACGTCAAGTAAAAGTCAATGGGGAGAGAAAAAAGAGAAGCACGCCTGAGGCAAATGCCGAGGCGTGCTTCTGGTTGTTTTGCAGGTGGCTCTTGTTGCCAAGAGACTGTTTACTTCTTGAAGAAGCGGTTGAAAAGGCCCTGGAAGCCAGCACCATGACGTGCCTCGTCCTTAGCCATCTCATGTACGGTATCGTGGATAGCATCGAGGTTGAGAGCCTTTGCCTTCTTGGCAATCTCCATCTTGCCTGCGCAAGCACCTTCCTCTGCCATCATGCGCTTCTCCACGTTGGTCTTGGTATCCCATACCACTTCGCCCAGCAGTTCAGCAAACTTGGCAGCGTGCTCAGCCTCCTCCAGAGCGTAGCGCTTGAAGGCTTCTGCCACCTCGGGATATCCCTCACGGTCGGCCTGACGGCTCATTGCCAGATACATGCCTACCTCGGTGCACTCGCCCACAAAGTGGTCGTGCAGTCCCTGCAAGATGAACTTGCCGTCCTCGGTATCGGGGATATTCTTGGCCACACCCAGTTCGTGCTCGGTGACAAACTGCAGTCCCTTGCTCTCGTCCATCAGCTTGAACTTGGAACCGGGAACGTGACACTGTGGACACTCGGCGGGAGGATTCTCGCCCTCATAAACATACCCACACACGGGGCAAACCCATTTCTTTGTAGCCATAATAGTATATTTTTTTGGTTGGTGTAGTTTCCTCTTTTTCTCGCACCCCGCTGGATGCGTTCTGAGGTTTATCTGTGGGCAAAGGTATAGGCTTTTGTCGAATAGCAAGCACGAGCGAGAATGTTTTTTTTCAATCCTGCCGAAATTGACATTCGTTATGCCGATATGCTCCAGCCAAGAGGCTGTCTGGAGGCTTTTTACTCGTAGATTTCTATCTCGGACAGCTGTATGCGTGTGCCCGCAGCCATTCGTGTGAACTCAAACTTATAGTAGCGCCAGGGCTGGCAGCCCTTGATGCGGAACATGTAGGTATGCTCGTTCTGGTCGTCCAGCTTTCTGCTGTATTTCACTTGCTCCACCTGCTTCCACTCCTTGCGGTCGTTGCTCCCGTATATGTTCCATGCTATGGGATTGCGTGAGGGGTAGTTGTGGGTGTCGTCAGCCGTTACCAGCGCGTAGGCTTTCATTGCTGTGGGCTTTGCGGCATCCAGCATCACGTGGTAGGGCAGTTCGTCGGGAGCGTCCAGGCACCATTTTGTCCACTTGTTCCCATCTGCCACCATGGCGGTTCCTTCAGTGCCAGAGGCGGCAGTTCCTCCGGCAAAGGTAGTCTTCACAATAGACACCTTCTCCTCTTCCTTTCCCTCTCTCGTTACGGCCATCAGCCCTGCGGCTGTGGTGGCCAGCGTCATCGCTACGGTGAGCAGACGCATGTTCAAAGTCTTCATGTCGTAATCTTTGGATATGGTTGGGTTATCTATCTGCAAATTTATGACATTTATTCCAATTGGCATGCCTGTTGTGTCTGCTCTCTCTGTAAAAATGCCAGGCAGGGGCAGATGACTGCTCCTGCCTGGCCTGTTCTATAGCTTTTGTGCGCACAGGCGTAGGGGCACCACCAGTCTTATGCTGAAGTTTCGCCCCATATTGTACACACCCATGCGTCCTGTGGCCTGGTTCACATCGAGATATTTCAATCGGCTCAGATGATTCTGGTATGCGCGGTTGGTGAGATTGTCTCCTGAGAGGTAGATAGACAGGATGCGCCTGCCCTTGCAGCGTATGTCGGTACCCGCTTGCAGATTGAGCAGAGTGTAGGCAGGCGTGGCTGTTTCGGTGCCGTTGGCTGCCAAGAAATGGTCCTGGCGCATGTTGCAGTCGATTTGCAACTTCAGAAAGAGATGGTCAAAAGTGCGTCCGTTGCAGATGAACTCATATCTCACATCCGAAATCCAACGTGGTGCGGGGATGAAGGGAAGGTTTCTTGAGTCTCTGGACTGGTGCAATTGTCGGGCATTGACATAGCTCATGCTGTTGCCGAAATGCAGATGATGTGTGGGATGCACATCCACTCGTGCTTCACCGCCCCACAGTCGTGCATTGCCCGCGGTAAACTGATACACCGGCATCTGCTCGCTGCTCACCACCGGTTGCCCGTCTTCGTCGGCCTTACGGGCACTGTAGATGTAGCGGTTGATGCGGTTGGCAAACAGAGTGAGTTCTGCTGACACAATGCTGGAAGTGTAGCTCAATCCCAGATCGAACTGCCAACTGTTCTCGGCCTTTAACCCCTTGTTGCCCAGTTCGTAGCGTTGTGTCCCTTCATGCACTCCGTTTGACGACAGCTCGCTTATGTTAGGGGCACGGAATCCACGGGCTATGTTTGCCTTGATGCTTAGGTCTGGCAGTATCTCATAAGCCATGCCCAGGCTGCCTGTCACACCGCTGAAGTTCCGTTTGAAAGCCTCAAATCGGGTAATCATATTGCCTTCTTCCTCCTCGGTGAGCGCCTTGCTGCAGAGATGACGATGGTCATATCTGATGCCGCCACTCATGTTCAGGTGTCCTATCTCCTTGCTCACAGTGGCGAAGAGGCCGTAGTCAAAGAGTCTGTAAGCTGGAATCAGAAACTCCGTACCGCGGTTGGCCGACTCCTGCCACATGCCGTTGATGCCCGAGGAGAACTTCCACCCGCTCATATCCCCCGACAGATAATGCAGGTTATAGTTGATGGTGTGAAGCAGGAAGTCCAGTCCGCACTCCTTGGGATTTTCTTCCTCTTCATATTCCTGGCGGCTGTTCCTCTGATAGCCAAGCAACAGGTTGACCTTCCCATCACCCATGTGCCACGAATTGTCGGCCACAGCCTTGTAATGATAAATCTCTTGGTAAGGCATCGGTCTTCCGTATCCCTTCCTCTGGTAGCCGTCGGGAACGAGCAACAGGCCCGTCACCTCATCCCGTTCACCTTCTATGATGCCTGGAGTGAGATGGAAGAGGCTAAGTGTCAAGTGCGAATAGCCTCTGCGGTAATTGCGTCCGATGAGTTGGGAGAAAGCCTGCTGGCGAAAGGCTGAACCATATACATAGCCGTCGTACCTGTTTTTGTAGGCATGGGCAAATCCGCCGCTGTAGCGAGTGTCCCACACTGTGTGATGCCTGTTGCCTGCAAAGTTTACCGAGTAGTCGGCCATTCCGTTGTTGGTCTGGTAGCCAGTGGAGAGGCTGGCGCGCATTTCCCCTTGGGGAACAACAGGATTTCTGCGAAATACGATGACGCCTGCCATCGCATCCGAACCATACATCAAACTGGCTGGCCCCTTGATGATTTCCGCAGAATGCACCGCTGCCGGGTCTATCTCAATTCCGTGCTCGTCGCCCCACTGCTGTCCTTCCTGTCTGATGCCATCGTTTACCACCACCACACGATTGTAGCCCAGTCCGCGTATGACAGGCTTCGATATGCTGCTGCCAGTGGTTATCTGTGACACTCCTGGCTGCTTGGAAATGGCGTCGATGATGTTTGTAGAAGCTTGCGACTCCAGTTGCCTTTCCCCGACAAACGATATCGGGGCGGGCGACTGGCGCAACTTCTGGCTGCCAGTGAGCCCGTTCACCACTATCTCGTTGAGCTTCACTGTGGTCTCTGTTATGGGCTGATGTCTGACGGTGTCCTTCTTGCCTTGTCTGATGGAGTCGGCTCCTACACACTCTCCTGTGGTCTCTGTGCCTCTCAGTGATGCTTTGTGATGAGCGTTCCAGGCACGTACTGATGCTGGCATACACAGGTTTGCCAGCAATATCATTCCTAATATTGTTTTCATTGAAAATGCTATTCCTTATATGTATATGTGATAGAATACACAGTCTGGGCATCTGCAGCCGTATGTTTGGTGCGGCCAGATGCCAGACGTTTGCCCATTGATGGGTGGCTTATATATATAAGGAGTAGGGTGGAGCGCGGCAGGATTTCACATCCAGCGCCCTCTGTGTGCATTGCAGGCAGAGCAGGATGTGTGTGATAGGGCGATGCTCGACTGCAGCTGTCCATGTGAGCAGTGTGGGCACTGTGTATGTGATGCTCTGCATCTGGCACAGCACACACTCGTGCATCGCGTTTTGCTGGGGCAGGAAGTGCCCGTCGGGGTGGGCATGCTGTGTGCATTCCTGGCAATAGAAGGCAGGCTCGTCCTGTCCCGCATCACCCAGATGGTGAAGCGGGATGGCTATTGTCATTGGCAGATAAACCAATAGCAACAGCCACGCCTTCCAGTACCTTTTGCGTTCTGCCCTTTTCATTCGGTCTTATATGATGTGCTCCACGTGGAAGCCAAGCTTCTGCGCGGCGGCCAGATTCTCCTCGCGGTCATCCAGGAAGAGGCATTCTTCGGCCTTCAGACCATAGCGCGAGAGCAGTATCTGGTAGAATCGTGGGTCGGGTTTCTTTACCTTCTCGATGCCCGAAACCACTATGCCGTCGAGCAGTTGCAGGAAGTCGAATCGCTCCAGAGCGTAATGGAAGGTCTCGGCGGGCCAGTTGGTCAGGCCGTAGAGGCGGTATCCCTCCCTTTTGTATTGCTTCAGCCGTGCCACATTCTTCTCTATGCATCCGCCCAGACAGTCGGGAAAATGGTCGTAGTAGCAGTCTATGGCCTCCGAGAATTCGGGGTGAAGGCTCTTGGCCTCGGCTACAGCTTCGGCAATGGAGCGTCCGGCATCCTGCTTCTCATTCCACTCCGGGCTGCACACATGGCTGAGGAAATACTCCATGCGCTCGTCATCATTGAAGTACGAACGGAAGAAATATCTTGGATTCCAGTCGATGAGCACACCTCCGAAGTCAAATACGATGTTCTTGATGGTGCTCATGTCCAGCGCCTGTGGTGCTGTGTTTGTCTGCTTGTTCTCCATTGTCTTGTTCTTCTTGGATTGGTTTACATACATTTATATCCCAGTGCGGCGGCACACAACCCCAGTACGAGGCTGCCACCGGCATAGAGTGCGAGGGGAAGCAGCTGGCCTGTGCGCAACATCAGCAGGCTCTCGTTGGTGAAGGTGGAAAAGGTGGTGAAGCCTCCGCAGAAGCCCGTCATCAGCAGCATACGCACCATCTCGCTGCCAGGTGCCATTCTGCTGAGCCATCCCAGCAGGAAACAACCGCCCACGTTGGCTATCAGTGTGCCTGCCGGCCATGATGTGCAGGGTACCTGAGAGACTGCCCATCGGCACATGCCTCCCAGTCCCGAACCTATGAATACGGCAATCAACTTGCCCCACATGCTTGCTTCCATAATCCTCTGTATCTGTCGAAGCCGCATCTCAGGCGGACTTACACAGCCGCAAAGGTACGAAATTCCGCAGGCATGAGAGCGGCATTCCGCGCTTTCTTTTTCTTTCCTTACTTATTGTTACGGGAATGTATTGTAGGTAACAATGTGTAAGGAGGTGAGGAGTGTGGGAAATATTTTATTGAGAAGAGGGGTGGTATAATGAATAAAGTAGTAACTTTGTACTTTATCAAACCAATAAAAATGAAGAAGACCATGAGTAGCTATATCGTCAGAAGCCTCGAAAAGGGCGAAACCATTGTTCTGTGGGGACACTATCACTGGACTTTCACAGCCAGCCAGGTCATCTGGAGCTATATATTCATGTTTGTTGCAGCGGGCGTTCTGATAGCCTCCTGCTTCTTTCCCGAATATATGAAGGTTCTGCACGGCACCGCTTGCGCCTCTGCCATACTCAGTCTGGTGCTTGCTTTATGGGGCTATCTTCTGCGCTCGCGCACTGAGTTTGCCGTCACCGACACACGCTTCGTGCAGAAGGACGGCATACTGGACATTGAAATCAAGGAGATTCCCCTGTACAAGGTAGAGACGGTCAACTTCTCCCAGACTTTCCTTCAGCGCCTCCTGGGAACAGGTGACATCGAACTTGTAGGCAGTGGCGGCACCACCCACCAGCTCACCTACATCGCTCACCCTATGGATGTGAAGAAGGCCATATCGCGTGCCATCAGCAACAAGGAGCGCATGCAGATGGCCCGGCAAGCACACTCTGCCGACGAAGAAGAGTAACTCTCCCTGGGTATTGCACAATGCCCGTTTCTGTGCTTCATAAGAACGGCCTGCTTACCGCAGTGTGGTATGGTCCTATTGTCGGCATGCTGCAATAGTCTGTGTGGCAGGCAATGAAAGCCTGGGATGGCATTTGTCCTTGTATTCTCCTTTGGGTAAATGAAGGTTCTCGCCCTGCTTTTGTGTATATAGCCGAGCGTCAGGATTAAGTGCCGGAGCCTGCTTCGGAACTTCTGCTTGCCTTTCTGAATATCTGTGCTGCTATGCTTCCTGAGAAATTGTGCCACACTGAGAACATGGCTCCAGGTACTGCCGCCATAGGGAAGAGGGCAAAGTGGGTGGCGGCGAGAGAGGTTGCGAGGCCTGAGTTCTGCATTCCCACTTCGATGGAGATGGCTGTGCGCTTGGGCTTTTCTATGCCCAGCAGTGTGCCGGCAGCGTAGCCCAAGGCCAGTCCCGTCAGATTGTGCAGGATGACCACTACGGCTACTATCATGCTGCAAGAACGTATGCTTGCCGCATTATGTGCCACGATGATGCCGATGATAAAGGCAATGGATACGGTGGAGAACATGGGCAGCAGCGGCACAATGCGCTCTGTGGCTTGCCGAAGGTAATGGTTGGCGGCAAATCCGAGTGCTATGGGCAGTATCACCACTTGTATGATACTCACAAACATCCCCCATACATCCACATCCACAGACTGTCCTGCGAGCAGGAGCACCAGTGCGGGAGTGAGCAACGGAGCCAGTAGGGTGGAGACTCCAGTCATAGCTACACTCAGTGCTATGTCTCCCTTGGCCAGATAGCAGATGACATTGCTGGCGGTACCACCGGGGCAACATCCCACCAGGATGACTCCTATGGCCAGTTCGGTAGGCAGTGAGAGTGCCTTGCAAAGCGTCCATGCCATCAGCGGCATGATGATAAACTGGGCCAGTTCACCTATGAGGATATCCCTGGGATGAAGCAGTACGGGCTTGAAGTCAGAAGGCTTGAGCGTGAGTCCCATGCCAAACATCACCACTCCCAACATGGGTGTGATGGCCTTCGTACTTATCCATTCAAACGATGCCGGCACTGTGAGGGCGACAGCAGACACAGCCAGCACCATCAGTGTAATATGTGCCGCTACCCAAGATGATATGTTGTATAACTTCTGCATTTGTATTCATTCGTCGTTCGCAAGGGGCCGCCAGGGTGTGGTGGAGGGGTTGCGCAGAGCATTCCTCTGTTCCTCCATGGCTTGGTGAGCCAGGCGGTTGGCCTCTTGGAGTGTGTTGTATTTGTGGAAGGGGATGAGCTTTACGGTGGTGGAATGGTGGCTTGCTTGCAGTGAGCGGCACTCTTGCAGGAGGTCGGCATTGGCTCTGGGCTTGTCGGAAGGCTCCCTGCTGAAGTTCTGTTGGATGTATGAAACGTTGGACAGGAATACTATGTCGGAGCCGGCAGGCACTCTCTTCATGGCATGAATCATGGTCGACAGAATCATGCGGAACTCTGTGGTGTGGCTGTCGCCGAGGGTGAAGGTGTGCAGGAGCTTATTGTCCAATTGCATGATGTAGGCTCCTGCGCTGCAACGTTCCTGATGCGCGTAGTCACACGAACCGGCCACCCACACATAGTAGATGCCTGCATCCATGCGCAGAGTGTGCTCCTCTCTTCCCTGGGCCTTTCTTCTGGCAGTCCTGGAGTGAATGCTCATGCCTGCAGCAAGCTTATTCGATGCCCATGGTGATGCTCTCAATCTTGAGCTTCAGTACGCCTGCTGGCACATGCACTTCCACCACATCGCCTGTTCTTTTGCCCAAGAGCGACTCGGCAATGGGGGATTTGATGCTGAGTTTGCCTGCTCTGAGGTCGGCCTCATGAGGATTCACGATGGTATATACCATCTTGGCACCGGTGGTCTGGTTGGTCATCTCCACCTTGCGGAAGAGTCCCACTGTGTCACTTTCCAGCTTTGATGTGTCCATCACTCTGGCATACTGCAGCACTCTCTGCTTAAATCTGATTCTGCCCAAGAGCTTTCCTTGGGCACGCTTGGCTGCATGATACTCAAAGTTTTCGCTGAGGTCTCCTTTGTCGCGCGCCTCTGCTATCTCGTTTTTGACCTTTGGCAGCTCCACGTTAATCAATTCATTCAGTTCGGCTACCAGCTTGTCGTAGCACTCCTGAGACAGATATTCCATGATGTTTACTTCTTTCGTTGTTCTGCGCCTGTACGCTTGTGGTACAATCCGGGTGCAAAGTTAGGCATTTGTCGGGAGAAAGAGGAGCCTCGTGCGGCTTTATTGTTTGCCTGCAGCATTTGTCTCCTCTTGTTGTTCCTGTGTGGTGAGGTTGTGTGCCGCTATTTCTTCTTCAGTTCATCCCATGCAGGAGGGTCGGTGCCCAAGAGGTTTTTCACGAAGAAGTCATACCTCTTGTGCTCCCCGTAATACTCGCCCATCGTGTGGTGGGCGCCTGGCAGGAGGATGAATTCAAAGTCCTTGTTGGCCTTGATGAGCGCATTGACCACCTGATAGGAGGATGACGGATCCACGTTGTCATCCATCTCACCCACCACCAGCATCAGTTTGCCTTGCAGCCGGTGGGCGTTCTCCACGTTGGAGCATTCGATGTAGCTGCTATCTACAGGATAGCCCATCCACTGCTCGTTCCACCATATCTTGTCCATACGATTGTCGTGGCAACCGCATGCTGCGTAGCCAGCCTTGTAAAACTCAGGGTGAAAGAGCAGCGCTCCAAGGGCTTCCTGGCCGCCGGCAGAGCATCCGTAGATGCCCACGCGGCTGATGTCCATATAGGGGTAACGTGCTGCTGCTGCCTTTATCCAGGCTATGCGGTCGGGGAAACCGGCATCTTTCAGGTTCTTGTAGCACACTTGCTCAAAGTCGAGAGTGCGGTAGGAGGTGGTCATGGCATCCAGTTGCACCACGATGAAACCCAGTTCGGCCAGATCTGCCAGGTTATAGAGCCAGGGGGTGAAGTCCTTTGGCACGTACTGGCTGCCTGGCCCCGAGTAGATGTACTCTATTATCGGGTACTTCTTGCTGGGGTCGAAATTCCTTGGGCGCTGTATGATACCCCACATATCGGTCTTGTCATCGCGGCCGGGAGCAACGAACACCTCGGCTGGTTTCCACCCGCTCTCCTCCAGCCGGCTTATGTCTGCCTTCTCCAGCGTAGCTATCAGCTTGCCGTCCTTTGCCGAGCGAAGTACGGTCACAGGAGCCTGTGTGATGGAGGAGTAAGTGTCGATGAATGCCTCGTGCTCCCTGCTGAAGGTGGCGCGATGATTGGCCTTCTCGGGTGTGAGAGCCACCAGATGCTTGCCGTCCAGCGTGATGCGGTAGTAGTGGATGTTGTATGGATCTTCTTCCGTAATGGAAAGGTCCATGCTCGATGCAGGCTTGCCCATGTTCTTGCATCCCTTTCCGTTGGCCGAGAAGATGACGTAGCCCTTGCCTTTGGCGTCCGTCTCACAGTGGATGATATCGCGCACCCAGTAGTCTCCACTGGTCACCGGTGTCAGACGGTCCTTCTTGCGGTCGTATAGATAGAGGTGTGCTCGCCCGCTGCGGTCGCTCTTCCACAGGATAAACCTTGAGTTGAGGTCTTGCCGCCAGTTGCGTGAGTAGGCTACGTATTTGTCGTTGTGCTCCTCGATGAGCGTGCGCACATTGCCTTCGAGATCCATTTCCAGTACACGGAAAGTCTTGTGCCCGCGCTCGTTGAACTCGAATGTGAGCGTCTGGCAGCCTTCATCCCACTGTGGTGCAGTCACGTTATATTGGCTTGCAAACAGCTGCGTCGATTTGGGGAAAATGGTTCTCCGCTCCTGTACATCCACTACCACCGGTATGCGATAGTTGAGCGAGTCGCCGGGCTTGGCGTATTCCAGTTGCGAATAGATGGGTTGCACCTGGTTTCGGGGCGATGACATCGTGTAGGTGACGTAGTGCTTGGGCGCGGGCTTTATCATCACAGTGGCATAATACCTGCCATCGGCCGACCATGCACCCCACGAGGAGTAGTAGCAAGTGTCCTTTCCGTCCTGGGTGATGGCAGTTGCAGCCTGGTCGTTGTTGTCTGTCACGAGATAGAGATTGTTGTTCCGATGGATGATGCACTGGCTTTCATCGGCAGGATTCTGTGCCCTTCCGTCCTTCTCGTCCCTTACCGTCATCCAGTGGTATTGGCTTCCTCCGCCTCTGTGTCTTTCCTGACGGTTCCTGTCGGGGTTCTCCACCTGCTGCTTCTCGCCGTTGTGTATGTTCACGCTGTACCACACGGTGCCTGTGCCGTTGTATGTGGAATAGTACATGGTGTCGGCTCCTGCCAGGTGCACAGGCCGCACCCACACGTCGCCATTCAGCATCTTCCCGCTGCACTTCTCCCTTGTGCCGAAGGCGTTGAGATAGTCCTCTCTGGTTCCCTGTGCCTGTCCCTGGAGTGTCATGGCGGTTGCCAGGGCGATAAGAATAAGCCTCTTCATCCTTTTCTGTATGTTAAATGTCGGTATCTGCTGGTCTTCAATCGGATGCGCAGTTGCTTGTCTGGCATCTGCCTACATTCTGTTCCACTCCTCGCGCTCGTCTGTGGATAGACCCTTATACTCTCTGATGGCACGCACAAAGGTGGTGCCCAACTGCTGTTGCTTGTGCTGGCCCACGCCCGACACGGTGCCAAAGGCCAGTCGGGTGGTGGGTTGCACGGTGGCCAATTGGTGCAGCGTGCGGTCGCCGAAGATGATGTATGGAGGCACTCCCTTCTCTGAAGCCACCTCCCTACGCACCTGACGGAGTTTCTCAAACAGGTTCTTGTCTTCGCTCTTGCCTTCTTCGAAGAGCACCGCTTGCTGCTCCTGCTGCTTTTTGGCCTTCTTGCCCTTCACGGTGAAGTCCTCGTGGGTGATGACGGCCAGCTGTGCACTGCGCCGGCCATAGAGCACCTCTTCGCCTTGCGGAGTAATCTTGATGTGCGAGTTGTCCTTATAGTCTATCTCGATGAAGCCTAGATGCAGCATCTGCAGCAGATAGTCCTGCCAGTCCTTGAACGACACGTCGCGCCCGCAACCATACGTCTTCAGCTGCTGGTAGCCCCTTTGCAGCAGCTCCAGCTTGGCTGTACCGCGCAGGATATCTATCAGCATCACGAAGCCCACCTGCTGTTCTGTGCGCATCACAGCCGACAGTGCCTTCTGCACCAATACGGTTCCGTCGAAGCGCTGGGGCGGTTGCTTGCACACGTCACAGTTGCCGCAGTCGTGATCCATGCTTTCTCCGAAGTAGTTGAGCAGTATCCTCCGGCGGCACACCTGGCTCTCGGCATACTCCTGCATGCGCTCCAGCTTCTCGTTGTTGATGTCTTTTTGGCCGCTCTCTTCGGCGAACTTCCTGAGCATGATGATGTCTCCCACCTGGTAGAAGAGAACTGTCTCGCAGGGCAGACCGTCACGTCCTCCTCGTCCTATCTCCTGATAGTAGCTCTCGATGCTCTTTGGCAGATTGTAGTGCACCACATACCGCACGTTGCTCTTGTCTATTCCCATGCCAAAGGCAATGGTAGCGCACACCACATCTATCTCGTCATTGATAAAGGCTTCCTGCACTTCATCGCGCTGCGAAGCCGTCAGTCCGGCATGGTAGGCACGTGCTTTGATGCCCTTCTCACGCAGTTTCTCCGCCACACTCTCGCTGGTCTTCCGGCTCATGCAGTAGATGATGCCGCTCTCGCCAGCGTGGCGGCTGATGAGCCTCAGCATGTGGTTCATCTTGTCCTTGGCCGTATATCCTCGCCGCACATCCAGTGAGAGGTTGGGGCGGTCGAAGGAGGAAACGAACACCTGGGCTTCTCCTTGTGCGTTCCTGCTCAGGTGAAGCTGCTCTATGATATCACCTTTGGTCAGCTTGTCGGCTGTTGCCGTGAAGGCTGCAATGGGCACCTGGGGGAAGCGGGAACGCAATTGTCCCAGCTGGGTGTATTCTGGCCTGAAGTCGTGACCCCACTGTGAGATGCAGTGAGCCTCGTCGATGGCAAAGAGGCTTATCTTCATCTGCCCCTCGGAATGCCCGTCTGCATCGGGGCGAAGGATGCCATATTCCATCTCGGAGAGCAATCGCTCGGGCGACACATACAGCAAGCGGTATTCGCCCTGTCTGGCACGCTCGCTCGTCAGCCTGTTTTCGGCTTCCGATGCATTGCTGTTGAGGGCTGCTGCACTGATGCCGTTGGCCCTCAAGGACTCCACTTGGTCCTTCATCAGAGAGATGAGCGGCGACACCACGATGGCGGTTCCCTCCATCATGAGAGCCGGTATCTGGTAACAGATGCTCTTGCCGCCTCCTGTGGGCATGAGCACCAGACAGTCTTTGCCTGCCAGTATATGGCGGATGACACTCTCCTGCATGGGACGGAACTGGCTGTAGCCGAAATAGCTTTTCAGCGTCTCCCTCATGTGTGCTCCTTGCTGGTCGCACGATTGCTGTGCCGATGTGCCAAGAGTCCAACCCTGCACGGGTGAATCTATAGTTTCTTTCACGTTCTTGAACATTATTGTCCTGCGGCTCTCCACAGCTTCCTCGCTGGCTGTTGCGGTCTCTTTTGCCTGCATTGCCAGGATTCTGGATGCTGTAGGCAACAGGTATGCCTACTGCCTGCGAACCTGCTCTGCCGTGCACGGAGCGCCACTGGATGAATTGTGCTGTAAAGTTAGCCTTTTTTCCTCAAATACCTGCCACGCATCCTATGGTTTTCTGCCTCGCAGTTCCCATAGCGCTGCAGGTGCCGATGCAGCACGCTGCGAAAGCCGATGCAGCACGCTGCGTAGGGCTGTGCAGCGCACTCCTCGGGATGGGGTAGAATACAGTCCTTGAAACAAGAGTATGCCTGTCGGCAAAGCGCAGCGGTATAGAGGACGGCAACCAGCGGCCTTGCAGGGGTGATGCACAATAAGGGAAGCCTGATTCCAGTCCTATTTCTTTTCCCTGACTGTGAGCTTCATGAAGGCTGGCATGGCCAACAGGAGCGCGATGAGCGAGAATAGCAGTCCGCCCGTAGAGCCTACGGCAAAGGAGAACCAGAAGGGTTCGTCGCCTCCGTCGATAAGGAACGGCACCAGTCCCAGTATGGTACTCAGCACGGTGAGGAACACAGCGGTCACCTTGTGATTATATGCACGCATGTAACACTTCAAGGGACTCACGCGGGGAAAGGCGCTTCGCTGGTTGCGGTACTCGCATACGATGTAGATGCCGGCATTCACCGTGAGGCCGCACAGCAGTACCATCGAGGCAAATCCGCCTGTTCCAAACTTCACCCCAGTCACCAGATAGGTGAGGAAAGTGCCTACGAACGACACGGGTATCAGCGATATGATGGCCAGCGGAAGCCGCAGCGACTCAAACAGGATGCTGCACATCACGAAGATGATGACCACCACCAGCCCCAGCAGCCAGTATTGCGTGCCGTGGTCTTCGTAGTATCCGTAGGAAGCATTGCGGCATCTGAAGCCCACGGGAATACGCTCGTTGAACTCCTTCAGCATCCCATTGATGTACTCAGCGCTGTATGAATAGTCGCCCACAATGTTGAAGGCCACATTCAGTACGTACTCCTGGTTCTTGCGCGGTATGCTGTTTTTGGCCTCGCGCTTCTCTATGGTCATGAAGTCAGAGATGCAGCTCTCGGTTCCTCCTATCCTGAGCAGGGAGTTGTTCAGCTGCCACAGGTCAAACTTATCCTGCCACGACGACCTGAGATAGAGGTCAGAGGTGAAGTTGGTGTCTCTGTAGCGCTCGATGAAGCGTCCTGTGAGTATCTCGCGCAGGGTGTTGTGGGCAGCCAGCAGGTCGAATCCATATAGCTCCATGCGCTCTTTGTCGTAGCGCATATACAGTTCGTCCTCCATGCTCATCCTGTTGGGTGTCTCTATCACAATGTCTTTCACGCGTGGGTTCTTGCGCATCTCGTAGCTCATATCCTCGGCTATTCTGAAGAGTCTGTCGTAATTGTAGCCCACTACCTCTATCCTGTTCAGGCGTTGTGTGAGCCAGAGCGAGTTGCTGTAGCCTCTTTCGCTCACTCCGCTGGTGCTCCAGTCGGCTCCTCCTATGGTGATGGCTTTGCCTATTACCCTGTTCTCCAGTTCGTAGGGGAATCCCGTGTCGAGAACTTCCTTGCGGAATCTGACCACGACGACAGCACCGCTTCTCTCCACACGAGTCTCAAATCTCTCTATCTCGGGGAAGCGTGTCAGATAGTTCTCCAGCATCACCACCTTCTCATTGAGTTGGGCTGCAGTGCCGCCCAGAGGCATCTGGGCATTTATGGTCAGTATCTTCTCCTTCTCTTTCTGTCTGGCATAGGTGCTGTAGGAAAGCGAGTGGCTGAAGGGGCGCAGTGTGCCACCCAGGCAGAGGCTTAGCCAAGGCTTGATGTTCCTTTGGTAGCTCTGGCTGCCTATTACCTTATTATAAGCCGTCTCATACCACGGACGGTTGTCTCCGTTGATGTTCCATTCCGAGCCGGGCAGTTTGCCCAGATATTGAGGCAAACGGTCGATGGGCAGACCAAAGAGCAGGATGACTGCCACCAGGATGCCCCATCGGTGCCTCTGTGCAAAAGCTATGTAGCGCACATACCAGCGGCTCCATGCGCTGGCCAGACGCATGTTTCTCACCTCTCCCTGCTGCCTGCTGTGGTAGCCCATGCGCTCTATGAGTGCAGGGACAAAGAGGTAGGCCACCAGCAGAGCCACTGTGAGATTGATGATGATGATCCATGCAAAGTCATACAGATTGTCCTTCAGGAAGTCGGGCAGCCACAGGACTATCACCAGCGCACCTATTGTGGTGAGTAGCGCAGCCAGGATGGCCATGAAAGCCTTGCGGTTGTGGTAATAGCTGTAGTGATCTACCATCACCACCGCAGCATCTATCACCATGCCCAGCGATACGGTGATGCCTGCCAGTGAGTAGATGTGCAGGCGTATGTCGAACAGGTAATAGGCAATGACAGCCATCATCACATTGGCCACCAGAGTGATTACCATCACCAGCAGATAGCGCCAGTCGCGCCTCACCAGCCATACGAAGGCCAGCAGGATGAAGAGCGAGAGCAGCGAGCGCCACACCAGCTTGTGCAGCTCATTGGCCTTCTGCTGCGATGCATCGTATATCTTCTCGAGATACACTCCGCTCTTCAGTTCCGGTACAATCTGTTCCATCCTCTTGTTCACCTCCTTGGCACAGGCTATGATGTTGTCATTAGCCTCCACGTATATGTTCATGTAGATGGTGTTCAGCCCGTTGACCCTGAAGTATCTGTCAGGTTCCATGTCCTTGTATTCATAGGTGGCCAGGTCGTTGAGATACACCATCTTGTCGGCCACCATACCTATGGGCATCTGCTCCAGCGGCTTGTCAAACCGCTCGGTAGCCAGATAGATGGTGTGGCGCTCGTTGTCCCCCGGCTGTTGCATTTCGCCCACCACATCGTGACGGCCCAGAAAGGATTCTATGCCACTCTGCAGATTTCCTGCCGACAGTCCGTATCCTGCCAGCACCATGGGGTCGTAGGTGATGACTATATACTTGTTGGTGCCGCCGGTCACCTCCACTTGCTTCACCTGCTGCATCTGCTGCAGTGGCGGTTTCACGTGGGTGTTGATGTATTCCCTCAGCTGTTCGTCCGTCAGGTTGGAGTGCACCTGGTAGGTCTGCAGCAGTTGTGTGGGATTCTTGCTTCGGCTCTCGTTGACCACCTCACCGCCCGAGAGTTCGGGGTAGGAGACACCTTCGGGCAGCTGGCTTCTGTCCGTCAGGGGTTTCGGCTTTTAGTTTTATTATGTCAGTCAAGGAAAAGCGAGGCCAACATTATTTGTAAGCGAAAAGCAGATATCTTATATGCAGGATTCATTTAGCCTCCAGGGGTAGGTGTGCAATATCCCCTGACCGTCCAACCCAAGGCTGGACGGTCGGAGAATATATATTACTTTGCCAAGTAAGCAAGCTTCATCCACCGTCCAGCCTTGGGTTGGACGGTGACGGACAAATTTTTTCCAGATTTGAATACATGCAGGAAGTGCCGAAGGAGCCTGCATCTCCTTGCTCATCAATTGTCTTCCTCGTACAGCCTACAGATTGCCATCAGCGAAAGGAGACGGGGATCCGTCCTTGAACTGGCTGCTGTCATCACAAGGGTATTCAACGTCATGGATGAAGAAGTGCTGGGGGCTGTGGTTGACAGATCTGATGGGCAGGCTCATTCCTCATCCTCTGATACGATTTCTCCTGTCAGGCTCAATACCAGGGGAGAAGGGTCGAAGTTGCCATATACCATCACTTCATGGTAGATGGAGCCTGTGTCGGCAGCCTCTGTTTGGAGCATAGCCCGAATGGGGAAATACTTTCCGCTTCCTGCTGTCATGGAAGAAGCGTAGGATAGTTTCAGGCAATCACATGATGATGTGATGCTGTCGATGCGCAGTTTGCAGGGGCCCGTATTCTGTAGCAGCCATTCCACACCGTGTGATACGTTGGTGCCCTTCTCTATTTCGCCTACATACGCCTCTGACAGACCTATCACTTTCACTTTTGTCTGTCTGTTCCAGAAGCAGCTGCTCATGGTGAGTGTGAGCAGGAGGGGTAGCACAATAAACTTTCTTCTCATAAGCGTTAATTTTAATGATGATGTGTTCAGGTTGTTGTAACTCGGCATACACTTGCATGGCAGTCGTGCTGCCTGCTTTAGGTTCATTGCCTACCGCAAATTTAAGGAAATAGAATCTACTCACCAAACAAAACTTGTCCCATTTAGTCCCACTTGGGCGAAATGGGACTAAATGGGACTAATTTGGCGTGTTTTCAGGGGATTGCTGTCGGTTATATAGGTAATGGTCACCCATACAAGTACCCATACAAGTACCCATACAAGTACCCATACAAGTAAAGGTGAATCAGATTCTGTGCTGGCTGAGAATATCAAGCGGCTGGTGCTTGCTGTCGGCTGCGAAGAGAAAAGTGTGAAGGAAATGATGGAGGCTGTGGGATTGAAGAACCGTCCCAATTTCTTGGCTTATTCTCTGGTACCCGCTATCAACGAGGGGCTGATAAAGATGAAGTTCCCCGATTCACCCCGGCATCCCAGACAGAGGTATCTGCTTACTGTCAAAGGGATGGAGGTATATCGGGGATTGTCTTCTTGATTCTACCACGCTCTAACCCATAAACCGGGCAGAGTGTTCCTTGATGATGTTCTTCAGGTCAGTCAGCCTCATGGCTCCACTTTGCCGCCACAGTACTTGCCCGCTGCGGAAGAGCATCAGTGTGGGTACAGACTGGATGCGGTAGGCATTGGAGAGTTCGGCATTCTTGTCCACATCAATCTTGATGATGCGGATGCCGCTTCCCAATTCGGCTTTCAATTGTTCCAAGACTGGGTGCATAGTCTTGCACGGACCACACCAGGTGGCAAAGAAGTCAACCAGAGTAAGTTGGCTGGCATTGATGATACTGTTGAATGTTTCCATAAGCGAGTAGGTTTAAGGGTTTTGAGTTGCAGGCTTGCGTGCAGTACGGTATTATTTCCTCAGCACAGGCAATCCGTCTTCGAAGGTGATGGGAATCCACAGGTGCCGGCTTTCGCTCAGGTGCTTGGGATTCCACATGTCGGCCATGAAGACGAAGTCGGCTCCTTGGAACATCTTCTTCTGTGCTTTGGTCTCTACCTTATATATATAGGTTCCCTGGCCGCCGAATGTCTTGTCGGCTCCATTGCCCCGGCAGGGGTTGGGCAACTTCTCCCAAGGACCGAAGATGTTCTTGGCTCTGAACAGGCGGGCTGCATTGGGATCCCAACCGGTGCAGCCGCTCGTTATCATCCAGTAGGTACCGTCCTGCTTGAAGATAGTGGGAGCTTCATTGAGTCCGCCTGCTGCCACACGCACGAAGGAGCCGTTGTGCTCCATGTAGTCATCAGTGAGCTGTGCGATGTTCAGGGTGAGATTGTCCTCCGAAGAGAATATGTGATAGGCTTTACCGTCATCATCCACAAAGACCGTCATATCACGTGCCATCTGGCCACCCTGGAAGTCGCGCATGAAGAACATCCCACGTTCTATCTGGGTGTACCATTGAGGAGTCCACCAACCCTTATACTCAGGTTCTGTCAGCTTCTGACGCAGGTCGGTGGTGTCGGCCAAGGCAAAGCCGATAGGGTATCTGCCGGCATTGACACGACCAGACTTCACGAAGCGGAACGGACCAAAGGGCGTGTCGCTCACAGCCACTCCCGAACGGGCAGCAGCGTAACCTTTGCCCTTCATCTCCAAATGAAACCACATGACGAACTTCTTGGTGCGTGTGTTGTAGAGCACTTTGGGCCGCTCGATGATGCATCCACCCTCGATGTCGCTGCCTGGTTGGTCGCTCACAGGCAGCACCAACCCATGATTGGTCCAGTCCTTCAGATTCTTCGAAGTGAAGCAGCTCACGCCCAGCGAACTATATGGTTTGCCGTCGGCAGAGCGGCTTTCGCCGTACCAGTAATAGGTGCCTTTGTAGTTGAAGATGCTTCCGCCGTGGGCGTTGATGTGCTTGCCCGTATTGTCGTTCCATACTCCTCCGTCCATGGGAGCCTGTGCGCCCATGGGAAGCAGGCTGCAGGCTGCCAGGAGGATGAGTGATAATGTCCTTCTCATAATGTGGAAACAAACGGTTGTAAACGAATGTCAGATTAAGACTCAATACACATACACCCTGTAGGCTTTCACGCTTCCGGGTGCTCCCGACTCCATGCGGGGCAGATAGTCGATGGCTGTGATGGTCTGCTCAGAGCCCATGTCGATGACCAGCAGATGAGGTGCGGCGGCACTGGGCTCTGTTTGCCAGTAGGTGGATTCCTGCAGGTCAAACGCCTTGTCGCCAGTGTGGTTGCCATCGAGGTTCTCTGAGTTGGCATACTTCACTTCCCACTGGTCGCGGGCCATCCGCATACGGTTCTTCCCCTTGACATACAGTTCGGCTATGGCAGCCTGCTTGCCGTCGTGGGTTGACAGGCACTCGATGGCCACATAACGGCCGGTAGCCTCACCGTTGAGACTGATGGTCTGCCATCCGTTGCCTGCCTTGGTTTCGCCCTGAGCCACTGGTGTGGCCGAATTGAGGTCGGGTTTGTTGCCGATATCATTGTGCTTGAGCGACTTCTCCAGCTGCAACTTGTCCAGTTCGGGCTTTGTCTGTCCCCATACGACAGTCTCTTGGGGGCCGACCACATCGAGCACCACTATCTCATTCTCGCCCTTCTTGAGCCAGCAGCCGGGACAGTAGAGCGTCTGCTGAGGGCCAATGCTCCAGAAGCGTCCCAAGGCATGTCCGTTGACATACACCTGTCCCTTGCCCCATGTTTCCATATTGAGGAAGGTGTCGCCGGTCTTCTTCAGATTGAAGGTTGCGCGGTAGTAACCTATCTGGGGCGAAGGATTCCGGCTTGCGTCAGCCTGCTCATCGCGTGTGTTCATTGCACGCAGGGCCGTCTGATAGTCGTCTGCTATGCGTCGCATGCGCCAGTTCTTGAGGTTCCATGTCACCTCATCATCATCCACACGGCCAGTGAGCGTCACATCTCCTATAAGTCCCTTGAAGTCCTTGATGGCACGTCCGAAGTTGATACGGCCCATTGCCTCCACCAGCAGAGTCAGTTGCTGGCCCCTCTTGGTAGCGGGAAGCGGGAGCGAGCGCTCGTTCTTCACGCGGTCTATCTTGCCTATGTATTTGCCGTCAACGAATACCAGCACGAAATCATGCCCGTT
Organism: uncultured Prevotellaceae bacterium; assembly: GCA_900543815.1. Classification (GTDB taxonomy): domain Bacteria; phylum Bacteroidota; class Bacteroidia; order Bacteroidales; family Bacteroidaceae; genus Physcousia. The sequence continues at coordinate 39,769 of UQST01000012.1, forward strand.
GAGGTGAAGCATGCAGCCGCCTTCTGTTTCAGGCAATGAGGTGTTGTATATCATTGAACCATAGCCCATGTTCATCTCCTCCATGGTGAGCGGTTCGTGATTCTGTGCTGTGCTGTCGGCTCCCAGGTGGATAGGTGCCACCTGCTGTAGGGTCATGCGTGGGATGCTGATGATGTCGGCTGCACGTGCAGGTACGCCGGGCAGCTTGCGGTCAGTGTATTTCTGCATCGTCTCACGCAGCAGCCAGTACTTCTCGGTAGGCTGTCCCCATTCGTTGATAGGTGCATCATAGTCATAGGAAGTGACATCGGGCGCAAAGCCAGGCGAGTTGGCACCCGCCCAATGGCCGAAGGAAGTGCCTCCGTGCGTCATATATAGCGAGAAGGAGATGCCCTTGGACAACATCTCATCTATTCCCGCCACCATTTCCTTGGCGGGTCGGGTTTCATGTCGGGCTCCCCACTTGTCAAACCATCCGCTCCAGAACTCCGAACACATGAGGGGAGCATTGGGCCTGAGCTGGCGCAGACGGCTGAATTGGTCGTCTATCTTGGCGCCTGTGCCGAAGTTCATGGTCCATGTCAGGTCGTCCAGACCGTTGCGCTCAAAGTTTGAGTTCCAGTCGCATTGGAACAGAGTGGTCTTGCCAGCCTTGCTGTCCCAGTATTTGCGCAGCACATCGCGTATCTGCCCAACGTATGCTTTGTCTTCACCATAACTGCTGTATTCGTTCTCCACCTGTACCATGATGATGGGTCCGCCGTTCTGTATGGTGAGAGGAGCCAGCTGTCCGGCCACTTTCTCTTCGAACCGATCTACACACGACATGAAGTAAGGATCCAGTTCGCGCAGGCGTATATCCTTCTTCTTGAGCAACCACCAGGGCAGTCCGCCCATCTCCCATTCGGCACACACATAGGGGCCGGGACGAACGATAACGTACATGCCGTTCTTCTTGGCCAGCCGGCAGAACTCTGCCACATCATTCTGCCCGCTGAAGTCAAACTGTCCCTCGCGCTGCTCATGGATGTTCCAGAAGATATAGATGCAGATGGTGTTCATGCCCAATGCCTTGCACATCTTGATGCGATGCTCCCAGTAGGGGCGTGGGATGCGCGGATAGTGAATCTCGGCAGCCTTGACCACAAAGGGCTTGCCGTCAAGCAGAAACGTCTTGTCGCCTGTGGTGAAACTGTTCTTTACCTCGGCCAGTGCCTTCTTCCGCCTTGCTTCAAGTCCCTGGGTGAGCTGCTTGTACTTCTTGGGAGTTATCTGAATCACCGTACCATGCCTGGGAGTGAAGGCTCCGGATGTCTTCGTGTCGGCCACCCAACGGAAAGAGCGAAGGTCGTCGGTGCGGGTAAACTGGTAATGTCCGGCTGTGTAACAGTCGTACATCAGGCACCAGCCGCCGTCGATGAGCGGGAATACTCCGGCTCCCTCCACATTATCCTTGGTCTGCTCACAGAACCCATCCAGCAGAGTCCATGTGCTGGAGTCGTGCAGATCACGGAATACATACTGGCGGATGCCCTTGTGCGCACCCTCCTGCTCCGTCTTGAAGAAGAGATGGTATTCGCCTGAACGGTCCTGCACAATGTCGGTATCGATGGCAGGAGCGTGGAAGTCAAACAGCACCTGCGGCTCTCCCTCCAGGTCGGAAAAGTCTTCGTTGGCATAGGCCCAATACACACGGTCGTAGGGGATAGTGCCGTCATTGGTGAGCAGAGAGAAATATACCATATACTTGCCGGCCTTCTCGTCGTAGATAGTCTGCGGTGCCCACACACGTGTGACGTTGGCCAGATTGGTGCCCGCATACTTCTGGGGGAAGTTTACGGTGTGGTGCTCCCAATGAATGAGGTCGCGTGAGCGCATGAGCACAATACCCCGGTTGCTGGTCCATCCCAGTGACGAGCGCATGTCGGTGGCTACCATCAGATAGTCACCTGCCTGGGTGCGCAGGATATGCGGATCGCGCACGCATCCTGTGAGCGCTATGGAGTCGGATGCCACCACTGGCTTGCCGCCGTTGAGCGGCTGGTAGTTGAATCCGTCGTCACTGACGGCATACGAGATTTGCTCTTGCTCGGGACTGTTGCCCGTGAAATAGACAAAGAGATACTTGTTGCGTGCGCCAGCCGATGCTGCTGTGGCCAGCATCAGGATGGCCAGCAACGCACGTCGGAGTAATGTCTTCTTCTGCATGATGAAGTGTTGTTAAGTTCGTTTCTTGCCTACAAAGGTACAATTAAGTGCATGAATGCCCAAGGCTCAGAACGCCTTTTTGCCTCAAACAAGCGCCTTTGGACGTTATGCATACATCAAATCACACATAACGTACTGTGGTGAGGGGCAGAGGGGGAGCCGGCTTCTCGCCAGCCGGCTGTATTCTTGGCCTTTTGACGCAGTGCGGTGCATCGGCGGTGGCAGCGTACTGCATCGGCTGTTGCAGCGCGTTGCGTCGGTCATCGCAGCACATAGCGTCGGGCAGGGGAGGGAGGTGGGGAAAACGGAGAAGCCGGCCTCCCCTGGTGAAGGAGGAAGCCGGCTTCTGATGGCCAGTGTGCTGGCGGGCTGCTGTGGGGCTGCTTACTTGTTCAGGAAGCGGTCGCCCGTCTGCTTGATAATCTGATGGCGGTAGGCATCGGGATAGCCCGGACGGAGCACCGGACGCTGGTTGCCTCCGGGAGTCTTCTCGTATTGTCCCTGCTCGTTGGTGCGCTTCACCGACATGTCGTTGTACTTGACTATGAGTGTCTGAGCCAGCTGGTTCCACTCATAGAGCATGCTCTGTGCGGTGCGGCTGCCGTATTCGGAGAGGAACTTCACAGCCTCGTCGTGTGTCATCGACTTGGCTTTCTCTTCAGTCTCAGCCTGCAGCGATGTGTAATCCTTCTCCAGTCTGTCGCGGGTGGATTTCACTTCGGGGAAGAGGGCAGAATAGCGGGGATATACCATATTGCTCACCCAGTTCTGCACCCAATAGGCCGAGCGGGTGGAGAAAGTGAAGCAGTCGGCTGTGCCTGCTGCGTAGCATTCGGGCACGTAGAGTGATGAGCAATAGACAGGAGTGAGAGGCACCATGTTGGTATCGTCATTGCCAAACCAGATGACGCCGCCTATGTGGTCGGGCAACCATGAGCGCATCTGCGATACATACACGTTGGCTGTCTGCTGGGTGCTGATGGGACGCTCGTTGAAATACTTCTTGCCATCCACCTCAAATGAGAGCGGAGTGGGGCGGTAAGGCATTTCCCAAGGTCCCTGGCCCAAGTCGCTGTCCAGAGCCAGAGGAGTACCCTCGTAGTGGTCACGCATCATATCCTTCACATCCTGCAGGCTCAGTGGCTGCTTGGGCTTCACATAAAGGGGCATGGGAGCAGCCTTGGTGTCGCCTTCGGCATAACTGAGATAGGCCGACATGTCGTCTGCCGCCCAGCGGTTGAAGAAGCTCCACACGCGGGCTTCGCAGAAGCGGAGAGCACCGAAGTCGGCTGGCGCATAGGCATCGGCAAAGGAGAAATCCTTGTCCTTGCCGCTGAAGTAGCCCTTCTCACGGGCAAAGGAGATGACATCCTTGCTGTAGAGGCAGTTGTCCTTGTCTTTCAGAGGGAACTGGTGAATGCGGCTGTGGTTGGCATGACCGGATATGCAGTCGTCGGGAATGCGTACTGCTACCCACACCACACCCTTTCTCCCAGGGCCTTTACCGATGAGGTCCATCACCCACACCTCGTTGGGGTCGGCCAGTGTGAAGGACTCTCCCTCGCTCTCATATCCGTAGGTGTTGGCCAGGTCAGTGAGCACCTTGATGGCCTCACGTGCGGTGCGTGCCCGCTGCAGGGTCACATACATCAGGCTGCCATAGTCCAGCAGTCCCGTGATGGTATCGGTGAGTTCTTCCCTGCCGCCGAATGTGGTTTCGTGGATGGTAAGCTGATGCTCGTTCATCAGGCCCACTACGGTGTAGGTCTCTTCAGCCTCGGGTATCTCGCCCAGGTAATTGTTGGACTCATAATGATAGATTGGGCGCATGGTGCCTTTGGCATGCTTGCCGCCGGGCAGGAAGTTCATAAATCCGTAGGCACCGTAGTCATCGCAACTGTATGTCACGATGACGCTGCCGTCCTGGCTGGCTTTCTTGCCCACGATGAGGTTGGTGCAAGCCCATGCATGCATGCCCATCAGGGGAGCTGCCAGTGTGAGGATGAGCAGGAGGCGTAATGTCTTGTTGTTCATAATATACGATAAGTCCCCTGCCAGTGTCCCCCGGGGAGATGCGGAGTAAAGCTTTCCGCCTCCTCGCGGGAAACTGGTAGGGGCTGGTTGGTTGTTTGCTGTTTTACTTGATTACCAGTTTGTCGCTGCCAGCAGCCTTGAAACTCATGTCCAGACCCTTGACGCTGTGGGTGAGTGCACCGAATGAGATGAAATCCACACCTGCCTGAGCATAAGGAATCATGGTGTCGAAGGTGATGCCGCCGCTGGATTCTGTCTCACAGCGACCGGCAACCAGTTCCACTGCCTTGCGGGTATCTTCGGGTGTGAAGTTGTCAAACATGATGCGGTCGCAGCCCTCGGCCAGAGCTTCCTCCAGCTCTTTCCAGTCGCGCACTTCGCACTCTATCTTCAGGTCTTTGCCCTTGGCGCGGCAATATTCCTTGGCTCTGGAGATGGCATTGTGCACTCCTCCGCAGAAGTCGATGTGATTGTCCTTGAGCAGAATCATGTCGAAGAGGCCGATGCGGTGGTTCATTCCGCCGCCTATCTTCACCGCCTCCTTCTCCAGCATGCGCATGCCGGGAGTGGTCTTGCGGGTATCCAGCACACGTGTTTTGGTTCCTGCGTCGATGAGAGCCTGCTGGTAGCGGTGAGTCATGGTGGCTATGCCGCTCATGCGCTGCAGTATGTTGAGCATCAGACGCTCAGTCTGCAGTAGGCTCTGCACCTTGCCCTTTACGCTCATCACGATATCTCCGGGCATCACATGAGTGCCGTCGGCGATGTGTACATCCACTTCCATGGTGGGGTCGAAGCGGTGAAACACCTGTTTGGCTATTTCCACTCCGGCGATGATGCCTTCTTGCTTGATGAGCAGTTTGCTTTCACCCATCTCGGTATCGGGTATGCAGCACAGGGTGGTGTGGTCTCCGTCGCCGATGTCTTCGGCAAATGCCAGGTCGATAAGCCTGTCGTTCAGTTCTTCTACGCTTAACATATTCGTCAATGAATTTAGTTTGTTTTATACCTTATATTATATGCGCGGGGGCAGGAAATGGTCTGCTGTCTGCCCGGCAGCGCTGTGTGACTACTCGTGGTGGTAAGGTTCTCCCCTGAGGATGGTCATTGCCCGGTAGATCTGTTCACAGAAGAGCAGGCGTATCATCTGGTGTGAGAGCGTCATCTGGCTCAGGCTTATCTCCTCGGCAGCCAGCTGATGGATGGATGGAGCAAAGCCGTAGGGGCCGCCGATGATGAATACCAGGCGACGCGGACTGGCTGCCATCTTCTTCTGCATCCATTGGGCAAACTCGATACTGCGCCTTTCGGTGCCGTGTTCGTCAAGTAGCACGATGCAGTCACCAGGCATGAGCGCCTTGCGCAGCAGTTCGGCTTCCCGCTCCTTCTGCTCATTCTCGGTGAGGTGAGCAGTGGCTTTCAGTTCGGGCACCACGGCAATTTCAAAGGGCATATAGTGACAGATGCGCTTCACATAGGCTGTGATGCCGGCTTCGAAGTGCTTGTCGGTGGTCTTGCCCACCACTATGAGTACGGTCTTCATTCTTTTACATATTCGAGACAGCCGGCATCGGGAGCTCCGTCGGCAAACCTCGAGCGCCCACGCAGGTCGGTGGGGTAGCGCAGAGCTGCTGTGGAGTCGGCCAGCGAGCGTATCAGGCTCAGGCTGTCGGGGGTGAAATCATACAGGAAGTTGTCGGTGTCGAAGAGCACGAAGTTCTTTTCCTTATAGAGTTCCTGCTTGTCGGTGTCGTAGGTGATGTGCACGAAGCGCACCGAATCATCCGACTTGATGGTGTTCAGAAGGCAGTGGCTGAAGAGGTAAGGGCAAGTGTAGTCCTGTCCCTCAACGATACTGCCCTTGATGACATCGTCGGCATAACCCGTTATCACGCAGTTGATGAAGCTGGCTTGCCTGATATCCCTGTTGGCCTCACCGATATTGTTGGCCATATAGAGCGCATTCCCACGGTTGGCGGTGAAGGGATAGAACTGTGCGATGGTGCAGTGGACAAATTCGTAGTCGCCGCCGAAGATATACACGCAGTCACCTTTGGTGTTGCTGATTTGCGAGTTGCCCACCCTGGCCTTGCAGTTGTCCAGCCTCAGTCCGTCGCCTCCCACATTGTGGATGACAGAGTTTTCCAGTGTGAGAGTGGTGGTGTCGGTGTCGGTGCTGTCGCATAGAATGCCATAGGAACCTCCGTGTATGTCGCAGTAGGAGAACCTGTTGCCGGCACTGCCAGCGTGTATGTTGATGCCTTGCCAGCGGTTGGGCATGTTGTCATAGGGCAGATAGCCGAACATGTGGTCGAGCCTGTCACCACGGAAGATGACGGGCTGCTCCAGTGTCCCTTCTGCATGCACCGACCCATGGATATGCATGGCTGCATCGTCATGGAACATCAGACGGGTGCCGGGAAGCAGACTTAGTTGTGCTCCAGGGGCCACATACAGCGAATCATAGATGAGATAAGGCTTGTCGGTGAGCAGGGTGGAGTCGTGGTCGATGACCATTCCGTGCACCATGTAGGCATCTATGGCCGATGCCTGCAGCACTACTTCATGCACATTGCCGCTCTCCATGACGAAGCGCAGAACATCGTTGATGGTGCCCACCTGGGTGCTTTCCACCTGTGGGACAGTGACCTCTACGCGCACTATCATAGTGTCCTTGCGGTAAATCTTGAAGTCCTCTCCGGCACCGTCAGCCAGCCATTCACCATCCACATTCACGCGGAAATGGCTTGAGGAGCCTGCTGCCAGGCTCACCGAAGCTATCCTCACCCCCTTCTTGTTCCTGTTGAAGACGGTGAGGGTACGTGTAGCGCTGGGCACAGTGGATATGATGGTGTCAAATGCCAATGTGTCGTGGGAGAACTCCAACCGCGCTGACGGGTCGCTGGTGAAGGCCTCATAGTCTGTGCATGCTCCTGCCAGCAGAGCCAGCAGAAGCATGCATGCCGACAGTATGCCGTGTGTCAGTCTCTTCCTGTTGGGCATCTTCAGACAGTGGGGATGTTTGTGATGATGGCCAGAAGATGGTCCCACACCATCTGCACCGTGGGTATGAGCAGACGTTCGTCGGGTGAGTGGACGCCTCTGAGCGTGGGACCCATCGATATCATATCCATGCCAGGATACTTCTCGCTGAACAGTCCGCACTCCAGACCGGCATGTATGCCACGGACGACGGGCTTCTTGCCGAAGAGTTTCTCGTATTGCTCCACTGCGATACGCAGTATCTCGCTCTTGGGATTCATCTTCCATCCGGGATAGCCCTCGCCTATATCCACCCGTGCACCTGCCAGCTCAAACACGGCAGCAAAGGTGTTGGCCATGTTGATGCGGGCACTCATGATGCTGCTGCGCTGGCTGCTGTTGATGTCGATGGTCTTGGTCTCCTTGTTCATGCGGATTGAGGCCAGGTTGCTACTGGTCTCCACCATGTCGATATCCTGGCACATGGCGAAGATGCCATTATCTACAGCCTGCAGGGCAGTGATGAGCCGTGTGCTGGTGTTCTGGTCTATGGCGGTGGCGGCAGCATCCTGACTCTCGAGCAGGAACTGCATGTTCTTCTCGGTGGAGCTGTATTCCTCCTCCACATCAGCGGCAAAGATGTTCCAGTCGATGCGTATCTGCTCCTTGTCCTTGGAAGGTATCGCACACAGGCAGGAAGCCTCGCGAGGGATGGCATTGTGCAGTCCGCCGGCCTGGATATCCACCAGCCGCAGGTCGTACTTCTTCATCGACAGGTAGAGGAAGCGTGCCAGCAGCTTGTTGGCATTGGCCCTCTTCTTGTTGATGTCATCGCCGCTGTGGCCACCGGAGAGGCCCTTGATGTGCAGCGAGAAGGTGAAGAAGCCCTGTGGAACTTCCTCTTCCGTGTAATCCAATTGGGCAAAAGTGCGGCAGCCACCGGCGCAGGATACGAAGATTTCGCCCTCATCCTCGCTGTCGAGATTGATGAGCATGGTGCCTGTCATAAAGCCGCTCTTCATGCCGAAGGCGCCTGTCAGGCCCGTCTCTTCGTCTCTGGTGAACACACACTCAAGGGGTCCGTGGGGGATGTCGGTGCTCTGCAGGAGTGCCATCTGCATGGCTACTCCGATGCCGTCGTCTGCTCCCAGCGTGGTTCCTTTGGCCTTCATCCACTCGCCATCTACGTAGGTCTGGATAGCGTCCTTCATAAAGTCGAACTCCGTATGCGCGTTCTTTTCGCACACCATATCCATGTGGCTCTGCAGGATAAGCGTTTTCCTGTTCTCCATACCTGCGGTGGCAGGCTTGCGTATGATGACGTTTCCTGTCTCGTCGCATACTGACTCCAGTCCCAGACTGTGGCCGAAGTTGAGCAGGAATTCTATCATCTTCTCTTCCCTCTTGGATGGCCTTGGCACTTGGTTTACCTTGGCAAAGCATTCAAAGACGCTTGCAGGTTTCAGTTCAATTTCACTCATAATATTTTGTAGGTTTATTGCTTTTGACTACCTTTGCAAATGCAAATATAGGCAATTATGTTGAAACTCGCATTTATAACCCTTGGAATTGTTGCAGTAGCCATGCTTCTGCTCTGTGTCAAGGTGCTTCTTCTGCCCAATGGGAAGTTTGGAAGTTTCCATATAGGCGACAGCAAGGAGATGCGCAAGCGGGGTATCCATTGCGTGCAAAGCATGGACCGCATGGAGCGGAAGCCCAACCGGCATGCCGTGAAGGAACGTGCCGACAAGGAGTGAGCCGGGCGGGCGTGACGAGAGAGGCATTTGCCTGTTATATATATATAATGTGTAATCATAACAAGAAAACGATATGAAGATGAAGAGATTTACCCTTGGGCTTGCATGCCTGTCCTTGGTGGCTGCCATGAGCAGCTGCTCTAAGAATGCCGAGAAAGCTACAGAGGAGACAGCAGGCAGTGAGCAGACCGTCGGTCTGAAGATAGCTTATGTGGAACTGGACACACTCATGAGCCAGTATCAGCTCTACAAGGACTACAGCGAGTTGCTTACCCGCAAGGGCAATAACATACAGAACACCCTGGCGCAGAAGCAGCGTACGCTGGAGACTCATGCCGCTCAGATGCAGAAGAAGTACGAGAGCAACGGCTTCACCACACGTGATGAACTGGAGCGCGCACAGGCAAGCATACAGCGTGAGCAGGAGGATCTGCAGGAGCTGGCTGCACGTCTCAACGGCGAGTTCAACGAGGAGCAGGCACGCATCAACGACGAAGCCCGCGACAGCATACAGGCTTTCCTCAAGGTGTTCAACCGCACACACAAGTATGACTATGTGATGGTAAAGGCCGGTGAGAACCTGCTGATAGCCAATCCCAAGTTCGATATCACCAAGGACGTAGTGAAGGGTCTCAACAAGAGATATAAGATTCGTCCCGAGGTGGCAGAGAAGATCAAGAAGGTGGAAGCCGAGAAGGATAAGGCCGCCAAGAAGTAAGCACGCTTCTCCGAAGGGCCTTGTGCCCGATATCGTAACGTAAAGCAAGAACAAAGAATACAGAGTGATAGATATATCCCGACATATAGAATATCTCCTGCTGGAGCATGACAGCGTGTGCGTACCGCAGTTGGGGACCTTCAGCATTCAGCAGAGCGAAAGCCGCTGGGTGCCTGAGGAGGAGCTCTTCCTGCCTCCCGTGCGCAACGTATCGTTCTCTTCAGACTGTAGCCAGGGAGTTGATGACTTCATACGCTCACTTGCGCTTGCGCTCAGAGTCAACAGCGAGCAGGCTCAGACCGCATGTGCCGAGTATGTGGAGAACATGAAGCAGGAACTGGCAGCCAACAGCGTGGCCGAAGTGGGAAGCATAGGTATGTTCGTGCGCGATACTGCCACCGGCACCGATTGCTTCATGCCTTGCCAGGCTGGTGTGACTTCTCCTGAGTTCTACGGACTTGACTCTGTCTATCAGCCACGCCTGCCCGAGAGTGTAAGGCAGGCCGAAGCGGCTGCACAGCAGGCTGTCCGACATATTCAGCAGGATGACAAGCATGTGACTATCCGCATTCCCCGCAGCCTGCTCTATTATGCGTCGGCAGCGGCAGCGGCCATCATCATCTTCTTCTCCTTCTCTACTCCCGCTGTCTATACGTCTCCTGGCACAGAGGCAACTGTTGCTACGGCCAACCTCTTCCTGCCTGCCAACCTCCTGCCATCGGCTGAGGTGAGCCAGAAACCGATAGTGGAGGAGGCGCAGAGCGTCTCTCAGCAGAACTGCCAGACCAATGCCGCCGCCCCTGCTACCTCAAATCCTGCACCTGTGCAGAATGAAGTGAAGGCCAATGCAGAACCTGTAAAAGCCCAGGCAACAGCAGTGAGCGCAGAGAGCAAGCCTGCCGAGCCTGCTGTGACAGAGGTGAAGGCAGAGGAGAAAGCCGAGGTGAAGCCCGCGAAGCAAACAGAATTTGCCGTGGTGCTGGCCAGCGCCGTGAGCAATGCCAATGCAGAGCGATATGTGAAGGAACTGAATGGCAGGGGTATCAAGGCAGAGATGCGGGCCAAGGGCAGCATGACCAGAGTGCTGGTGCCAGGCTTCAAGTCCTCTGACGAAGCATACTCCTATGCCCGCCGGATACGCATGCAGAGTGAAGAGTTTGAGTCCGCTTGGGTACTCAAGCTCTAATATGTTACAATTCCCATAACAGAACGTAGATGAAGAGAGTACGTTGTCCCAAATGTGACAGCTATATAGTGTTCGACGAGACCCGCTATCAGCCGGGGCAACAACTCGTCTTCGTTTGTCCCGACTGCAACAAGCAGTTCGGAATCCGTATGGGTACAAACCAGGTCAAGACGACCCGCAAGGAGGCAGAAGCAATGCCAGAGGAGCCCGAGGGAAAGCTTGGCAGCGTGATAGTGGTGGAGAACGTGTTCCATTACAGGCAGGTGATAGACCTGGAGATGGGTGACAACGTGTTTGGCAGATACGTGCGCGGAACCAGCATCAACAAGCCCATTGAGACCGTTGACCCCAGTGTGGATACCAAGCATTGCATCATCAGAGTGCAGCGCAACAAGCGTGGTGACCTCCAGTATATCCTTCGCGATGCGCCCAGCAACACTGGCACTTTCTATATGAATGAGATTCTGCGTGACCAGGACCGCGTTCGCCTCTCCGACTCAGACATCATCACCATCGGTGCCACCACACTTATCCTCCGCACGGCAGACGCCGAGGAGGAAGAGTAAGCAGTCTATCTGTTCTTCGCTGGCAGGAAGAGAGATTAGCAACAGCCTCACACGCCCTTTGTGAAAATGCCGTCTTGGCTTTATCGCAACCAAATAAAAGCAATATCGCTTCTTGCTTCCCCAAGAAACCCTTCCCTAAAGCAACCGGCAGTCATCAGATTTGTTCTTGGCTTGTTTGGGCTTGGCAGATAGCCCGAACGCTCCTTCCCAAATCCTTTCATCATACTTGTTTTTCCGCTCCATAAGGCCGGGGCGTTTCCCGCAGTGCGGTGCAGTTCCATTCGCAGCGTGCTGTGATTGCCCACGCAGCGTGCTGCGATTGCTCACGCAGCGTGCTGCATGTGTTCAGGCAGTTTGCTGAAGTCTCCGTTTGCAACCTTTGTACGGCCATACGCAGCCTGCAAACGTCCGTACAAAGGTTGCGTATGTGCATCCAAAGACTGCAAACGGAGATTTCACTTGGCACCCTGAAGACTCATATCAGGGTGCAGGGATGAATGATGAAGGCAGTTGGGAAATCCGATCTTCGCTCCTGCATCCTCTTCATGATGCCCTGCAGGCAGGCTTGAAATGCTTTGTTTTCCGCTCGCAGCACCGCGTGGATGATGCTTGCAGCAGGTTCTTCCTGGCTGTTTACGGACTTTGTCTTCGCTTCACACGGGATTGGCTGATGCCAGGATGCAGAATGCAGTCTGTCCGTGACGGTCTTGACGGGTGCCTTCATGAGTGATGAAGCCAGGGAAGAAGGGGAGTGCCCGGGTGTGGGAGAGGTGTTGACAGAAAGGGGGCTGCATTGTGTGTTGGTTTCATAGTGCAGCACCCTTTCTGATTTCTATTGTCCTCCTTCTGGTCCTGCAGCATGATGGGCGTATAGCTGGGATGCTGTGCAGGCGGGAGGTAGGTGTCTTGTCGGGAATGTTTTAGAAGCCGAAGTAGCGCTTGGCGTTGTGGTAGCAGATGTCGGCTATCATCTGTCGGATGAAGGGCATCTCGCTTTCGGGCAGCAGTCCAGCCTCCACATCGCGGCCAACCATACGGCACAGGCAGCGGCGGAAGTACTCATGGCGGGGGTAGGAGAGGAACGAGCGGCTGTCGGTCAGCATGCCCACAAAGCGGCAGAGCAGCCCTTGCAGCGAGAGGGCATTCATCTGGCGCTCCATTCCATCAAGCTGGTCGTTGAACCACCAGCCGCTTCCAAACTGGATCTTGCCTGGCTTGGGTCCCTGCTGGAAGTTGCCTGTCATGGTGGCAAGCATCTCGTTGTCAGAGGGATTGATGCAGTATAGGATGGTTTGTGCAAGCAGGTTCTCGCTGTCGAGAGCGTCCAAGAAACGAGTCATTGAGGCTGATGTATCCTGTGTGCCAATGCTGTCGTAGCCTGTGTCTGGTCCCAACTGCCGGAACATGCGGCTGTTATTGTTGCGCATGGGACCGTAGTGGAACTGCTGTGTCCAACCGCTGCGGGCATCCATCCGGGCCAGTTCGAGCAGCAGGGCAGTATTGAACTGTTCGCTTTCCTCTGCGCTCACCTGCTTGCCGCTGAGGGCTTTCTGCAGGATGGCATCGGCCTGGGTGTCGCTGCATGGCATCCATGGGAAGCGGCTGATGCCGTGGTCGGAGAGGCTGCAACCTTGCTGTGCAAAGAAATCATGCCTCTTCTGCAGAGCATCGATGAGCGACCGGTAGTCCTTTATATCCGTGTCGGCTGCTTCGCCCAGGCGCTTGAGGTAGGCCGGATATTGCTCAGGCTGGTCGATGGCCAATGCCTTGTCTGGCCGCCAGGCGGGCAGTACCTTTACCTCGAAACCGCTCTCCCTGATGCTCCGATGATGCTCCAGTGTGTCGGCGGGGTCGTCTGTGGTGCACACCACTTCCACGTTGTAGTGCTTCATCAGTCCTCTGGCCGAGAACTCCGGGCGGGCCAGCATCTCGTTGCATCGCTCATAGATGCTCCGGGCAGTGGCAGGCTTGAGGATATCCTGTATGCCAAAGGCGGTGCGCAACTCCAGGTGCGTCCAGTGATAGAGCGGATTGCGCATGCAGTAGGGCATCGTTTCGGCCCATTTCTCAAACTTCTCCCAGTCGGAAGCATCGCCCGTGATGAAGCGCTCGTCCACACCATTGGCACGCAGCGCACGCCACTTGTAGTGGTCGCCGCCCAGCCATAGTTCGGTGATGCTACGGAACTTGTGGTCCTCGGCTATCTCCTTGGGATTGAGGTGACAATGATAGTCGATGATAGGCAGAGAGGCTGCCTCCTCGTGATAGAGCACCTTGGCGGTGTCTGTGTCGAGCAGGAAGTCCTTGTCCATAAAGGGTTTTATGTGTGTGTGCATCTTTCTCTTGTTTTATGGTAAGAATAATCAGATGGCAAAGACATTGAATCCTCCGTCCACCACAGCCACTGTGCCTGTGACGAAGGCTGACGCTTCGCTGATGAGGTACTGTATTGTGCCGCACAGCTCTTCGGGCTTGCCGAAGCGCTTGAAGGGGGTCTGACGGATGATGTCGTTGCCTCGCTCGGTGAGTTCACCATCGGGTGTGGTGAGCAGCGAGCGGTTCTGGTCGGTGAGGAAGAAGCCCGGAGCAATGGCGTTGACACGTATGCAGGGGCTGAACTTGCTGGCTACCTCGTTGGCCAGGAAGGCTGTGAGGTTGCTGATACCGGCCTTGGCGGCTGCATAACCCATCACTCGCGACAGGGGACGGAATGCTGCCATGCTGCTGAAGTTCACTATGCTGCCGTGCCCAGCCTCTGTCATGGGCTTGAGGAAAGCCTGTGTGGGGATGAGGGTACCCGTGAGGTTGACGTTGAGCACGCGCTGAAACTCCTCCACCTGCACGTCGAAGAGGGTCTTTCCAGGCGGAATGGTTGCCCCTGGCATGTTGCCTCCTGCGGCATTGAGCAATGCATCTACGCGCCCATAGAGGCGTACCACCTCATCGCGCACCTGGTTGACAGCCTCGATGTCGGTCACATCGCACACCATGAAAGTGGCGTGCCCACTCTGCTTACGGATGTCTTCGGCCAACTCTTCGCCTACGTCCTTTCTGCGTCCCAGCAGAACAACCTTGGCACCTTCGCGTGCCAGATGTGAGCCAATGGCACGTCCCAACACGCCTGTACCGCCAGTGATGACCACCACTTGGTCCTTAATATCAAACAGTGACATATACTTATCCTCCTCTGTCTTTATGTTGTTTGTTCTATGTTATTTGTCCTCTCTTGCTTCCTGTGGGAGCTGCTTATGCCCACGCGGGTGCGATCACCCCTTGGGGGCAATACCCAGTTCGTCATCCACAGTGGCCATGATGCCCTCCACCAGGCCCAGTGCAAGCATGCGGCCATGGAAGCTGTAGCCTGCATTGTAGCCCATCTTCTCGTCGCCCAGCATCAGTGGAGCATGATCCACACGCATTGGCAGACCGGGATTGATGCTCTGGAAGATGCGCACCAGCTCTATGATATGTGCTCTGCCACCCAGATGGCTTGCCTCCTTGAAGTCCCCTCCGGGCAATACATTGGTGCTGCGCAGATGCACGAAGTGGGTTCTCCCGGCATACTTTCTGGCCAGCGCAGGCACATCATTGTGCGCTCCGGCGCTGAGCGAGCCGGCACAGAAGGTGAGTCCGTTGTGCTTGTCGGGCACAGCATTGAGCATCCACTCGATATCCAGGTCGCATGATACGATGCGCGGAAGCCCCAGAATCTGCAATGGCGGGTCGTCGGGATGCACGCACATGTTCATCTCCCAGCGGTTGCAGACGGGCATGATGGCCTCGAGGAAATACTTCATGTTTGCGCGCAACTGCTCTTTGTCGATACCGTCATAGAGTGCCAGGAGCGAGCGGAATATCTCCACCGGCCGTTCATCATGCTCTGTGATGTTGCCGTTGACGAACCCCTGTGTCTTCACGATGATGTTCTCCACCAGCCTGTGTTCGTCTTCGGCGGTGAAGTGATGGCTCATGCGCTCCACTTCCTCCAGCGTCTCGGCTGTGTAGTCGGCCTCTGCACCCTTGCGCTTGAGTATCTTGCAGTCGAAATATGCAAACTCTGCATGGCTGAAATAGAGGCTTGAGGTGCCGTCGCCATTGGGGTGGGTGAGGTCGGTGCGAGCCCAATCGAGCACGGGCATAAAGTTGTAGCAGATAGTGTGCACACCCTCCCGGCCCAGATTTTCCAGGCTTATGATGTACTTCTCTATCAGCTCATCGCGGTCCTTACCCCCGTACTTGATGCTTTCGCATACGGGCAGACTCTCCACCACACTCCATCTCATGTGGTGCTGTTCGATATATTCCCGCATGGAGCGGATGTCTTCACGGCTCCACACTTCGCCGTTGGGGATGTGGTGCAGCGCGGTCACTATACCCTCCACACCTATCTGCCGGAGCATGTCCAGCGTAATCTTGTCCTGACGGCCAAACCACCGCCATGTCTTTTCAAGCATCAGTCTTCCTGTTATGAATGTTGAACTATAAGTGTAGGATTGCACTCCTTCTGCCCGGGATATGGGCTTCGGAGCAGATTCCATTGTCTCTGATTTACTTGCTTACTTTATTTTCACCGGTTTGTAATGCGGCACCAGAGTCTTCAGGATGCACCATCCTGCCAGGTAGGCAAGCGCACAATAGATGAAGATGATGAAGTAGCCGGCGGGTTTTCCCTCGAAGCCCAGGAACGTCATGTTGGTTTCGGCGGCGTAGTCAAAGAGGTGGCCGCTTATCTTGTTGATGGCGTACGAACTGATGCCACCAGCCATGCCGTTGATGCCGGTCATGGTGCCCACGGCTTTGCGCGGGAACAAGTCGCTGGCCACAGAGAACAGATTGGCTGACCAAGCCTGATGCGAGGCACCTGCCAGACCAATCAGTATGACAGGGAACCAGTAGCTGATGGTGCCCAGAGGCTGTGCAAAGAGGGTGAGCAAGGGCAGAAGGGTGAAGGCGAACATGGCCTTCAGGCGGGCATCATAGGCATTGAGACCCGTGCGCTGCATGATGATGGTGGGCAGCTTGCCGCCGTAGAGCGAAAGCATGGTGATGGCATAGAGCACGAAGATGAGCATCATGGCCGTCGGGTTGTCGGACTTCAGGTGATAGACATCGCTTATGTAGGCGGGAGTCCAGAAGAGGAAGAACCACCACACACCGTCGGTCACCATCTTGGCCAGGAAGATGGCCCATGCCTGAGGCAGGCGCAGGAAGTGGCTCAAGGGGATGCTCTGCTCCTCCTCCTGGCTGCTGCCGGCAGCGGGAGTGTTCTTTGGTTCGGCCTCCACACCCTGCTGGATGTATTCGAGTTCTGCCTTGTTGACGTGCTTGCAGTCTTCTGGACGGCGGTAGATCCACAGCCAGAGTCCCAACCACACGAAGCCCAGTGCGCCGATGATGATGAAAGCCATCTCCCATCCGCCGCCTATGCCCATCTCCTTGAACCAATGGGCCAGCAGGGGTATGCTGAGTGGTGCGATGAGTGCACCCACGGTGGAACCGCTGTTGAAGATGCTGGTGCTGAATGCACGGTCTTTTGCAGGGAAGTATTCTGCGGTCACCTTGATGGCAGCAGGGAAGTTGCCGCTCTCGCCCACAGCCAGTACGATGCGTGCTATGATGAAGAACCATGCGCTCACGCTGGCTATGCTCACGGCCAGCGCACCTGTTGCATTGAAGAGGTCTTCACGTCCGCCCAGGTCGAGCCAACCGATAGTGGCCAGTCCGCAAACGGCATGCAGGCAGGCACCCAACGACCATATGCCGATGGCCCACAGGTAACCCCGGCGTGTGCCAATCCAGTCCATGAAGCGACCACTGAGCAAGTTGGCCACCGCATAGACCAATGAGAAGATGGCAGCAACATTGCCGTACGTGCTGTCGGTCCAGTGGAACTCGGGTGCGATGAAGTCCTTCCAGGTGAGCGAGAGCACTTGGCGGTCCATGTAATTGATAGTTGTGGCCATGAAGAGCATGGCGCAAATGACCCACCTGTAGTTGGTCATCTTCGGCGATGTGGAGTTGTTTGTAGCCATTTCTGCTTTTTGTTGCTGTTTTTGTTGTGCCCTGCCAGTGTTTATTGTGCACTTACAAGGCGGTCAGAGCCTATTCTCAATGCAAATTTAATAAAATTCGCGGTACGAGGGCACTCGCTTTGCATAAAAAAGATACTTGCTGGTATTATTTTTGCTCTTTGCTGCGCAGATTAAGTTGGAATGCTGGGTTTTGGAGGAAAAAGAGCCCCTGGACGGGAGCTGGTGGACTGAGATATGACGGGATACATGGAACGCGGCGTTGGTTAGACGCCTTCTGCCGATGAAGGAGCTTCCCTGCAGATTGCCCAATGTCCTCTGCATACCGGCTTTTCACTCCCTTGGATTACTCATGCGTCTCTCTCTTCTCCTTATATAATATATGCGCGCGCGATGTGGCAAAGAAAAGGACCGCACTGCGAGGTTTGTTTCGCGATGCGGTCCTTGGTGCTATAGCGGGTTATTTGTTCAGCATGAGTTTCACTGCCTGCTCTATCTGAGTGTCCTTGCCATTGATAAGGTCAGTGGGGGAAAGGTAGCACTCGATGTCGGGCTCCAGCTGTTGGTTCTCCAGGAACTGGTCTCTGTTGTCGAGCGAACCAACCTGCGGGATGCCGAACACGTAGCTGCCCACGGTCTCCCACCACACAGCGGTCATAGTGCCAGGCACAGGAGCGCCCACCAGTTTGCCTATTCCCAACTCGTGGTAGAGCCATGGAGTGCCGTGTGCATTGGAGTAGTTGTCCTCACAGATAAGCATGCACGAGGGTTTCACCCAGCGGTTGAACGGGTCGTCACCGATGTGCTGTCCACGTGGCATATAGCGTACACTGCGCTTGCCGGACAGCAGTTCGCACACATCATTGTGCAGCCATCCGCCTCCGTTGTGGCGTGTATCCACGATGGCAGCATCCTTCTGGCGGTTCTTGTCGCTGAGAAGGGTGCGGTACAGCTCATGGAAACTCTCGCCGTTCATCGCTTCGATGTGCACGTAGGCCAGCTTGCCGCCCGACAGACTATCTACCAACTGTGTGTTGCGACGCACCCAGCGGCGGTAGAGCAGACCATTCTGTGCACCCGACGAGATGGGTCGCATGAGTATGTCTTCCTTTATGCCCTTCACGGTGAGCCTTGTGAGCACACCGGCCTTGCCTGCCAGCAGGGGCCAGAAGTCGGTGCCGGCCTCGATGGTCTTGCCGTCGATGGCAGTGATGATGGCACCTGGCTTGATGCGTGAATGGGTGTCCAATGGACCTCCAGGCAGAGTCTCTGCCAGCCGGATGCCTGCTCCCTGGTAAGTTTCATCTATCAGCGCTCCCAGTTCGGCTGTAGAGAGCGCGCTGTTGTAGGCACGATAGCGGCAGCCCGTATGCGATACATTCAGTTCGCCCAGCAGTTCGCTGGCCAGGATGCTGAAGTCATATCCGTTGTTGATATGCGGCAGGAACTTCTTATACACGCTGTAGAGCGAATCCCATGGAGCGCCGTTCATGCCAGGATCATAGAGTTTCTCCTTGGTCTGCTTCCAGATATGCTCATAGAGGCAAGCCTGCTCCTCCTGCGTGCGATATGAGGCGAAAGTCTCGAAGGGAACGTTCTTGATGGCCGATGTGGCAAGCTCCAGACGCTGGATGGTGCCGCCTCCGCCAGTGAAGAAGCAGTATTTCAAGTCCTTGTCAGGACGCAGCGAACCCGCGCTGATGTTCTGGAGCTTGAGTTCCGTGCGCTCTTCCTTGAAGTCGCGTACCCACAGAGCCATGTTGCCATTGTATGGCGCGATGAAATAGAGCTTGGTGCCCTTGCTGTCCATGATGGCATCTCCCAGGTTGGTAGAGGTGGGAGTGAGGCGGATGGTGCGTGTTTCGAGGTTGTCGAGGTCGAACTGCAAATCCTTCACTTCCTGCTTGGTGCTGTCCTTCTTGCTCTTCTTGTTGTCGGAGGATGCCTCCAGCAGCGCCACATCTTCCTTTGACAAGCGGAACTCATCATAGGCGGCAGCATCGAAGAACATCACATACTCGTCTCGCTCAGAGCCCCACGAACCGTGAGCACGGTAGCCGGCACGGTCGCTCTGGAATATCATGGCACGTCCGCCCATTACCCAGCGTGGGCTGCTGTCTGAGTATCCGCTCTGGGTCAAGTTGATTGGCTCGCCCTTGCCATCGGCTCTCAGCAGGGCGATGTCACCTATGCACCAGCCTGCAGTGCCGTTGTAGTTGGCCAGCAACCATTTTCCGTCGGGGCTCCATGTGAAGTACTGGTCGCCGTCGCTATAGCTGTAGGTGTATTTGCCATCCATCACAGTGTGTGCGTTGCCGTTCTTCACGTTCATCACCTTGATGGTTGTGCGGTTCTCCAGATAGGCTATCTGCTTGCCGTCGGGGCTGTATGAAGGCTGGAAGGAGGTGGTCTTTCCGTCTGTCAGACGACGCTCCACCGTCTGGGTGCAGTAGGCAAAGGATTTCTCCTTGTCGTCCTTTATCTCACATTCATAGATGCCCCAAACGCCATCACGCTCAGAGTCGTAGGCCACTGCTTTGCCGTCGGGACGGAAAGTCACAGTGCGCTCACGCTCGGGGGTGTCGGTCAGCTGGCGAGTGGTCTTGTTATCCACATCGGTCACATATACGTCGCCATTGAGGATAAAGGCCACTTGCTTGCCGTCGGGCGATACGCTCACCGATGAAGCTCCCTGCCTTACCTTGCTCCGGCGCATGGGTTCGGCCTGCTTGTCACTGATGATGGAAACCTCCACGCGATGTGGTTCGCTTCCGGGTGTGAGGGTGTAGATGCTTCCGTCAAAGGAGAAGCAGAGAGTTCCCTGATTGGATGCAGAGAGATAGCGCACGGGTGAACCATGGAAATGAGTGAGCTGCTTGCGGCTGCCATTGTCTGTGCGGAGTGCCACATTGAGTGTTCCGTCCTCCTCGTCAATGCAGTAGAAGCCCTCGCCTGTGGGGTTCCACAGAGGATCGCGCACCTCTACGTGCGTGGTAGTGAGCTGCTTGTACTGTCCGTCCTTCACGCTCCATACGTCGCGTGTGATGCTGCTCGTGTGGTGTTTGCGCCATGTATCCTCATATCCCTTTACATTATTATATATAATAGAGCCGTCTTTGCCCACGCACAGATTGTCCATCGGCAGGGCAGAATAGAGGGTCTGACGGCCACCGGAGATGCTTACACGGTACATCTTCTTGTATGTTCCGCCCGGGAAAATAATCTCTGAGGAGGTGGGATGGCCGGTTCGGCTGAACAGGATGGTGCTGTCATCGAGCCATCCAGCCACTGTCTCGGCGGCACTGTGGCTGGTCAACCGCTGTGCCGGACCGCCTTCTGCCGGCATTACATACACATCCATACTGCCCGCACGGTCGCTGCTGAAGGCGATATGTTTGCCGTCGGGACTCCAGAAGGGAGCGGTGTCGTAGGCAGGATTGGTGGTCAACTGACGTGCCGCACCACTTTCGGCGGGTACGGAATAGATGTCGCCCATATAAGAGAAGGCAATCTGCTTGCCGTCGGGACTGATTCTGACAGGACGCAACCAGAGAGGCGCATCGCCTGCCAAACAGTGCAGCGAGCCTGCAGAAAGAAGCAGCGCTGCGGAAAAGAACTTTGCTAAGAGTGATTTATGCATGCTTACTTACATAAGAGATTTATCATGTAAAGGAGGTAGCAGAGCAGCAGGAAACAACCTTCCCACTTCTCTATTTTGCCTCGGGTGAAGGATACTATCCACACGATGATACCGCTTCCAACCAGAGCTATCCAGTCGGTGAGGGCAATGTTCTCCACCTGCATGGGACGGATGAGTGTGCACAAGCCCAGGATGCCTGCGATGTTGAACACGTTGCTGCCTATTACGTTGCCCACAGCAAGGCCTTCACGCCCCTTGCGGGCCGCTACCATACTGGTGGCCAATTCGGGCAGACTGGTTCCGCCTGCCAATATCGTCAGACCTATCACGCTCTCGCTCACACCCCAGTGACGTGCCATGGATGCTCCCTCACTGACCATCAGGCGCGCTCCAATGACCAGAGCCGCCATGCCGATGATTATCTGGAAGGCAAGAACCAGGTATGAGGCAGTCTTCTCGACCTCCTTCTCTTTCTCTGCCTTCCTGTTCTTCCGGGCCAGATAGAAGGTGTAGTAGATGTAGATGGCAAAGAAAACCAGGAATATCAGCGCATCGCTGCGGCTGATGGTGCTGTCAAAGAAGACCAGCCCGAAGAGCATCAATGAAACCAATATTGTGATTGGCATATCCCTGTAGAGCAATGCCTTGTCAACAGCCAGTGGCAGCACCAGTGCCGAAGCACCCAGAATGACCAGACTATTGAAGATGTTGCTGCCGATGATGTTGCCTGTGCTCATGTCGGCACTTCCCTGCAAGGTGCTGAGCAGACTTACCATAAACTCGGGGAGGCTGGTTCCCGCCGCCACGATGGTAAGTCCGATGACCAGTTCGCTCACGTGCCATTTGCGGGCCAAGCCCGATGCGCCGTCCGTAAAACGGTCGGCTCCCCACAGGACCAGCACTATGCCGACCAGCAGGAGGATAATTTCGAGTACCATATAAATATAAATAATGTGTAAAAACGGAATATATCTGCAAAAGTACGGCTTTCTGCTCAATGCCTTCTCTCGTGTAAGCAAAAACGTTAAAAAACGCAGTGGATTTGCATCTTTATTCCAAAACGGGTTGCAATCTGATAAATACTTTGTATATTTGCATCGAAATTGCGTAAGCATACCAAAGGATACAATATCACGACAGAAAAAAGTATAATCACAACAGACTTATGAAATTGAGAAAGATTGCATTTGCCGTTGCTCTTGCCGTTGCGGCTGCCCCTGCTTTCGCACAGGATTTCACTGACAAGGACCTGAACGAGCGTATCGGTTACTCAAACAACAACAATGAGGACAGCATCAAGGCTGGCCGCGGCTATGTGTCGTACTTCCAGCAGAGCATGGCGAACCAGGACTGGAAGGGTGCACACATGAACTATGAGTGGCTCATCAAGAATGCTCCCTTTGCCATCACAGGTATCTACACACAGGGTCCTTACATGTTCTTCCAACTGATCAGCGGTGAGAAGGACCAGGCCAAGAAGCTTGCCTACTTTCAGGAGATGATTTCTCTCTTCGAGGCACGCCAGAAGAATCTGGATGTACTGAATACTTTTGCAAAGACCAAGTCAACCTTGGGCGACGTGCTCGCGCTGAAGGCTGACTACTACAACTGGACTGCTCCCACCATCCAGGGCTCTGGCTACACGCTGAACAAGTCATATGAGAACTACAGCAACGCCATCAAGATGATCAACGAGAAGGGTGGACGCGAGATTGAAGGTTCTGTGCTCCAGAACTTCTTCCTCGTGAGCGATGCCATGTACAAGACTGCCCCCACCGCTCTGAGAGAGCAGTATCTGCAGGACTATATGGATAGCAAGGACGCTTGTGAGAAGATGCTCCAGCTGGCCAAGGAGGCTCAGCAGGCAGGTGACACTGCCAAGGCCAGCAAGCTGCTGGCTAAGTATGACGGCCCTCTGGCTCTGATTGAGCAGACATTCAGCGCAAGCGGTGCTGCTGATACAGCGCAGATTATCGCCATCTATACCAAGAAGTTGGATAACTACAAGGGTGATATCAACAAGCTGAACAGTGCTCTGACCTTGATGGCACAGAATGATTGCGACGACAGCGGCATCTATTATCAGTACGCCGAGGCTGCTTATGCCATCGAGCCTACATTCACCAGCGCCATCGGTCTGGCTCAGAAGGCTCAGAAGGATGGTCAGGCAGAGAAGATGCTGGAGTACTACAACAAGGCTCTCGAGCTTTGCTCAAGCGACGCAAAGCGTGGCGCTATCTGCTTGAATATTGCCAATGGTCTGACCAAGAGCAAGCAATACACCGGTGCACTGACTTATGCAGAGAAGGCTATTGGCTACAACGCTGACCTCAAGGGTAAGGCTTATCTGAAGGAGGCTAACGTTTACACTATGCTGGGACAGTATCCCAAGGCTATCGAGTACTGCACAATGGCAAGCGCAGAGGATATCACCGTGAGCGGAAGTGCTGACCGTCTGAAGCAGAGCATTCAGAAGGTGCAGGCCAACCAGGCTGCCAACGACCGTGCACGTAAGGCTTACGACGACTTCATCAAGAGACAGAAGGCTGAGGAGGCATTCTGGACTGGTGGTGCGAAGTAAGGTGTGATACCCGTTCCGCCTCTCTTTTCCTGCGGAGAAAATGAGTCGGAACAGAAAAGAAAGGCTATTGATGCAACCACCCCATATTGTGGTTGAAAGATATTGAAAGTGGTGAGACCCCTGATGGAGATAATCTGTCAGGGGTCTCATTGCGTATATAGGTGTCGGCGGAAGGTGCCAAGAAAGCTTGGGAGAAGGGTCTTGCCTACGTCTCATTATATATATAAGTGCCGGGTGAGGAGTCTTGTCGGGCGTCTTGGCATGTTTGACAGGCGAAAGAAGCGCTCGGAATTCTTTGGTAGGGTGTTTGTGCTTGTTCTTGTCAAATTCATCCGTGTGCCGTTTGGCGGTGATTTAAGGGACGGTTTATGGGAATGGAGCGGTGGAATGAGAAATGTTCCTTGCTGATAGAACGGTACCGAGCAGGCAGACTTTCTCTGCCCTTCGTCGTACAGCAGAGTTTTCGTCCGATTGGCTCATTGGGGTGCGTCGGCTGTTGCATTGCGCTGTGTTTGTCATCGCAGCGCAATGCGATTTGTCTTCCAGCGCGCTGTGTTTGTCATCGCAGCCTGTCGCGTTTATCATCGCAGTCTGTTTTGTTTGTTGCTGTTTCTTTCTGCAGTGTTTCTTGCTCCTGCTTTCTTGTGGATCTTTTCCCTTGTCCGCTCGTTTGTGTAGGAATGTTATCGAGTTGAGGTTTGCTCTCTGTGCGGCTGGCTGCTTCGTGATTGTCTAAGGTGAAGAAATGCCTTGATTTCTACAAGGATAGTGTTTGAATGTGTTTTTCTTGTTTCTGGAAGAAATCGTCCAATAGTCTTTCGGGCCTTTGTTTGTGTTGAAAATCAGGCAGTAAACGTTTGTCTTGTTGTCTTTTTTGCCCTCTCTTTTGATACGAATATGTCCGTGTTTTAACTTTTTTAACATAAAAACGCGGCCAAATGGACAAAAATCCTCTGCAATCCATTGTACTTTGAAAAAAGATGTGTAACTTTATGCTCAGAAAGATGAAAGATGGACGGAAAAACGTTCATTTGGAACAGAAGATTGATGAATAAAGGTAAGATATCAATAGGAGTGCTTGGCTTCGGCCGAATGGGACGCAAGCACGTCAGGGAGCTTGTCAAGAATGACCTTTGGGATGTGGCTTGTATTTGCGACATCGACCCTGGGCGTGCAGCTTCGGCTGCTGAATTGGCTCCGGGTGCAAAGTTCACCACCAATGAGGATGATATATTCCTCAATCCCGATATCGACTGTGTGGGGCTCTTTGCTCTGGCTGACTCCAGAGCCAGCCGTATAGAAAGGGCGCTCAAGTGCGGCAAGCATGTGATATGCGAGAAGCCCTTGGCCTACAAGAGAGAAGACGAGTGGAAGGTGGTGGAGATGGAGAAACGCTCCGACAGAGAATGCACGGTGAACCTCTATCTGCGTAATGCTTGGTACACCAAGGAGATGAAGGACTTTGTGAAGTCGGGTGAGATAGGCGAGCTGGCCATCATACGCATTTGTCACATGACGCCTGGACTTTCTCCTGGAGAGGGTCACGAATTTGAGGGACCCTCTTTCCATGATTGCGGAATGCACTATGTGGATATCTGCCGCTGGTATGCCGATTCGGAATACAAGACCGGGCATGCACAGGGAATCAGGATGTGGGACTATAAGGACCCTTGGTGGCTGCAGTGTCATGGCACTTTCCAGAATGGGGTAGTGTATGATATCACCCAAGGATTTGTATATGGACAGTTGGCCAAGGACCAGACACATAATTCATATACAGAGCTCATCGGCACGAAAGGGTTCGTGCGTATGCATCACGACTTCAAAACCGCTGTGGTGGAGAAGCATGGAGTGAATGTGACGGAAGTGGTGGAGCGTCCCTATGGAGACAAAAACATCGACCGCCTGTGCCAACTCATGGGCGAAGCTATCCTGACTGGCAAGAGGCCCGAACAGCTTCCCAAGTTTGTGGATGCTGCCATTGCTTCGGATTTCGCATGGCGTATGCTCGAAGATGCACGCCGCAACGACCTTCCATCCAAAGGTACGGCAGAGGAGCTGGAGCAAATCCATTACCGCCGGGCACACATGACCAATGGTTATGGACTGCTTAACCACTAAAGCCAGATTATACCTGACAGATTATATTAACAAGAATAATAACAAATAGAATTCTGATAAGTTATGACAAACAGTTTAATGTTTCTCGGCAACCTGGGTACAGGCGAGATTATTATCATCGCTCTTGTGGTTCTTCTGCTGTTCGGCGGCAAGAAAATTCCAGAGTTGATGCGTGGAATCGGCAAGGGTGTGAAGAGCTTCAAGGATGGCATGAATGACATCGAGAAGCAAATCAACGCAGAGCCCGAAGAGACTCCCGCCAAGCAGGACGACAATAAGTAATAAAAATATAATAACCCCTAAACAAACAAAATCATGGAGAAAATGTCAAGAAGATCCTTTCTGAAGGCAGGCACAGCAGCAACTGCTGCCCTGGCCATGACGCCAACCGAAATGTTGGCCAAGGCAAAAAACACTAAGAAGAAGGCTGGCAAGACAGGTAAGGTCAAGTTGCTGGGCGTTGGTATCGGCGGTCGTGGTCACTCTGACCTCAACGGCGTAACCTACAACGGCAAGGAGGTTTATGATGACATCGAGTTCATCGGACTGGCTGATGTGGACCAGAAGTATGCCAAGGGAGTAATCGATGAATACACCAAGCTGTTCCCCAACTGTAAGGTGTATAACGACTATAAGAAGATGTACGCAGAACTGCTCGACCAGTGCGACGGCGTTATCTGCGGTACAGCTGACCACACACATGCTATCATCTGTGCAGAGGCTCTGATGGCCGGTAAGGCTGTTTATTGCGAGAAGCCTCTTACACGTACCGTATATGAGTCTCGTCTGCTGACAAAGTTGGCTGCCAAGGCTAATGTTGCTACTCAGATGGGTAACCAGGGTGCAAGCGGTGAGGGTGTCAACCTCGTATGTGAGTGGATCTGGAATGGTGAGATTGGTGAGGTGACTCGTGTAGATGCGTTCACCGACCGTCCTATCTGGCCTCAGGGTCTTGAGCATCCTGCCGAGGTTATGCCTGTTCCCGACACTCTGAACTGGGACGCTTTCATCGGTCCGGCTCCCAAGCGTGATTACAACTCTATCTACACTCCTTGGAACTTCCGTGGATGGTGGGATTTCGGTACAGGTGCTCTGGGTGATATGGCTTGCCACATCCTGCATCCCGTGTTCAAGGCTCTTGACCTGAAGTATCCTATCAGAGTCCAGGGTTCTTCTACCGCTCTGATGGCAGAGTCTTGCCCCAACGCTCAGGTGGTTAAATATACTTTCCCCGCACGTACAAACCGTCCCAAGGTGGCTATGCCCGAGGTGGTTGTGACTTGGAGCGATGGTGGCATTCTGCCTTTCCGTCCCGAGGAGTTGCCCGCAGGCAAGAACCTCAACGTGAGCGGTGGTGCTGCAATCTTCTACGGAACAAAGGATACTCTGATTGTAGGTTGCTATGGCGAGAAGCCCTATCTGCTGAGCGGTCGTGTGCCCAATGCTCCTAAGGTGTGCCGTCGCGTGACAGAGTCTCATCAGAGAGACTGGATCCGCGCTATCAAGGAAGATCCCGCAACACGTGTGAAGACCTCTTCTGACTTCAGCGAGGCAGGTCCTTTCAACGAGATGGTTGCTATGGGTGTGGTTGCAGTTCGTCTGCAGGGCCTCAACCAGGTGCTTGAGTGGGATGGTGAGAAGATGCAGTTCACCAACATTCCTGAGAATGCAACTGTGAAGAGTATGATCAAGGACGGCTTCTCCATCAAGGATGGTCATCCCACATTCCAGAACAAATACACAGAGCCAGTAAACGCTCGTGAGTTTGCAGCCGAGCTCATCAAGCCTAAGTATCAGAATGGCTTTGTGATTCCCGAGCTTCCTCAGGACTAAGGTTTGACGTTTGACTTAACAAAAAGAACATTCTCATATGAAACTGAGAAACTTATTAGCAGCCACCGCATTGGTGGCTGCTATTGGTGCTAATGCACAAGGCGTGAAGTATGTGATCAACCACAATCCCGAGGTTGACCTGAGTACACTGACCACAGACAAGGATGGCTACTACGTGCTGTTCGATGGCAAGAGCCTCGATGGCTGGCGTGGTTACCAGAAGGATTACATTCCCAGCAAGTGGAATCTGAAGGATGGTTGCCTGCACTTCAATGGTCGTGGTGAAGGCGAAGGTGGTGACATCATCTTTGCACACCAGTTCAAGAATTTCGTGTTCGAAGTGGAGTGGAAGATTAGCGAGGGTGGTAACTCTGGTATCTTCTACTTGGCACAGGAGAGCGCATCTGTAGGACAGGATGGCAAGCTGCATGCTGAGCCCATCTATATCTCTTGCCCCGAGTGCCAGGTGCTCGACAACGAGCGTCATCCTGATGCCAAGCTGGGTGCCGTATTGGGCATTCGCCAGAGCTCATCACTCTATGACATGATTCCCGCAAAGCCTCAGAATGCAAATCCTGCCGGCCAGTGGAACAAGGTGAAGATTGTGGTGAAGAACGGTAAAGTAACCCATTATCAGAATGGTGTTAAGGTTCTGAGCTACAAGATGTGGGGTGAGGAGTGGATCAATCTGCTCCAGAGCAGCAAGTTTGCCGAGAATAAGTGGCCCATTGCATTTGAGCTGCTGAAGAACTGTGGCGGTGATGGTCACAAGGGTTACTTCGGTTTCCAGGATCACGGTGATGAGGTATGGTACCGCAACATCCGTGTGAAGGCACTCAAGTAAGCCTATCCGTTACCCAACTCAAACTTAAACAAAGAGACGAACTACAATGAAAAGATTTCTTTCAATAGCATGTGTGCTCGTGTTGGCACTCACATGCGGTCTGACAGCAAACGCCAAGAAGAAGGAGGTTTGCTTCCAGATGTACAGCGTGCGTGACCTTATCGGCAATCCCGAGAAGTATGCACAGAACCATGAGAAGACGCTCAAGGAGCTGGCCGATATGGGTTATACAGCTGTGGAGGCTGCCTGCTATGACAATGGCAAGCTCTACGGAGTGACTCCTGAGCAGTTCAAGGCCGACGTTGAGGCTGCTGGCATGAAGGTGATGTCAAGCCATGTAACTCGCAATCTGAATGATGACGAGCTGAAGAGCAAGGATTTCACCGAGGCTCTGAAGTGGTGGGATAAGGCTATTGATGCCCACAAGCGTGCTGGTATGCAGTATATGGTAATTCCCTGGTGCAGTGTTCCCAAGACATTGGCAGACCTGCAGACCATCTGCGACTTCTACAATCAGGTGGGCAAGAAGGTGGCTGCTGCCGGCATGAAGCTCGGTTACCACAGCCACAGCCATGAGTTCCAGAAGGTGGAAGGCCAGGTGATGGAGGACTACATGATTCAGCACACCGACCCCAACTACCTCTTCTTCCAGATGGACGTGTATTGGGCAGTGCGTGGTCAGGTGAGTCCTGTGGCTTACTTCAAGAAGTATCCTGGTCGCTTCACTCTGCTTCACATCAAGGACGATAATGAGATTGGTCAGAGCGGAATGGTAGGCTTCGACGCTATCTTCAACAACTTCGACGTGGCAGGAGCCAAGGGTTGGGTGCTCGAGCTGGAGCATGCTTCCACTCCCGACATCCTGAAGGGTATGAAGGAGAGCATCGAATACATCAAGAATGCTAAGTTCGTGAAGGCGTCTTACAATAAGTAAATAACCAGAAAACAATAGTCTGTGGGCTGCATAGAGG
Organism: uncultured Prevotellaceae bacterium; assembly: GCA_900543815.1. Taxonomy (GTDB): domain Bacteria; phylum Bacteroidota; class Bacteroidia; order Bacteroidales; family Bacteroidaceae; genus Physcousia. Next base: position 69,239 of record UQST01000012.1, read on the forward strand.
TTTCGTACCTTCTTGCAACCCACAGTTTTTCAAAAAAGAAAACTTTTTAATCCTATGGCGGATAATAAGGAAAAGGAAGAGTTGCAGACAGAAGAGGAAGTGGAAGGAATGTCCTTTTGGGACCACCTTGAGGTGCTCCGTTGGGCTTTGTTCCGTTCGGCATGCGTGCTGGTAGGCTGCATGATAGTCACGTTTATAGCCATGCCTCGCATCTTTGATGAGTTTGTGCTTGCCCCCACCACCAGTCATTTTTTTGTTTACAGATGGATAGAGAGCCTCAGTCGTGGCCTTATGCATTTCGATCCCAACTTCCATGTTAAGATTATCAACATCAATGTGGCCAGCCAGTTTATGACGCACATCCAGACTTCAGTGTCCTTTGCTGCTGTCATGGCTTTCCCTTATTTCATCTGGGAGATATGGAAGTTCATCGAGCCTGCCCTGTTTGAGAACGAGATTCGTCATCTCAAGCCCGCATTCTTGGGTGGTACCGTCATGTTCTATATCGGTTGTGCATTGGGCTACTTGCTTGTGTTCCCTTTCACCTTCCGCTTTCTGATGGAGTATGATCTGAGTCCTTCCATCGAGAATCAGATCAACCTCTCCTCCTACATAGGCAACTTTACTATGCTCATCCTGGTCATGGGCCTGGTGTTTGAGATGCCGCTGCTGGCCTGGTTGCTGTCGCAGTTCGGCATCCTCCACAAGTCATTCCTGCGCGAATATAGGCGTCATGCCGTTGTGGGTCTGATGGTACTTGCAGCAGTCATCACTCCCAGTGGCGACCCCTTCACGCTTATGCTTGTGTTCATACCGCTGTATTTCCTGTATGAACTCTCTATTATGGTCATCAAGGAGTAGAGCCAATAGCATTTCCCCACGGGAAGTCCCATAACGCAGGTGCATCACCGTCATCGTGAAGGCACCTGCGTTCTTTTTTATATGTATTTTCATTTGGTACAAGCCAAAGCCGCATCTGCCGAAATAAAGGAACAAACTAAAAGCCGATCTTCAACAGATAGTTAAAGCTCCATATCGGCAGGTCCAGAGTGCCCAATAATACTATTGTATTATAATAAGGAACTGTGTAAAATGATAATAAAATGTGATGTTGTGATAGAATCTTTTTACTACTTTTTGTGTTTATATGTGCGCCCGTTCTTGGCATTATGGCGGAGCAGGCCAAATTATGCTCTATTTAATTTGTCTGCCGCAGTTTCAGAACTCTTATTACTTGAAAATGATTTCATGTGAGTACAATGCTTATGACTACAATATTAATAACCTGTATTCTGTTTTAATTTCTTATTTAAATCCAGACATCTTTGTGGTATTGGGAAAACCGTTGTAAACCCGGTAGACTCCTTTTCTAATGGAGTTCTTTG
>UQST01000013.1 GCA_900543815.1 uncultured Prevotellaceae bacterium
GCAACATATAAAACCAAACAGGATATGCCTGAAGAATTACAGAAGGCTTTGCCTGATTTGGATAAGATGAAAGATTTGTTTTGCAAATCGTTGTAAATGTGTATTCATATTATATAAAATGCGTATTAAGGAGTAAGGCTATAATGTTCTTACTCCTTTTTCGTATCTGTCACAATTGATGTTACTTTATTCAAGTTGGGTTTTGCTTCCTGTAAAGAAGTTGCTGCCGTTTCGAGTTCTGATTTTGCCGAAGTCAAACTGTTGCCAGCATCCTATGGTAATACCGAGTCTGTGTGCAAGGGAAACCAATTAGCGAGCAAGGAGAGGTAGGCTCCTATGACACTTCCTGTAGGTATTCAAATCGGGAGAGAAGTTGTTCTCCACCGTCCAACCCAAGGCTGGACGGTGGGAGAAGCTTGCTTACTTTGCCAAGGCAATATATATTCTCTGACCGTCCAGCCTTGGGTTGGACGGTGGATATGTACAATGCACCCGTCCTGGAGGCAAAATGAATCCTGCACATAAGACATCTTCTTCCTGCTCGCAGACAGAGTTGGCCTGCATTGCCAATGCCGTGTAGCCCTTTCCTTCCTGATATTTCCCACTCCTATGATACGCCGCCCATAACGATAAAGCCCCGATATTGGCCTCTGGGAGCCGATATCGGGGCTTGGGATATAATCTGTCACCTCGTGCCCGTGCGGGCTGCTTGAGGCGGCGTAGATTCCTTTGTGGGGCTTTTTACTTTATCTTGGTGGGATCTACAGTACGGGGCAGCCACACACGATAGCGCTCGCCCTGGTCCCAAGTGTTGCCTGCCGAGGCAAAGTCACAGAAGTGGGTCACAAACTTCTCGGTGTTGTAGGCGCCGCGCGGCATGGTGAGGCGGAAAGCCATCCACATTCCCTGGGGGGCTTTGACTGGCTCCAGATCCACTATATTGCCGTCGTGGGTGGGGATTTCGCAGGTTTCATCCACAAATCCATCGCGGAATCGTGTGTCGCGTGCCAGCAGTATGGGCCCGCGTTCGATAGCCTGCATGTGGTTGAGCTCCACCAGTCGTGCACGCATGTCGGTGCTCAGTGTCACACGGTCACCGGCCTTCCAGGTGCGCTTGATGAGGCAGTACTGTCCGGCCTTCACTCCTTCCACCTTCTCGCCATTTACCTCCACGGTGTTCTGCTGGCTCCATGCGGGAATGCGCAGACCCAGTGTGAAGGCCGCTTCATGCTGTGGGTTCAGGCTTATCTGCACCTTGCCGTCCAGCGGATAGTTGGTCTGCTGGCTCAGGCCGATAGTCTGTCCGCCCATCTCGATGGTGGTCTGCGATGGGATGAAGAGGTTCACATCCACGCGGTCAGCCGCCGGCAGGCGGTACATCACACGCGGTATCATGGCAAAGGCACGTGGACCGTTGGCATTGCAGCAGTTGATGGGTATGTTGCACTGGTGCTCTCCCTCCTGCCTGTAACCCTCGAGGGGTGTGTATTTCACTATCTGTGAGCCGTCGCCCTTCATGCTTGCCATGAGTGCGTTGTACATGGTGCGTTCTATCTGGTCGGCGTATTTCTGGTCGCCCGTAAACTCCAGCAGCCGCTCGCAGAACTGCATCCAGGTGAAGGTCACACAGGTTTCCATGGTGAGGCCTGACACTCTGGTCTGCAGAGCCTTGCCGCCATACCAGCACTCGTGAGAGGCTCCCGAGCCGGCTGCATTGATTTCCTCATCCACTATATGCTGCCATGTGGTCTCGGCGGCGTGTAGCAGCGTGGGGTCGGCAGTAACGCGGAAGAGCTCGAGCAGTCCCACGTAGCACGACATCATCTCGTATGCCTTCTGTCCGTTCTTCTTTCCATACCACGCATCACCCGGCTTCAGCGGCACGCGCAGGGCTACTGGCACATCGGCCTTGGTGATAAGCTCAGGACCGCCGGGCTTGTTGAGCTCCTGGGCGATATACTTTGCAAACTCCAGGTAGCGCTGGTTCTTGGTAATCTGGTACAGGAACATGGTGGGCTCCAGGATGCTGCTGGGCGGCATGCCCATATACTCTCCGCAGTCGATGATGGACTTTCCGTCGGGGCCCACTTGCGATATGGTGTATCCCAGCAGCCGTTCTGCTGTCTTGAGCGCACGCTTGTCGCCTGTCTCCTGATACCACTTGATGAGGCCCAGCAGGGTATATTTCCGTCCCCACACATCCCATCCGTTCAGCTGGTGCGCAGCATCATAGTCGCCTATGTAGCCGTCCTTCAGCTGGCAGGCCATGAGGCCGTCTTCGGCGCGGCTTATGATTTCCTTGAGCTGCGCATCGTGTGTGAAGTGGTACATGCCTATGGCTCCCTGCACCCATTTGCCCCAGAACTCGCTGCCCCACAGGTTCTGCTTCTCGTCCTGAAGGCGGAATACAGAGATGAGGGTATCCACATTCTCGGTCTTTACACGATGGTTGATACAGTCGGCATAACGCTGTCCGACGTAGCCGCTCATGGTCACCGTGCCCACTTTCTGCACGGATGCCTTCTTGGCGGCAGATGCTCCTCCCCACGTCATGAGTGTGAGGGCAGTGGCCAGTAGAGTAGTTCTCTTCATTTGGATATATTGTAGATAGTTTTCAGATGGGTGTCATAAACAGAATCGGCAGCGTTCCTGCGGCGGGGACAATCCCCCTGTCCGCCTGCTGCCATGTGAAGTGTACGCCTGATAAGACTCGAACTTACACGCCCGAAGGCACCAGATCCTAAGTCTGGCGTGTCTACCAATTCCACCACAAGCGCATCTTGCCTTGCAAAGGTAATGAAATTCCCCCGACCGCCCAAGCGGCAAGGGCTGAAAAACGCAGCTGCCCGCACTTTTCCTTGCGGAAGGGTGCGGGCAGCGGTTGATGGTACTTGGGGATTAGAGGTTGTCCTTCTCGATATCCTTGAAGTACTTGTAGGTGCCGTGCTTCAGCTCGTCGGTAGCAGCCTCGTCGCATACGATGATGGCGTGGGGATGCATCTGCAGAGCGCTGATGGTCCACTCCTGAGATACAGGAGCCTCGATAGCGTGGTGCAGAGCACGTGCCTTGCCGTGGCCGTTACATACGATGAGCACCTCCTTGGCAGCCATCACAGTGCCCACACCTACGGTGAGGGATGTGCGGGGAACCTGGTTGACGTCGCCGCCGAAGAAACGGCTGTTGGCGATGATGGTGTCGGTGGTGAGGCTCTTCACGCGGGTGCGGCTGGTGAGAGAGCTGAAAGGCTCGTTGAAGGCAATGTGGCCGTCGGGGCCGATACCGCCCATAAACAGGTCGATGCCACCTGCCTCCTCGATGGCCTTCTCATAGGCAGCACACTCGGCCTCCAGGTCTGCAGCGTTGCCGTTGAGGATATGCACGTTCTCCTTCTTGATGTCGATGTGGCTGAAGAAGTTCTTCCACATGAAGCTGTGATAGCTCTCGGGATGCTCCTCGGGCAGGCCTACATATTCGTCCATGTTGAATGTAACCACATTGCGGAAGCTCACCTTGCCTGCCTTATGCAGCTCGATGAGGTGCTTGTACAGGCCCAGGGGTGATGAGCCAGTAGGGCAACCCAGCTTGAAGGGGTGCTCTTCGGTGGGTTGTGCAGCGTTGATCTTGGCTGCTACATACTCGGCAGCCCAACGGCTGAGCTGCTGATAGTCGGGTTCAATAATGACTCTCATGTCTCTTTTCTTTAAAGTGAGTTATATATGTTGTTTGATATCTCGGTCCGTGTCAACGGGCTCCGGCCGGTGCCAGATGCTGTTTGTACTTGGCCATCTCGCCGTCTTCCTCATGCACGCAGCGGAAGAGTTCGGCCTGTGTGGCAGTCACCTCGTCGCGTGTCAGTTCGGGTACATTATAGCTCTTGAGCAATAGGGTGTTGTACTCAGGGTCCTCCTGCGGGATGGGAAATGCCTTGTGGGTACGTCCCTGACGGTCGAAGTAGGTGAGGAATACACGTGTATAGTTGCCGTCGATGCGCCGGCTGCTGAAGGCTATCCAGCGTCCGTTGCTGCTCCAGCTGTGGAAACTGTCGGCATCGGGGCTGTTGGCCTCGCGCAGAGCATAGCAGCTGTCGGTCTGCAGGTCCTTTACCCACAGGTCGCTGCTCTTGTGCCAGATGTGGAACTGTCCGTAGCGTCCCTGGGTGTAGAGCACGTAACGGCCGTCGGGACTCACGCGTGGCAGACTGATGCTGTGGGCATTTGATGCCACATCCACCTCGGTACGCGGTGTGCCGAAGGTACGTGTCTTGGCGTCGAAAGGCACCGACTTGAGGTCGTAGTAGATGCTGTCATAGCGTATCATGAGCTGCATACCGCGTGTGCTGTCGGGGGTTTCGGGCGGCAGCAGGTGGCCCACCTGGGCGCTGCAGTAGAAGAGGCGGTCGCCCGAAGGTGCCCATGCGGGGAAGGTCTCCAGCTCATTCTTGCTGCGGAAGACGTGTGCCACCTCGTTGTGCTCCACGTCATAGAGCAGCATGTCACTGGCTTCGTCCATCACCTCAAGCTTCTCGGCATGGTAGGTATGGAAGGTCTGGCCGGTCTTGTTGGTAGAGAAGGCCACCAGATTCTCTGTGGGATGCCAGGCGGGATATACGGCACTGCTGAGGATGGTACTGTCCTTCACCTGCACCTTGTGTGCCTTTCCGTTCTGCACGATGATGGTTCCGCCGTGGTTGGCACGCACGTGGAAGAGCATATCCTGTGCACTCTGGTTGCGGTAGTTGTGGCAGTTGATGCAGTGGTTATGCTTCTCGTCATAGCTGCGGTTGTTCTCATACACCGCGCGCTCAGTCCAGTTGGTGAGGTTGCGCTGGTAGATGCCCAGCTGGCGGTAAAGCTCATATCCGGGCTCGATGAGACGGTAGCTCAGATAGGGGTCGATGTCTTCCTGTGCCACTGTGAGCGTGTGCGGCTTGTGCTGCACCCATCCATCGGCGTTCTGCACATATACTGTCACGCTGATGTCTTTCCCCCTGTTGGCCTCGAGCAGTGTCCTCCAGGCGGCAGTGTCTATGCGCACGCTCATGTTCTTGTCGGCCTCGGCCAGCACTTCCTCGCCGTTGGGTCCTTGCAGTTGTGCCACTGCGGCAGTTGCTCCGGAGTCCTTCACCATGAAGTTGAGCGGAGCTATGTTGGCGGGGATGACTATATCGCGGTAGTCGGGAAAGATGTCGGCCTGCGTGTCGAGTGCGGTGGACTGGGCGGGCAGCTGTGCCTGGTGTGTGCAGGCAGCAGTGAGGGCCAGCATGAGCAGCAGGCAGGCGCCTATTATATAATGTGTGTGTTGTCTTGTCATAACGTGTCAGTTTACACCCGATTTCTCCTTTGACTCGCCTGTGTAGCCTTTCTTGGTGGCCTTCAGATTGCCAAAGAAATAGTAGTAGGGATAATATCCCTTGTATCTCTCAAACAGCTTGTAGGCATTGCCAGGACGGTCCTTCAGGTAGGGCTGGATAGCCTGTATGAAGCCATCCAGGCGGGTAGCCCGCATTTCCAGGTTGCCATATCCCTGCGATGCACCGGGATGCTTCATCTCGGATACCAGCAGTCCGTCGGCGATGATCTCGGGTGGGGTGCTGCCCTTGATGTACTGTGCGCGCATCAGGAAGGGTGGCATCAGCTTGGTGTAGAGGCATACACAGAGGCTGTTGTAGAGTGCCTCCACGCTTCGTGCCTCTACCAGGTTGAGGTTGTATCCCATGAAGAAGGGCTGCTGATACTGGTTCTCGAAGCTGTCGTGTATGGGTTCGGTGAGGCGCAGACGGGCCATCTCGCTGTCGGCATTCACCTTCTCGGGGTTGTTGACCATTGCCTGGTACTTCTCCACAAACTTTCCCTCGAAGGGAACATCGCCCAACAGACGCAGGTACTTGCGGCTCAACTCCCATTCGCCACGCATGAGCGAGCACTTGACAAGCAGCTTGAGCAGGCGTGAGGTGGGGCCGGTCATCACCATCTGTTCCATGCAATAGTGCATGCAAGGTTCGATGAAACCGGCATGATAGTTGCCTTCGGGCTCATAGAGAGGGCTTCCGTTGTTGAGCATACCTCCGTTGCCGTGCAGGTAGAGCGAGTCATAGTCGAGGCGGATATCGTACATGCGTTCGGCTATCTGGCCGGTGTGGATGAGCGCCATGGCATAATAGGCAGCCATGGGACGGTTGCTCTGGGTGGCGTTCTGGCGTGCTACCCGCTCTATGCCAGCCCAGTCCTGCTGGTACTGCATGCTCATCTCCTGGCAGATGACACGTACGTAAGGACGCTTCCACTCGCCCCATGCAATGATGGCTGCAAATGCCAGCGTCACGCATGTCAGGCTGGTGAGGTTCTGACGTGTGCTCTCATCCTTGGGCAGACCAAGCATGGTGGGCATGGGCTTGCGACTGAAACTGCGTATCATCACAGCCCATATGCAGAGCACCAGGAGCACCACAAAGGGGATGCCCATGATGTATCCTGTCTCGGTTTCAAAGAAGATATCCAGCCCCTGATGTGTGATGGCAGCCAGGCAGCAGAGTGCAGGCACATACTGCACAAGGCGCCATCTGGCGGGCAGACGCAGGCAGTAGCCGGTGAGCCAGCTTATCATGCCCAGCATCAGTGACAGGCACAGGCCGCCCAGCCAGGGGTACTGGTAAAGCTGCAGAAGCAGTCGTCCCACATATCGCAGCGGGCCGAAGTTCTGACAGAGAACGAATTGCATGAGTCGGGTGTCTGTAGCCCAGAAGCTGAACTCGCGGCTCACATGGAACAGACAGCCGTAATAAAAGGAGCCCCAAGCCCACACTGCTACCATGAAAAGCAGTAATGTGGGCAGGACTATCTTCTTACGCTCGCGCGGGGCGGCGGCTGGCTTTGATGCCGGCCGCACGCCCCGCTGCTCTGCTTGTTTAGTTTTGTAGGTCTTCTTAGTCATTATTTAATCAGAGTCTTTCTGCCATTTACGATGTAGATGCCAGGCTGGGTGATGCGTGTAGTGCGTCGTCCCTGCAGGTCATATACAGTAGTTTTACCATTCTTGTCATTCTCGAGCACGCTGTTGATGCTGGTGGCATCCACCACGAAAGCGCTCTCCCACACATAGGTGAAGGGGCTCACTTCGCCCTCGGCTGCTACCACCTCGGTACCTTCAGCGTTGAGCACGAAGCCGCCTGTGCTGCTTGCCCATGTGCCGGCTGCCACCTCGGTGTTCTTGGCAGTGAGGTTGATGGTGCCGTTCACCACCACGGGCTTGCCGGCAGCAGCAGTCTCTGCCTCCTTGACCAGGCGGTTGCCCTCGAGTACACCCACATATCCCTCGGTGATGTTGAAGGGCAGGTTGAGTGCCTGATGGTTGCTTCCGCTCTTGGTGAAGCTTACATTCCCGGCTGTGAAGGCAGTGGGGATGTAGAAGGGCTTGTCGCCGTCGATCACCAGGTTCTGTGCCTGCAGGTCGCCGCTCACCACGTTGGCCTGTGCCAGCAGACTGGCTGTAGGCTGCTTCTTGGGCAGATCTTCGCTCTTGATGTATGCGATAGAGTTGGCGGGCAGGTCGCTGATGCGGCTCTCGCCATTCTCGCCGGTGCCGTAGAAATACAGGGTGTGGGGAGTGGTGCTGCCTGCATAGTAGGCAGTCATCTCGCCTCTGTATGCCTTGGGACCATAGGGTACCAGCACGTCGTAACCATTACCCTCGGCAGCCACAATGCGGAAGTTGTCGCCCAGCTTGCTGGCTATCTCGGTGGGGATAGTGAATGAGTTCTTGTTGGAGAGGAACACCAGATTGCCCTCTGAGTCATATACCTTGTAGCCCACAGCGCCCTTGCCGAACATGCGGTAGGTGGTCTTACCCTGGCTGTAAGTGGTGGTGTAGTAGTAACCGTCTGTGGTGTAGTCGTCCACGAAGTCGCTCCACTGGCCCAGGTCAGCATATCCTATGCGGCGGGTTGGCTCGTCTTCGTAATCCACACGATACTCACTGTTGGACTTGCCTTCGAGGGGACTGTCCTTGAGCACGGGTGATGGGGTGATGCGGTCATCAATGAACATGATGTTGGGACCCTTGGGGTAGCGGTGCATGTAAGCCTTTGCCTCGTCGATGTCCTTCTGTGTGGTGGTCACCCAATAGTCGCCATAGTCGCCGATGTATCTGTTATCAACGGGGACGAACATGCCGTTGACCTCGAAGAACTCGCTCAGATCCTGCTGTGCTGCATCACACATCTTCTTGGCCATGTGCAGGTAGTCCTGCTTGCCGTAAGACTTGTAGCCGCCCACCTTCTCGCCGTCGCCGTTGACCAGAGATGCGTCATAGTCGCCGCTGCGCTTGCGTATGGGATCCTGACGGAGCAGCTTGAAGAGGTTGGGGTAGAAGTTGGGGTTGTGACCCTGGGCATGATAGTAGAGGTAGAGCTGGTAGTACATACGTGTCTGTGCCCAAATGCTCATGTCGAACCATGATGTTCCCTGGGCAAAGGCGTTGAATGTGTCGTGCACGGCGGTACCGCGTGTGGTGGATACACCAAGCAGGAACACGTTCACGTTGGAGAAGAGGTTGTTTGACACCTCAGTGGCTCCCACGATGTTCAGACAAGCCTGGTGGTTGTGACCCATCTCGTGGCTGGGACCCCAGATAGAGCCTCCGCTGGTGGTGATGGTGTTGTAGTTGAGCACGGTGCTCAGTGTGCCGTCGCTGTAGTAGGTACCATAGGTGGTGGCGTACATGTAGCCGTGATCCACTGAGAATGCGTTCCAGATGTTGCGGAAACGTCCCTTCAGGTCCTCCTTGAAGCCCATGAGGTCCTCCTCGCAATCCACAAACTTGCTCCATACACGTACCAGACCTTCCATCTCGTTGTTGCTCTCGGCCACTGCCTGCTGCACCAGGTCGTTGCGCATGACGTGTACCACACGCTCACCCTTCAGGTTGATGATGTTGTTCTTGTCCAGCAGCTTCTCGCGCAGCAGCATCCAGTCCTCGTTGGTCATACCGCGTGTGAGGTCGAAGTAGCCCTGCAGCTCACCGCCCTCGATGTGTATCTTCATGTCGGGATAGTTGGCCAGGTACTTCTCGGGATCATTGAGCTGATAGAAGATGTATATGGTGCTGGGCTCGTTCATGATGACTGCGTTGAGTCCGGCATGCAGGTCTGTGGTGGCACCTGTCTGGCGGTCACCGGGCGACTGGCTGTCCTTCACCACCTCTACCTGCAGAGTGCAGTCGGCGCTGGGCTCTTCATCCAGATAGATGTAGATGATATCACCTGTCTTGCCCACGATGCCTGTGGGGCCGGAGAGCTTGCCGAAGGCGTTGCTCATACCGGTGTATTCGTTCCAAGACATCTTCTGGTAGTTGCTATACACCTTATAGTCATCGCGCACACGGAAGAACTTCTCGAAGCCGCGGCTGTAGCCATTGGCGCGCTCATATACCTGCCAGGTGTTGTTCTTCACCTTCTTCACCATTGCCTTGATAGCCTCAGGCAGACTGGCGTAATCGGTATTGGCCTCCAGCTGCTCGTCGGTGAGTGCCTGGATTTCCTCCTTCAGAGTGGTGCAGGCTTTGTCCTGGAACAGGTTGGCCAGTGTGGCGTTGTAGGTGCTGATGTTGGCTACCAGGTTCTTGAAGGCGTTCAGCTCCTCGCGACCCTTCTGGATGAACTCGTCGGTGAGCTCCACTTCCTCGAATCCCCATGTGCTGCTGGACAGACCTTCGGTATGCCATCCTACCACATTGGAGCCTTGGTCGCAGTGCAGGCCCACTCCGCCGTTATCCACGATATAATATGTAAAGTTGGTGTCGTCAGCTGTACGCTTGCAGGTGAAACCCTGTCCGGGCTTGGCTTCCTGTGTGGTGTACTGGCGGCTGAGGGCACCTCCCTGGCGCACCACATAGCGCTGTGTGCACACGTTCTGCAGGGCAAAACCGCTGCCTATCTTCACCAGCGTCCAGTACTGGGCCAGCTTGTCCTCGTTGAGACCTTCGCAACCCAAGCCGTTTGAGGTTATACCTTCGTTAATGTACGTCTTGTAGTTGAGGTTCTGGATGCGGTAGTACTTGCCCTCCTGAGGAGCCTTGTACTTGCTGTTGGCCAGCAGACCGGCCAGCACCTCGTCCAGTGAGAAGTTATCCACCACGGTTATGCTCCAGTCGGAACCATGGTCGCCCTTGCAGGCCCACTTGTAGAGGCTGGTTCCGTCACCGTTCAGGTTGAGGCACTCATTGCCTGCAAAGTCGGCCTTGGTAGAGAGGTTGATATAGCTTGAAGTGGCTGTGTTGTTGGGACTTGACTGTATGTACAGCTTCACGGCGCTTGTGTTGGGCGAGCGGAAGTTGTTCTCCGAGTCCAGGTAAGCGCCGGTGCTGGCGTTGCGCAGGTTGTATCCGTCACCGCTCTTGCTCAGTATCCACACCTGTGTCAGGTCGTTGTTCTGCGCGGGAGTTCCCTGCATCACGCTGCCTATCTGTGCCAGGTTGGCGTTGCTGAGTCGGCGGTTGGTGAGACGCACCAGGCCGCCCTTGTTCAGTACATACTTGATGTAGGCGTTGCCAGTGAGATCTGACACGTTCTGGAATACGACTTCACGCAGCGCCCAGTCGCGGTCGCCGCCTACCGAACCGATGGCAGCAGCACCGTTCAGCGTGCCGTTGTCGTCCTTCATGTAGTACATGCCGTTGCTGCGAAATGACCAGTGACCGGCCACATTGCTGAATGAAGCGATGGTGTAGGCGCTCGAAGATGTGGGAGCGTCTATTGTTCCCTTGTTGGTCTTGGTGTTCACGGTGCTGAAGTAGTGGCCCATGGCAGTCTTCAGATAGTACTTGCCCTCGGCGCCGGTGCTTTCCAGCTGCACCAGGTAGCCCAGTGCATCGGCAGCGTCAAGCCCGGAGGGGCTGGTGCTGGTCATGCTCAGAGTATTGTCCTTGCCTTCGCACACGAAGCGGCCAGTGCCGTTGTTGGACAGGAAGTACCACTTGCCTGTCTCCAGACTGGTGGCCAGATTGCCCAGCGAGAGTATTTTCCCCGAAAATTCATCGGAGTCTGCCCACGCACGGACAGAGCCTGTCAATGCCAGGAGCATTGTCAGAAGAATAGTGTAGAGTTTATTCATTTGGCTATAGTAGATAAATAGATTATTTCACGGACAAAGATAAGAAGATTAGTGCGATTGGCATAGCCAAAACATGAAACTTATTGTGTTATAGGAAAATTTTAGGAATTATTGTCGTTCTATGCCGACGAAATTCATCGGCCCATGTGCTGCGCAAGCCTCGAAAATTGATTGTCAGACTTCGACAAGGGTACTATGCCCCTGGCAGAAGTGATGCATGAGGTGCATCCCTTGGAAATATAGGTGCCGTGCCAGAAAACTGCCCTGGAAAAGTAATACTGGATACTTCGCAATATATCCAAGGATAAACGGCCAAGTATCCAATAATGCTTTGCCAAGTGACCTTGGAGTGTAAAGTGATTCGGTATGCCGGCGGACCGCTGCTTGCCTGCTCCGAGGGGCGGCTCTTGCTGGCTTGAGGGAAAAGAAGAAGCCCGCCCCCGATGTGGGAGCGGGCTTCCGCTATTGTTTGATTCCTTTAAGGGATCTTTGTAAGGTCAATTTACTTAACCATCACCTTGAGCTTCGTTCGAAGTGATTTCCGTTCGGGAATCTCAATGATAGTCTTTCGGCTCTCCTTGTTATTCCGCTCACTTAACCATCACCTTGAACTTCGTTCGAAGTGATTCTCGTTCGGGAATCTCAATGATAGCCTTTCGGCTCTCCTTGTTATTCCGCTCACTTAACCATCACCTTTGCTCCACCGATGATGTAGAGACCGCGGCCCATGGCCTTCACGTCGCTGATAGTGCCGTTCTTCTTCACCAGCTTGCCATCGATAGTATAGATGTCGTTGCGGCTGTTGAGTACTGTGGTCACCTTCTCAATGGCGTTGGGGTCTCTCTTCAGGGTGATTACCAGGTTGTAGTCAGCTGCGTTGAAGTTGCTGATAACGTTCTCGGCAGGTACGATGTAACCGGTGTTGGCACTGATGTCGCGTGCGCAGTCGGTGGCCTCCTTACCAGTAGCCTCTACGAAGCAGTTACCCTCCTGGGCGAAGTTGCCGCCAGATACTACCACGTTCTTGTACTCATCTACCCACTGGTAGCCGAATGTACCACGGATACCACCGATAGAGTCGGGCTCGTCAACGAAGGTTGAACCGTCGATGGTGAGTTCCTCAGGCTCCTTCTCCATAGTCACGTCGAAGGCTGTGGTGTCACCATTCACGTAGAGGACAGGCTGGCCGGCCTTGGCTGCTTCAATCTTGTTGAAGGCGAGGCTGATTTCTGTGTCGGTCAGAGAAGCACCCTTGTACTCGTAGAGTGTACCCTCCTTCACTGAGAAGCCAGCACCGTAGCACCAGATCTGCATGCTGTTGGGCAGAACGTTCTTCTTGATAGTCTCGGGCATTTCCTCTGCCATATCGTTCTCGTCAACGGGCTCGATGAAGAGTGCGCTGTTGCTGTTGATGCCATCGGCATTCCATGTTACCAGGCTGTGACCGGCATTCTGAGCGTGCAGATATACGGGCTGCTCATAGAACTCCTTGCCCTTCAGGCTGCGAGCGTGGATAGCCATCTTGCCCAGACCAACTGCCTTCACGTCGAACAGACCAGGTACGAGACCCAGAGTAAGAGCATTGCCACGGTTGGCAGCACCTACATAGAGACCGCTCTTGTGCTGGAGGTAGAAGGCGGTATCGCCTACTGCTACGAAGCGGAAAGCAGTAACGTCGCCGCTTGCCTCGTTGCTGTCCATGAAGCGAAGTGCCTGACCGAGACCAACATCCTCGAGCTTGTCGAATGTCTGCAGGCTCTTGCCGCTGTCGTCAGAGATTTCATTGGCGGGAACCAAGATGTTGCCGTAGAGGTGACCAAGTGTCTCGTTGGTTACGTTACCCTTGCCCCAACCATATTTGTCATAGTTCTCCTCGTTGTCGAAGCGGATGTTGTACCACTTGCCGGCCTCTACCTTGTTGGCAGAATCCATGATGCCGTCGGCTGTCTCGGTAATCTGCTTTGTCAGGTTGTCGGTCTTCTCGTGTGTGAATGCACCGTTCTTCAGGTAAGCCTGAGCGTCTGTGATCAGCTTGTCAAGTGCTGCACCGTTGCTGCCCTCTGCCCACTGACCGGGGTTGGTACCAACCACGATGTACTTGGTCAGGTCCTTCTTGTTGTTGATGGCGTTAACCAGCTCGGCGGGATCAACCAGTGCCTCCAGGAATGCGTTCACTGCATCCTCCAGCTCCTTGTAGTCCTCCTGGGTCAGCTCATCGGTATCCATCTCGGCAGCCTTGGCCAGTGCAGCCTCCAGAGTGGTGCGAACTGCGCCCATCTGAGCATACTGAGTAGAACCATCGATGGTGATGGGATAGAGCTGGAACTTGGCCATGTGGGCGAAGCCACGTGTGCTGCTGATCTCAGAGCCAGCTGTGTTGTCGATGTAGAAGCGCAGGTACTGGTAGCCACCGGCGTTGAATCTGTTGCTATACACCTCAGTCTGGCTCTTCACCCAGGGAGTGTTGATGCTGTCGAGACGAGTCCAAGACTCCTCGGTAGCGTCACCCAGTGCAGATTCGTCGTTGGCTCCATACACAGTCATAGCTGTGATGTGGTCGTTGGCAGCGCTTGTACGGCGTGCGATGTAAGCCTGTACCTGCTGATCCTCAGCGAGAGCCTCGTTCAGATCAATCTGGAAGTAGTGGGTGTGGGGAGCTACAGATGAACTCCAGTCACTGTGCCAGTATGTGGCAGGATTGCCGTCGAAGAGGTTAGAGAACTTGCTTCCAGCCTCACCCTCCTGATCTACTGTGCAGGTGAAGGGGCTGCTGAACTGGTCACCGCTGATGAGGATGCTGTCACCGCGTGATACGATGAAGGTCTCGTCCTTGGCTGCTGCAATGGCAGAGTCACCTCTTGCCTGCAGAGTCTCATAGTTCTTCACCATCAGTTCGTGGTTCTTGAAGGGAGCGTACTCCTCGATGAGGCGGTTCACGGTCTCATCATCCACGGGCTCCAGAACCCACTGGGTTGCGCCTGCTGCTGACTCCCAACCTACGATGTTGCCGCCCTTGCCGGCACCGCCACCATGGCCACCGCAGTGAGCGTATGTGTATTTGCCGCCACCCTGAGGCTTGAATGCAATCACGGGACGACCATCCTCCAGACGACGAAGGAAGTCGAACTTCAGTGTTGTAGTGCTCTCCAGTGCCAGGGTGCCTACTTTGCTCTGTTCCAGAGTGTTTACGATACCGTCGGTGGCAATGTTCATCATCTGGATAGAGTCAGTGCCCACGTTGGTGAGCTTCCACAGATAGCGGCAGTCGGTTTCGTCTCTGTTGTCCCACTTCATCTGCTTGGTGTCCAGTGTGGCATACATTGCCTTGAGGGGATGAACGATGGTGGTGTCGGCTGTCTCGGGGCCTGTGGGGGTGATGACCTTGTTGGTCCACTCCAGCACACTCACGATGCGGTAGTTGCCATCAGCGATAACCAGCTTCACCAGCTTGGCCATCATGGCCTTCCAGCCCTCTTCGATAGCGTCCAGCTCGGCCTTGATTTCCTCGTTGGTGATGTCGGGATACTTCTCGTCAAGCACGTCCTTTGCCTTCTGGATGTGTGCCTGCCAAGCCTTGTACTCCTCTTCGGTCACGTTGTACTGACCAATCTCAGAACCCAGATCCAGACTGTCGCGACCGTCGATATACTGCTCGTACTTCTTCAGCATCTCGTTGATTTGGATGTCCAGCAACTCGCGCTCGCTCAGCTCGTTCAGTGTAACAGGGAAGATGCTCCAGTCGTTGTTGCCGCCGGCATTGGTAATCTCGCCGCTTTCCCACAATGCGAGGGTCTGGCCACCACCGTTGTTATCTACTCGGTCCTGCATGTCGGCCTTGTTGATACCCCAGTGACCGGCGTTCTCACCGATGGTGTAAACGTTGAATGCCTGTGCATCAGAAACGTTTTCACTGGTCCACAGGTTGCCCTTCATGTAGCGGCCTGTGCCGAACTGAATGGTGTACTGACCTTCGTTGTCAGTGCTGAGGAAGCGAACCAGGATGGTAGCCTTGGCAGATGCCAGGTCTCCGTCCGTCAGTACGTCATCCTCGATACCGTTGGTCATGTAGCAAATGCTCTCGCCCTTGGTATCCAGCCAGTAGCCACCAGCCTTCTTGCCATTCTGACGCTTGTTGTACACCAGGTACCACTGGGTGTCTGGTGTTAATGTTTCAGCTGCCTCACCGATAGTGATGGTCTTCATGTTCAACTCATCGAGCTGTGCCAGTGCAGGCATGCTGAAGAGTGCCACAAAGAGCAGCATAAAGAGAGAAGTAATCTTTCTACTCATAGTGTTGATAGTTTAGTGATAAATATTGTTGTTATTCCGCGTGGTTTATTACGCCCTTATGAATTCTGCGTTGCAAATGTATGTCAATTAACGGCTTCGCCCTACGCGCATGTATTATATTTGTTGGCGGATTTAAGTTTATTTAACCTTTGCTGCATGCTCGATGTCAATTCGCCTCCTTTTTTATCGATGAGTTTTTCGGCAAATGGTTTAATGTGGTGGAAGCCGGCTGGCAGATTTTTACTCTGAGTGGAGGTGTAGTTTGGGGCAATCGGGGCAGTGTGGTGCATCGGCCCGTGCAGCGTGTTGCATCGGTCATCGGAGCGTGCTGCGCTGGCTGTTGCAGCTTGGTGCGCAGGTTGCTTGTCTTTTCTGCGGTGGTCGCCTCTTAGGTTTTTCTAGGTGATTTTTCTGTGCAGGCTTTTTCCAGTGGAGCGGCTGACGGGGCGGGAAGAACAGGTAGTGAAGCTCTTGCAGGTGCTTTGGAAGAAAGTGGAATGTGTGTTGCCCAAATGTCTGCAACTGCCTATGGTGCAAGGGGAAACAAAAAAAGCCTGCCCGGGGAAGGTTCCCCAGGCAGGCCTGTAGAGTAGGGCAGACTGCTGCACTTCATCACCCCTGCCTGCGCTGCCACCCTGATGAATGGCAGCATGGGCAGGAGTGAGTGTGCGGCAGGAGCCGCTTATTTGACCAAAGTCTTCTTGCCGTTGATGATGTAGATGCCGGGCTGGTTGATGCGTGTAACGCGGCGGCCTTGCAGGTCATACACCTTGTTCTGTCCCTCGGCATCCTCCTCGAGCACGCTGTTGATGCTGGTGGCATCTATCACGAAGGCATCTTCCCACACGTAGGTGAAGGGGGTGTTGTTGCCAGTGGAAGCTACCACCTCGGTGCCTGAAGCATTGAGCACGCAGCCGCCTGTGCTGCTGCCCCATGTGCCGGGAATCACCTGGGTGTCGGTGGCAGTGAGGTTCACTTTGCCCTTGAATATCACAGGCTTGCCGGCAGGAGCAGTCTGGCGGTCCTTCTTCAGGTGCACACCTTCGAGCACACCCACATATCCCTCCTTGACGTCGAAGGGCAGACTGAGTGCCTGGTGCAGGGTGCCGCCCTTGGTGAAGGTAGCTTTCTCTGCTGTGAAGGCAGTGGGGATGAAGAAAGGCTTCTCGCCATCCACCACCAGCGACTGGGCTTTCATGTCGCTGTTGACCACATTGGTCTGTGCGAGCAGTCCGGCTGTGGGTGCCTTCTTCTCATCATCAGGCTCGACGATATAGGCGACAGAGTTGGCGGGCAGTTCGCTGATGCGGCTCTCACCCTTCTCTCCTGTGCCGTAGTAATACACCTTGTGGGGAGTGGGGTTGCCTGCATAGTAGGCGATGATTTCACCTCTGTATGCCTTGGGAGCATAGGGTACTATCACGTCGTAGCCGTTTCCTTCGGCTGCCATGATGGTGAAGTTGTCGCCCAACTTGTTTACAACGTTGTTGGGGAGGGTGAATGTGTTCTTGTTGGAGAGGAACACCAGTTTGCCTTCAGAGTTGTATATCTTGTAGCCTATAGCGCCGCTACCGAACATGCGGTAGGTGGTTTTACCCTGGCTGTAGCTCGTGAGATAGTAGTAGCCATTGGTGGTGTAATCGTCCACGAAGTCGCCCCACTGGCCCACGTCAGAGTATCCTATGCGGCGTGTTTCGTTGCTCTCGTAGTCCACACGAACGTCTCTGCTGGGCTTGCCTTCCAGCGGTCCGTTCTTGATGGTGGGCGATTCCTTCACACGGTCATCAATGAAGATGATGTTGGGACCCTTGGGATAGCGGTGCATGTATGCCTTTGCCTCGTCGATGTCTTTCTGTGTGGTGGTCACCCAGTAGTCGTTATAGTCACCGATGTAGCGTTTCTCCTGAGGATGGAAGAAACCATATACCTCGAAGAACTCGCTGAGGTCGGCCTGGGCTGCATCGCATATCTTCTTGGCCAGATGCAGGTAATTCTGTCTGCCGTAGGTGATGTATCCGCCCACCGCCTTGCCCGAACCGTTCTTGAGAGAACTGTCGTAATCGCCGCTGCGCTTGCTCATGGGATCCTCGCGGAGCAGCTTGAAGAGGGTCTGGTAGAAGCGTGGGTTGTGGCCCTGAGCATGATAGTAGAGGTAGAGCTGGAAGTACATACGTGTCTGTGTCCAGATGCTCATGTCGAACCAGCTCTTTCCGTCGGCAAAGTAATTGAGGGCATCATGCACGGCATTGCCGCGTGTGGTGCTTACTCCTTGCAGGAACACGTTCACGTTAGCGAAGAGGTTGTTCGACACCTCGGTAGCTCCCACTACGTTGATAAGGTCTTGGTGGTTGTGGCCCATCTCGTGGCTGGGTCCCCACATGGTACCTGAGTTGGTGGTGAGATTTTTGTAGTTGAGGATGGAATTCAGCGTGCCGTCGCTGTAGTAGGTACCATAGTTGGTAGCGTACATATAGCCGTGGTCGGCCGAGAAAGCGTTCCAGATGTTGCGGAAGCGTCCCTTCAGGTGCTCCTCAAATCCCATCAGTTCGTCCTCGCTCTGGCATATCTTGTTCCATACACGCACGATACCCTCCATCTCATTGTTGCTGTTGGCGAGCGCCTTCTTCACCAGGTCGCACAGCATGACGTGTACCACACGGTCACCCTTCATGTTGATGATGTTGCTCTTGTCCAGCAGCTTCTCGCGCAGCAGCATCCAGTCCTCGTTGGTCATACCGCGTGTGAGGTCGAAGTAACCCTGCAGCTCACCTCCCTCGATGTGGATCTTCATGTCGGGATAGTTGGCCAGGTATTTCTCGGGATCATTGAGCTGGTAGAATACATACAGAGTGCTTGGCTCGTTCATTACCACCATATTGAGGCCGGCATTGAGTCGGTATGTGCTGCCTGTCTGGTGTGCACCGGGTGCGTTGCTGTCCTTCACCACCTCGAGCTGCAAGGTGCAGTCGGAGCTGGGCTGCTGATCAACGTAGATGTAGATGATATCCCCCGTCTTGCCCACGATGCCAGTGGGGCCGGAGAGCTTGCCAAAGGCGTATCTCGAACCAGCATAGGCAGTCTGGTTCATGCGGCTGTGGTTACTATATACCTTATAGTCGTCGCGCACGCGGAAGAACTTTTCAAAGTCGCGGCTGTAGCCATTGTCGCGCGTATATACCTGCCAGGTGTTGTTCTTCACCTTCTTCACCATCGCCTTGATGGCATCGGGCAGGATGTGGTAATCGGCGTTGGCCTCCAGCTGCTCGTCGGTGAGCGCCTGGATGTTGTCCTTCAGAGTGGTGCAGGCTTTGTCCTTGAAGAGTTTGGCAAGAGCCTTGTTGTAGGTGCCGATGTTGGCCTTCAGGTTGTTGAAGGCGTTCAGCTCGTCGCGTCCCTGCTGTATGAACTCGTCGGTGAGCTGTACCTCCTCGAATCCCCATGTGCTGGTCACCAGTCCGTTGGTGTTCCATCCCACCACGTTGGATGCCTGGTCGCAGTGCAGACCACGTGAACCTTCATCCACGATGTAGTAGTTGTAGGTGCTTTCGTCACCGTTGTTGCGCATGATGAATCCCTGTGTGGGTTTGGCTTCCTGCGTGCTGTAGATGACGCTCACGTTGCCTCCCTGGCGTGAGATATAGCGCTGGGTGCACATGTTCTGTATGGCAAAGTCGTTGCCCACCTTCACCAGCGTCCAGTACTGAGAGAGTTTGTCTTCCTTGAGAGCCTCACAGCTGACGTTGTGTGAGTTGGTTCCCTCGTTCATGTAAGTCTTGTAGTTGATGTTGTGGATGCGGTAGTACTTGCCTGCCTGAGGAATCTTGTACTTGCTGTTGGCCATCAGATCTTCCTTCACCTTGTCCAGGTCGAAGTTCTCCACAAGCGTTATGGTCCAGTCGCAACCATCATCTCCTTCGCGTGTCCACTTGTACAGCGAGGTTCCGTCATTGCCCAGGTTGAGACATTCCTTGCCCGAGAAGTCGGCGTTGGAAGCAATATTGATGTAGCTGGAGTTGTTTGCGTTGTTCACGCTGCCCTCGATGTAGAGCCTTGCAGCGCTTGTGCCGGGAGTGCGGAAGTCGTTTCCGGGGGTGAGGAAAGCGCCTGTGCTGGCATTGCGCAGCGTGTATCCGTCGCCGCTCTTGTTCAGTATCCACACCTGTGCCAGGTCGGTCTCCAGCGCCTGAGTTCCCTGTACCTTGTCGCCTATCTGTGCCAGGTTGGCGGTGGGAGTGCGTCGGCTGGTGAGTCGCACCAGTCCGCCTTTGCCTAATACATATTTAATATAGGCGTTGCCGGTGAGCTCTCCGGTGCTCTTGAGTATGGCTTCACGTATGGTCCAGTCGCGGTCGCCGTTGAGCGAACCTGTAGAGGTGGTGCCAGTGAGTGCGCCGTTGTTGTCCTGCAGGATGTATCGGCCATTGCTGCGCAGTATCCAGTGGCCTGCGTTGTCGTTGAATGGATTGATGGTGTAGCCGCTTGAGGAGACAGGAGTCTGCAGGGTGCTCTTGTCGCTGGTGGGCTTGATGAGTCCGAAGTAGCGGCCTCGTGCGGTCTTCAGATAATACTTGCCCTCGGTGTCTGTGCTCTCCAGCTGCACCAGATAGCCCAGATTGGAGTCTGCTTCCAGTCCGTGGGGAGAGGTGGTGGTGAGGCCAAGGGTGTTGTTGTTGCCTTCTCGGATGAAGCGTCCAGTGCCTGTGCAGCTGATGAAATACCACTTTCCGGTCTCCAGGCTGGTGACGGTATTGCCCATGGACAGCACCTTTCCCGAGAAGTCTTCTGTCTCTGCCCAGGTGTGGACAGTGCCTGCCAATGCCAATAGCATCGTAAGCAGAAGGGTGTAGAGTTTGTTCATTTTGGCGTAATTGATATTGTTGAAAAGGAAAAAAAGAAGCCCACTCCGCATACCGGAGCGGGCTTCCGCAGTTGTCATTCTCTGTTTTCGGAGTGTCTGGATAGCCTCGCGGCCTTCCAGACACTCCTTTCATTAACCATTAACTTTACTTTCGTTCAAACATATTGTCGTTTCGGGAATTCCAATGATAGCCTTTCGGCTCTCCTTGTTATTCCGCTCACTTAACCATCACCTTTACTCCACCGATGATGTAGAGGCCGCGACCCATAGCTCTTACGTCGCTGATGGTGCCGTTCTTCTTCACCAGTTTGCCGTCGATGGTGTAGATGTCATTGCGGTTGTTGAGTACGGTGGTCACCTTCTCGATGGCGTTGGGATCACGTGTCAGAGTGAATACCAAGTCGTAATCCTCAGCGTTGAAGTTCTCGATGGTGTTCTCTGCGGGTACGATGTAGGCGGTGTTGGCGCTCACGTCACGTGTGCTCTTGAAGCCCTTCATACCGGCAGCCTCCTCAAAGTGGTTGCCCTCCTGGCCGAAGTTACCACCTGCTACCACCACGTTCTTGTACTCATCCACCCACTTGTAGGCGTATGTACCGTGGATACCATTGATGGTGTCGGGCTCAGCGGCAAATGGCTCGTTGCTCAGAGTAAGCTCCTCTGCCTCCTTCTCCACTTCCTTGTCGAATGACTTGGTATCACCATTGATGTAGAGAACAGGCTGTCCGGGCTTGGCCTCCTCAATCTTCTTGAAGGCGAGGCTGATCTCTGTGTCGTTGATAGAAGCACCCTGGTACTCGAAGATCTCACCCAGAGAGGGCTTGTAGCCAATGCCGTAGCACCAGAACTGCATGCTGTTGGGCATTATCTTCAGCTTGGCTGTCTCAGGCATTTCTTCACCTTCCTGGTCCTCTACCTCGTCGATGAAGAAGGCGCTGTTGGTGTTGATGCCATCGGCATTCCATGTTACCAGTGAGTGACCAGACCTGGCTGCGTGCAGATATACAGGCTCGTCATAGAGCTCCTTACCGTCGATAGAACGTGCGTGGATGACGCACTTGCCCAGACCTACAGCCTTCACGTCGAACAGACCTGGCTTGATGCCCAGTGTGATCCACTCGCTGCGTGCACCAACGCCTACATACAGGCCGCTCTTGTGCTGGATATAGTATGCGCTGTCGCCTGCTGCTATGAAGCGGAATGAAGCCTGGTCATAGGTGTCGAGAACAGTGGTGGGATCCACGAAGCGCAGGTTCTGACCAATGGCAATCTCGTTCAGGCTGAGGGGAGTCACCAGCTTTTTGGTCTCATCTACGGTTACTTCGTCGGCAGTTGCCAGTACGTTGTTGAAGAAGGCACCGATGTTGTTGTCGTTGGTGTTACCCTTGTCCCAACCATACTTGTCGTAGTTCTCCTCGCTGTCATAGCGGAATGAGTACCACTTGCCGGTCTGTACCTTGTTGGCAGAAGCCAGGATGTTGTCGGCTGTCTCAGTAATATTGGCAGCATACTCGTCCACTTTCTCCTGTGTGAAGATACCTGCCTTCAGGTAGGCGTTGGCCTCGGCAATCAGAGCGCTCAGTGCGCCACCGCCTGCACCCTCTGTCCACTGACCGGGGTTAGAACCGAGTACGATGATGTCGGCCGCACTCTTCTTGTTGTTGATGGTGCTCACCAGGTCGTTGATGTTGACCAGCTTCTCCAGGAATGCATTCACAGCACCTTCCAGTGCGAGGATGTCTTCCTTGGTCAGCTCTTCGGTATCCAGGCCGTGTGCCTTCTGCAGTTCTGTCTCCAGAGTGGTGGCTACTTCGCCCATCTGAGCAAACTGAGTCTTGCCGTCTATCACAGCGGGATAGAGCTGGAAGCGTGCCATGTGGGCATATCCACGTGTAGATTTGATTCCAGAACCAGCAGTATTGTCGATATAGAAGCGCAGATACTTGTAGCCGCCCAGTGTGGTAACCAGCTCGCTGCGAACGTCTGCCTGACCGTTGTACCAAGGTGTGTTCAGGCTGTCGATACGTGTCCAGCTGGCCTCTGACTCGTCTGCCAGAGATGCCTCATCGTTAGAACCATATACTGTCATGGCTGTGATGTGGTCGTTGGCTGCGTTGCGGCGCTTGATATAAGCCTGGATCTGGGTACCTTCAGCAATAGGGTCGTCCAGAGTCACCTGGAACCAGTGTGTGTGAGCAGGCACAGAAGAAGTCCAGTCACTGTGCCAGTATGTTGCATCGTTGCCGTCAAACAGGTTGTTGAATGAGCTGCCCTGCGGACCCTCCTTTTCTTCTGGGCAGGTGAAGGGGCTTGAGAACTGCTCGCCTCTGTTGAGGATGCCCTCGCCATATGTTACTGTGAAGGCATCGTTCTTGGCTGCTGCCATGGCAGAGTCACCTGTGGCAATCAGTCTCTCATAGCGCTTCACCATCTTCTCGTGGTCCTTGAAGGGAGCATACTCCTCCACGAGACGGTTCACGGTCTCGTCATCTACGGGATCCAGAATCCACTGTGACTCACCTGTCCAGGGCTGCCATCCCACCACATCACCGCTTACGCCGGCACCATTGTTGTGTCCGCCGCAGTGTGTGTAGCTGTGTGTGCCGCCGCCAATCTTGCGGAAAGAGATCACCACTCTGCCGTCGTCTGTACGTCTGATGAGCAGGAACTCCATGTTCATGTCGCTCTCCTTGGCCAGTGTGGCTGTCTTGCCCTTATCGATATAGTTGATGACGCCGTCGGTAGCAAGGTTCTTCACCTTGAACACATTCTCGTCAATCTTCTCCAGATGCCACAGGAAGCGGCAGTCGGTAGAGTCCAGGTTGGCCCACTTCACCTGCATGGGGTCCAGTGTGGCGTACATTGCCTTGGTGGGATGAGTGGTCACCTCCTCGGTGTATTCGTTGCCGTCCGCATCTACCTTGGGCACTGTGGTGGTGTTGGTCCATGAGAAGGTGCTCACGATACGGTAGTTGCCGCTGTTGACCACCAGCTTCACCTCCTTTGACTTGAAGTATGCCCAGCCGTCGTCGATAGCCTTGAACTCAGCTTTTATCTCCTCGTTGGTCAGCTCGTCATTCTCGCCTGTGGCAAAGTCAAATACGTTCTGGATGTGTGCCAGCCATGCATCATACTCCTCCTGAGTGATGTCATACTGACCCACTTCTGTACCTATGTCCAGCTTCTTGTTGCCTGTCAGGTAAGCGTCATACTTATCTACATATTCACCGGCTGTGTTGAGCAGCGATGTGCGCTCGTCCATATCGGTGAGTGTAATGGGATAGATGGTCCAGGTGTTGTTGCCGCCTGATTGTGTGATCTTGCCTTCACCCCAGGGTGAAAGGTCGTTGCCCTTACCGTTGTTATCCACACGGGCCTGGAAGTCAGCTACGTTCACACCGAAGTTGCCGGGCTCGTCGTTGATGTTGTAAACGTTGAACAGGGCAGCCTTCTCGGGATCAGAAGAGGTGAAGAGCTCCTCTGTCATCCAGTTGCCGGTACCGAACTGGATCTTGTAGATGCCCTCCAGCTCGGTGGAGATGAAGCGTACCAGGTAGAGAGCCTTCTTTGTAGCCTCGTCGCCGGTAGTCACTACATCGATACCATTAGACATACGTACGCGACGCTCGGAGCAGTTGTCGTCTGCCCAATAGCCACCGCCATTACGCTTGTTGAATACCAGATACCACTCTGTGTCGGGTGTCATGGTCTCCGCTGCTTCTTCGTAATCCACTGCCTTCAGCTTCAGCTCGTCGAGCTGTGCCATTGCTGGCAGGCTGAACAGTGCTACAAACAGCAACGTCAAGAGAGATGTAATCTTACTTCTCATAATGTTGTTTGTTTAGTGAGTAATATTGTAGTTTCTTTTCTCTTTCTTTTCTTTGTCTTGTACAATGTCGTCTTCTGCCGCTAAAAAGGGTCAAGCAACATCGTTGCACTTGCAAATATAGGTCAACACATTGTATTATTTGTCGGGGGGGCATTTTTCTTCGGACATTTAACTCTATTTAACAATTCAGAGGGGCTTGCTGTCAAAAGGGACGAGAAAATGTCGATGATTTGTTTGGGCGACTTTCGTGAAATGCCTAACTTTGTAGAAACAAATCCCTAAGCGGGCAAAACGGGCGCGAGAGGTTCTGTTCTTCGGCGCCGGCAGTTTCGTGCGGGCAGGGGAGGAGCAAAAACTGAGTGCAAAATGAACATGCTGGACAATCCCTTGGTGTGGCTTATGCGCATCCGCCATCGCTGCGGCTATGGTGTACACTCGCCGTTTGCCTTCCGTTTCCTCACCGATGTGGTGTATGAGCGCACACCCTATTATGCCTACAGCACGCTCGATGCGTCGCTGCCGCTGGCCTATAGCATGCGCAGGCAGAAGGGGCTGCATCTGATGTTCAGAATAGCCAACTGGCTGCAGCCTGCTGTTGCCGTGCTGTCCCAGGGAGCCTGTCACACCCGCCGCTATCTGCTGGCTGGCTGCCGGCGCACCCTTGTATTGGCCGATGCACCCGCCCAGGGAGCCGACCTCATAGTGCTGCGCGAGCCCGATGAGCGGGCTGCACAAATGGTGAGGGCAGGTGGCGTGCTCATCCTTGACAATCTGCAGCAGCATCGGGAGTGGTTTCGCCGTTTGCCTGCAACAGTAACCTTTGACTTGTATGACTTGGGTGTGGCCATCTACGAAGAACGCCTCACCAAACAACACTACATAATAAACTTCTGAATGAAAAAGAGTAACGTATATACCTGCACCGGCGATGGCGGGCAGACTTCGCTTGCCGACGGTACCCGCGCCAGCAAGTGTTGTGCGCGGCTGGAGAGTTATGGCGAAGTGGATGAACTCAACTGCCACGTGGGACTCTTGCTTTCGCTGGTGGCCAATGAGCAGATAGAGGAGATGCTGCTGGAGGTGCAGAGGACGCTCTTCAGCGTGGGAGCCATGCTGGCCACACCGCCTCAGGCTGCCCATGCAGTACGCCATGCGGTCACCGACCAGCAGGTACATGCCCTGGAGCATACTATCGACCTGTTGCACGACGGACTGCCGCCCTGGCGCGGATTTACCCTTCCGGGAGGCACCCAGGCAGCCTCGCAAGCCCAGGTGTGCAGGGCTGTCTGCCGCAGGGCAGAACGCCGCATCTGCACCCTTGCCGAGATGGAGGGAGGAGTGGATTCTTGCTTGCTGGCCTACGTCAACCGCCTGAGTGACATGTTCTATGTATTGGCACTCCGACTGAATTATCTTGACGGGAAAGAAGAAAAAATGTGGCTTCAGAGATAGAGTGTGAAGAAATAGTTGTATATTTGCGCCCCGAATTCAAGAAAAAGCGTTAAATATATAATATAATAAGGTATGTACTGGACACTGGAACTGGCATCGCGCCTGGATGACGCACCCTGGCCCGCCACCAAGGAGGAGCTTATTGACTACGCCACACGCAGTGGCGCACCCATGGAAGTTATCGAAAACCTCTCAGAGATAGAGGATGAGGGTGAGGTGTATGAGACCATCGAGGACATCTGGCCCGACTATCCTTCAAAGGAGGACTTCCTCTTCAACGAAGACGAGTACTAATCACTCATAAGCTGACTCTTTCAGCTTGAGGCGTTAAATATAAGCGGCATAGGAGTTGCATTACAGCATTCCTATACCGCTTATTTAGTTTGCATGCCGCTTGGTTATGCTTGTAGAGACTTGCCAGAAGAGAGAATGTTAAAAAGACATTTGGGATAAAATATGCAACCTATAAGTTGCATATTTCGTTTTAAGTGTCTATATTTGCATCATGAAACATATTATATATGAAATTTGTTAGAGCTATAGCAGGTTTTAATCATCTTTGGGCAGTCAGAGATGATGCAAAAGAAGCGGATGAGTTGACAATGCTTTTCCGTGAATGGAGTAATGCCAACTATTTGCTAGACTTCTTTCTTGCCAATATAGACGATTTACAAGGATTCTTTCATGTTGAGAAGATAAGTGATGCTATTAAAGACACGATGGAAGATGCGAGAGTTCTTGAACGCCTGATATTAGACTTCCCATATACTGAGCAACTGGACGGACTTTTTCATCCATTGAGTCTGACAGACAACAGAATACATGAACTGACGCGTGAAAAAGCGCGTAATTGGGATAGAGAACGACATGCAAGTTGGCTTCGGATATATGCCATAAGGATAGAACCTAATGTCTATATTGTAACTGGCGGAGCCATAAAACTCACAGCAGCAATGCAAGACAGAGAACATACCCAAATAGAATTAGACAAGCTCAATGCTTGCCGAAACTACTTGCAGCAGAATGGTGTCTTTGATAAAGACAGTTTCGTGGACTTTTTTGAGGAGGATTTGTTATGAAAGAGAAGACATTAAGATTTCTTGAGAGCAATCTCAGTAGTGAGCCTTCTGCATTTGCTGAAGAAGCAAAATGGAGACAAGACAATGAAGTGTGGCTTAAATGGTCGCAAGGCATTGCCATGAAGATCATTGATTATATGCAGGAACACAAACTCTCGCGTGCGGACATCGCATCACGCCTTGGTTGTTCTCCGCAATATGTCAGCAAGATATTGTCTGGTCATACAAACTTCTCATTCAAGAGTATAGCGGAGATAGAGAAGTGTCTGAACATTCGTATTATGGAGGCATCCTTCGCATGATAAAGCGGTGTGTGTGTACCGCTCCACCTTTTATGGTCTTACACAACGAAACAAAATGATTGGAAAGGCTGATTCAATGGCATAATCATCAGGAATTCAATGCTCCTTGTCCCTCTTCAACGAAGACGAGTGTTGGACATGGCTCGCAAATGACGCCGCCCTTTCTGCTTCCCTGCCCGCAGGAGTGCTTGTGCTGTGGGCGGGCAGACGCTTTGCCCCTTGCTCCATCAGCCTTCCGGGGGGGGCTTTCATCAGCCTTCTCTGGGTGCTTCATCAGCCTGCGATGGCCCTATGATGTGCGTTTGGGGCAAACTTCTGCCGCGCTGATGCGTGCAGTCCCGTATTTTCTCCCTACTTTTGCACCCGTTTTCAGGATACATCTAAAAGGATAGCAAATTATGTTTCGACAATTAGCCATCATCATCGGATGCCTTGCCGTTGGTGAGTTCATCGTGTGGCTCACGGGTGTGTGCGTGCCTTCCAGCATACTGGGAATGCTGCTGCTCACCGCCCTGCTCAAGGCAGGCATCGTGAAACTGGAGTGGGTGGAGACCACTTCCAACTTCCTGGTCAAGAACATGGGATTCTTCTTCGTGCCGCCCGGGGTGGCGCTCATGCTCTATTTCGACATCATCCGTGCCGAACTGCTGCCCATAGTGGTGGCCACCGTACTGAGTACCATCCTGGTGCTTGTGACTACTGGATGGGTGCATGTGCTTACCCGCAAGGCGATAGCACGCGCCCGCAAGAGGACGAAGGAGAGTGAAGACCCAAACGAGAAGGAGGATTGAACGCTATGAGCACACATGAATATCTGTCCAACGACTATTTTCTGCTGACACTCACATTCGGTGTCTATTTCCTGGCCAAGCTGGTGCGCAAGTTGCTGCGCCTGCCTGTCTTCAACCCCATACTGGTGAGCATCGCCTTCCTCATCATCTTCCTGCGCGTGGCGGATGTGGATTACGAGGAGTACCGAGTGAGCGGTGCCAAGATAGACTTCTGGCTCAAACCGGCCGTGGTGGCACTTGGCGTACCCCTCTACAAGCAGTTAAGCAGCATCCGTCAGGAGATTTTGCCCATACTGTTGTCGCAGTTGGCTGGCTGTGTGGTAGGTGTAGTGTCGGTGGTGGGAATAGCCCGCCTGATGGGTGCCAGCACCGATGTGGTGCTCTCGCTGGCTGCCAAGTCGGTCACCACACCTATTGCCATGGAGGTGACCGAGAGCGTGGGTGGCATACCGGCACTTACTGCCACCATCGTGGTATTCGTGGGTATCTTCGGTGCCATCACGGGTTTCCGCATCCTCAGATACGGTCACATAGGCATGCCATCCTCGCAGGGTATCTCGCTGGGTACGGCTTCTCATGCCGTGGGCACTTCTGCAGCGATGGAGCGAAGCATGGAACATGGCGCTTATGCTTCGCTTGGCCTCACCCTCAACGGTATCTTCACAGCCATCCTGGCACCGTATGTGCTGCACTGGATGGGGGTGATGTAGGGCAATTCACGCTTGTGAAAGTGAAAAGTTTTCCCTGTCGGGAACGAAAAGTGAAAAGTAAAAAGTGAAAAGTGCTGCGCGGTGGAGTCCATCGCGCAGCTTGTTTTTTATTGCTGCATGGTGGCTTTTTTCGTCCTCATGGTGGCTTTCGGACGGTTGTAAAGCGGACTTCCGTCTTTCATAAGGCAGTTTTCTATTTTCTATTAAGCTTGGAGAAAATGTTTTTTCAGTATAGGCGAATTGTCCGTTTGCAGCTTTTGTACGGCCATCAGAAGCCTTTGGATGGCCATCAGAAGCCTTTGGATGTGCATCAGAAGCCTGCAAACGGAGATTTTATACCTGCTTCTTGAAACTTTCAGTGTGCTTGCGGGATAAATTATGAAGGCTTCCGGAAGGATGGGTTCTTGCTTCATTAGGCTGGAAGGCAGGGAGTTGGGTAGCATGCGTGACGACAACAGGCCTTCTCTATCCTTCTCTGGTCATTGGCAGGTTTGGTTTAAATGGGCATGGCAGTTGCCTGAAGGGGTACTTTCAGAGTAGAGAAAAGGGGGCATTATACAAGTTCGGGGGTGCATCCAGCAGCGGATGCACCCCCGGATAGTGGGGGCACTTGAGGTTGACCTTATGGCGTGTCGTGTCAGCAACGCTTGTCCAGATAGGGCAGGTGATAGGGACGGCGGTACTCGTAGTAGTACAGGCGGTGGGCAGCAGCCTCCTTGTCACCCTCGAAGTTGAGCGTTGCGGGGTTCCAGCGCACGGGACGACCCAGTTCGCGGGCGATATTGGTCAGGCAGCACAGCGTGTTGGTGCTGGTGCCGTACTCTACCGGTGCGATGGGATCCACATGGTTGCGGATGGCATCGATGAAGTTCTGCATGTGCGGTGAACTCACCTCGTACTGTCCCTTTCCGATGCTCTCCTGCTGCTTCTTGAGCAGTTTGCTGTCGGAGCATTCGATGTAGCCTCGTGCTACCTTCAGCCATCCCTTGTCGCCGATGAACTTTATGCCCTTGGCTTCTTTGTCGTCGGTGTAGGGACGCTCCTGCATGATGATGCCGTTGGCATACTTCATGGTATTCCATTCTGCACCCTTGTAGCCCTTGGGGATGTACTCTACCGGGCCCAGTCCGTCCATTCCCAGTGCTGCCTGTGCTATATCATACATGTGGGCACCCCAGTCTGCGGGATAGCCGTTGCCGGTCTCGCTGTACCAGCGCCATGCGCCCCACAGCTTCTCGTTCTCGGCTGGGTCGAGCGAGATGGGCGGACAGAGGTCGGGATGATAGTGTATCTTGGGGTCGGTGAGGGGACCCATCCACAGGTTCCAGTTGAGGTTCTCGGGCACGGGCATCTCGGGTAGATCGAGCGGTTTGGGTGGTTCACCCACGCGGCAATATACCTCCTTGATGTTTCCCAGTCCGCCTGCACGTACCAGTGCAATGGCCTGCTGGAACTCGGCACTGCTGCGTTGCTGGCTTCCCATCTGCAGTATGCGGTGGTTGGCTCTTACGGCAGCCTGCACGGCCAAGCCTTCTGTGATGGTGTAGGCTTGCGGCTTCTGCAGATACACATCCTTGCCTGCCTGCACCGAGTGGATGGCTACCAGTGCGTGCCAATGGTCGGGTGTGGCTATCTCGATGGCATCTATATCCTTGCGCTCAAGCAGTTGCTCGTACTGCTCATACATGTCGCAGCGCTGCGGCATTCCTTTGCTCTTCTGCCAGCCAGTCACGTAGCGGCGGAAGCGCTCGCGCTTGATGCTATCCACATCGCAGCATGCTGCCACCTGCACACCGGGGCAACCGGTGAATGAGTTGAAGTCGCTGCAGCCTTGCTGGCCCAGTCCCACGAAGCCCAGAACCACGCGGTCAGACGGTGCTATGCGCACGCCGTCAACGGTGAAGCTGGGCAGAATCATAAATCCGGCAATGCCTGTGGCGGCAGTTGCCAGGAAGTCGCGTCGGTTCATGCCGCCTGCAGCTTCTTTGGCTTTCTTCTTTTCCATTTCAGTTAGAATTATAGGGTTGATAAATAAGTGAATTGCCTTGATGGGGTCAACGTTTTCTGAAGTATTTCCCAATGACGGGCAGTCCTGCGAGCGGCATGTCTCTCCACACCGTGTAGGCAGCATACACCACCACCAGAGCTGTGCCTGCAGCCAGACGTAGCAGCACTGGCCACTCATCGGGCACCAGCGTGATGAGCACATAGAGCACGATGGCCAGCAGCACGTAGCCGGCCATACTGCGCATGGGATAAGGGATGGGGTTCTTCTTCTGCCCCACGATATAGCTCAGTACCATGGCTGTACCGTAGCCCGCAAAGCCGCCCCAAGCACATGCCATATAGCTCATGCGGGGGATGCCATAGAAGTTGACGGCCAGCAGCACGGTGCATCCTACGATGGAGAACACGGCTCCGTAGATGGTCTTGTCGATGAGCTTGTACCAGAACGAGAGGTTGAAATACACGCCCATCATTATCTCGGCGGCCATCACGATGGGCACCACGCGCAACCCCTGCCAGTAGTCGGCTCCCACCATGTAGCGCAGGGCAGGCAGCCAAGCCATCACGCACAGAAAGGCCAGGAGGGTGAAGATGAGAAAGTACTTCATTCCCATGGCATACATGTGTGCCTGACTGCGCTCACGGCTCTGGGCAAAGACGAACGGCTCATAGGCATAGCGGAACGCCTGGGTTATCATGGCCATTATCATGGCTATCTTTGCACAGGCGCCATATACGGCCAGCTCGCTGATGCCTTGTGCCTTGTCGGGATATACGAGGGGGAATATCATCTTGTCGGCAGCCTGGTTGAGGATGCCTGCAATGCCCAATATGAGGATGGGCCAGGAATAGGAGAGCATCCTGCGCAGCAGGCCCATATCCACGCGGAAGCGCATGTGGATGAGTTCGGGAACGAAGAAGAAGGTGATGAGGAAGGTGCACACCAGATTGAGGAAGAACACATAGAACACCTCGGTATGCCCGAGTACCACGAAGTAGAGCAGGTTGAGTCCGATGTTGAGCACTATGAAGAGGAGCTTCAGAGAGGCAAACTTCATGGCTTTCTTCTGGAAGCGGAGCAGGCAGAAGGGTATTGCCTGTATGGCATCAAGCGCCACTACGGCTGCCATCATCAGCAGATAGTCGGGGTGGTCAGCATAGCCCAATGCCTGACTGATGGGGGTGGCAAACAGCACCACAGCACCCAGGAAGAGCAACGAGAGGGCGCTCACCAGTGCGAGCGATGTGCTGAACACGGTGTTGGCATCCTCGTCCTCCTTGTTGGCAAAGCGGAAGAAGGTGGTCTCCATGCCGAATGTGAGTATCACCAGAATGAGTGCCGTGTAGGCATACAGGTTGGTCACTATGCCGTAGCCGCCGCTTGCGGCAGAGATGACATGCGTGTAGAGGGGGACGAGCAGATAGTTGAGGAAGCGTCCCACGATGCTTGAAAGTCCGTATATGGCCGTATCCTTGGCCAATGTCTTGATGCTTGCCATTATATATATAATGTATTGCGTTGTCGGGTAATGAGGCTTCGGAGTCCGGTCCTTAGCCGAAGAAGATGTATGCCACTGCCATGGCTGCTATCACGCCGCAGAGGTCGGTGAGCAGTCCGGCACTCACAGCGTGACGGGTCTTGCGCACTCCCACGCTGCCGAAATATACTGCGAGGATGTAGAAGGTGGTGTCGGTAGCTCCCTGGAATATGCAGGAAAGGCGTCCCGCAAAGGAGTCGGCGCCGTAGGTCTGCATTGCATCCACCATCATACCGCGTGCGCCTGAACCGCTCAACGGTTTCATGATGGCTGTAGGCAGGGCTGCCACGTAGTCGGAGTTGCCTCCGCAGGCTTCCACAGCCCGTCCGATGCCGCCTATGATGAAGTCCATAGCGCCACTTGCCCTGAATACTCCTATGGCCACCAGTATTGCCACCAGATAGGGAATGATGCGCACGGCCGTCTCGAAGCCGCCTTTGGCTCCTTCGACAAAGGCTTCATAGACGTTCACTTTGCGTCGGAAACCCGCCACAATGAAGGCCATGATGATGCCGAAGAGTATTACGTTGGCCGCTGTAGTGCTCCATGTGTTCATCGTCTCACGGTCGAGCTGTGTGCCCAGCCAGATGACTCCTGCCACCAGCACGCATAGTCCGAGCACCGTGCCGAGTATCACGCGGTTGAAGAGATTGATGCGCTGGTAGAGGCTGGTTATCACCATACCCGCCAGAGTGGCTATGGTGGTGGCGATGAGGATGGGAATGAACACGTCGGTAGGCTGTTCGGCACCCAGTTGAGCTCTATAGACCATCACTCCCACAGGTATCAGACATAGTCCGCTGGTATTGAGTACCAGGAACATTATCATGGCATTGGTGGCAGTGTCCTTCTTTTCGTTGAGCTCCTGAAGCCCCTGCATCGCCTTCAGTCCAAGCGGTGTGGCGGCATTGTCAAGCCCGAGCATGTTGGCGCTGAAGTTCATGAAGATGTGTCCGAAGACTGGATGCCCGGCCGGGATTTCGGGGAAAAGCCGGGTCATAAGCGGGCTGAGCCAGCGTGCGAGGCGATCTACGATGCCTCCGCGCTCGCCTATCTTCATGATTCCCATCCATAAGCTCAGCACGCCGGTAAGGCCCAGAGAGATGTCGAAAGCGGTCTTGGCGCTGTCAAACGTGCTGTTCATGATGGCGGGAAACACCTCTGTGTTGCCCATGGCAAGCTGCACCGTCGCTATGAGGAATGCGATGGCAAAGAACCCTATCCATATATAGTTGAGTACCATGATGCTCTGTGTTTGATGATTTGGTCAGAAGAGTGTACCTTGGGAGGCTCCTGCGAAGCGGTCGTCCATAGGTCGTCCCAAGTGGCGGTAGGCCATCTCGGTGACTTCGCGGCCGCGTGGAGTGCGCTTGATGAAGCCTTCCTTGATGAGGAACGGCTCATATACTTCCTCCACCGTGCCGCTGTCCTCGCCGATGGCAGTGGCTATGGTGCCTACTCCCACCGGGCCTCCCCGGAACTTGTCGATGATTGTGAGCAGTATCTTATTGTCTATCTCATCCAGTCCGTAACGGTCTATGTTGAGTGCCTCAAGCGCTATCTGTGCTATGGGCAGGTCGATGCGGCCGTTGCCCTTTACCTGTGCGAAATCGCGCACACGGCGCAGCAGCGCATTGGCAATACGTGGTGTTCCGCGGCTGCGGCTGGCTATCTCGCCTGCCGCTTCGGCATCGATGGGCAGTCCCAGTATGCCTGCACTGCGTTCGATGATGGTCTGCAGGGTGTCGGCATCGTAGTATTCGAGATGCAGATTGATGCCGAAACGTGCACGCAAGGGTGCTGTGAGCAGTCCGCTGCGTGTGGTGGCTCCCACCAGTGTAAAGGGTGCCAGGTCTATCTGTATGCTCCTGGCACTGGGACCTTTGTCTATCATGATGTCGATGCGATAGTCCTCCATCGCGCTGTAGAGGTACTCTTCCACGACCGGGCTCAGGCGGTGTATCTCATCGATGAAGAGCACATCGTTGGGCTCAAGGCTGGTGAGGATGCCCGCCAGATCGCCTGGCTTGTCGAGTACAGGTCCGCTGGTGAGCTTGAAACCTACGCCCAGCTCGTTGGCTATGATGTTGCTCAGGGTGGTCTTTCCCAGTCCTGGAGGACCATGCAGGAGCGTA
This sequence comes from uncultured Prevotellaceae bacterium, assembly GCA_900543815.1. Lineage (GTDB taxonomy): Bacteria > Bacteroidota > Bacteroidia > Bacteroidales > Bacteroidaceae > Physcousia. The sequence continues at coordinate 34,098 of UQST01000013.1, forward strand.
TGGTCGAGCGGCTCACCGCGATACTTGGCAGCCTCCACGAAGATGCGCAGGTTATCCACCACCTTCTGCTGGCCGCTGAAGTCGCCGAAGCGGAGCGGGCGGAGTGCATTCTCAAAGTCCTTCTCGCGCGCCTGACCTTCCCTTCTGATGTCGAAGTCTTCTTTCACTATAGTGTTTCTTTCCTTTTATATACCTTATTATATATTGCTACAGCCACACTGCCAGTGCCAGTGCAGCATTCTCGGCTGCCTCCATCTGCATGCGCAGCTCGGGCGTCTTGTCCTTGATGCCACACAGGTGAAGCACACCATGGATGATGACGCGATGCAGTTCGCGGCGGTAGGTTTCCCCGATGAGTTCGGCATTGGATGCCACCGTCTCCACCCCTATGAACACATCGCCCGAGAGCACGTTGCCCGAAGAGTAGTCGAAGCCGATATGGTCGGTGTAGTAGTCATGCTGTATGTACTCGCGGTTGATGCGCAGTATCTCCTCGTCGCTGACGAAGATGAAGTTGATGTCGCCCACCTTCTTGCCGTATCGCTCGGCCACTTGCCTGACCCATGCACTGACGCGTGGCTGGTCGATAGGAGGCATTTCCACCCCCACTGTATTGTAGCTGATCATTGCTGCAAGAGTTCTACGGCCTTCTTCACCACCTCGTCATCCTCGTAGATGATGCAGAAATACTCGCTCATATCCCAAAGGTCGCGTGCCACCAGCGCCTTGATGATGCGGCGTATGTTGTCCTGTGTGGTCTGTCGCTCAGCGTCATCCTTGGGCTTTATGTTCTGCTTCTCGCCTTGAGCCATTATACTATCCACCAGTGCCTGAGGAACCTGGAACTTCTCGCGGAACTTCTTGAAGGTGGGGTAGGATTTGCGCAGCTCCTTGCGGTTGGCGTCGATGTACTTCAGATTGGCATTGATGATGATACTCTTGGCCGACATTTCGCGGTAGCAGCGGCTGTACTTGGTGGTGTCGAGCGGCACGAAGTAGTCGGGCATGATGCCGCCTCCGCCATACACCACACGCTTCTCCCTGAGGGTCTGGAAGCGCAATGAGTCGGGGAAGTGGATGCTGTCGGCATTGGTCAGTTCGCCGTTGTTGTAGCGGTTGATGACGTCGCGGTCATAGGCGCGGCGGTCTCCCTTCTCATAGGGTTTCTGTATGCAACGTCCGCTGGGCGTGTAGTATTTGGCCACGGTGAGGCGTATCATACTGCCGTCGGGCAGTTCGATGGGCCGCTGCACCAGTCCCTTGCCGAACGTGCGCCTGCCCACCACGATGCCTCTGTCCTGGTCCTGGATGGCACCCGACAGTATCTCGGCAGCCGATGCACTGTATTCATCTACCAGTACGGCCACCTTGCCTTGTGTGAAAAGGCCGCTGCCCGAACTGCGGAACTCCTGATTGGGGACGCTGCGTCCGCGTGTATATACTATCATATCGTTCTTGGCCAGGAATTCGCTGGCAATGTCGGCAGCCGCCTGCAAGTATCCTCCGCCGTTCTGTTGCAGGTCGATGATGAGATCCACCATACCTTGTGCGCGAAGCTTCTTGATAGCCTCCACCACCTCAGCGTGTGTGGTCTGTGCGAAGTTGTTGAAGCGGATGAGGCCGATGCGCGGTGTGACCATGTAGGCAGCATCCACCGAGTTGACGGGAATCTTGTCGCGCACCACGTCGAAGTGCAGAGTGTCGCTTATCTCACGTCTCACCACACCCAGATCCACGTGGCTTCCCTTCCTGCCGCGCAGGCGGTGCATGATCTCCTCACGCGACATCTTCACGCCGGCTATCGCGGTGTCGTTGACCGACACGATACGGTCGCCTGCCAGTATGCCCACCTTCTCGCTGGGTCCCTTGGGTACAGGCTGGATGACCACAAGAGTGTCCTCGAGCACGTTGAACTGCACGCCTATTCCCTCGAACGAACCTTCGAGCGGCTCGGTGAACTTCTTCGTCTCCTGGGCATTGGAGTATGCCGAGTGTGGGTCGAGCTTTTTCAGGATGCCGTTGATGGCATCCTCGGCCAGCCGCTTGCTATCTACGCTGTCCACGTAGTAGTTATATATCATGGCTGTAGCCATGACCATCTTCTGCACATCCCGCTCGAGCTGGCTCACCGACTGCCTTCTCTCGGGCGGACGGTTCTGGTAACGTACCTGTGCCATTGCTCCGAGCGTCATGCATGAGGCCAGTATGATGCTTAATGCTTTCTTCATTGTCTTTTCTCCTTATTATATTATATAATGTAGCCCTTGGGGCAGATAGGGACTGATGTCCTTGTTGAAATGTGCCAGTTCGCGCACCATGCTGCTGCTTACATGTGCCAGTTCGGGTCGTGCAGGCAGCAAGAGGGTGTCGATGCCTGCCAGTTGGCGGTTGATGGTGGCCATATTGGACTCATACTCCATGTCGGTCATTCCCCTCACGCCCCTTACTATGCAGGTGATGCCTTGCTGCTGTGCGAAATCGACAGTGGTGCAGGAGTATTTCTCCACCTGCACTCGGGGGTCGCCGGCAAACAGTTCCTTTAGTGCGCGCAGCCTCTCCTCCACAGGCATCCAGCCAGCTTTGTGCTCGTTGTAGCCTATTCCTATCACCAGTTGGTCACACAGGGCAAGTGCCCGCTGCACGATGTCGGCGTGCCCGATGGTGAATGGGTCAAACGACCCGCTGTATAGAAATCTTCTTTCCATCTTCATTCTATCCTTTACTTTGCGTGGTGGGAGAGTCCGCCAGCGGCTCTTCCCTGGGGAGTGCTCCTTGCCGCACTGCACGGGGTGGCCTGAAGCGGTTTCAGGCGCACTGCGTTGCATGTGCTGGTGCAGCGTGCTGCGATGTCCGGTGCACCGCGCTGCGATGACCGATGCACCGTGCTGCGCTGCCAGCCCCATCTTCGTTTTCCTGTGCGGGCAGTTGGCTGAAGCCGCTCCGCAGACCGACTCCCTTTGCCCGCACTTGGTCATGAGTCGGGTGGGACAGTGGGGTGGCAGGGTGCTTACTCTGCCTCTTCGTCGGCCCTGTCTTCCTCTATCACGAGGTTGTCGATGATGAAGTTCTGGCGGTCCATTGTGTTCTTGCCCATGTAGTATTCCAGCATCTTCGCCACCTGGTCGCCCTTGTTGAGTGTCACCTGGTCCAGTCGGATGTCGGGTCCGATGAAGTTGATGAACTCCTCAGGGCTGATTTCTCCCAATCCCTTGAAGCGTGTGATTTCGGGGTCAGGCCCAAGGTCGTCGATAGCCTGCAGGCGTTCCTCGTCGGAGTAGCAGTATTGTATGATGTAGTCTTTGGTGACACTCAGGTTGCGCATCGGCTTCTTGCCGCTCTCCTGGCTGTCATCGGTGGTCTCCTCTTCGGGCTCCTCGGCATCCTGCGGGTCGTCATCGGTGCGCTTGGCAAGCTTTGCATTGAGCTCCGCTTCCTTCTTCCGGGCCTTCACCTCCTCGAGCAAAGCGTCCAGCTTGGCCTTTTTGAGCTTGCTCTTCTTGGCGCGTACTCTGAAGAGCGGCGTTTGAAGGATATACACGTGACCCTTCTTGATGAGTTCGGGAAAGAACTGCAGGAAGAAGGTTATCATAAGGAGGCGGATGTGCATACCATCCACATCGGCATCGGTAGCCACGATGACCTTGTTGTACCTGAGGCCATCCAGTCCGTCCTCAATGTTGAGCGCCGCCTGCAGGAGGTTGAACTCCTCGTTCTCATACACCACCTTCTTGGTCATTCCATAGCAGTTGAGCGGCTTTCCCCTGAGGCTGAACACCGCCTGTGTATTCACGTCGCGGCTCTTGGTAATGCTGCCGCTGGCCGAATCGCCCTCGGTTATGAAGATGCACGATTCCTCCTGGCGGTCGCCCTTTGCATCGTTGAGGTGTATGCGGCAATCACGCAGCTTGCGGTTGTGCAGGTTGGCTTTCTTGCTCATCTCGCGCGCTTTCTTGGCCACGCCAGCCATTGCCTTGCGCTCACGCTCGCTCTCCGACACCTTCTGCAGGATGACTTCGGCCACATCCGTATTCTTGTGCAGGAAGTTATCTACCTGGCTCTTTACGAAGTCGCCTATGAATTTGTCGATGGAGATGCCGCCGTCGGGTTCTGTGGTGAGCGAACCCAGTTTGATTTTGGTCTGGCTTTCGAAGAGCGGCTCTTGAATGTTGATGCTGATGGCCGCCACCATGCCGTTGCGGATGTCGCTGTAGTCGTAGTTCTTGCCACTGTACTCCTTGATGACCTCTGCGATGTACTTCTTGAAGGCCGCCTGGTGTGTGCCGCCCAGCGTAGTGTGCTGGCCGTTGACGAAGGAGTAGTATTCCTCGCCGTTCTGATTGCAATGGGTGAAGGCTATCTCGATATCCTCGCCCTTGAGATGCACTATGTCATAGAGCGCGGTGGCCGTCATGCGGTCGGTCAGAAGGTCGCTCAGTCCGTTGCGCGAGAGGATGCGCCGGCCGTTGAACATGATTGTCAGGCCCGTGTTGAGGTAGGTGTAGTTGCGCAGCATCTCCTCTACGAACTCCCCTCTGAACGAGTAATGCTTGAAGAGCGACGGGTCGGGTTCGAAGTAGATGTAGGTTCCTGTCTCGTCGTCAGTAGGCTCGGTGACGTCGGTGATGAGCTTTCCGCACTCGAAGGTGGTGCATCTCACCTGTCCGTCTCGGTAGGAGCGTGCTTCGAAATGGCGGCTTAGAGCGTTCACCGCTTTCAGTCCCACACCATTCAGTCCCACGCTCTTCTTGAACGCCTTGGAGTCATACTTGCCTCCTGTATTGAGCATCGACACCGCCTCCACCAGTTTTCCCTGGGGGATACCACGTCCATAGTCGCGTATCGTACAGCGCAGATTGTCCTCCACAGTCACTTCGATACGCTTGCCGGCATTCATCTTGAACTCATCGATACTGTTGTCGATGACCTCCTTGAGCAGCACGTATATGCCATCTTCGGCATGTGAACCGTCGCCCAGACGTCCGATGTACATGCCTGGACGGGTGCGTACGTGCTCCATGTCGGACAGGTGTATGACGTTGTCCTCGGTGTATTGTACGATAGGTTGCTGTATATTCTGGTTCTCTTCCATTTGTTGCGTTTATAGTTTCTTGCTGAAGGCACAGCGCTTCTTGTGTATCACGCAGTCGAGGTTCTTCCACTGTGCCTGGCTGGGGATGTTGTCTTCCAGCTGGTGATGGGTCTCTGCCCATTCGTACCCATCCTTCGTGCCTTCGGGAATCAGGTCGGCAAAGATAAGCGCGTTGGCACCCTTCTCCTGATACTCAGGCAGCACGCCCACGAGCAGCATGTCCAGTACCTTGGGATGCTTGTCAAACCACAATGCCTTGGCCATATAGTACCATCCGAAGGGCCAGAGCTTTGCCTTTGCCTTCTGGATAGCCCGGCTCAGACTGGTGATGCAGATGCCCATGCCGATGACTTCACCCTCGGCAGTCTCCACCACCGAGAGGTAACGCTTGTCGAGGTACTGCAGGTACTGGTCGGCATATACGTTCATCTGCTCTTCGTCCATCTGGCTGTAGCCATAGAGGTTGGCATAGGAGCGGTTCACAACGCCCAGCACCTTGGGTATATATCCGCCTTCACGTATCTCTCTCTTGTTTTTGAACTTGTGGATACGGAAGCCATAGCGCTTCTTCACCATCTCGGCTATGCGGAAGTACTTGTCCTTGTGGGCTTCGTGACCAGGCTGCGGAACAAATACCTTGCGCTCCACCCAGCCCACTTCCTTGGCATATCCGTGCTGCACCATGTGCTGCGGATAGTAGGGATAGTTGTAGATACTGTTCATGGTGCTCAGTTGGTCATATCCCTCGGTGAGCATACCTTCCAGGTCCATATCGGTGAATCCCATGGGGCCGACTATCTTCTCCATCCCACGCTCGCGGCCCCATTCCTCCACGGTACGGAGCAGCAGCCCCGACACTTCGGGGTCGTCGATGAAGTCAATCCAGCCAAAGCGCACGGTCTTCTGTCCCCACTGCTCGTTGGCTTTGCGGTTGATGATGGCGCACACTCGGCCCACTATCTTGCCGCCGCGCCGAGCCAGGAACCATTCAGCCTCGCAGAAGCGGAAGGCAGGGTTCTTCTTCTTGTTGAATGTGTCCAGTGTATCCTCCAGGAAATCGGGCACCGCATAGGGGTTGTCCTTGTAGAGTTCGTAGTTGAAGCGCACAAACTCCTTGAGCTCGTGGTGCGTCTTGACACTGCTGATGATAGTGTTTTCTGTTGTCATGTTGCCTAATGTGCAAGTTATATCTCACAAAGTTAGTAAAAAATAGCGTTTTAGAGGTCATCTGCACCCTTTTTGTTTTTATTCTTTAACGTTATTGAAAGAAAGTTATAAAATTCCTTGCTGATGGCGAAAAAACTGCATACATTTGCGGTTATACTACTCGTATGGGCTACTCTTTAGGGGTGCTTGGCGGGTGGAAAGTGGAAACAATATCTTTTAACTACAATAACATGACGTCTATCAAGAAACTGTTTGCCCTTGCTTTGCTGGCAACGGGCATCGCGGCTCCCGCAATGGCGCAGGAGTCCAGCGCGACGGAAAAGGACTACAAGCCATTCCCCCACATGTTTATAGGCATCCAGGGTGGCGGTCAGACCACGTTCACCAACTACAACAATGCCAAGCTCATCACTCCCAATACGGCAGTGAGCCTGGGCGGATGGTTTACTCCTGTAGTGGGCTCACGACTGCATGTGAGCGGAATGTGGAACAAGGGAGGCTTCAAGGGAGGCGATAACGACTACAAGTATGACTACAAGTATGTCACCACCGACCTCGACCTGATGCTCAATCTGGTCACTCTCTTTGGCCGCAAGGACTATTATCCCGTGAACCTCTACCTCATCGGCGGTATCGGTCTGAACTATGCATGGGACAATGATGATGCCTTCGTGCGCAAGACCGACATGCCTCGTGCCTACAAGGATGACCTCTTCAGCCACAACGCACGTGTGGGTGCACAGCTCGATGTCAACCTGCACAAGAACGTGAGCCTCAATCTGGAAGTTGACGCAAACAGCCTGGGCGACCGCTTCAACAGCAAGGTCAATGGCAGCGACGACTGGCAGCTGACCGCTTCACTGGGTCTGGCTGTGAAGTTCGGCTACAAGAAGGCCAAGAAGGCAGTGGCTGCTCCCGTTGAGGAAGAGTGGGCTACACGTATGGATACCATATGGTATGACGATGTGGTGGAGAGTGCACGCGTAGAGGATGGCAAGATGACATGGAATGTCTTCTATCCCATCGACAAGAGTGACTTCCGTGCAGAGGCTCAGCTGAAGGCTATCGGTGAGTTCCTCAAGGATCATCGCGAGTGCAAGGTGGATGTCAAGTCATACGCCGATAAGGGCACCGGCAATCCTTCTTACAACAAGAAGCTTGCTGCCCAGCGTGCCGAGAAGGCTGTGAAGGCTCTCGTGGATGCAGGTGTTCCCAAGTCTTCTATTACCTCAAGCAGCTATGGCGATACCGTTCAGCCCTTCTCAGAGAACGACAAGAACCGCGTGAGCATCATCGTGGCAACTGGTCTGAAGGACGTGAAGGACAAGCAGAGCGTGAAGAAGTTCCGCACCAAGGAGGTGCGCTACCGCGTAAGATAAATCCGCTGATGCCGCTTCTGTAAGCCGATCATTACGGAAGCAGGCCAAGGGGAATGAGGGCTGGCAACCGTTTCGTACGGATGTCAGCCCTCACTCTTTCTGTCTGTAAGCCGCTGCCGCAGAGATGGCCCGGGAAAAGCATCCAACGATACTTGGCAATGTATCCAAGGATAAACGGCCAAGTATCCAGTATTACTTGGCGAAGTAAGCTTGCTGCCTTTTCTTGCCCAGTCTGCTCCGAGGGGCAGGATGGATGTCTGGATAGGCAGAAGAAGGGGGATGTGATGAGGCCGGCAGGAGTTTCCGGTGCGCGTTCTTGCCGGTGTTCCTGTCCCTCTGTCTGCGGTGGCGAAGTGCCTGGAATCCAATGGACGGAAACATCAAGGGCAGTCCTCTCTGCGGGGGACTGCCCTTGATGTGTTTGTGCAGTTTCTCTCTCGGTGTCAAGAGGGCGGTTTCGTGCCTGTGTGGAAGAGGCTGTCGTGACTCATTTCCTCTTCATCATCGCGATGAAACCGCCGATGATGAGCAGGACGATGAGCGCCAGTGCGCTCCCTCCATCCATTCCGCCGCTGCGGTCGAGGCGGCTTCCCGACGGGTCGATGGCCATTGCTTGTGCCGCTGCACAGCCCCACAGTGTGGCGAGCAGCACCATTCTTGTCATTTTCTGTTTCATAGTCTTGTGGTTATGATTGTTTTGCGTGTGCCTGTGCAGGTGTGTTCTGTCCTGTTGCTACTTCTGTTTCTTCTCTTCTTCGGTGACTCGGTTCAGAAAATGGAAGAATCTGAATCTTGACTCGAAGAAGGCCGAGAGTGTAGAGTAGAGCATGATGTTGGATTGCTCTACCCCTATGCCGGGGAAGTTGCAGATGTGTCTGGAGTGCACCCTCAGACTGTTGGTTTCCTTGTTGATAGTGTAGAACATGGTGCCGAACTGGTAAGAGTTGAATTCGTTGATGGCCTTCCTTACCCGTGAGATTTCATCGTAGTCGTCCAGTGTCACCCTGTAGATGTCGGGGTACAGGATGTTTACCACATTGTCGTTCCATACTTCAATGCGGAAGAAACCGCCCTGGAAGTTGAAGTCGATTATTGAGTCATCTTCCTCGTCGAAGCTTACGTCGCAGTTGTATTTGTGCAGGAATTCCAGGCACAGGTCCATGGCAGTCTTCTTTGGGGCGGTTTCATCGCCCTTTTCATCGGTCTTCTTTGTGTTGTCTGCCGTTCCATCGCTCTTGTCGGTACCCTTTTCGCTGGCCTGTATTTCCTGGAAACGTTCTCTCGCCGTAGGCATAGCAGGCTTGGGCTGGGAGTTTTCTGCAGCCGACGAATCCTTCTGGCTTTGCCTCTTCTGCTCTTTTTTCCTGTAGAAATATACCGCTATTAGTGCTATGAAGACGAATGTCCAAATCCAGTGTATCATGTTCCTTTTTCTTTCTTGTTAGTCTGTCCGCATCTCCGTGATGCGGCTTCTTGTTCCGCAAAGTTAGCTAAAACTCCTCAGGCACCCTATTCTTTTTTCGGATATTTTCTTTTATGAACCAATGTGGATTGGGTTCCTGTGCCCTTGTGGCGCTTTCTTGACGGGCGGGTGAGTGCGGCCAGAACGGTGGTGGAGCGGTGTGCCTGGCAGAAAGGGAAAGATTTTACACCCGCATGTACAATAATATAGGAGGCAGGAACGTTATTACAGATAGGATGAGAAGACTGCTGTGGATAGGTATGCTGCTGGTTGCCCTACAGGCACGGGCACAATTCGACGTGGCGTTCACCAATTCATGGGCGCTACAGTCCTGGTATAACCCTGCAGCGGCAGGTGTCTATGGCCAGCTTGATGTGCATGCAGCCTACAGCCAGCAGATGGCCGGGTTCTCGGGCGCACCAGCTACGATGGCTCTCACTGCCGACCTCCCCCTGTGGTTCTTCGGGCCAAGCCATGGAGCCGGACTGGGCTTCATGAACGATAAGGCCGGGCTCTTCACCACCAAGAAGATATATCTGCAGTACGCCTATCACCAGAAGCTGGGCAAGGGCAGGCTCAGTGTGGGACTGAGGCCGGTGATTCTCACCGAAGGTTTCGACGGCTCAAAAGCCGATACGGAGGATAGCAGCGACCCCGCCTTTGCCACAAGCCAGGTCAATGGCACGGCTTTCGACCTGGATGCCGGATTGCGCTACACCTACAAGCAGATATGGTATGCCGGACTGAGTGCAGCGCATCTTCTTGGCCCTACCATCAGGCTGGGTGACGACAAGAGCTACGAACTGAAGGTGGATCCTACGTTCTACGCGATGGGTGGATATAAGTTCCGCTTCCGCAACCCTCAGTATGCGGTGGCCACCGATGCTCTGCTGCGCACCGACCTGAGCGAGTGGCGTGCCGATGTGAGCGCCCGTCTGATGTATGACGGAGCCAAGCACAAACTCTATGGCGGAGTGATGTACAGTCCCACCTATAGTGTGGGTGTGATGCTCGGAATCAATTTCCACGGCATCAACATCGGCTACAGTTACGAGGTATATACGGGCGGAATAGGTGCGCTCAACGGTACCCACGAGGTGATGCTGGGCTATCAGACCGACCTCAACCTCTTCAAAAAGGGAAAGAACCTGCACAAGAGTGTGCGACTGCTGTGACAGAACGGCACGCGCACGCATATAATAAATAGGAAACATACAGAGAGAAGACAAAGGATATGAAGACAAAGAGTCTGCTTATTACGCTTTCGCTTGCCCTGGCAAGCCTCACAATGGGAGGTTGCATGGGAAGCAGTTCCAGCGCCAACGCCACTGGCGGTGAGCTCACTGGCGTGAGAGGGTCGGCCTACAGCGAGCCTACCCCTTACGGCATGGTGGCTGTCCGCAAGGGTTCACTGCGCGTGGGCATCGAGGACAACGACTCGCTATGGGGCACAGAATTCCCTGTGAGGGATATCAGTGTGGATGGCTTCTGGATGGATGAGCACGAGGTGAGCAACGCCAAGTATCGTCAGTTTGTCAACTGGGTGCGCGACAGCATCATCCGCGAGCGCCTGGCTGATCCGGCCTATGGCGGTGACGAGAGTTACAAGATAGAGGAGGACAAGGAGGGCAACCCGGTGACTCCGCATCTCAACTGGAGCAAGGCTATCCCTTGGAAGAAGGCAAACGAGGATGAGCAGCGTGCCATCGAGAGCGTGTATGTGACCCATCCCATCGACGGAACCAAGATGCTCGATGCCAGCCAGCTCAATTATCGATACGAGATATACGACTATGCTGCTGCTGCCTTGCGCAAGTACCGCCTCAATCCAGAGGAGCGCGATCTCAACACAGACCATGCTGTGGATATGGGCGATGTGATGATAAGCAAGGATACAGCGTGGATAGATGACGACGGCAAGATAGTGAGGCAGACCATCACACGCCCGCTCTCGGGTCCGTGGGATTTCCTCAATACCTATATCGTGAACATTTACCCCGACACCACATGCTGGGTGAATGACTTCCAGAATGCCGACAATGAGCGCTACATGAAGCTCTATTTCAGCAATCCTGCCTATGACGATTATCCAGTGGTGGGCGTATCATGGGAACAGGCAAACGCATTCTGCGCCTGGCGCACCGACTTCCTGATGAAGGGTATGGGCGGATATGCCAAGCAGATACAGCGCTACCGCCTGCCTACCGAGATAGAGTGGGAGTTTGCGGCACGTGGCAAGGAGGGCAACCCATTCCCCTGGAAGAACCTGGAAGTGAAGAGCGAGAGCGGATGCTACTACGCCAACTTCAAGCCCGACCGCGGCAACTACACCAAGGATGGTTCGCTCATCACCTCGAAGTGCGGCATCTTCAGCCCCAACAGTAACGGCCTCTACGACATGGCCGGCAACGTGGCCGAGTGGACGAGCACCGTCTATACCGAAGCAGGAGTGGAGAGCATGAGCGACATGAACCCTGAACTGAAGTACAACGCAGCCAAGGAAGATCCCTATCGCTTGAAGAAGAAAAGCGTGCGTGGAGGCTCATGGAAAGACCCCGAGAGCATGATACGCTCGGCATGGCGCTCCTATGAGTACCAGAACCAGCCGCGCTGCTACATCGGTTTCCGCTGCGTACGCACCATGGTCAACGACCGTAGCGGCAGCCAGAAAATGAAAGGCGGAGCCAAGAGGCCTGCGGCATCGGCACGCCGCAAGTGAGGTGGCTACGGCAGGACAAACCTCTGCAAAGTGAGAGACAACAAGACAGCTAACACAGATAAAGCACATTAGAGAGATGAATATTATAGCCAAAATCCAAAAGTGGATGGACTCCCCCGCGGGTCAGGTCTTCATGAACTACGCCTACAGCTGGGGTGCTGCAGTCGTCATACTGGGTACACTCTTCAAACTCACCCATCTGCCGGGAGCCAATGCGATGCTCTTCGTGGGCATGGGTACCGAGGTGTTTGTGTTCTTCATATCGGGCTTCGACAAGCCTTATGACAAGATACCTGCCGAGGAGCAGAAGTCTGTTCCCAATATCACAGGTTCGTCGGCCGGTCCGAACATCGTCATTCAGGGCGGCGCACAGGCAGCTGCCGACGGTGAGGAACAGCAGTCGGGTACCATCATCATCGGTTCGCCTGTTGTCCAGCCAGCCGCTACGGTACAGCCCGCAGCCGTTGTCGCACCCGCAGCCACTGTGGTGACTGAAGGTGTGAATCCAGTTGCTGTTGACCCCGATGCGCTCTCCAGTGCCACCGGATTGAGCGCTGCCGCTGCCAATCTGGCTGCTGCCGGACAGGCCGCTGCTGCTGCCCAGGCCGCTCTCGACCAGTTGCAGAACGGCACATCGCCCTCTCTCGATCCTGCTCTGGCACGCTCTACCGACCCCTCTGAGGTGGAAGAGGCTGTGCAGAACTACGCTCAGGAGCTCAAGTCACTCACCGAGGTGCTTGTTCGCGTCAAGGAGCAGGCTGCCCGCATGAGCACCGACAGCGAGGAGATGGAGAACCTCAATCGCACTCTCACCGGCATAGCCACCGTGTACGAACTGCAGTTGCGCAACATCAGCAAGCAGGTGAGCACCATCGAGCAGATAGATGAGCAGACCCGCCGTATGGCGCAGCAGATAGAGGAACTCAACAATGTGTATGGCCGCATGATAAAGGCCCTCACCGTCAACATGGCACCAGTGGCAAGCACACAGCCCGCAGCCGACCAGGCGTGAGCATGATACATTATATAATATAGTATAGACCAACACAAGGCTCAACTGATATGCCAATAAAGAAGAAAAGGATCTCTCCCCGCCAGAAGATGATTAACCTGATGTACGTGGTGCTTATGGCCATGCTGGCACTCAATGTGTCGAGCGACGTGCTCAACGGTTTCTCACTGGTGTCTGACGGCCTGAGCCAATCTACTCAGAGTGCCAGCAAGGTCAACGAGGGCATCTACAAGACCTTCGAACAGCAGATGAAGGCCAATCCCGAAAAGGTGCGCGTGTGGTACCAGAAGGCGCTGCAGGTGAAGGGGATGAGCGATTCACTCTACAATCTGGCACAAGAACTCAAAATTGCCATCGTGAAGAAGAGCGACGGCAAGGAGGGTGATGTGGATAACATAAAGAACCGCGAGGACTTGGAAGCCAGCACACAGGTGATGCTGGCACCAGGTAAAGGACGCGGCAAAGAACTCTACAAGGCCATCAACCGCTATCGTGACCAGGTGATAACAATGGTGAGCGACAAGCAGCAGAGACAGCTCATCAGCAACAGCCTCTCTACCAAGGTGCCTGCCAAAGCCACTACCCTGGGCAAGAACTGGCAGGAGTACATGTTTGAGAACATGCCTACGGCAGCCGCTGTGACGCTCCTCACCAAGTTGCAGAACGATGTGCGCTATGCCGAGGGAGAGGTGCTTCATGGACTCATCAATAATGTGGATGTCAAGGATATCCGCGTCAACCAGCTCAATGCATACGTTATCCCGTCGGCACAGACCGTGGTGCAGGGCGGACGTTTCAGCGCTCAGATTATCATGGCGGCTGTTGACACCACCCGCCGTCCTACCATCTATGTAGGCGGCCAGCGCATTTCGGGCGACCGCGGAGTGTATGAGACGGTGTGCAGCCGCACGGGCGATTTCACTCTCAACGGCTATATCGAGATGCTCAACGGCTCTGGCGAGACAGTTCGACGCGACTTCCAGCAGAAATACAGCGTGGTGGCTCCCAGTGCCACCGTGAGTGCCGACATCATGAATGTGCTCTATGCGGGATATGACAATCCCATGAGTGTGAGCGTGCCGGGCGTTGCCACAAGCAAGCTGCGCGTGAGCATGACGGGTGGCAACCTCATTCCCAAGGGTGACGGAAAGTACATTGCCAAGCCCACTCAGGTGGGTGGACAGGCCGTGATAACGGTAAGTGCCGAGAACGAAGGCCGTGTGCAGGAGATGGGCAAGTTCAATTTCCGCGTGCGCAAACTGCCTGATCCCACCGCCTACATCGCCTTCAATGATGCCACCGGAGCCGAGAGCCACTTCCGCGGAGGTGCACTCAGCAAGCAGGTGCTGATGAATACACCGGGCATAGGAGCGAGCATCGACGACGGACTCTTGAATATAGCCTTCCATGTGCAGGGCTTCGAGACTGTCTTCTATGATGCTATGGGCAATGCTGTACCCTATAAGAGCCAGGGTGCCAACTTCTCTGACCAGCAGAAGGGACAGATGCGCACACTCGCCCGCAACAAGCGTTTCTACATCACGAACATCCGTGCAACAGGCCCCGATGGCATTGAGCGTACGCTCAACGGCGCCATGGAGGTCATCATCAAGTAACTATATATATAATGTATAATGTATAATATGAAGCGTATATTCCTCCTCTTCTCTGTAGTGGCGCTGGCAACAGGCATCGCAAGTGCACAGCCCGCCAAGAGGCGCACCACTTCGGCGGCAGGTGCAGGCCAGAAGACTGAGGTGCAGAAGAAGGGCAACGACCGTGCGTCGATGCAGTTTCCCACGTCGGCCAGCATGCCCGACGATGTGGTGTGGAAACGCGATATATACCGCCAGCTCGACCTCACCAAGGACAAGAATGCTCCGCTCTATTATCCTGTGGAGCCTCAAGGCAAGCAGGTGAACCTCTTCACCTACCTCTTCCGCCTTATCCTCACGGGTCGTGTGCCGGCCTATACCTACCAGCTCGACGGCAACGAGTCGTTTGATGCCAAGGACAAGCTCACCGTGAAGGACATGCTGGAGCGTTATGGCATCTATTATGAGGAGAAGGACGGCAAGTTGCAGGTTGCTGACAGTGATGTGCCCAGCGCCGAGGCCACACGTTATTACCTCAAGGAAAGTGTCTATCTGGACCAGCGCACGGGTACCTTCAGCACCAAGGTGACTGCCTTGTGCCCCATCTTGATGCGTGGAGCAGACGAGTTCACCACCGAGGCTACACCCTATCCCCTGTTCTGGGTGAAGTACAGCGACATCGCCCCCTGGCTGTCACGCTTGCCGGTGATGGGCAGCAACCTCAACAACGTGACCAATATGACTGCCGACGACTATTTCACCATGAACCGTTACGAAGGCAAGATATACAAGACCAACAACCTGCAGGGGCGTGTTCTGGCAAGCTATTGCAAGTCTGACAGTGCCATGAGCCGCGAGCAGAAGAAGATAGAGCAGCAGCTCACCGACTTCGAAGAGGTGGTGTGGGGACACCGCACCGACTCTACCGACAGCGTGCCTGCCGTTGCCGCCAAGCCCGAGAAGGTGAAGCGCACATCGGCACGCCGGGAGACCTCTGTGCAGGCTGGCAGCCGCCGCCGGCGCAATAGCGAGACCACCAAGGAACCCAAGCAGAAGAGCGAGAATGCGGCTCCCCGGGTGAGTGCTCGTCGTCAACGTCGTTAACACGTGCCTATGAAGCGGTTTCCGATATTCCTCATACTCGTTCTGGCTGTGGCATATTCTGCCATGGCCAGGCGTGTCATGTGGGGTGTGCAGGCTGGTTGGGATGCCCGACGGCTGACCCTCAAGTCGGACCTCTACCGTGCCAGCAACCACACGGGCTGGTTTCTGGGCCCCCAGGCAAGCTTCCAGTTTGCCCATGACTATCTGGCTCTCGATGCTTCGTTGCTCTATAACCAACGCAACATGGACTTTGAGGAACGCGAGACCAAAGCGCTTCATGAGCATGATCTGTCCTATCTGGTCATTCCCCTCAACCTCCGCTTTACCTTCCGCTTGGGCAAGCCCTTGGGCATCTATGTGGCTACCGGCCCCCAGTGGAGGCGCTTCCTCAATCGTGGACGTCACATTCGTCTCGAGGATGATGTGGATGTCCGCCTCGACCCCGGCACACTCAGTTGGAACGTAGGAGCAGGCTTCGACTTCTTTGGTCACCTCAAGCTTGGCTTCACCTACAACTTCGGCATCGACGACGAATGCTGGAAGCAGAGCGTGAGCGAGCAGATACGCAAGTTCGACATAAAGAAAAACTCTTGCCAGGTGAGCCTCACCTGTCTCTTCTGATATCCGCTCCTCATGGCCAAGTATGCAGATGTAGTGCTTCCCTTGCCCATAGGCGAGACCTTCACCTATGCACTTCCTGCCCAGTTGCAGACGTGTGCCCAGGTGGGGTGCAGTGTCATTGTCCCCTTTGGCAACCGCAAGATGTACAGCGCCATCATAGTGCGCCTGCATGACGACAAGCCCGACTATGCCACCAAGGAGGTGCTCGAACTCAATGGCAATGCCCCTCTGGTGCTGCCCGCGCAGTTGCGCCTGTGGCGCTGGATAGCCGACTATTATCTGTGTACTCTGGGCGATGTGTATAAGGCCGCGCTGCCCTCGGGGCTTAAACTCGAGAGCGAGAGCAGCGTGATGTATGCCGATGACTTCACCGATACGGACGGCCTCACACCCTCGGAGCGCCGCATCTACGACCTTCTGGAACAGGACCCTGTGCAGACACTGGCCGCGCTGCAGAAACAGACGGGGCTTGCCTCCATCCTCACCATTGTCAACCGCATGCTGGAGAAGGGTGCGCTGAGGATGAAGGAGGAAGTGCGCCGCACCTACAAGCCACGTACCCTGCCCTGTGTGCGCCTTACCCAGGAATACTTCGATGAAGCCACCCTGCGCGGCTTCTTCCTCTCGCTTCCCCGCAAGAGCAAGCAGCAGGAGTTGCTCACACGATACATGCAACTCTCATCCGCCGCTGCCGCCCAGGTGCTGCAGAACTACACTCTGCTCAAGGATGTCACCCGCGACGAACTCCTGCAGGACAACACCTATAGCCCCTCCACACTCAACACCCTCAGGAAGAAGGGCGTGCTGGAGGTGTGGCAGAAACCCGTTGGCCGCCTCTCACAGAGCCAGTTGCCCACCGGACTCGTCATGCATCCCCTGAGCGATGCACAGCAGATGGCGATGGACCAAATTGAGGCAGCGTGGCAGCAGAAGAGCACCTGCCTGCTGCACGGAGTCACCAGCAGCGGCAAGACCGAAGTCTATATCCACCTCATACAAAAGGAGCTGGAGCAGGGGCGGCAGGTGCTCTACATGCTCCCCGAGATAGTTCTCACAACCCAGCTGACCGAGCGCCTGAAGCGGGTCTTCGGCGACCGGCTGGGTGTCTATCATTCCCGCTACCCCGACGCAGAGCGCGTGGAGGTGTACCAGAAGATGCTCTCCGACCATCCCTACGACATCATCGTGGGGGTGCGCAGCAGCATTTTCCTTCCCTTCCGCAGCCTTGGACTGATTATTGTAGATGAGGAGCACGAGACCAGCTTCAAGCAGCAAGACCCTGCTCCACGCTACCACGCTCGCAATGCCGCTCTGGTGCTGGCTGCACAGATGCAGGCCCGCACGCTACTCGGAACGGCCACCCCAAGTCTGGAGACCTATCGTAACGCCCTCACTGGACGCTACGGACTGGTGCGGCTCACCACACGCTTCCGCGATGTGCAGCTGCCCGACATACAGGTGGTGGATGTGAAGGAGATGAGGCGCAAGCGGCTCATGTCGGGGCCTTTCTCGCCCCAGCTCATCGCCCTCATGCGTGATGCTTTGGAGCATCGCCGGCAAGTGATACTCTTCCAGAACCGACGCGGCTTCTCGCCTATAGTGGAGTGTCATGTGTGCGGATGGACTCCCAGGTGTGAGAAGTGCGATGTGAGCCTCACCTACCACCAGCGTCTCCGGCAGATGGTGTGCCACTACTGCGGTACTCCCTACCAGGTGCCCCTGCAGTGCCCCAACTGTGAGAGCCGGGAGATACGCCATGTGGGATATGGCACGGAGCGCATCGAGGATCAGCTGGCCAAGGTGCTGCCCGAGGCACGCATCGCGCGCATGGATCTCGACACTACCCGCAGCCGCATGGCCTACGAGCAGATATTGCAGGACTTCCAGCAGGGCAAGACCGATGTGCTGGTGGGTACGCAGATGGTGACCAAGGGACTCGACTTCGAGCGCGTGAGCGTGGTGGGCATTCTGGATGCCGACGGCATGCTCAGCCAGCCCGACTTCCGCAGTCACGAGCGTGCTTTCCAGATGATGGAGCAGGTGGCTGGCCGTGCAGGCAGAAAGGGCGCGCAGGGGCATGTCATCCTGCAGACGCGCGATGCCCAGTCGCCCGTGGTGCGTCAGGTGGTGGCGCACGACTACCAGGCCATGTACGAGGCACAGATGCAGGAGCGCGAACTCTTCAATTATCCTCCCCTGTGCCGCCTGGTGAGTGTATATGTGAAGCACCGCGACGAGCGCACCGCCGATGCCTTGGGCAGGGATATGGCCCAGCTGGCGCGGCGCACCTTCGGCGAGCGCGTGCTGGGTCCCGATACGCCCCCCATAGGCCGCATCCAGTTGATGTATATCCGCAAGGTGCTGGTCAAGATAGAGCTCACGGCTTCGATGAGTCAGGCCCGCGACTATCTGCGGCAGATTCAGCGCTACCTGTTGGCGCTCCCCCAATACAAAGGCGCGCAGGTGTATTATGATGTGGATTGAATGAGGTGAGACCAGACATAGGCTCGTTTCATCCTTATGCATAAAAGCGGGGAGGAGAATGCAGTGCGCTGCATGTGCCCACGCAGCGCGCTGCGAAGCCCCACGGAGCACGCTGCATGACCCATCGCACCGCTGTGCGTTTTTCTGGCAGATATTGTGCCCTATATACACTGAACGCCTTCCCCCAACGAGAGGAAGGCGCTCAGATGCTTTTAGGCAAGCGGTTTATCCTTGTTCGGCGGCCTCTTGGGCAGCCTCCTCGGCCTTCTTCGCTTCGTCGGGATACTGTACTCGGGTGTGGTAGATGGTCTTGAGCTTTGACTTGAACACCTCCTTGGCTATCTCTATCTCGCGGAATGTGATGGGGCACATCTTGAAGTAGCCGTCCTTCACCTGCCCGTCGATAATCTTCTCTACCAGCGTACTCACGCTCTCCTCAGTGTATTCGGGCAGGCTGCGTGATGCGGCTTCCACGGCATCGGCCATCATCAGGATGGCCTGCTCCAGCGTGCTGGGGTTGGGGCCGGGGTAGGTGAAGAGCTTGGGGTCAGGCTCGCGGTCGGGGTATTTGTTCTTGTAGCTGATGTAGAAGTACTTGGCCATGCTGGTGCCGTGATGCGTAGCTATGAAGTCCTTCACCGCCTGGGGCAGCTTGTATTTGTCGGCCAACTTCAGTCCGTCGGTCACGTGGCGGATGATGATCTGTGCGCTCTTCTCCAGCGGGAGGCCGTCATGAGGGTTCACTCCCGACTGGTTCTCGGTGAAGAACACCGGGTTCTCCAGTTTGCCGATGTCGTGATACAGGGCGCCCGTACGCACCAGCTGGCTCTTGGCCATCAGGTTGTTGGCCACCTCGGCAGCCAGATTGGCCACCTGCATGCTGTGCTGGAAGGTGCCCGGTGCCTCCTCTGACAGGCGTCGCAGAATGGGGTTGTTGATGTTCGACAGCTCCACGAGCGTCACATTAGAGGTGAATCCGAATATGCGCTCCACGGGTATGAGCAGCAGGTAGGATATCATTGACAGGATGCCGGCAATGGTGAGGTAGATGTAAGTCCACTTGTCCAGTCCGTCGGTGCCAGCCAGATTACCGTCCATGATATCCAGGCACAGGTAGGCTCCCAGCGAGACGGCAGTCACGGCGATGGCGGCGCGCAGCAGGTCGGAGCGCTGGTTGAGCTGCCTCAGACTGTATATGGCCACCAGTCCTGCCAGCGTCTCTGTCACCAGGAACTCGAATGGGTGCTTCAGTGCCACGGCACAGGTGAGCAGCATGATGATGTGTGTGCTGAAGGCCGTGCGCGAGTCCATGAAGATGCGTATGAAGATGGGCAGTATGCAGTAAGGTATCACATACACGCTCATGAAGGCGTGCTCCATCATGCTGTAGGTGATGATGGGGAACACGAGGCCGAGCGACATCACCAGCGCCACGGTGCGCGGGCTGTCGAGGTAGTCGCTGCGGAACTGCTTGAAGTAGCCGAAGAGCATGAGCACCATCAGCGTGGCATAGAACAGCTGGCCCACGGCAAGCGCCACGCGCTCGGCTGTGCTCTTCTGCCTCTCCTCCTGGTAGCGCTCGAGCGACTTCAAGACATTGTAGGTGTAGTTATCTACAATCTGTCCGCGGTCCACTATCTTCTGTCCCGCCTGCACCTGCCCCATGTAGGGCACCAGCATGTTATCCACCTCCTGCCGCTGCTGCTGCGACTTGGCGGCGTCGTGTCTCAGGTTGGGTCGTATGTATCTCGACAGTTCGCACTGGCTCAGCTTGCTGTGGTTGTAGCGCGTACTGTCCTCCTCGGCCATCATGTATTCATAGGCGGTCTTCTCTGTGAAGACCTGCTTGAAGGGCTTCGCGCTGGCCTCGTTCTGCCAGAAGAAACGCACCATAGCCGTGTTCTCCTGCTGCAGACGGTCGTGCCATTCGGTCTCCATCACGCCCCGCATATACACCTCTGCCAGCTTCTTCTGCAGGTGCGACAGGTAGTACTGGGGCACTGTGCCCTTCATGTGCTGTACGAAATCGGTTCTCAGTGCCGTCAGCATTGTGTCCATCACGGCAGGGTCACGCTGGAAGTAGGGTTCGTAATAGCGGTGCAGGCTGTCGCGCTCGCGCTGCAGCACCTCATCGGGCTTGAATACCGGGAAGCTGTCCATGGCTATGAGGGGGCTGTCGTCCCACGGTTCGCCCTTCTTGTAGGACAGTTCGTTGACGGTGTTCCTTGGCATCACGCTGGCCAGGATAAGTATTGTGGCCAGCAGTACAATCGTCCTCAGGAATATCTCCTTGGGGGTCAGTTTGCGTCGATGGTTGAATCTGCTCATGTTTCTATCTGTTCGTGTGGGAGCGCGCAGCCCCCTCCTAATGTGGTGCAAAAATACAAAAAAACCTCTGCCAATTAGAAAAAATGACGTACTTTTGCAGCTAACAAGTGATACGAACTTATGTCTGAAAGAAAAGTGAGGGTGCGTTTCGCACCCAGTCCCACTGGTCCGTTGCACATAGGAGGAGTACGGACCGCCCTTTACAATTACCTTTTCGCTCGCCAGCACGGCGGTGACTTGATATTCAGAATAGAGGATACCGACTCCACTCGCTTCGTGCCTGGAGCCGAGGAGTATATTCAGGAGTCGTTCCGATGGCTCGGCATCACCTTTGACGAGGGTGTGGGCATCGGTGGCGACTATGGTCCTTACCGCCAGAGTGAGCGCAGGGACATCTATCGCAAGTATGTGCATCAGTTGCTGGACAACGGCAAGGCATACATCGCATTCGACACCCCCGAGGAGCTGGATGCCAAGCGTGCCGCTGTAGATAACTTCCAGTATGATGCCTCTACCCGCCAGCAGATGCGCAACTCGCTGTCTCTCACGGCTGAGGAGACGCAGGCGCTGCTCGATGCAGGCCATCAGTATGTGGTGCGCTTCCTGGTGGAGCCCGGCCGCGACGTGGTGGTGCACGACATCATACGCGGCGATGTGCACATCAACAGCAGCATCCTGGATGACAAGGTGCTCTATAAGTGTGCCGATGATCTGCCCACCTACCATCTGGCCAATATCGTGGATGACCACCTGATGGAGGTTACCCACGTCATCCGAGGCGAAGAGTGGTTGCCCAGTGCGCCCCTCCATGTGCTCCTCTACGAGGCTTTCGGCTGGCAGGATACCATGCCTGCCTTTGCCCACTTGCCCCTGCTGCTCAAGCCCATCGGCAATGGCAAGCTCAGCAAGAGGGACGGCGACAAGCTGGGCTTCCCCGTGTTCCCCCTCGAATGGCACGACCCCAAGAGCGGCGAAGTGAGCAGCGGTTACCGTGAGCAGGGCTATCTGCCGCAGGCTGTAGATAACTTCCTGGCTCTGCTCGGCTGGAATCCCGGCAACGACCAGGAGATTATGACGCTCGACGAAATGGTGAAGCTGTTCGACCTCAGCAAGTGTTCCAAGAACGGAGCCAAGTTTGACTATGTCAAGGCAGCGTGGTTCAACCACCAGTACCTGCTGCGTCAGGCCGACTCGGAGTGGGTTCCTGCCTTCGATGCTGTGCTCCGCCGTGAGGGCATCACCGCCACTGCCGGGCAGGAGGAGGCCGTCGTGCGCATGATGAAACTGAAGGTCATCGAGTATGTCGATGCGCAGGGCAACAAGCACAAGCGTAATGTGAGCTTCGTTACAGACCTGTGGCCCCTCACGCGCTTCTTCTTCGTGGCCCCTGCGGAGTTTGACAAGGAAGACAAGTTTGTCCGCAAGAACTGGAAGGAGACCACAGCCCAGGAGATGGGCCAGCTGGCCGAGGTGCTTGCCACAGTGGAGGACTTCAGCGTGGATGGCCTCAAGGCCGCTGTCGATCCCTGGGCAGAGACCACCGGTCTGCGTCCCTGGAATGCCTGGCGCATCTGTCTGGTGGGTGCCGGACAAGGCCCCGACATGTATGAGCTGGCAGCCTTCCTGGGCAAGGACGAGACCCTCCGTCGCATGAATCACGCCATAGAGACTCTCGGCTGACATGTATTCCCTGGCCATTTACCTCTATATGCTGGGCATCATCTTGGTGTCCCCTTTCCACCGCAAGGCCCGTGCCATGTTCAAGGGAAGGCTGAAGACCTACCTCACTCTGCGCAGGAAGGTAGATAAGAGCAAGCGCTATGTGTGGTTCCATGCCGCATCCCTGGGAGAGTTTGAGCAGGGACGCTCGCTCATGGAACGCTTCCGCAGCCAGCATCCCGAGTACCAGATATTGCTCACCTTCTTCAGTCCGTCGGGCTACGAGGTGCGCAAGAACTATGAGGGTGCCGACATTGTGTGCTATCTGCCAATGGACACCCCGGGCAATGTGGCAAGCTTCCTCCGTCTGGTGAAGCCCGAGATGGCGTTCTTCATAAAGTATGAGTTTTGGTACAATATGATACGTGCTTGCCACAAGCGCGGCATCAAAGTGTATAGCGTGAGCAGTATCTTCCGCTCCAACAAGGTGTTCTTCCGCTGGTATGGCTCGGGTTATTCGCGTGTGCTCAACCTCATCGACCACTTCTTTGTGCAGGATGAGGAGTCGGCCCGACTGCTTGCCACCAAGGGTATCAGGGACAATGTGACCATCGTGGGCGACACTCGCTTTGACCGCGTGCTGGACATCTGCCGCCGTGCCAAGGAGTTGCCTCTGGTGGAGAAGTTCGTCTCCAATGCCGACAGGGTGCTTGTGGTGGGCAGCAGCTGGCAGCCCGACGAGTCGCTCATCATCCCGTATTTCAACCAGCATCCGCAGCTCAAGGTCATTCTGGCGCCCCACGTCATCAGCGATGACCGCATCAGTCAGATTACCGAGAAGCTCAAGCGCCCCTATGTACTCTACACTGAGGCGCAGGAGAGCACGGTGGCCGATGCCGACTGCCTGATAGTCAACTGCTACGGACTGCTGAGCAGCATCTACCGCTATGGACATGTGGCCTATGTGGGAGGCGGCTTCGGCGTGGGCATACACAATGTGCCCGAGGCTGCTGTGCACGGTGTGCCGGTGCTCATAGGCCCCAACAACAAGGGATTCCGCGAGGCTCAGGACCTCCTGCGCATGGGTGGCTGCTTCGAGATAACGGGCGCCACGCTCTTCAATGCCGTCATGGACCGTCTCATCGAGAACGACCAGTTGAGGCAGACACGCGGTGCCATTGCCCACAAGTATGTGGCATCCAATGCCGGAGCCACCGATATGATATTCCGCACACTGGGTCTCTGACCCCAGTGAAAAGCCCTGGCAAGGGGGCTGCAAGAGGAGCCGACGGATTTTTCCGCCGGCTCCTCTTGCATTGTGTGGCGCAGTTGTATCTTCTGTAAAACAGAGAGTTGCGAGGCGCTTCCTGCATTTCGTCGGCATTTGCAGCGGTTTTCCCCCTTGGAAATAGGGAAATCCCATCCGCCCTTTAGGGTAATTCAATTTCGGGGGCATGAGTGAAGGCGTACCTTTGCAGTGTCATCAAGAGAGACATACAGAGTTATTCACCCATTAAAGGAGGAGGACGATATGAGACGCAACGTATTTTTCATAGCCATGTTGATGATGGTGTCATTGGCATGCACAAGTGCATCGGCACAGGGTCGCAGACACGACATGCGCGACGGCCGCCCAGGTGACAGAAGGGAGATGGCGTTGCGTGGAGGGTATGACCGCAGGATGCCCATGGGTGGCCCGGGCATGAGGGACGACCGCCGCGGGCATATGCGCCACCACGACATGAGGCCTCCTCATCATCCAGCACCCCACCATCCCCACATGCACCGCCCCTGTGGCCCGAGGGTTGATGCCTATGGCTGGGTGCCTGGTTGGCACGGACGTGTACGCTACTGCGACGGTCGCTGGGGTTATCTGCGGGGCCGTGACTGGTACTGGTACGATGTGTATTACGAGCCCGACTACTATTACAGCCAGCCCGTGGCATGCTTCCACGGCCATCTCAGCCCGGCAGGCAAGGTGGTGGCAGGGGCCGTGGGCGTGGCAGCCGTAGCGGCATTCGTGGGCGCGCTGTGCCATTGATGCAGGGAGGAGAGTATGACACCTTAACTTTTTCAATTATATGTGAACCGTCCCGGGGGGTGCCTAGTTGCATGACGCAAGGCATTCCCGGGGATTTTTCTGTACCCTTGCTTCCTGCTCGGACAGGAGTGGTACCGGTGGGGCGGGGCGGCAGCAAAGGACGGGGAGAGAGGCATGCGGTGTGGCGTTGCGGTGCGGAACGCGAGGGGTGCTGTGCTGCCCGGGGAAACGCAGCACGGTGCGTGGGCCGATGCAGCGCGCTGCGATGGCCTGTGCACCGCACTGCGCCGTTTGTCCCGCGATGCCGCGTGATGGGGCCGTGGTGCAGAGGGGAGTCTGGGGCAGGGTGTCGGGTGGGATGGCTGTCCCCCTTGCCTATGCAGGTTCCGTGCTCTGGCGGTTGTCTCTTAGGGATGCAAAAATGGTCGGAAAGTACGGTGCGGAGCCTTTTGCCGTGCGTTTTCCAGGTTTGCGTGGGCGCATTACGGGGGAATTCTGTATATTTGCAGCGCCAATATATATGTGATATGAATAGAAACGCATGGTTGATCTTTAAGGCCGTATGTGCCGTAGTGGTGGGGGTGCTGCTCATTGCCAACCCCGAGTCATACACGACCCTGATGGTTAGGATAATAGGAGGTGTGTTCCTGCTGTCGGGCTTGATGCCCCTCGTAGGCTTCTGGTTCCCCTCCAAGGCCGGGGCCATGAGACCCGTGTTTCCCGTTGTGGGCACCGGCAGCATGCTCTTGGGCCTTCTGCTCATGCTCTTCCCAGATACCTTCGTGCGCTGGTTTATGTATGTGCTGGCGTTCCTGTTCATGTTGGGCGGTTGCCATCAGCTGCTTTCGCAGATCAATGCCCGCAGAATGGTGCCCGTGCGCTGGTGGTCGGTGGTGCTGTCCCTGGTGCTCATTGCACTGGGTGTCATCATTCTGGTCAATCCCATGGAGAGCGCCTCTGTGCCCTTCTTCCTGATGGGGCTGGGCTGCGTATGCTATGGTGTGACCGACCTCCTCCGTGTGGCCCGGCGCATGATGTACGAGCGCCAGGTGAGCCACAGGGACGAGTATGTCGATTATGAGGAGGTGACCGATGACGATACCATGCGCAGGTAATCCTCGCCGAAGATGAACATGTGGCCTTTCTCGCGGAATCCGATGGACTCATAGAGCTTCTTGGCACCCGTGTTGTCGGGCGCACATGCCAGTATGGCGGGGCGCCCCATACGCGCAGCCTCCCTGGCCGCTTCGGCCATCATCACGCGGGCGATGCCCTTTCCCCTCCAGTGGGGATGCACGGAGATGCTGTCGAGGTAGTACTCTCCGTCGCGGGTCTCAGGCTCCATCTTCTCGGCGTCGAAGGTGATGAGGCTGCCCAGCAAGGCAAATGTACGCTTGCGGCAATCCATGTAGCCCTCGCCGGGATAGGCCACCAGTGCAGCCACGGGACGGTTGTCACGGGTGACAGCCAGACGGGTGTTCTTCCAGCTGTAAAGGGTGTCCTCACGCTTGCACACGGCAGTGAGCTGCTCGAGCAACTGCCTGTCCCCGGCCGTCTCTTGCCCGTCGATGATGCGCTCCATGATGGGGTTCCCCAGGGCCTCGGCCACTACTTCGGCCACGAAGCCGGCATCCGCCGGTGTGGCCATCCTGTATCTTATCTCTTCCATATCGGTTTGAATTGTTTGTCCAAAGATACCGCTTTTAGTGCGGAGTCTTGTGCCTTGCGTGGAAAAAAGTGTTAACTTTGTCGTGGATACATATTCACGAAGCAATATTAACACTATTCAAAGACCTATGGAAATGAAAAGACTATTGGCGCAGACGCTGCTTGCGGCGCTGTGCGGCTCGGCCGCGATGGCCCAGCGACTGGACATTACGCTCAAGGACAACAGTGTGGTATCCTATGATGTGTCCCAAATCCAGTACATGGAAGTGATGCCCCAGGGAGAGCCCGGGCAGCTGGACGGCTACTGGTACTTGGGTTATCGAGTGATGGGAGGAAGCACCGTGCACTATGACGGGTCGGAGAAGCTGACCTTCAGCGGCACCGTGCTCAAGTGGCTGAAGAGCAGCGGTGAGGAAATCTTCGACCTGACCTACAGCGAGGACTGCAAATCCTTCACCGCCGTGTCGCGCCAGACGGGCGGAAAGACAACCTACGTCATTGCCGCCAACGAGGCCGACCTGCTGGTGCTCAAGGCAGGCACCGTGTGGAGGCACTTCTATAAGACACCCACAGCAGCACGCGAGGCGTCGGGGGTGGAGAGCTATCCCAACCGCGTGGAACTGGCGACCGTCGAACAGGTGTTGGCAAAGTACAAGAGCGGGTCAACCTATTCCTCCAAGACACCCATGGGCAAGCATTTCGAGAGATTCCTGGCTGCTACGGATGAGGACAAGGCCTGGCTGGAGGATGCCAGCAACCAGCCATCGTTCACAGTGGGCAATTACAAAAGCTGGAAAGCCAAGAGCGTGAAGCTCTACCCCTATGTGACACCCACTCCGGCCGACGTCAACCAGCACGCCATAGGCAACTGCTGCATGTGTGCGGTGCTGGCATCGTTTGCCTACATATACCCTGGATTCATACAGGACATCATCTCGCAGCAGGGCACCAACTACGCTGTGAAGATGTTTGACCCGCAGGGCAATCTCATCACAGTGGTGGTGGACAACAAGTTTCTGTGCGACGGCAACGGCAATCTGGCGCAGTGCACCGGCAAGAACAATGCCGTCACCTGGGCCACGGTGCTCGAAAAGGCGCTCATGAAATGGGAGTCACGTTTCGGATGCAATGGCATCGAAGGTATCGGCACCGAGCATGCAGCACCACCCTTTACGGGCAGTGGCAACAGCTTCGCCATATCGCCCGGCACGCTCTATCCGGGTGAGATGCAGAAAGTGGTGGACTGGGCCGTGGAAAACGGCATGGTGGGCGTGGGCGGCTTCAACAAAGGAGGGCTCGTGTGTGGCACGCTCGAGAGCGTGACCGGCCATGCTTTCACCCTCATGCGCACCAGTTCGCCCGACAGTTATATGTGGACCATGCGCAACCCCTGGGGCAATGGCAGCGTGGATGGAAAACTGGAGATTCCCAACAGGCGCGCCATTCAGAAGACCATCGACTTCCGTCTGGTCTATCCCGGAGCCGCAGAGCCGTTCAGAAAGGAGAACCTTGGCGGTTACACCGTGCCCAAGTGGACACCACGCAAGACCGACCTGGGTGTGGACAAGAGACTGCTCCGCCAGTGCGGCATAGAGCACTACGCTCCCATCGACGAGGTGGACGACGAAGCCTCTGACAATGACGGGGCGGCCCAAGGGGCAGAGTAGGGCGGTCACAACATGCAGATTCCAATGCCAGCCTGTGATGCTACGGGCAGCAGGCTGGCGTACTTATATAAACGATACGACCTATGACGTTGATTAAGGATTATCACAAGACGGCCATCATCGCCGGCGAGCGCAGGGTGAGTTATGCCGAATTGCTCAGGCGCATCACCCTGTTCGCCAAGCAGGTGCCGCAGGATGCGGGAAGCAGGACAGTAATTTTCAGCAAGAACCGCGAAGGCTGGGCATACGCCTTCTTCTCCGTGTGGCTGAACCGTGGCATAGCTGTTCCCGTGGATGCGTCATCCACTGTGGATGAGGTGGCCTACGTGCTGCGCGACTGTCGTCCCGACTATGTGTGGACCACGCGAAAGCGCCTCGACACCCTGAAGCCCGCCGTGGAGAAGGCCGGCATCACCGCCAGGATTCTGCTCATAGAGGACTACGAACTGGCCGATGACGCCGATATGGAGCCTGCCGACATAGACTACAAAGAGGCCGACACCGCCATCATCATCTACACTTCGGGCACTACGGGGTCACCCAAGGGCGTCATGCTCTCCTTTGCCAACCTCATGGCCAACATACGTGGAGTGGCTGACGAGGTGCCTATCTTCACGGAGAACCGACGCACCCTGGTGCTTCTCCCGCTCCATCATGTGCTGCCCCTGCAGGGCAGTCTCATCGCTCCGCTTACCAGGGGAGGAGGCATCGCCATCTGTCCCACGCTGTCGGGCAAGGACATCATGGACACTCTGTGCCGCGGCCAGGTGGCCATCATGATAGGTGTCCCCCGCCTGTGGATGTCTATATATTATGGTATAAAGAAGAAGCTGGACGCACACTTCATCACACGCATGCTGTTTCGCCTGTGCGAGAAGGCCAATAGCCGCAAGCTCTCACGCCTCATCTTCGGCAGTGTGAGGAAGAAGATGGGCGGACACATTGACTATCTGGTGAGCGGAGGAGCGGCCCTCGACGTGGAGGTAGGCCGTGGTCTGCGCACCCTGGGGCTCGATGTCCTCGAAGGGTTTGGCATGACCGAGGCGGCTCCCATCATTACCTTCACCCGCCCCGGCGACATTGTGCCGGGCAGCGTAGGCCTTCCCTTGCCCTCGGTCGAGTGCAAGCTGGTCGATGGCGAGCTGTGTGCCAAGGGTCCCAATGTGATGCAGGGTTACTGGGAGAAGCCGGAGGAGACGGCCCAGGTACTGGATGCTGACGGCTTTCTACACACAGGCGATCTGGCACGGACCGACGAGAAAGGACGCTACTACATCACTGGACGAAGGAAGGAAATCATTGTGCTGAGCAATGGCAAGAACGTGCAGCCCGACGAGATAGAGTTTAAGTTGGAGAAGTATGACGACTTCGTGCGCGAGGCCGCCGTGGTGCAGGACGGCGATATGCTGCGTGCCATCATCGTGCCACAGGAGAAGTGGGCCTTTGGCAAGACCGACCAGGAGCAGGAACAGTTGCTCAAGAAACTTGTGCTGGAGCCATACAACGCCGCTTCCACCAATTACAAGAAGGTGATGGGCGTCTTTGTCTATCACGGCGAACTGCCCCGTACCAGGATGGAGAAGCTGCAGCGCTTCAAGCTGAAGGCCATTCTGGAGGCAGGCAAACACGAGTCTGACACCTCGCAGAGCCAGATGGTGGAGCCCACCTACCCCGAATACCAGATTCTCAAGGAGTATATCCAGGGCGAGAAGCACCTGCCTGTGCATCCCACAGACCACCTTGAGACTGACCTGGCATTCGACTCCCTCGACCGTGTAGGCCTGCAGGACTTCATCGAGCACACCTTCGGAATGAAAATCAACGCCGATGAGATGAGCAGCATACCCAATGTGACGGCCCTGGCCGAGATGGTGGTAGATGGCAAGACACGCATGGAAGTGGAGCAGATAGACTGGCACACGCTGCTTGCCCAGACATCGGAACATCTCGAGCTGCCCACTGCGTCGGGGCGCTATCCGTTCCACATCCGCATGGCACGCCTATTCTTCAAGGCCTACAACCGCCTTACCATCACCGGCACAGAGAACATCCCGGCCCAGGGACCCTTCATCCTGGCAGCCAATCACCAGAGTTACCTGGATGGCCTCTTGGTGCTGGCCGGCCTCCCGTGGGACACTGTGGGGCAGTGCTACTTCTATGCGAAAGAGGACCACTTCCGCTCTGCCATGCGCCAGCGAATAGCCCGCCATCACAATATCATCCTGATGGAGCGTGCCAACCTCAAGGATTCTATCCTGAAGATGGCCGAGGTGCTCAAGCAAGGCAAGAACGTGGTCATCTTCCCCGAGGGCTCTCGCACACACGACGGAAAGGTGGGCGCCTTCAAGAAGACCTTTGCCATCCTGAGCCAGGAGCTGGGTGTGCCGGTGCTGCCGGTGCGCATCAGCGGAGCCTTCGATGCCATGCCGCGTGGTCATGCACTGGTCAAGCCCTGTCACATAAGCGTTCGTTATCTGCCGGTCGTGCAGCCTTCGCATGAGAAGGACTACGGTGAGCAGGCCGAGGAAATCCGTTCAATCATAGCCGATGGCAGAGAAGGGTAACACTTGGACGCACCTCATAGGGGTGGTGTTTGCGCTTTCCAGCATCTGGATGGCGTGGCCCGCGGTGCGACTCGGCTGGGAGATGGCGCTTGGGGTAATCCTTTTCATCGTGGGTATGTTCCTTATGTTCCTGTCCAGCACCGTGTATCACTGGTTGCCGCAGGGGCGTGCCAAGGATATCCTGAGGCGCTGTGACCACATCAGCATCTATCTGATGATAGCCTGCAGCTACTCTCCTCTGCTCATAGGAGTGGTGGGCGGCTGGGCAGGCTGGACGCTCTTTGTGCTCCAGTGGATGCTTGTGGTGGCTGGTGCAGTGTATAAGATACTTGCTCTCGGCCGCTATCCCCGCCTTTCGCTGGCTGTTTATCTGATCATGGGATGGAGTGTGCTGTTTGTGGCACCGCAGGTGATGTCGCGCATCAGCACCCTTGTGGTGGCGTTCCTGCTGGCCGAGGGACTCTTCTATACCTCTGGAACGTGGTTCTTTGCCCATGATTCTCATCCCCGTTACCACGCTGTGTGGCATGTGTTTGTGCTCTTGGGCGCCATGGCCCACACGGGAGCAGTGCTTTGCCTGCTCTTTCCTGCGGGTTGACCAGTCGTATTGTATATATAAGGTATGAGCAAGAAATGTCGTATAGCTGCCGCCGCTTCACTGCTTGTGGCGGCCTTGCTGGCCACTGGGATGTGGCTGGCCAGTGATTATATGCTGGGTTACTCGCTCTCTCCAGAGCGTGATGCCTATGATGTGGAGCGCATGATGGAGAAGAAGGCCGGCGAGTATCCCTGGCAAAGGGACTGGCTCGACAGCCTGCGTGACCATGCCGGGCTGCACGACTTGAGCCTGCGCAGCTGCCAGAGCGACTCCATGCTCCATGCCGTGTATTTGCCTGCCGTCACCCCCACAGAGCGCACCGCCCTGCTGGTGCATGGCTATGGGTGCTACAGTCTGGACATGTTGCACATCGCCTACATCTATCATCATCTGCTGGGCATGAACGTTCTGATGCCCGACCTGTATGCCCACGGGCAGAGCCAAGGCGACCATATCAACATGGGTTGGCTCGATCGTCTGGATGTGCTGCAGTGGTCTGCCGTGGCCGACAGTCTGTCGGGAGGCCGCACGCAGATGGTGCTGCATGGCATCTCGATGGGCGGCGCCACGGTGATGATGCTCTCGGGAGAGGAGCTCCCGCCTTATGTGAAGGCCATCGTGGACGACTGCGGTTACACCAGCGTATGGGATGAGTTTGAGGGCGAACTGCGTGTGCGTTTCCATTTGCCTGCCTTCCCGCTCATGTATGCCACGTCGTG
The DNA here is from genome assembly GCA_900543815.1 of uncultured Prevotellaceae bacterium. GTDB lineage: Bacteria > Bacteroidota > Bacteroidia > Bacteroidales > Bacteroidaceae > Physcousia. The sequence goes on from UQST01000013.1 coordinate 65,974, forward strand.
GCTGTGCCAGCAGCGCTATGGCTGGAATTTCCGCGAGGCCAGCAGCATCGACCAGGTGCGGCACTGCCAGTTGCCCATGCTCTTCATCCATGGCGACCGCGACACTTTCGTGCCCACCGCGATGGTCTATCGCCTCTTTGCAGCCAAGCCCCAGCCCAAGCGCCTGTGGATTTCTCAGGGCAGCAAGCACGCCCGCTCCTATGCCGACAACCCCGAGGAATATACCCGCAAGGTGGCTTCCTTTGTCAATGAATACCTCCCGATGGTTTGTTCCACAGATACGCTCAGCCATGAACAGTGAACCGCTTCATGCCCTCTGTCAGGCTATCCAGGGGCTCATGCTTGCCCGCGGCCTCACACTGAGCTGTGCCGAGAGTTGCACAGGCGGCGGTGTGGCAGCAGCCCTGACCTCTGTTGACGGCTCTTCGGGCTACTTCCAGGGCGGCCTGGTGGCCTATCAGAATGAGTTGAAAGAGCGCTTCTTGGGTGTGAGCGAGGCCGACATACGCCAGTTTGACGTGGTCAGCAGGCCCGTGGTGGAGCAGATGGTGAAGGGTGCCTGCGCGCTATTCCACACCGATTGCGCCCTTGCTTCCACTGGTTATGCGGGCGAGGGCAATGGCAGGATAGCGTCGGGGACGATATGGATAGCCTGGGGAACGGCAGTCCAAGTGCACTCCCTCTGCTTGGTTGCCGATGAGGGTCGCGAGGCCAACACCGCCCATGCCGTGAGGCAAGTGCTGCAGCATTTTCGCCTCTGGCTGGAGGCAAAAGAGGGCCAATCTGCTGCAAGGTGAACAAAAAGTGCGTAAAATGTTTTGCGCATTAGCGAAAATAACCTACCTTTGCAGCGCAAAAGACGGATGGCGGGATAGCTCAGCTGGTTAGAGCGTCGGATTCATAATCCGAAGGTCAAGGGTTCAAGTCCCTTTCCCGCTACTCTGATGGTAGTAAGACAGATTGTTCCCCGAGGTATCACATGCCGTCGGGGAATGTTTTTTTAATGGCTGGCCATGCGACTGAAGCTCCTGGGCAAGGGTGCGTAAGGCGTCTCTTCCGGATGGCAGATGCAGGTGACCGGCAGAAAGGATAAGGTATGATCACATTGCGCGAACTCTACAGGATAGGACACGGCCCCAGTAGCAGTCACACTATGGGGCCTCGCCACGCGGCGGAAATCTATCTTCAGCGGCACCCCGAGGCGGCCGCCTTCCACGTCACACTCTACGGAAGCCTTGCTGCCACTGGCCATGGGCACCGTACCGACTGGGCCATCTACAGTGTCCTGGGCGAGGACCGGACCACCTTCACCTGGAATGCTCACATCTTCCTGCCCTTTCATCCCAACGGCATGACCTTCAGCGCGGTGGATGCCAGCGGCAAGGAGTATGATGCCTGGACGGTGTATAGCATAGGCGGGGGAGCGCTGGCCGAGGAAGGGCAGCAGACTATGCAGTATCCCCATATCTATGAGATGAACCATGCCACCGAAATCCTGCGGTGGACACAGCAGACCGGCAAGTCCTTCTGGGAGTATGTGAATGACTGTGAGGGGCCTGAGATATGGAGCTATCTGGCGGAAGTCTGGCGGGTGATGAAGGAGGCGGTGGAGCGCGGACTCGAGCATGAGGAGGCCCTGCCGGGCGGCTTGAACATCCGTCGCAAGGCAGCGAGCTACTATACCAAGGCCGAAGGCTATCAGCCCAGCATGCGCAGTCGCGGACTCATCTTTGCCTATGCCCTGGCCGTCATAGAGGAGAACGCCAGCAGTGGCTTGATAGTCACAGCACCCACTTGTGGCAGTTGTGGCGTGCTTCCCGGCGTGCTCTACCACATCTGGAAGAGCCGTCAGGTACCCGAGGTGCGCATCTTGCGGGCCCTTGCCACGGCTGGTCTGTTTGGCAATATAGTGAAGCAGAATGCCAGCATCAGCGGAGCGGAAGTGGGATGCCAGGGCGAAGTGGGGGTGGCATGCGCCATGGCTGCTGCTGCCGCGAGCCAGCTCTTCGGAGCCTCTCCTGCGCAGATAGAATATGCCGCCGAGATGGGTCTGGAGCACCACCTGGGGCTCACCTGTGACCCCGTAGGCGGTCTGGTGCAGATTCCTTGCATCGAGCGCAATGCCTACGCAGCGGCCCGCGCCATGGATGCCAACTCCTTTGCCATGTTCTCCGACGGCACTCACCGTGTGAGCTTCGACCGCGTGATAGAGGTGATGAAGACCACCGGTCACGACCTCCCCAGCCTATACAAGGAAACCAGCGAGGGCGGTCTGGCGCGTGACTACAAGCAGATGTAGGTTGTGCCCGGCGGGCAGATGTGAACTACGAAGGCGGGAAGCAGGTATCGGTCAGTGAGCTTGCTTCCCGCCTTTGCGCTTGTTCGGAGAGAGGGACGGATGCTTCTGCTTTCCCGGGCAGGGCTTCTTCTTTCCCTGGTACAGTCTCTTTCGGCTCTTGGTCAAGCTTTCTTTAGCTTTTCGAAAAGTCTTCTTTGTCATTCGTACAAGCATTCTTCGGTTATTGTAAGAGTCTCCTTTGATGCTTGGAAAAGCCTCCTTGGAGTGCTTCGGAAAGCCTTCCTTTTCTTCTGAAAGAGTATTCTCCTTCTCTTGGAAGAATCTCTTGCGCCTGGTTTGCCGGTGCTGTAATGTGTGCAATCGGGTGGGGTGAATGTCCTCAAGCATGCGGGCAAGGCGGGTGTGGCAGCAGAGGCTTGTGTAAAACGCAGTGCGCTGCATGTGACGATGCAGCGTGCTGTGACAGCCGATACAGCGCGCTGCGATGGCTGATGCACCGCACTGCGTCTCTGGAGTGAAAATGTTGCCGTGCGTAGTGGGGTGCGGGAAGCCGGCCTGTGCTGCTGCCTCCCTGTCTGTGTGGGGATGCCTGCCATTTCGCAGTCTAATACAGTAGGTGTCCCTGCTTACCCCCTTTGAAATGACAGATTAACTTCTTGCTTCCAGATACAGGATATCCTGATTCTCAGAAGCAAGTCTGTTGCTTCGTGACGCAGAGCCTTCTGTTTCACGGGAAGAGGTACCTTGTTTCTCATGGAAAATCTTCCTGTCCTTGCTTTTTTCTCCTTCTTCCTTCTCAAAAATCAGGTGGCCGGGATGATGGATGATTGCGCCCCTGCTTGCCTTTCCTGTCTCTTTCTCCTCAGAAGTCAGGGTCGAGGAAGGAGCGGGTGGGGCGCATGGTTTGCGGGCGTGCGGCGGGGTCGGTGGCGTAGGGGGATGAACCGTGGTATCGGGTGAGGCTCAGTCCTATCTCCACTCTGGCCTTTTCGCCCACGTTGATGCCCAGCTGTGCGCCCACGGTGGTATGCGGCTGCTCCAGGAAGGGCAGTGCGGGCGAATGGGCATCACTGCCGCCTATTACCCCAAAGTCATGCATGACGAAACCGCTCAGGTCCAGCTTGTCGTTGAACCTGTAATCTACCAGGCCGCACAGTCCCACGCTGTTGACCTGTCTGCCCCACAGGCGGTAGTTGGAGAAGTAACCGCCCACTGCGGCGCTCCACTTGCCGTCCTTGCTCACCGGCATGCAGTACATGGCGGCGATGTCAGTGAAGAACGAGGCGCCGCGCCATGGGTTGTGCTTGCCCCAGCCTACGCGTACTCCTGCCCCCACCTGGGCGTTCAGTCCCTGGTGCAGGTTCCATCCGCCCATTCCGTAGCCCATCCACGGCATACTGGTCACGGTGGTGTCCTGGTAAGAGCAGGCTGGTTCCACGGGTACTGTCTCTGGCTCGTGGGTGCTTCTGATGCGCAGTGTGCGCATGCCCTCGTCGGTCTCGGGGGTACCAACCAGACTGTCGGTCAGCTCCTGCGCCCCGATGCGTGAAGGGGCAAAGGCGAGTGCCAGCATGCTCGCCATTATGATGCAAATCCTTCTCATACGAGGCAAATTTACGATTAAATCCCCATTCGTTGTACGTGGGAGAATGTTTTGCAACAAATTTTTAACTTTTTTAAGCCTGTGTGTAGCCATGTGGATGGGGTATTGGCTTATCTTTGCAAAGAAAAAGGTGGTGTGCTCTGAGTGCGCCCTAATTATAATGTATTATGCAGAAGAGAGTGTTTCCCGTGGAGGGTATGAAGTGTGTGCACTGCCAGGGTGCGGTGCAAAAGGCTGTCAGTCAGTTGGATGGTGTGGTGAAGGCAGAGGTTTCGCTTTCGCCCGGCAGCCTCGAGGTGGAGTTTGACGAGAATGTGGTGACGATTGACGCATTGCGCTCCGCCGTGTCGGGCTGCGGCAGTTTCGTGTTAAAAGCATAGTTTTCTGTCAAAGAATAGAGCAAAATTGTATAATTGTCGAAAAGTGCGCGATTTATTTACGGAAAATGTTGCACGAATGAAATAATCGCTGTACCTTTGCAGCGCAATTAGGAAAGAAAAGATCGGTTTGACAGATAACGGAGATTGTTAGTTTTAGTTAGTTTTTAGGTTAATAAAGATTGTTAGTTGGAAGAAGCTGCCCGTGAGAGTCGCTTCTTTTTTGTTTCTTATAGACAAGGAACTAATGACATGATGTTTTAGGTGCGCTGGGTGTTGTCATGGCTCACCCGACAAACCTAGGGGAGAGATTCCACAAACCAAAAGAAAAGTTATACATTTGCACCATGAACACACAAG
>UQST01000014.1 GCA_900543815.1 uncultured Prevotellaceae bacterium
GAGTGACAGATATAAGGTTCTTCCTTTTCAGACTTACAAGGCTGTATGCTTAATCCCCTAGGTTTATCGGGTGAGCCCTACAACAGCCTTTTCCTCCGCGCAGCACACTCTCCCTCCGTCTGGCAGCAAGGTCAGACGTTCATTGCAGCGCACTGCGATGACAGATGCAGCACGCTGCGATGACAGATGCAACGCTCTGCGATGGACGATGCAGCGCACTGCGCCATCTGACAGAAAACACAGGCATGGGGTGGAGAGTGCGGAAGGGCACGGCACAGAGGAGCAGAAACAAGAAGACCCGCCTCAATGGGCAGGTCTGGGATGCCGCTTGCGCGAGGGCAGGCCATTACTTTTCTCCGGCCAGGTCACGCACGATGTAGTAGGCTGGCTTGGGCTTGTAGTTGCGGTCAATGAGTAGCGGGAAATTGTCGGCACCAAGCCATGAGTCGCGGTCAGAGAGGTTCCAGAAGGTGACGTTGCCTATGATGTCGCTGCGGCGACGGAACAGGCGGAAGAGGTTGGCATACTGGTTGTTGAAGCGCGCGAGCGTCTGCTGGTCGGGGGTACCGCTCTGCCCCTGGCTGAAGTTCAGGCTGCCACCGCGCTCGTGATTGGCCCTCACGTCCAGTTCGGTGATGTGTATCACGTCCACCACCTGTGCAAAGGAGTCGATGGCCGCCTCTATCAGAGTGGTGTCGGGCCAGTGGATGTTGTAGTGAGCCTGCATTCCCAACCCATGTATAGGCACGTTCTGCCGGCGCATCTGCCTGATCATGGCGGTGATGCGGTCGCGCTTGGCGGGATCCACAGTACTGTAGTCGTTGTAGAAGAGCAGGGCATTGGGGTCGGCCTCGTGGGCAAAGATGAACGCCTTGGCGATGAACTCGTCGCCGCACAGTCTGTAGTGACGGGTGTCGCGGTAGGGACAGGGGATGTCAGCAGGCCCGTCGGCAATGGCTTCATTGACCACATCCCAGGCATAGACTACGTCCTTGTAGCGGTTGACCACGGCATGGATGTGCTCGCGCAGCCGTTTGTAGAAGACCTCCTTGGACACTTCCCGGCCAAGCGAGTCGGTAAACATCCAGTCGGCAAACTGATTGTGCCAGCACAGGCAGTGGCCTCGCATCTTCATGCCATGCCGGCGGCAGAAGTCGGCTATGCGGTCGGCCCCTTCCCAGGTATATACTCCTTCGCGCGGATGAACGGATGCCGGCTTCATGGCATTCTCGGCGGTGGCGGTGCTGAAGTTGGCTGTCACCAGTTCATGCTGCCCCTGCTGGCCCACGTTGGCGACACTCAGTCCCACTCCGATGTCAAATGACCCGCGATAGGCATCCTTGAGGCCGCGCACCGCCTGCGCATTGGCCGACACAGAGAAAGCCGCACTCAGGAGCACAACCATCAGCCCCGCAGGGCGACAGAACCTTTTGAGCAAAGCGGCAAAGAGCGGCTGCACCAAGCGGCAAGCAGCGTGAGAGGGGATGGGAGAGGTCATAAGATTGGGGTGATTGATTAGTATAAAGTGTATGTGGGAAAGTGCTTCACTGGAAGAACGAGAAGTTCACGCTGCCATAGGCACGGTGCTCCACGAAGCGCGGATGCTGCGAGAAGTCGTTGCGCTTGCCGTGCTCGAGCACAAACAGGCCGCCCTCGTTGAGCAAGTCACGTTCCATGACTATGTCGGGCATCTGCGCCAGCTGCTCCAGAGCATAGGGCGGGTCGGCAAAGATGAAGTCGAAGCGCTCGCGACAGCGCGCCAGATAGCGGAACACATCAGCACGCACAGGGAATGCCTCCTTGGCCTGCAACTTGTCGATGAAGCTGCATATGAAGCCAAAGTGAAGCGGATCGTTCTCTACCGACACCACATGGCCACATCCCCGGCTGAGCAGCTCGAGCGTGATGCTGCCGGTGCCCGAGAAGAGGTCCAGTGCCGAGGGAGCCTCATCGAAATCAATATAACCCTGCAGGACATTGAAGAGATTTTCCTTTGCAAAGTCCGTCGTGGGACGGGCCTTGAAGGTGCGGGGGATGTCGAAACGGCGTCCCTTGTATTTTCCAGTGATTACGCGCATACTTCCACGTGTAGTATATAGTTGGTAAGTTCCTTATTGAGCGTCTCTGTCCCGCCGCTCACCAGGCAGCGGGTCTTCTGTGCGTCGAGGTTGAGATTGCGCCACACGGCCATGAGGAAATAGATGCGGTCGGCATCGGAGTGCGCCTCATAGCTGCAGGCATAGCGCAGTTGCCCGCCGGCCAACAGGCACACGTGCAACTCGCGGCCCTCGGCACATACATGCATGCAGGGCTCCACGCTTCCGCTCTTGAGGTCGGCCTCGGCAGCCTGCTCTATCAGCTGGCCCGCCCTACCCTTGAGCACAGCCTGGGGGAAGAGGTCGGCCACCACCTGCGCTACGGCCTGGCTCAGGGCGAAGACCTCCACGGCATCCATACCTGAGAGTATCCGGTGACGGATGTCAGCATTGCCCACCCGGGCGTTGGAGAAGGTGAGCCTGTAAAGCGAAGCGGCATCCGAGCGGCGGAACAGCTCCACAGGCACATAGGTGGAAGGGGCATGCGACACCAGTTCCACCTGTGTGAAGGTGCGGGATGAGACTCGCGAGTCAGTCAAAGCGGCACGCAGTGCGCTGGCTTTCAGTTGATTGTCACCATCGGGCACAGTCTGCTGGGCCAGCTGCGTCTGCCGCCCGGCAGAGTCGCTGACAGAGACAGAAAATCCATCCACGAGAGCGTGGATGGACAGTCTGTATGTGGTCTGAGGGCTATTACTCCCAGTTGCCTGCATTATTGTTCCAGTTTGAACCTGCTTCACCAATCTTCAGGCCAGGGTAAGCACCCTTGGCGTCGGCCTCCTCGGCACGGTTATAGATAAGGCGCTTACCGGCCTTGCCCATTCCCTTGAGGAAGCTGCTGTCGGGAGCGTTGCACTCCATCACCTGCATGATAGTGCCAGAACGTGTGGTCACGGGCACGGCTATGAGCTCAAACTTATCGCCCTGTGAGAAGGGGATATAGCACAGAGAGTCGGCCACGAAATCCTCTGACTTGTACAGAGAATCGAGGAGAGAAACCCATACGGTGTCTCTGCGGAAGTTCTCCAAGCCGTTTGCTGCGATGGCAGCCTTGTTGCCGCTGTTGACGATGGCTGCTGCTGAGGCCTCGGTCAGACCCTTGTCCATCTGGTCGTCACTCAGGTCTCCCTGCTTCATCACAACGGGCAGCTTGCCGTTCTTCACGAACTCGATCAGCTCGGGCCACTCGGCACAATACACTCCCTCATGCTGGGCCTTGTACTCCTCCTCCGCCTTGCGGATGTCAATGAGACGTGCCTTCACAACCTGCTCACGCTGAGCAACCTCCTTGTCAAATCCAATTGTGTCAGAGATGCTATGCCAGCTGATGAACAGCAGCAGCACGGCACACACACCCAGGACAAGATTTACAATCTTCTTCTGCTTCATGTTGTATTTTGTTTTTTATTTCGTATATTCGCATTACAAAAGTAGGATAATTTATTCACATACAAGGTCTCCTTGGAGATTTTTCTGCTATAGAATGTCATTTACAGAGGATTTGGAGGGGTTGGTGCACGCTCATTTCGCGCACAAACCGACAAAATGCCAGCAAGAAGCCATCACAGAGTGGGCTGAATTCATGTTGAGCAGAGAGGCCGACGCAGCCTTCCTGCTGAGAGGCTATGCGGGCACAGGAAAGACATCGCTGGTGGCTGCCATGGTGCAGACATTGGCCCAACTGAAGCAGCCCGTCATGCTGCTGGCTCCCACCGGGCGCGCCGCCAAGGTGTTCTCGCTCTATTCGGGCATGCCCGCCTACACCATCCACAGGAAGGTGTACAGGCAAAAGACGCTCACCGAACCGGGCTTGTTCCAGCAGGGCGTCAATCTGCACAAGCACACGACCTTCATCGTGGATGAAGCCTCAATGGTGTCCAACGCGGGGGGCGACGGCGGTGTGTCGTTTGGCACAGGGCGCTTGCTTGACGACCTCATCCATTATGTGTATTCCTGCGAGGGCTGCAGACTGATGCTCATAGGCGACACCGCGCAGCTGCCACCCGTGGGAACCGACGAGAGTCCGGCGCTTGATGCGGGGATGCTGGCCGGCTACGGCCTCACGGTGTGGCAGGTGCAGATGACCGAGGTGGTGCGCCAATCCACCGATTCGGGCATCCTGTGGAACGCCACCATGCTGCGGCAGATGCTGGCCGAGGGCGATGGCGGCTTCGGGTTCCCGCGCTTCCGCATCCAGGGTATGCCCGACATCAAGGTGGTGACGGGCGATGAGCTGATCGACTCACTGGAGAGCAGCTACAGCCGATGCGGCACGGATGACACCATAGTAGTGACCAGAAGCAACAAGCGAGCCAACATCTTCAACCAAGGCATTCGCGCGCGCATATTATATATGGAGGAGGAACTGGGCGGTGGCGACCAGGTGCTGGTAGCGAAGAACAACTATTTCTGGGCCGAGAAAGAGGCTTCGGGTACTCCCGCCAAGGAGCAGCAGATGGCCTTCATAGCCAATGGAGATACTGCCATAGTGCGCCGCGTGCACAACGAGAGGAGCTTCTACGGATTCCGCTTCGCCGATGCCACACTCGTCTTTCCCGACTACGCCAACCGCGAGATGGAGGTGACGGTGCTGCTGGACACGCTCATGAGCGAGTCGCCGGCACTCACGCGGCAGCAGCAGGAGGCACTCTTCCAGGCCGTGTGGGCCGATTACCCCGAGATAGGAGACAAGCGCGAGCGCATGAAGAAGCTGCGCACCGACCCCTACTTCAACGCTCTGCAAATCAAGTATGCCTATGCCGTAACCTGTCACAAGGCGCAGGGCGGCCAGTGGAGCCACGTATATATCGACCAGGGATACCTCACCGAAGACATGCTCACGCCCGACTATCTGCGCTGGCTCTACACTGCCCTCACCCGCGCCACCGAGAAGGTCTTCCTCATCAACTGGCCCGAAACGCAGATAGAGCAGTGACTTCCCCCGCTGGGCAGCGCCCTTCGGAAGAGAAACAGGCGGAGAGGCGGAAGACGGCAGGCGGCTTCCTCCACCAAGTGCACTGCGCTGCATGTGTCGTCGCAGCGCGGTGCGATGGCCAACGCAGTGCGCTGCATCGGCCTTCGCACCGCACTGCATTCCCGGCCCCATTCCGCCAGCCTCCATCGCCCTGCCCCATTTCACAACTCCCGCCACCGATTTGCATAAACGAGGAAAAGCTTCGAAGTGTACCTGATGGCGTTTCACAAAAAACAGCGAAATGCACTTCTCCATTTTCCGCAAAACGCCTCTTATGCCCACGAATATCACTTTTTCGCAAGAAAGACAGGTTGTCGTGTCACTTTTGGGCACGCCACCGCGTTATTATCATGAGCAAGCTCAAGAAAACAGATCACGGAAACTTAAACATAGAAGAATATAGTCAAAATGACAGAAGAAGTAATTATCACCCTCGGATGTTGTGTGGTACTGCCCGTGACGGTGGTGTCCCTGATAGTGAGAAACCGGATGCACAATACAGACAAGCGCACTGAGATTGCACTGGCAGCCATCGAGAAGAACCCTGGCATGAACGTGGAGAACTTCATGAAGAGCCTGCAGCCACGGCAGAAGACCATCAAGGAGAGGCTCTATACGCGCCTCACCGTGGGACTGTCACTCCTCGGGATTGGCCTCGGACTGCTGATGTATGTGCTCTACCGCGGACTGACACACTCATGGGCAACGGGGGATGTAAGGGGCATGGCACTCTTCGGCTGTGTCATCTGCCTGTTTGGTCTGGGCTTCAGCATCACTTACTGGATAGGCAAGCGCATGTTCCGCAAGGAACTGGAGGCGGGAGAGTAAGACCGCACACGCACCTGGACCGAAGGATGGACAAGAACGAGTTTACCCTGCTGGTGCGCCATGAGCAGGAACAGCTCAGGCGGCTCCTGCTCGCCATGTGCCTGGGCGACCGCATGCTGGCGGACGACCTGGCACAGGAGACGCTGGTGAAAGCCTACCTCTCATGTGATGCCTACCAGGACCAGGGCCACTTCACCGCCTGGATTTACCGCATCGCCTACCGCACCTTTCTCGACCACAGGCGCAACCTGCACCCCACTGACCGACTGGACACAGCACGCGAGGTAGCCTCGCAGGAAGCTTCGGACGGGACTTTCCGCTACGAAGCTCTCTATGCGGCACTGGCCACCCTGCCCGAGAGGGAGCGCACCGCCCTGCTGCTGTTTTACCTGAAGGGATATGCGGTGAAGGAAATCAGCGACATCATGGAATGTGGCGAGGACGCTGTGAAGAAGCAACTGCAGAGGGGACGCGAGCACCTGAGAAACAAACTGGGGAAAGATGGAAAAGGACTTTAGACTGGAAGACATTTTTGATGCCTACCGCCCCGACCTGGACGATGGCACTGAGTTCATGGCCACACTGCAGCACAAACTGGAGGCCGCAGACTACCTGCGCGCGATGCGCGAGGCCGAGCGACGGCACTGCCGCCGGATGACGCTGGCGGCACTGCTGGCAGGCCTGGTACTGGGCGGCATGCTCATGGCCGCCTTGCTGTTGCTTCCCTATGATATACCTGTAAGCAGTCTGGTTTTGCCTGGCCTGGCGGCAGTGCTGTCACAGGAGGTCACAAGACTGGTCTGCACCGTGCTGGCATCGGTTCTGGCGGGCTGTCTGGTCATCGCCATAGTCCACCTGCTGGACACAGAGCGAAGTATTCCCCTACCCTATCCCAAGGGGGAAAAGTAAAGTATGCAACCTGCCAGATCTCAGGCCGCATCCCAACAGCATGGGAGGAGGAGGGAGCCCCAAACCCCTATCAAGCATCAAAGGAACCCGCTTACTATTTGTCATAAAACGAGCTTGGAACAGACTGTATAGTCAGTAGAAGCACTCTGTAAGTGGATAATATTGGAGTTGGCACAGGCTTTTTGCCTCAACAGGACATCTCCAATGACCGATTGTGGATTAACGGAAATGGAGTCCCTCACTCGGGAATCTGCATTCCTGAATAAAACGAAGCGTGGAGCGAAGGAATCACACCCTCGCTCCACGCTCTGTGAATGTTGGCTTCGTCCCAGTGAGAGACGCATTATACTATGCTGTGAGCAGCTCCACCAGCTTGTCGATGGCTGCCAGCAGTCCCTCGGGATTGCGGCCGCCAGCGGTGGCGAAGTGAGGCTGACCGCCGCCGCCACCCTGGATGAGCTTGGCAGCCTCGCGGATATTCTTGCCCACGTGAACACCAGCTGCCACAGCCTCATCAGATGCTGCTGCAGTGAGCAGAGGCTTCTCGTCATTGATGCTGCCCAGCACCACGATGCTTCCAGGCAGTTCGGCACGGATCTGGAAGGCCATATCCTTGACAAACTCAGCAGGCAGGGGAGCAATGCCCTTCACCACCTTGAGCCCGTTCACCTCCTTGGCCTGGCTCATGAACTGCTGCTTCAGCTGTGCCGCCTTGTCCCTCATGAGTCCGCTCAGTTCGCTGTGAAGCTCGCTGTTCTCGTCTATGGTCTTCTGCACAGCGACCTTCAGGTCGGGTGCGTTATTGAAGATAGAGCGCAGCTCGGCGGCTGTGTCGATAAGGCTATAGAGCAGATTCTCCACCTGGGCGCCGGTGATGGCCTCCACACGGCGCACGCCGGCAGCCACACTGCTCTCGCTCAGGATCTTGAACATGCCCAAGCGTCCAGTGCTGGCAGCGTGACAACCGCCACAGAGCTCTACGCTCTTGCCGAACTGTACAACGCGCACCTTGTCGCCATACTTCTCGCCAAAGAGAGCGATGGCACCCAGTTTGCGAGCCTCATCGATGGGCATATCACGGTGGTCCTGCAGGGGGATATCCTCGCGGATGCGTGCATTGACTATCTGCTCCACGCGGCGCAGTTCCTCGGCTGTCACCTTCTGGAAGTGTGAGAAGTCAAATCGCAGCCCCTCGGGAGTGACCAGCGAACCCTTCTGCTCCACGTGCTCGCCCAGCACCTCGCGCAGAGCCTGGTCGAGCAGATGCGTGCAGGTGTGGTTGGCCTCGCTGGCGTGACGCAGGTCGATATCCACACAGGCCATGAAGGGAGCCTGAGGATTCTGGGGAATCTGCTTGGTGATGTGCACGGGCAAGTTGTTCTCGCGCTTGGTGTCGATGACCTCGATGCTCTCTGTCTCGCTCACGAGCACACCACGGTCGCCCACCTGACCACCCATCTCAGCATAGAAGGGAGTCTTGTCGAGCACTATCTGATAGAATGTCTGCTTCTTCTGTGTCACACGGCGATAGCGCAGGATGCGGCACTCATACTCGGTGTGGTCCCAACCGACAAAGGTACTGTCGCCGGGCTGAACCTCCACCCAGTCATCATTCTCCACGGCAGCGGCATTGCGTGCGCGCTCCTTCTGCTTCTGCATCTCGGCATTGAATCCGTCCTCATCCACGGTGAGTCCGTTCTCCTGGCAGATAAGCTCGGTGAGGTCAAGGGGGAAGCCGTAGGTATCGAAGAGGGTGAATGCCTTCTCGCCTGAGATTACGTTTCTCTGGGCAGCCTTGGTCTCCTGCATCACACCATCGAGGAGACGGATGCCGGTCTCCAATGTGCGCAGGAAGCTATCCTCCTCCTCCTTCATCACCTTGGAGATGAGTTCCTTCTGTGCCTGCAGTTCGGGATAGGTGGCACCCATCTCGTGGATGAGCACAGGCAGCAAGCGGTACATGAATGCCTGCTTCTGACCCAGGAAGGTGTAGGCGTAACGCACGGCACGGCGCAGGATGCGGCGGATGACGTAACCTGCCTTGGCATTGCTGGGCAACTGGCCGTCGGCAATGCTGAAGGCGATGGTGCGCAGGTGGTCGGCCAATACGCGCATGGCCACATCAGTCTCCTCCTTCTCGCCATAGCGGTAGCCGCTCATGTCGCAGATGGCCTGGATGATGGGCTGGAACACATCGGTGTCATAGTTGGAGTGCTTGCCCTGGATGACGCGCACCAGTCGCTCGAAGCCCATGCCGGTATCGATGACGTTCATCGAGAGGGGTTCCAGATGTCCGTCGGCCTTGCGCTCATACTGCATGAACACGATGTTCCATATCTCGATGACCTGTGGGTCGTCCTTGTTCACCAGGTCGCGGCCGGATACGTTACCACGCTCCTCGGGCAGACGGTTGTCGATGTGAATCTCGGAGCAGGGGCCACATGGACCCGTATCACCCATCTCCCAGAAGTTGTCGTGCTTGTTGCCGTTGATGATATGGTCGGCAGGCACGTGCTTGAGCCAGTACTTGGCTGCCTCGTTGTCGCGCTCGAGACCTTCCTCCTCACTTCCCTCGAAGACGGTCACATAGAGATCCTTGGGGTTGAGCTTGAGCACGCCCACCAGATACTCCCACGCCATGTCGATGGCTCCTTCCTTGAAGTAGTCGCCGAACGACCAGTTGCCCAGCATCTCAAACATGGTATGGTGGTAGGTATCATGGCCCACCTCCTCCAGGTCGTTATGCTTTCCGCTCACGCGCAGACACTTCTGGCTGTCGGCACGCCGGCGGGGTTCGGGATTGCGTGTACCCAGTATGATATCCTTCCACTGGTTCATGCCAGCGTTGGTGAACATCAGTGTAGGGTCGTCCTTAATCACCATAGGGGCTGAGGGCACAATGGTGTGTCCTTTGGACTCGAAGTATCGGAGAAACGAGTCACGTATTTCGTTTGCTGTCATCATGAATATAGTTTATTCGAATAATCTCTTTGAAAAACAGTTGCAAAGGTAATTTGTTTTACGTATTTTTGCAAAGGAATTTGGATATAAAAGGGCTTCCCCACCGAATATGGCACTTAACAAAGACAAGGATCTCAAGAAGTATTTCTCCATCAGCGAGGTGGCGACGCAATTTGGCGTGGCTGAGTCGGTGCTGAGATTCTGGGAGAAGGAGTTCCCAAACATCAAGCCACGCAAGACTCAGCGCAACGTGAGACAGTACACTCGCGAGGACATCGAGGAGGTGCGCACCGTATATACCCTGCTCAAGGTGCGAGGCATGAAGATAGCAGCCGCCAGGGAGATGCTGTCCAAGAACAAGAAGGGTGCCGCCGACATGACTGTGGTGCTCAACAAGCTGGAGTCCATCAAGGCCGAACTGCTGGATATCAGCCGCGAGCTGGCGGAACTGTAAGGGACAGGAAAGCACATCCGCCTGCCGGCGAACCAGCCCAAGAGGGAAATCCGCCCGCCTCTAAAGGGAAAAGGAAGACTTTACGAGAAGATTTCCCACACACATTTTCCATCCACGAAAAGCACACCAGCGCACAGCCCGACTGCACAGCGGCATTGCCACAACAGCACCGACTTACCGAAGATAGTCCGTCATCTGCCCCGCCTCACAACGGAGAAAGACCTTAAGATTGCGGCTCGCAACATCGTATTCAGCAGATGTGAAGGCAAGAGAAGCCCCCTCTTGACCTATGTGAAGTCGGGAGGGGGCTTCGTCTTGATTCCTAGAATCGCACCACATCCTCTATCTCGGGGATGCGTTTGAGGTCGCGGCAGATGTCCTGCACATCACTCACATCATGCACGCCCAGGCGTATCTCGCAGTCGAAGATGCCGTCGTGGGTATCCACCTTCAGCTGTTGGATGTTCACATTGAGCTGTTGCGAGAGCACTCCGGTGATTTGGTGCAGCACGCCCACGTGGTCGATGCCATTGACGTGGATGGTTGCAGGGAAGAAGAGTTTCTTGTGCGTATCCCAATTGGCCGCCAAGATGTGGTTGCCGTCGCTGGCTTTCAGTTTGGCCGCTATCTCGCACTGGCGCTTGTGGATGGTGATGTTGGTTTTCCCGTCAAAGTATCCCAGCACATCGTCACCGGGGATGGGATGACAACAGTCGCAGATGGTATAGCGCCCGATAGTCTCTTCGTTGAGTATCAAGGGCTTCTTCTTGTCGATGACCAGAGGCACAGGCTCCTCCTGAGGCTTGGCTTCCTCATTGTCATCATGATGGCGCATGAAGAAGGTGAGGTACTTGCTCCAGCCCGTGCGGTCGGGGTTCTTGCCCTTGAGAACAGCCACGTCGGCATCACCCAGCGTGATGACTCCGCCTCCCAATGCCAGCAAAAGGTCATCGCGGGTGGAGAGGTTGTGGAAACTGCGCAACTTGTCAATGTTCACGCTGCTGGCTTCCATGTCATGCTCACGCAGGAAGGCATTGAGCAGCTCCTCGCCCTGTTTCTGCTTCTCGCGTTCTTCGCGGCGCAGCACAGCCTGTATCTTGCCCTTTGCCTTGGCGGTGGTGACAAAGTTCATCCACTCCGGTGCCACCTTCTGGCTCTTTGAGGTGAGTATCTCCACCTGGTCGCCGCTCTGCAGCACGTAGCTGATGGGCTCCAGCTTGTGGTTGACCTTGGCACCGATGCAGTGTGTGCCCAGGAAGGTATGGATGGTGAAGGCAAAGTCCAGCACGGTGCTGTCGGCCGGCATAGTCTTGAACTCGCCCTTAGGAGTGACCACGAAGATCTCACTCGCGTATAAGTTGAGCTTGATGGTGTCCAGAAAGTCGATGGCGTTAGGCTGTGGGTCATCCAGTATCTCCTTGATGGTGTGCAGCCACTTGTCCAGTTCGTTCTCGCTGTCTTCGCTTGTCTTGCCGCCCTCCTTGTACTTCCAGTGTGCGGCGAAGCCCTGTTCGGCCATCTCGTCCATGCGCTGGCTGCGTATCTGCACCTCTATCCACTGGCCGGTGTGGCTCATCAGAGTGGTGTGCAGAGCCTGGTAGCCATTGGCTTTCGGATGCGAGAGCCAATCGCGGAAGCGCTCTGGATGTGGCTTGTAGATGCTGCTGGCGATGGCATATATCTGGAAGCACTCGGCTATCTCATCCTGCACCCCTTCGTTCTGGAAGATGATGCGCACGGCCAGAATGTCGTATATCTCCTCAAAGGAGATGTGCTTGTTCTGCATCTTCGTCCAGATGCTGTAGGGCGACTTGATGCGTGCCTTTATCTCATATTTGAGTCCCGTAGCGTCGAGACGCTCTCTGATGGGGGCGGTGAACTGTGCAAAGATGGTGTTCAGATGGTCCTGCATGTCGGCCAGCTTCTGCTTGATATCACGATATTCCTCGGGATGCTCATAGCTGAAACTCAGGTCCTCAAGCTCTTCCTTTATCTTGTTCAGACCAAGTCGGTTGGCCAGAGGTGCATAGATATACAGAGTCTCTCCTGCTATCTTGTACTGCTTGTTGGGCAACTGACTGCCCAGCGTGCGCATGTTGTGCAGGCGGTCGGATATCTTGATAAGTATCACGCGGATGTCGTCACTCATGGTGAGGAGCAGTTTCTTGAAGCTCTCTGCCTGTGCCGACGCCTTGTCTCCGAATATTCCACCCGATATCTTGGTGAGTCCGTCGGTAATCTGTGCTATCTTGGGACCGAATATATTCTCGATGTCCTCCACCGTGTAGTCGGTATCCTCTACCACATCATGAAGCAATGCAGCACATATGCTGGTACTGCCCAGCCCTATCTCCTCGCAGGCAATCTGCGCCACGGCGATGGGGTGCATGATGTACGGTTCGCCTGACAGGCGGCGAACTCCCTTGTGGGCCTGCCGTGCGAAGTTGAAGGCTTTCTCTATTATCTCGGTATGCTTGCGGTGACGCGACTGCAGGTAGGTATCTACCAGATGCTTGTAAGCCGCTTCCACCATACGTGCGTCTTCCTGTTCTCTGCTTGTCATCTGCTCCATAACATCCGCCTTAATGAGGTTCTATATATAATAGTACACGTGTGCGCGCGTTCTTTATTACTTTATCCCGGGTGCCTCAGCGCGTTTCACTTCACGCGCAAGCGCTGTCCGGGATTGATGCGAGTGCTGCGCATTTTGTTGAGGCGCTTTATCCTATTCACAGTGGTGTGGTTTCGACGGGCAATGGCACCCAGCGTATCGCCTCTGCGCACCTTCGCATACACTCCGCGCGACTGGCGTGAATCACGCGACTTGGTGTCGCGCACAGCCACTTCCACCACATTCTTCTGTTCCTCGGGCTGCACATAGATGCTGTCTCCAGCCTCGATGAAGGCGTTCACCTTGTCGCCTGGCAGGCGCAGGATGCAGGGGCGTATTTCACCGGGAACCATATTGGTGCGGTACTGGGGGTTGAGTGCCTTGAGTTCGTCAAGCGGCACTCCGCACACCTGCCCCACACGATCAAGGCGCACATTGCGCGATACGTGCAGGGTATCAGAGGTAGGCGGGAGCGTTGTCTTCACGGGACAAATGTTGTGCTCGCAGTAGTAATTCATGATGTAGTTGGCTGCGATGAATGCCGGCACGTAGCCCTGGGTCTCCCGGGGCAGATAGGGATAGATGGTCCAGTAGTCTGTCACACCTCCCGCACGCTTGATGGCCTTGCTCACATTATTGGGTCCGCAGTTGTAGCTGGCTATCACGAGCGTCCAGTCACCGAATATGTCGTAGAGGTCCTTCAGGTAGCGTGCGGCTGCGAAACTGGCTTTCACAGGGTCGCGGCGCTCATCCACCAGGCTGGTCACCTCCAGTCCGTACTGCTTGCCGGTGCCTATCATGAACTGCCAGAGTCCGGCGGCTCCCACGCGGCTGGTGGCTCCGGGATTGAGCGCACTCTCTATGACAGGCAGGTACTTCAGTTCGAGAGGCACCTGGTAGGCTTCCAAAGCCTCCTCGAAGATGGGTACATAAAAGTTGAAAGCCCCCAGCATCACGCTCACCGAGCGGCGCAGACGGCTTCCATACTGGTCTATGTATTTCCTCACAACGTCGTTGTACGACATGGCCACCACATTGGGCAGACGGCGCAGGCGCTGCTGATATACTTCGGGAGCGAAGGTGACCACCTCGCCCGTAGTGTGACACTCGTCACCCATAGTGAGTTGGGTGCGCACTGCCCAGCTGTGGAGCAGGCTGTCCATCTCCTGTGTCTGCATGCCCTCAGGCAGCACCAGCGAATCATCGTTGCCGTCGGCAATACTGTCGGAGGCCACTTCCTGGGCACCGGCAGCCACTGTGCCGGCCATCATAAAAGCCGCCGAGAGTGCGGCTGTATGCAATATCTTAGTCAATCGTTTCATTGTCGTTTACTTTTTCCTCAGAAGTTCAGACAGACACTCAGCGCGGGCACTTGGCGCACTCCGCGCCCTCCCACCATGTAGGTCTTCATCATACTGGGTTCGAGATGCATGCTCAGGTCGCTGCTGATATCAAACGAAGAGAGCTCGGCATCCACATAAGCATCCACCACCGACAGCAGATACACACCCGCAAAGGCGAATATGCTCATGTCGCGAAAGCGGCGGAAGTGGTTCTTCTTGTTCTTGAAAATCTCCTTGAAGCGCTCTTCCTTGCCCGTGATATCGTATCCCAGGGGGAGCATCTTCTCGTAGCTCTTGGTATTGGGGTCGCTGTCCATGATGTCGAGATAGGCCTGCGAATAGTCCTTCAGCATCTGGTTGTTCCAGGTGAGGGCATATGCACAGCCCAGGTATCCGCCGTAGATGATAGGCAGCTTCCAGTACTTGCGGTTGTATATCTGGCCTCCTCCAGGCACCACAAGGGCAAGCCACATGGCGCGTATGGGGTCGGGCTGGAAATGGGAGAGGCGGCTCTCGGGTTTGGCTGTGCGCAGCAAGCTGTCGGTCACAGCGGCCAGAGCTGCCGTATCGATAGCCAGCGTGTCGGCCGAAAGTTCCTCGGTGGTATCGGCCTGGCAGATGTCCTGAGGCTGGCACGCTGCTGCATCAGGCTCCACAGCCGCCTGGTTCAGCCCAGGCACAGACGTGCACGGGGCCTGCAACCCCACCTGTGCATGCAGCAGGGCCGTTATGCTCCAGCAGACGAAGGCCAGCACCACGGCCAGCCTCCTGCTTCCTGATATGAGGCAGCGCGGTGTCAACTCTTCAGACGGTCAAATATTCCCATGATGCGCTCCAGCTCTGCCTCGTTGGCAAAGGGGATGCTTATCTTTCCCTTGCCCTTGTCAGAGCAGGTCATCTGCACTTTGGTCTGGAAGAAACTGCTCAGACTGTCGCGCAGAACATTGTATTCCATGCTCAGTGTGGAGCCTTTCTGGCGGATGCGCTTGCCGTCCTTGCCCTTCACGGTACCGCCTGCCGACAGTTCCTTGACCATCTCCTCCACACGGCGGACGCTCAGTCCGTTGGCCACCATCTCGTCGAAGACGTGCAGTTGGGCCTTTGGATCGTCCAGTGACAACAGGGCACGTGCATGTCCCATATCTATCTGCCTCTCCTTGAGAGCCACCTGGATGGGTGCGGGCAGCTTGAGCAGCCGCAGGTAGTTGGTCACTGTAGCGCGGTTCTTGCCCACCTTCTCGCTCAGCTGCTCCTGCGTGAGTTCGTATTGTTCTATCAGATGCTGGTAGGCCAGAGCCACCTCCAGGGCGGTGAGATCCTGCCTTTGGATGTTCTCCACAAGCGCCATCTCCATCATGTTCTCGTCATCCACAGTGCGGATGTAGGCCGGCACGCGCTCCAGGCCGGCCATCTGACAAGCCCTCCAGCGGCGCTCTCCGGCAATGATGGTATAGAATCCGTCGCCCGTATCACGCAGGGTGATGGGCTGCACGATGCCTATCTGCGCGATGCTGTCGGCCAGTTCGCGCAGGCTTTCCTCATTGAATTCCCGGCGTGGCTGATCGGGGTTGGGCTTGATGAGCATCACATCCACCTCGCCTATGTTAGACGAGCCGCCTGTGTTCACCTCGCTGGTGTCCAGCAGTGCGTCCAAGCCTCGGCCCAGTGCCGGAGTGCCATATTTCCTTCGTATAGTCATGTGTATTGTCTTTAAGACTCGTTTTTGCTGACAATCTCTTCGGCCAGACTCACGTATGCCTTGGCTCCTGCCGAGTCGGCATCATAGAGTATGGCAGGCATTCCATGCCCGGGCGCTTCGCTCAGCTTCACGTTGCGCTGTATCACGGTCTGGAACACCAGGTCGCGGAAATGCCTCCTCACCTCGTCCCTCACCTGATTGGCCAGTCGCAGACGGCCGTCATACATGGTGAGCAGGAAGCCCTCGATCTCCAGTTCCTGATTGAGCCGTGACTTCACGATCTTGATTGTGTTGAGCAACTGACTGATGCCCTCCAGGGCAAAATACTCGCACTGCACGGGTATGATGACGCTTTGCGCCGCCGTGAGAGCGTTGACCGTGATGAGCCCCAGGCTGGGGCTGCAGTCGATGAGGATGTAATCATACTCGTTGCGAACGTCTGCCAGCAGGCGCTTGAGCACGGTCTCCCGGGAGCGCATCTTGAGCATCTCTATCTCTGCACCCACCAGATCCACATGCGAGGGGATGATGTCAAGGCCCTCGATGTCAGTTGTATAGATAGTCTCGCGTATGGACATCTGTCCGGTCAGTGCGTTGTAGATGGAGCTGTCCACCTGCTTGCTATCTACTCCGAGTCCGCTTGAGGCATTGGCCTGCGGGTCAGCGTCAATCAACAAGACTTTCTTCTCCATAGTGGCCAGCGATGCGGCCAGGTTCATGCTGGTGGTGGTCTTGCCCACTCCACCCTTCTGATTGGCTACTGCAATAATCTTGCTCATTCGGTATGTCCCTTTCATGTTGTTTATCGGGTGCAAAGTTATGCCTTTTGAGGCGATGTTGTCCCAGCCAGGGGAGACGAATGGGAAAAGTTGTGGATAACTCACCGTTTTTGTGGATAACTCACTCCCCCATCCATCGCGCGAAGTTAAGATTTTCTTTTCAAACCACAGACACATTGCGCGAATTTCGTACCTTTGCACTACAAAATTCACAGAATTTATGACAGAAAGACCTTTGATACTCATCTCCAACGATGACGGAGCCGATGCGCAAGGCATCAGGGAGCTCACCCGAATGCTGCTCCCGCTGGGCGACCTGGTGGTGGTGGCACCCGACGGACCGCGCTCTGGCGCTGCCTGTTCGATGACTGTGACCAGTCCCGTAAGCCTCCGTCTGCTGGAGCACACCGATGGTCTCACACGATATGTATGCTCCGGCACCCCTGCCGACTGCGTGAAGCTGGCGCTGGAGCACGTGGTTGACCGCAAGCCTGCACTGATGGTGTCGGGCATCAACCATGGTGACAATGCATCGGTCAACGTGCACTACAGCGGTACGATGGGCGCTGTGATGGAGGCTTGCATGAAGGGCATACCGGCCATCGGATACAGTCTGCGCACCCGCGACAAGCAGTGCGACTTCTCACCCTATGCACAGGCCATCGTACGCATTGCCCGTCACGTGCTGGAGCACGGACTGCCCCAGGATACCTGCCTCAACGTCAACTTCCCTCAGGTGGAGCGCCTGCAGGGGCTGAGCGTATGCCGTATGGCACGGGGCAAATGGGACACCGAGTGGGTGCCGGCCGATGAGCCGGGACAGTTCAAACTCACAGGACACTTCACCTGCCTCGAACCAGAGGCCGAAGATACCGACTGGTGGGCAATGGACCACGCTCTGGGAGCAGTGGTGCCACTGCAAATAGACATGACTGACAACGCAGCGCTTGGTACGCTGAAAACCATAGAGACAGCATTATGAAGTACTATCTGATAGCAGGCGAGGCCAGTGGCGACCTGCACGCAAGCCGGTTGATGGCGGCCATCAAGAAGGAAGATCCCCAAGCAGAGTTCCGTGCCATAGGCGGCGACCAGATGCAGGCCGAAGGTGCCACCCTGCTGATGCACTACGACAAACTGGCCTACATGGGCATACTGCCCGTGCTCCTGCACCTGCGCACCATACTGACAAGCATGAAGAAGTGCCGCAAGGACATAGTGGAATGGAACCCCGATGCGCTCATCCTGGTGGATTACCCGGGATTCAATCTGCGCATGGCCAAGTATATCCACACCCACACGCGCATACCCGTAATCTACTATATAGCACCCAAGATATGGGCGTGGAAGGAGCATCGCATCAAAGACCTGCGCCGGTATGTGGACTTGGTGCTCAGCATCTTGCCGTTCGAACAGGCGTATTACAAGAACAGACACAACTATACAGTCTATTATGTGGGCAACCCCACACTGGACGAGATAGAGGACTTCCTCGACGAAAACCCCAAGCCAACGGTAGGATTCAGGCTGTGCAACAGACTGGGGCCGGAGCCCATCATCGCCTTGCTGCCCGGCAGCAGAAAGCAGGAGATAAAGGCCAACCTGCCCATCATGCTGGAGGCTGGCTGGCCCTTCACCCCACGCTTCCAACTGGTGGTGGCCAAGGCACCGGGCATCCCGTCCAGTTTATACTATAAGTTGATAGGCAAGAAGTACATACACCTGTTGGGCGACGGCCATCTCTCCCTGTTGCCAGGCAATGCGCTGTACCTGCTGCAGCAGGCCAAAGCTGCCATGATAACCAGCGGAACCGCCACTCTGGAGGCAGCCATGATGGGTGTGCCACAGGTGGTGTGCTACTACATGTGGGCGGGACGACTGGCTTCGTGGGTCCGCAAACTGGTGCTCAAGGTGCCTTACATCTCTCTGCCCAACCTGATAGCAGGAGAAAAGGCAGTGGATGAACTGGTGGCCGAGAAGATGGAGCCGGTCAATCTGGCCTACACTCTGCACGACGTCATATTCGATGACAAGATACATACCAGGCTGATAGTGGGCAACGCCAACGTGGCAAGCGCCCTGGGAAATCCGGGCTCTCACAAAAGGGCTGCGCAGTACATCATGGATTTCCTGGCAGGCAAACCGTTGGTTCAGGCACGCAATCTGGACGAAAACGAGCTGTTCGACAACATGCCCCCAGCTCATTATCGTGACTGACGCGCTCAGGCTCAGGCTCGACGGGGAGTGAATGCGAGCGCCAGCAGAGCATACAGACCCAGCAGCACCACCAGGATGGTCTGCAGCGTGTGGACGATGAGCACAAACAGCGCAGCGTCGGTCTGCGGCACGGCATAGAGCACCAGCACGCTCTTGACAGCGAAATGCCAAGGGCCGGCACCATTGGGCGTAGGCACAAGCACTGCGAAGGTTCCCACCACAAAGGCCACCAAAGCGGCCATCATGCCCAAACCCGAAGTGGATGCGAAGCAGAAGAAGGTGAGATAGAAATGCAGGAAATAGCTCACCCATATGCCCAACGAATAGAGTAGGAAGAGCGTGGGGCTATCCACCAGACGCACCGAAAGGAGTCCGTCACGCAGGTCGGCCAGCACTGCACGGGTGCGCGAAAAGACGCCCATACGGCGCATAACCAGCCAGGCTGCCAGCGCGAGACAGAGCACACAAGCCACTGTCACGGCCCATCCTGCGGGTGAGAACGAGGAGAGAAAGCCGCTTAGGGAGACTCCCGTAGAGCGGAAAAAGGTGACGAAGACGGGCACCTGGGACAGGAAAACCAGCAGGGAGAGCAGAGCCACCATGGCCATATCCACCACACGCTCGGTGACCACCGTCCCCACAGAGCGCCCAAAGTTGGTACCCTCATACTGCCGGAGCACACCGCAGCGCAGCACTTCGCCCACGCGGGGTACCACCAGACTGCTGGCATAACTGAGAAACACGGCATTGACACACGTGTGCAGGCGGGGACGCTCGCCCATGGGGCGCATCACCTGCTGCCATCGTGCACCGCGCAGCACCTGTGCCAGAATGCCGAACGGCATGCTCAGGAGCATCCAGGTCCACGACATCTCGCCGGTGAGCACACAGCGCAACTGCTCCCACTGCAGCCCACGGTACATCCACCAGAGTATGGCTACAGCCAGAACAAGCGGCAAGGCCACCTTGACCAGTTTTATTATCAGTCTCTGCATCTTCATTTGCGCCCTTCTTCGTTCGCGCTGCAAAATTAGCAATAAAATGCCAAACAGCTCCCAAGCAAGGCTCGAAAAGCCGCTTGCTCCGCTTTCCGCCAAGGGAGGAGGGCTGCCGGGAGGAACGGAGGAGGAAAGTCCCCTTCCCCAGAAACATCCTTTAGAATGGGGGCGCAACCACCTTCGGTGCCCGACGGGAGCCGATTTTGCCACTCCATCATTACCGTTCCGCAATTACTCACAGACCTATGCAGGCTGGCGGTTCTGCAGCCACAGCACCCCTGGCAGCAAGGCCGATTTCGCCCAAGAAAACAGTCCGACGGGAAGCGCCGACGGGCCAATCGCCCAACTCACAGCGCTGCGATGACAGATGCAGCACGCTGCGATGACGGATGCAACGCGCTGCAACGGCCAACGTACCGCGCCGCTGTCATTTGGCCAGGAAACAGGCCAAGGCATGGGAAATGTCCAGATAGGTACGCTCAAAATTGCCTGTGTACCAGGGGTCTGCCACATCGCGCGGATTGCCGGCCAGCTCCATGAGCAACTGCACCTTGCCGTCGCGGTCGGCCCAGCCCTCAGGGGTACGCCACACAAGGTCGGGCATGAGGCGCGAGAGCCAGGCGTAATTGTTGTTGTCCATCAGGAAGATGCGGTCATAATAGTCGTAGTCGGCACGGGTTATCTGCCTTGCCTCACGGCGCTCAAAGGGGATGCCGTGGGAGCGCATGCAACTGCGGGCAGGCGGATACACGTCATTGCCCACCTCCTCCAGGGAAGTGGCGGCGCTATCTATCTCATATTCATGCTGAAGTCCGGCATCGCGCACCAGCTTCTTCATCACGAACTCGGCCATCGGACTGCGGCATATATTGCCGTGGCAAACAAACAGTATCTTGTGTCTCATAGTGCAAAGTTAAGGAAAAAACTGCAATCCACACGCAGATGCTGCCCGGCAATGGACAGCAGGGAGGCTGTGACACTCTGAGGCGAAGCCTGGCATTTTTATCCCCGCAAAAGAAAGTCTCCTGCAGCCGTGCGTCATGTGACGGCTGCAAGAGACTTTCCTTGCTGTCCTAAAGGCCCATTCTCAGTAGGCCAGAGGCTTACTTCTTGACAGTCCGGAACACGACGGCATCGCTGACGCCTATCATAGAGCCCTGCGATTCGGGCTTCTTCTCGCCCTTGACCACAATCCTCATCTCATGCTCGCCCGGCTTGAGGTTGAAGATGTGATAGATGTAGGCATCCTTGTGCTCATGGTTGCCGTAGTTATAGTAGCAGTCTATCGTGCGCTTGAAAGTGCCATCGACATAGACGTCGGCCTTGCCGCCGTTTTTCACCCACCAGCCACATACGGCTATGCCGGTTCCATCGAAGCAGAAACGGATTTCGTTGCCCTGCCTGTCGCTATACAGCACATGGCCCTCGCGCTGCCAGTCGCCCTTGGTCACACACGAACTTTCCTTATACACGACGAGGCGCTTGTCGAACGTGGCATTGGGGAAAGAGACCTCCAGGGGCAAGGCTTTGGGTTTCTGCACCTTGAACTCCACGGATGTGTCATCGACCTTTCCGCCATTGCTGAGGGCGTTCTGCTCGATATTGGAAAGCGTGCGGTCGATGGCTTTACGCAGGGTGTAGTTGGTGTAGATGAAGGATGTGTCCTTGAGGGTCTCCAGTACATCGCGGTATCCAGCGGGGAGATAACTGTATCCCTTCATCACGCCCAACACGCCCAAGGCCGTAGAGGGATTGCAGTCGGAGTCGTGTCCGCAACGGGTGGAGATGTCCATCGTGCGGAACACATCGCCTTCGCCATACAGCAGACCGATGACGATGTAGGCTCCATTCAGCTTGGCGTCGATGTTGTAGTCTATTCCGGCACCGCAGATGTCGGTATATTCCCATTTGTCCTGCAGCTTGTGCCATGCCTTCTTCCAGTCTGTGGGATCCTCCCTGTAGAACTTCAGCACATCCTGCACTATCTTATAATAGTCGGACCCAGAGGGGAGAGAGCGCGATGCCCGGCTGATGACCTCATACATATCATCACAGGTATAGGCTGCGGAATACAGCGCGGCTACGAAGGCACCTCCGTAAAAGCCGTCGCCATAATTCATGATGTGGCCTATCTTGTCCGACCACTTGTTGGCCAGACGCGGCATTCCCGGACACATCATGCCTATGAAGTCGGCTTCTATCTGGAAATCAATGTCATCGGCATGGATATTAAACTCGGGTTGACCCGACAATGGCGGAAAGATGCTGTCAGTATAGTTCTTGCGTGCCTGTGCATTGGCATGCCAGAGGCGATAGCGTGCATTGGCCAAGGATGCATGATAGGCTTTGGCATCGGCATCCATTCCCTGGCGGTCCATCACGTCCATCATGGACATCTGAACGTACAGGTCGTCCTCCCATTTGGCATTCTCTATCCTTCGGGGCTCCCAAGGGATGGAGTCTTCAATGATTTTGGTCAAGGATTTGAACTCAGTGGGAGCACCATAGGCAACGCCTATCATCTTGCCGGCCCATCCTCCCGCTATCTTGTCTGCCAGCACCGTCTTGTCCATCTTCACGCTGGCCTCGCGCACACTGCCGCATGAAACGAGCACCGAAAGCCCGAGCGGGCACAAGAGGGACAACTTCACACCATTCATGAATCTCATACTTGTCTTTATTTAGGGTTTCTTTATTTTGCAACACATCAGTTTCTGTCGTAGTCTTTAAGTCACTGGGCATCAGAAGCCTCCTGCCTGAGCAGGCTGCAGCAACAAGTTTCCCGGAATTATGTCACGCCGCGGGATTGGCCTGCCAGGGTGTTGCAACAAACAAGCCGTCCCGTCAAGTGACTGCATAAAGGTACAAAGATTTTCCGAGAAAACAGGCTTCTTTTGCCAGAATATCGACATTGGCACAAGAATCCAGAGGGGTTTCCCGGAAAGCTTCACGGAGCATTCCCACAGAAACCCATGCAACTGGCAGGCAGTCTTCTCCCTTCTGCCACTGGGCCTGGAACGGGCTTGGCTCTTCAATCCATTGCAAAGAAAAAGCCTTGCTGGAAGATATGCATTTCAGAGTTTATGGCTAAATTTGCACCTGCCGGCTGGCTCGGCTGCCCTGACACACGCCGCAATTCACGTCAAGAGTACAAGACAACACCAAAGAACGACGACAATGAAAATCATCTACAACCGCTTCATCCCATTCGGACAATACCTGGGCATCAACCTCTTCGGCATCCTATTCGTACGCAAGGAATACGAGGCGGACATGAAAAGCAACATCCAGATGCGCAAAGAAGTCATCAATCACGAACAGATACACACGGCCCAAATGCAGGAGCTATGGTATATCCCGTTCTACCTGATATACATCTTCTGGCACATCAAGCTCCTGCTCAAGACCCGCAACAACACCGAAGCATACCGTCAGAACCCATTCGAGCTCGAAGCCTACGCCAACGACCACAACCTGAACTACCTGCAGACCAGAAAGAGATTCGCCTTCAGACGTTATATATAATATAGTAGAATAGCACAGCGGCCCACACCTGCCATCCTCTGGCATCAAGGTTCAAAGCCAAGAAATCCTGCCTGCGGGAGTGTCGCGAGAATGCGATATTCGGAGCCACGGGCAGAAGCGGGTGCAAATACGCGATTCTCAGAGAACATACAAAGAGCCTCACCTATGGGGCATAAAGACAGCGTGAGCCCTCGGCCTATGGTAAAGCCGGGACTCACGCTGACAGCTTTTATGGCATGCTATCTGGCTGCCTTGCGCATCTCCAACTTGTAAAGGTCGTCGCGACGGTCGCGCAGGTTACGCACAGAACCATAGGTGTGCAGTTCGTTGAGGAGCGACAAATCCACATCCGACACGAGAATCATCTCGGTATTAGGTGTAGCCTCGGCACGCTTTCCATCGTTGGGGAAAGCAAAGTCGCAGGGTGTGAACACCGCCGACTGGGCATACTGGATGTCCATATTGTGCACACGCGGCAGGTTGCCCACGCTTCCGGCTATAGCCACATAGCACTCGTTCTCGATGGCTCTGGCCTGTGCACAGACCCTCACACGGGCATAGGCATTCGGGGTATCGGTCATGAAGGGCACAAAGAGTATCTTCATACCATCGTCGGCCATCAGTCGCGACAACTCGGGAAACTCCACATCATAACAGATGACAATGCCTATGCGGCCGCAGTCGGTGTCGAATGTCTGTATGTGCGAACCGGCACTGAGTCCCCAGCACTTCTGCTCGTCGGGGGTGACATGTATCTTCTCGTACATGCTCACCGTTCCGTTCCGGCGGCACAGGAAGCCCACATTATAGAGCGCATTGTCCTCCTTCAGATAAGGCATGGAACCTGTGATGATGTTGATATTGTACGAGATGGCCAGTTCACGGAAGCGGTCGCGTATCTGGCTTGTATATTGTGCCATGGCGCGAATGGATTGTGCCTCGCCCATATCATTGAACTTGGCCATGAGCGGCGCATTGAAATACTCGGGGAAGAGGATGAAGTCGCTCTTGTAATCGCTCACGGCATCCACGAAGAACTCCACTTGCTCGAAGAGGTCATCCAGCGAGGCATAGGGGCGCATCTGCCATTGGACAAGGCCGATACGCACCGTGGGACGCTTCTCTACATAGGAATCCGTGGGCGGCTGGTAGTAGATATTGTCCCACTGGAGCAGTGTGGCACAATGCTTGGACTCCTCGTCATTGGGCAGATAGTTGCGTATGACGCGGCGCACATGGAAGTCATTGGACAACTGGAATGTGAGTACGGGGTCGTAGATTTCACGTGAACGCACATGGTCGATGTACTCCTTGGGGCGCATCTTGTCGGCATACTTGTGGTAGTTGGGAATTCGACCGCCAAACATGATAGCCTTGAGGTTGAGCTTCTCACACAGTTCGCGACGATACTCATACATGCGTCGTGCCAGTCGCAGTCCACGGAAATCGGGATGGATAAACACCTCTATGCCATAAAGGATGTTTCCATTTGGATTATGAGTATTGAAGGTCTCGTTGCCTGTCACCTGTGCATAGGTGTGGTCACCCTTCACCAGATTGTAGTCAACGATGATAGAGAGGGCGCATCCCACTATACGATTGTCAACCACTATCACCACCTGGCCTTCAGGGAATATGGTATTAAGCTTCTTGATTTGTGCTCTGGTCCAAAACACATCCTCGTCACCATAGATACGTTTGAACGAACGTGCAAGCTGGTCATAGTCATCCATCTGGAGATTACGCAGCTCAACCTTGTTGATGTTGTGCGATTCCATTGTCTTCCTAAAATTCTATCCTACCCTTTGTCCCACAATAGTTTATCACGTCAATGGGCCAGATGTCTGGGGATAAATGGCGAACACCCGGCCGTGACAAATGCTACGTCTTCCTCTGAAATACAACCAACAGAATGGGCCTAAGCATTTTGACGGGGCAAAGGTATGGATAAAATCTGAGAGCACACACCTTTCACACACTCATTTGCAGCAAATCGGCCTTTAATACAAGACTCTCCCCCACAACTTGTCCAGACATGCTCCCCACCGAATTGCTTCGAGGCAAAGAGCAACTATTCCCCTTCACCATTTGTCCCAAAGAAAAGAAGATTCTGGGTACACAATGGCAAAGTCAGGGAAAAAGTACGTAACTTGGATGCGCCAAAGGGAATACATCACCTGCCCGAAAGAGCATGACGTGTCTGGCTGATTCTGCAAAGGCATCGGCTTAGGAAGAGAAGAATATATAGCGACCGCCCGGCAAGCAAGGAAGAAAAAACAAATGCCGCACGTTACCTTTTGCCCGTCAGACATGTTATTATAGTGAATCGGTTCAGACAACAACAAGTTTAACATTACAAAAAGAACAGTTATGAGAATTATAGAAGATTTGGTGCCAATAGCCATTTGTGTGGTTCTACCCATAGCCATCGTATGGATGACAACGAGAGCGAGAATCAAACGTGATAACCTGCGAAAGGAAATCATCCTTGCCGCTATGGAGAAAAACTCTGATATCGACATCGAAAAGATGACGAAGAAGCTGAACAGACCCAAGAAACTGCTGAAGGAGAAACTGATCATGAGACTGCTCTGTGGAAGTATGTTCGTCGGTTTCGGCATTCTCACATATGTTGCCTTGGCTGTATATATGTGCATTTTCGGACAGGACACAAACATGTTCATTGGACTCTCATTTG
Source organism: uncultured Prevotellaceae bacterium (assembly GCA_900543815.1). Taxonomy (GTDB): domain Bacteria; phylum Bacteroidota; class Bacteroidia; order Bacteroidales; family Bacteroidaceae; genus Physcousia. The sequence goes on from UQST01000014.1 coordinate 26,093, forward strand.
TAGCAGTACCCTCTCTGGCTGTCGGCATTGCCTTCCTTATAAACTTTTTCGTAGGCAGGAACATGCTGGCCAAGGAGATGGAGGCAGAAAGAGACGCCAAGACATCTGAGAAGAAGTGACACGCGAGCAATTCATAGCACTTGTAAGAGAAGAGCAGGAAGCCCTCAGAGGCTTCGTGCTCGCTCTATGTGCTGGCAACAAGGATGATGCCGATGACATTGCCCAGGACGTATTGGTAAAGGCATACCTGTCTTCATCCGGCTATCAAGACAGAGGACGGTTCCGTTCCTGGCTGTTCAAGATAGCGTACAACACGTTCCTGCATCACGTGACAAGCCGGCATGCCTTTGAGAGCATAGACGAGGCAAGAATGGCAGCTGGGACTATGGAAGCGGATGCAGGCTATGACTATCAGAACCTCTATCTGGCATTATCCACGCTGCCTCCCAAGGAACGTTCAGCAATAGTGTTGTTCTATCTGAACGGTTTTTCGGTCAAGGAGATAGCGAAGATGACTGATACCAGCGAAGGAGCAGTGAAGATGCAGCTCACCCGTGGACGTGACAAATTAAAATCAAGACTTAAACTATGACAAAGGACAAATCACTTGAGAAGATATTCCTCACCCAGAAACCGGTATTCAATGACCAGGATATCTTTCTGCAGAAGCTGGAACGGAAGTTGGAAGCAGTAGAGTTCATCAAGCAATATGAAGAGGCGCACCTTCGCCGCTACAAATATGCCATGATAGCAGCCTTTGTCCTGGGAATTGTTTCTGGAGGTGTGTCACTCACGTTCATTCTACGTATGCCCATCGACGAACCTCTGTTTACATTCGATGTAGCCTCGGGCTTCCTCCTCACATTACAACAGAACTCACGCATCACCATCTCCATTGCCCTCATGCTATTCTTAAGCTACGCTGTGATTGGCATCATCAACAGCATACTTGACATCAAAAGCTTCTACGAATTACGCCCACGGCAAGCTGTGGAATAGCTCCATCCCGTTCATGCATATAAGCATAGCCGGTATAATCCATTAGGGAATCTTTGACGGATACTCCTTCCCGTCCTCAGCATGCAACTGCATTTGAAGAGAATTAAGCATTCCGAGGCCAGCAGATGGGCTATGCAGAATGATTTCAACCTGACAGCAGTCCGTCCCACAGTTCATGTTCTTGCCCCCTTATGACATGACCACACAAAAACTGTTGCAGTCTGTTCCGCAAGAGTGCAAAAAGCAAGGAGATGAAGGCTCCTTCTGCCCTTCCAGTCAGTCATCATGACGGGAAAGACACATCCCGCCACCGTCCAACCCAAGGCTGGACGGTGGATGAAGCCAACTTACTTTGCAAAGTAATATATATTCTCCAACCGTCCAGCCTAGGGTTGGACGGTGAATGCATACTGCATCCCTCCCCCAGGAGGCCAAATAAAGCTTGCACATGAGACATTTGCTTTCCACTTGCAAATATAAAGCATTCTACCCAAACCTTCTTTGCATTTCTATTCTATCCGAATCCTCTAGATTGCAGCAAACATAAAAAGCGAATGGTCACTTACCATGATTCTGCAACAAGCAATTATGCGGAATTTATCACATCGGCACTTAAGTCACCAGCCAAAAGCACAACCACACAACAAGAGATTCCTCAAAAGTAAACTTAATACAAGAATGCAAAAATTCCACAAACTCTTTGGCAAAAGAAAGAAAACACCATACCTTTACAAACAAGAACCCGAAACACAAAAGTCAACGATATGGCACAGGCTGCAATCCAAGACTCGATAGATAGAACAAAAAGAAGACTTGAAGGAACGGACCGCAACTCAATAGTCTTTCTACCGAACCACGGTACTCCATCAACCACTAAACCATAATCGTATCGGACGTACGCAGACAGCTTAGGGCCATATACTCTAACTTACAAATGCCATAAGGATATAGAATTAAATGATTGGGAAAAGATGGATTCAAGACAATACCTATTCAACAGTTCCACGCTTACGGTAAAGTTTGGCAACATTCTTGACACAAAAGCAGAAATCATCGTCAGTTCCGACGACTGCGATATCACAATGGGTGGCGGTGTTTCAGGTGCCATTCTTAGGGCAGGTGGCGACACCATCATCAAGGACGCGCAGAAAATGTGTCCAGCGTCTCTGGGGGATGTAGTAGTCACCACCGCAGGAAAGATGGAAAGGCAACTGTATGTATATCACTGCATCACAATAGACAAAAAACGAAGATTGCAGATACATGCCAGACAGGTGACGGAAGAAGATGTCTTGAACTATCTTCTTCGACATGCCGTTGACAAGTGTTTTCAACTGATGTCGGCTATGGACCTCACCTCTATCGCGTTCCCTGCCATAGGCGCGGGAGTAGCACGTATCCCCATCAAAAAGGTGATAGAGCAAATGTCCATTGCCATAGCACACAATCTGGCATGTACCAACAAGGCCCTGAACGTAGAACTATATCTATATGATATATACAATCTCTACACGGAATCCGACTACATCTCTCTCTTCGAAAGTCTTGCGGCAAAAGCAGCGTTAGTGGAATACGAAAAGAGAGTGGCCGGCGAAGATATGGCTCATGATGTCATTACGACAAGCAAAGATATCCCCCTTCCCACTCGCAGTGCAATGAAACATCAGGTTTTCATCAGTTATTCAAGAAAAGATCAAAAGACTGCTGATTATCTTTGCACCTTTCTTAAAGAAAACGGTATAGAATATTGGATTGACAAGGAGGGAATTTTCAGCAGCAGCAATTACAAGGAACTAATCGTTGATGCCATCGAAGTGTCCCAAGCCGTTATCTTCATAAGTTCTATCAATTCCAACTCATCCATAAATGTCATACGCGAAATCGGATACGCCATAAACATGAACAAGCCTATAGTTCCACTCGTACTTGATGATGCACAATACGCAAAGAGTATCCGTCTCGACATCTCCGACATAGACAAAATAGACTTCAAGAATCCCGTCAATGCCAGCAAAAGACTCATCACAAGCCTGATGTACGTGGTGAATAAATAGAAAACACCCATTAGAAACGAATGAAGTGCAGCAACGGGCATCCGATTTATATGCAAACCATCAGTCACCCCCAAAGTAAAAACAAAACCATATATGAAGCATAGGACTATTGACCCAGTAGCTATCAAGGAATTGATTTGCTTAGATTTTCACATTCCATCATACCAACGCGGTTACAGATGGACTACGCAACAGATTAAAGAGTTACGGGAAGATATTGAATATTTCTGTGAAAAGGGAGCAAAAGGTATTTATTGCATACAGCCGCTTGTGGTGAAGGTAATGTTTCACTGAGTGTGTCTGAGGCGAGTTCATTCAAGCCTGTAGACCTCAGATGACGATGCAAATAATTGCTGTCCGGTAAAACTTTATCAAACAAACATAACCATGAGCCAAGATAGTCATTTTACCGGACAGCCGGTCTATAGCCAAGTATTAAAGTTACTCGACAAGGAGAAGATTCTTCAAATAAGCCGCGAAACGAAAGGAAGCGAGGCTTATGTGAAGCGTTTTGACGGTTACCAACATCTCGTCGTAATGTTGTTCGGCATCCTCAAACACTTTGATTCTCTGCGCGAACTTGAGATAGGCATGAAGGCGGAGGCTCACAAGCTCGGACACCTCGGAATGAACTATCAGGTCCGTCGCAGTACGCTTGCAGAAGCCAATATACGCCGTCCTCAGGAGTTCTTTGCAAGTGTCTATGCATATCTGCTGGAGAAGTATGCCAAGTTTTTAGCGGACAGCCGCCCAACCAAGTCCTACAAGGGACAGACACACGAGCCTAAAGACTGGGGAAAGTCGCTTCATCCCCAAATCGGTCATTAAAGATATGACTTCTTCCTTTTCTAATGACCACCATTAGAAAAGGAATTTTACAAATAACGCACTGTCAATGCATTATAAATCTAACCACAGATTATTCCTCTCCTATCGACCGATTTGGGTTAAGCAAATCTTTCTTCCTGAGTTTCTTGATGAGTTTCTGACATATACCCTCAAAAGGCGCCTTTGTCAGTTAGTCTGCAAAGTGGTTCATGCTTAAGAAGATGGTGAATAATCCAATAGAGCGAGCCTGATGGCAGAGAGCACACGCGAAGACTTGCAAGGTACGCTGTAGAAATGACGCTCAGAGCCTACACAGACGCCATATAATGCGCCGAGCTTTAACCAAGTAAATGAAAAAACGAAGCCGCCCCTAATCCTTCACGGACAAGGGGCGGCTCACTATGTTATGCAATTTAGAATTATTCGGCTGCAGGCTCTGTTGTGGGAGCCTCTGTAGCAGGAGCCTCTGTCACAGGTGCCTCTGCTGTTGCCTCAGCATTCTTCTTTGAAGAACGACGTGTACGCTTAGCCTTCTTGGCAACCTTTGCCATGTTCTCATCGAAGTCAACGAGCTCAATGAAGCACATGGGAGCGTTGTCGCTTGCACGGAAACCAGTCTTGATGATGCGTGTGTAACCACCGGGACGGTCAGCAACCTTCTGAGAAATTACAGTGAACAACTCAGTGATGGCCTTCTTATCCTGCAAGTAGCTGAAAACTACACGACGAGAGTTTGTGGTGTCCTGCTTGCACTTGGTAATCAGGGGCTCCACATACTTCTTCAAAGCCTTAGCCTTGGCGAGGGTCGTAGTGATTCTTTTGTGCATGATCAGAGACGTAGCCATGTTGGACAACATTGCTGCTCTGTGGGATGCAGTACGACCCAGATGATTGAATTTCTTATTATGTCTCATCTTGTTTAATCTTTATCTAATTTATACTTGGAAATATCAGTTCCAAACGTAAGATTCAGACTCTCGAGCAAATCATCAAGCTCAGTGAGCGATTTCTTGCCGAAGTTGCGGAACTTCAGAAGGTCTGTCTTGTTGTACTGAACCAGGTCACCCAGTGTTTCCACATCAGCAGCCTTCAGGCAGTTGAGTGCACGCACCGAGAGATCCATATCAGCAAGCTTGGTCTTCAGAAGTTGACGCATGTGGAGGATCTCCTCATCAAAGGCCTCGTCGTCACCACCCTCGCCATTCTCGATGGTAATCTTATCATCAGAGAACAGCATGAAGTGCTGGATGAGAATCTTTGCGGCATCCTTCAACGCATCCTTCGGATGTATGGAACCGTCTGTCGTGATTTCAAGAATCAGCTTCTCGAAGTCAGTCTTCTGCTCTACGCGGAAATTCTCGACAGAGTATTTAACATTTCTGATAGGAGTGTAAATCGAATCAATGGGAATGACATTAACGTCGGTGCAGAACTCACGGTTCTCATCCGCAGGTACGTATCCACGTCCCTTGTTAATGCCAATCTCTATTTGCATCGTTGCTTTTGCGTCTAAATGGCAAATAACCAAATCAGGGTTTAACACTTCAAATCCAGTCAGATACTTGTTGAAGTCGCCTGCCTTGAACTCTGTGCAGTTCTCGACAGTAACACTAACTTTCTCGGTCTCGAATTCATCTACTAACTGCTTGAACCGAACTTGCTTCAAGTTCAAGATAATGTTGGTTACATCCTCTTTGACTCCAGGTACTGTAGCGAACTCGTGCTCAACTCCAGAAATAGCCACAGTGTTAACTGCGAAACCATCCAGTGAAGAAAGAAGAATGCGGCGCAAAGCATTGCCTATAGTGGTACCAAAACCACCCTCAAGCGGACGAAACTCGAACTTGCCGTACTTGTCGTCTGCCTCCAACATTATTACTTTATCGGGCTTTTGAAATGCTAATATCGCCATTATCAATTATTATTTAGAGTACAACTCAACGATCAACTGCTCCTTGATAGTCTCAGGAATGTCTGCACGCTCGGGCTTGTGGAGCAACTTACCAGACTTCTGGTTCTCGTCCCACTCAATCCAAGGATACTTGCTGTGGTTGAAACCTGCCAGGGCGTTCTGGATAACCTCAAGGCTCTTTGAACGCTCACGCACACCTACAATCTGACCAGGAGTCACATTGTAAGAAGCGATGCCTACAACCTTGCCATCTACAGTGATGTGCTTGTGGTTAACCAGCTGGCGGGCAGCGGCACGAGTGGGAGCAATACCCAGACGAAAAACCACATTGTCAAGTCTGCACTCAAGGTTCTGCAGCAGAATCTCACCAGTAATGCCACTGGCACGAGAAGCCTTCTCGAACATGTTGCGGAACTGCTTCTCCAGAACACCATAGGTGTACTTTGCCTTCTGCTTCTCAGCCAGCATGACACCATACTCAGATGTCTTGCGGCGACGGTTGTTACCATGCTGCCCAGGAGGGAACTTTCTCTTAGAAAGAACCTTGTCAGCACCGAAAATAGCTTCGCCGAAACGGCGGGCAATCCTTGATTTAGGACCAATATATCTAGCCATGTCTATTCTATTTTTACAGCCTCGTTATACAATACTTATTACACTCTTCTTCTCTTAGGAGGACGGCAGCCGTTGTAGGGCAGCGGAGTAACATCCACAATCTCAACAACCTCGATGCCTGCACCGTGTACTGTACGGATAGCAGACTCGCGGCCGTTGCCGGGACCCTTCACATAAGCCTTCACCTTGCGGAGACCCAGATCAAACGCAACCTTTGCGCAATCCTGAGCAGCCATCTGAGCAGCATAGGGAGTGTTCTTCTTAGAACCACGGAAGCCCATCTTACCGGCTGATGACCAAGAGATAACCTGTCCCTCGCTGTTTGTCAGAGAGACAATAATATTGTTGAACGAACTGTGTACGTGAAGCTGACCCATTGCGTCAACCTTCACAACTCTCTTCTTTGCAGCAACAGTTTTCTTTGCCATATCTCAATTGTTATTTAGTAGCCTTTTTCTTGTTTGCAACAGTCTTCTTCTTACCCTTGCGTGTACGGGCATTGTTCTTGGTGCTCTGACCGCGAACGGGAAGACCATTACGATGACGAACGCCACGATAGCAACCGATGTCCATCAGTCGTTTGATGTTCAGAGCAATCTCAGAACGGAGGTCACCCTCCACCTTGTAGTTTGCTGCAATAATCTCACGAATCTTACCAGCCTCCTCATCAGTCCAGTCAGACACACGCTTGTCCTTATCGACACCTGCCTGCTCCAGGATCTTGGCTGAGCTACTGCGACCTATACCATAAACATAGGTCAAGGCGATTTCGCCCCTTTTGTTCTGGGGCAAATCTACACCAACAATTCTAATTGCCATATATACTTATCTTTTCTTTTGTCTTAAAGACTTAACCCTGACGCATCTTGTACTTAGGGTTCTTTTTGTTAATCACATACAAACGACCCTTGCGACGAACAATCTTGCACTCGGGGGTACGTTTCTTCAAAGAAGCTCTTGTTTTCATATCTGGTTTTATTTATATCTGAATACGATTCTGCCCTTCGTCAGATCATAGGGACTCATCTCCACCTTGACCTTGTCACCAGGCAGGATCTTGATGTAATGAAGTCTCATCTTGCCGGAGATGTTGCAGATTATCTTCTGACCAATCTCCAACTCCACACGGAACATTGCATTGGAGAGACTCTCCACAATAACTCCGTCTTGCTCTATCACTGCTTGCTTTGCCATATATCTTTGTTCATTCAGTTCTGTTGGTTCTCAATCTTCTCAAAAGACGAGAGGATATCGGCTTTGCCATGGTGAATGGCTATTGTGTGCTCGAAATGTGCTGCTGGCTTGCCATCTCGTGTCTTGATGGTCCAGCGGTCGGGCATCATGTAGATTTGTGGAGAACCCATTGTTATCATGGGCTCAATGGCTATACACAAGCCATTCTTTACCAAGATGCCGTTTCCCTTACGCCCATAGTTGGGAACTTGAGGATCCTCATGCATCTCTTTTCCTATGCCATGACCAACAAACTCACGAACAACACCGTAACCGGCACTCTCGCAGTGTGTCTGAACAGCATAACCCACATCACCAAGACGCTTACCTGCACATGCATTGCGGATTCCCTCATAGAGAGACTCTTTGGTAACCTTGAGCAGGTTCCTGACCTCTTCACTGACCTCGCCAACACAGAATGTGTAGCAGGAATCACCATTGAAGCCATTGAGAAGAGCTCCGCAATCTACCGAGATGATATCGCCATCCTTCAGCACTTCCTCACCAGGAATTCCATAAACGACAACATCATTTACAGAAGTGCACACAGACCCGGGAAACGGCCCTCCAAACGGATTGGGAAATCCTTTGAATGTAGGAACAGCCCCATGGTCTCTTATATATTCCTCAGCCACCTTGTCCAGTTCTGCGGTTGATACTCCTGGCCGAATTATCTTACCTAACTCGGCCAGGGTATCAGCCACCAGAAGGTTGGCAGCCCTCATCAATTCTATCTCGTCCTCAGTCTTGAGAAAAACCATCGAATGACTTTTTTAACAATCAATGAGTGGTCACCCCAGAACGTCCATGTATGCGGCCAGAGCTCAACAGACCATCATAATGTCTCATAAGCAAGTGACTCTCAATCTGCTGCAGAGTGTCGAGAACAACACCCACCAGAATCAGAAGAGACGTGCCACCAAAGAACTGGGCAAACTCCTGCTGCACATTGAGCAGACCAGCGAAAGCAGGCATACAAGCAATCAAAGCAAGTATGAGAGAGCCAGGCAGTGTGATATGATCCATGATGCGGTCAATGAAGTCAGCGGTATCCTTGCCCGGACGAACACCAGGAATGAAACCGTTGTTACGCTTCATGTCCTCAGCCATCTGAGTAGGATTCAGCGTAATGGCCGTATAGAAATATGTGAAAAGAATAATCAGGATTGCAAAGACAATGTTGTAAGCCAGACTAGTGTGGTCTGACATTGCCATCAGCACAGGTGAAGCTGTCTCAGCATTAGAGAGGAAGCCCATAAGTGTGACGGGAATGAACATGATTGCCTGAGCAAAGATGATGGGCATCACATTTGCAGCGAATACCTTCAAGGGAATGTACTGGCGAACACCACCAACCTGCTGGCCTGCGTACATGCGCTTTGCATACTGTACAGGAATCTTACGAGTTCCCTGCACAAGCATGATGGCCACAAGGATAACCGCAAAGAGCAGAAGAAGCTCAATGAGGAACATCACGAGACCGCCACCGCCAAGATTGTTCAGTCGAGAAACGACTTCCTGGCCGAAAGCCTGAGGCAGACGGGCGATGATACCCAACATAATAATGAGGGAAACACCATTTCCAATACCCTTGTCTGTTATGCGCTCACCAATCCAGAGTACAAACATGCTGCCAGCAGCCAAGATGACAGTGCTGGCAATGATGAACAGCGACCAGTTGAGACTGGGATTCAAGGCACCGCCTGACTGAACACGAAGGTTGATCAGATAGCCGGGAGCCTGGAACAGCAGGATGAAGATGGTCAGGTAACGTGTGTACTGATTCATCTTTCTGCGACCGCTCTCACCCTCACGCTGCAACTTCTGGAAGTAAGGCACAACGAAGGCGAACAACTGAACCACGATAGAAGCAGTGATATATGGCATAATTCCCAACGCAAAGATAGATGCGTTGGAGAAAGCGCCACCCGAGAACATATTCAACAGAGACATCAGTCCTGTGTTGGTCTGCTCACGCAAAGCAGCCAAGCCAGCGGGGTCGATACCGGGGAGTACAATGAATGAACCGAAGCGGTATATTGCCGCAAAGGCAAGGGTGATGAGGATTCGAGTCTTCAAATCCTCAACACGCCATATGTTTCTCAGAGTCTCAAAAAACTTCTTCATGAGAATTACAGTTTAGTAGCAGTTCCACCTACGTTCTGAATAGCCTCTTCAGCAGACTTAGAGAATGCATTTGCAACCACCTCAACCTTAGCGGTCAGAGTGCCGTTGCCCAGAACCTTTACAGGACCCTTCTTTGCATTAACCAAACCAGCAGAAACCATGTCAGCCACAGCAATTGTAGCCAAACCAGCCTTCTCTGCCAGCTCCTGGATAGAAGACAGGTTCACCACCTGATACTCTACACGGTTGATGTTCTTGAAGCCAAACTTAGGCAGACGACGCTGCAGAGGCATCTGACCACCCTCGAAACCAATCTTCTTCTTGTAACCAGAACGAGCCTTAGCACCCTTGTGGCCACGAGTAGATGTGCCACCCAGGCCAGAGCCAGGTCCACGACCAAGTCTTCTGCGGCTGTGTGTTGAGCCACAAGCGGGTTTCATATTATGCAATTTCATAACTTGTTACGTTTAATGTTGATGTACAGATTAGTCTATCACCATAACCAAGTGGTGCACAGCCTTGATCAAGCCACGTGTAGAAGGTGTATCCTCCACCTCAACCACCTGATTCAGTTTCTTAAGACCCAGAGTGTCCAGAGTGGCCTTCTGAGTACGGGGAGCATGGATTCTGCTCCTTACCTGCTTAACCTTTATTGTTGCCATAATGAACCTCCTTATTAACCTCTAAACACTTTCTCCATGCTAATGCCACGGGTTGCAGCCACAGTCTTAGCGTCACGCATCTGAGCGAGAGCAGCGATAGTTGCCTTCACCAGGTTGTGAGGGTTAGAAGAACCCTTTGACTTAGCCAGACAGTCTGTAACACCAACGCTGTCGAGAACAGCACGCATAGCGCCACCAGCCACAACACCAGTACCCTGAGAGGCAGGCATAATCAGCACACGAGCACCACCGAACTTGGCAGCAGCCTCGTGAGGCACTGTACCGTTCAGCACGGGAACACGCACGAGATTCTTCTTGGCAGACTCTACACCCTTAGCAATAGCGGCAGTAACCTCGCCAGCCTTACCAAGACCCCAGCCGATGATACCATTCTCGTTACCAACTACAACGATGGCTGCGAATGTGAAAGTACGTCCACCCTTTGTAACCTTGGTTACGCGATTGATGGCAACGAGCTTGTCCTTGAGTTCGACATCGCTACTTATTCTTACCTTATTAATTGCCATATTCATCTTAGAATTTAAGTCCACCATTACGTGCAGCGTCAGCCACTTCCTTCACTCTACCATGATACAGATAGCCGTTGCGGTCAAACACAACTGTGGTGATGCCAGCCTCGAGAGCCTTCTTGGCAGCCAACTCACCTACCTTGGCAGCCTGCTCCTTCTTGGGGCATGCCTCCATGCCGAGAGAAGATGCTGATGCAAGCGTAGTGCCGTTCTGGTCGTTGATTATCTGAACATATATTTGCTTATTGCTTCTGAAGACCGTCATACGAGGACGCTCCGCAGTGCCAGAAATCTTGTTACGGACTCTGAACTTAATCTTGATTCGTCTTTCTATTTTAGTTGTCATGATCTTACGGATTTGAAATTACTTGGCTCCTGCAGACTTACCAGACTTCCTACGTATTTGCTCACCAACGAACAAGATACCCTTACCCTTATAAGGCTCAGGCATACGGAAAGAACGAATCTTCGCACACACCTGACCCAGGAGCTGCTTGTTGCAAGACTCCAGGATAATCTTGGGATTCTGGTTACGCTCAGACTTAGTCTCAACCTTTATCTCAGAGGGAAGCTGCATGATGATGGGGTGAGTGTAGCCCAAAGCGAACTCCATGAGATTGCCCTGGTTAGACACACGATAACCTACACCAACGAGCTCCAGCTCCTTCTTGTAGCCCTCTGAAACACCGACTACCATATTGTTAACCAGAGCACGGTACAGACCATGGAAAGCCTGCTTCTGCTTCTTGTCAACAGTATCGTTCTTCTCGTCAATATCGAAGGTAACCACACCCTCCTCAATCTTCACGATGATTGAAGGATGTACAGTCTGAGTCATCTCGCCGTTCTTACCCTTGACGGTAACCACATTTGCGTCACTAACAGTTACAGTGACACCTGCGGGAATGTTAATTGGCAATTTACCTATTCTAGACATATCTTACCTCCTAAATTAATATACATAACAGAGAACCTCGCCACCAATCCGAAGGTCAGCAGCCTCTTTGTTTGTCATCACACCCTTAGAAGTGGACAGGATAGCGATACCCAGTCCGTTAATAACCCTGGGCATATCCTTGTAACCGGTATATTTACGCATACCAGGCTTGGATATTCTGATCAGCTTCTTGATAGCATTAGCCTTTTCAACGGCATCATACTTCAGAGCGATCTTGATTGTACCCTGAGGACCATCCTCCACGAACTTGTAGTTCAGGATGTAGCCCTTCTCAAAGAGAATCTTAGTAATCTCTTTTTTCAGATTTGACGCAGGCACTTCCACAACACGGTGCTTTGCCATGATTGCGTTGCGCAGTCTTGTCAAATAATCAGCTATTGGATCTGTCATTTTATAAAAGATTTAATTAATCGGGACTCTCCCGACAATATTAAAGGATTTCTTACCAGCTGGCCTTTCTTACGCCAGGAATCAAACCGCTTGATGCGAGCTCACGGAACTGAATACGTGAGAGGCCGAACAGGCGGATGTAGCCCTTGGGACGACCAGTAATCTTGCAACGGTTGTGCAAGCGGATGGGGTTGGCATTGCGAGGAATAGCCTGAAGCTTCTGTGCTGCCTCGTAAGCCTCTGCAGGCTCACCTGTGTTGACAATCTTCTTCAGTGCGGCACGCTTCTCAGCATACCTTGCCACCATCTTGGCTCTCTTGATCTCACGAGCCTTCATTGATTCTTTTGCCATATCGCTTAATCGTTTTTAGCGTTCTTGAAAGGAAGGCCGAATTCTTTGAGGAGTGCATAACCCTCCTCGTCAGTCTGGGCTGTAGTAACGAAGGTGATGTTCATACCCAGGATACGGTCGATGGTATCGATGTTGATCTCAGGGAAGATAATCTGCTCCTGAATACCGAGTGTGTAGTTACCACGGCCGTCGAGCTTGCTTTCGATACCCTTGAAGTCACGGATACGGGGCAGAGCCACGCGCACCAGCTTCTCCAGGAACTCATACATTCTCTCGCGACGAAGTGTTACCATAACACCGATGGGCATCTTCTTACGGAGCTTGAAGTTAGCCACGTCCTTCTTAGAAACAGTAGCTACGGCCTTCTGACCCGTGATAGAAGTGAGCTCGTTGATGGCAACCTCGATAATCTTCTTATCGGCAGTAGCCATGCCCAAACCCTCATTGATAACAATCTTCTTGAGCACAGGAATCTGCATAGGAGAAGAATAGTTGAACTTCTTCATCAAAGCAGGTGCAATGCGCTCGGAATATTCTTTCTTAAGGCTTGCTGTATTTGCCATTATTCTATCTCCTACTTAGTTTTTAACTTTTACATTTCTGGCCTTGCCGTTAGAGCGGACAACCTTGCCGTCCACCACAGGGTTCAGCTTTGAAACTTGAATGGGAGCCTCCTGCTTTACAATGCCACCCTGGGGGTGCTTGGCACTGGGCTTCTGGCTCTTTGACACCATGTTGACACCTTCAACGATGGCGCGGCGCTCCTTTACAAGCACCTGCAACACCTTTCCTGTCTGTCCCTTGCTGTTGCCAGAGTTGACATACACGGTATCGCCTTTCTTGACATGTAATGTGTTCATTACTTCAAATCTCTTAAAATGATTAAAGAACCTCAGGTGCGAGAGAAACGACCTTCATGTTGACGGCACGCAACTCACGAGCCACAGGACCGAAAATACGACTACCGCGCAGTTCGTCTGCATTGTTCAGGAGAACGCAGGCGTTATCATCAAAACGAATATAGGAGCCATCAGCACGACGGACTTCCTTCTTAGTACGTACAATCAGGGCCTTTGATACTGCACCTTTCTTAATATCACTTGATGGGATCACGTTCTTGATTGCAACGACAATCACGTCACCCACCGAAGCATAACGACGGCGAGTGCCACCGAGAACTCGGATGCACATGCACTCTTTAGCGCCGCTGTTGTCTGCTACGACCAATCTGGTTTCTGCCTGTATCATTTTTACTTAGCTCTTTCAACGATTTCTACTACTCTCCATCTCTTAGTCTTGCTCAGGGGGCGAGTCTCCATAATCAGAACAGTGTCACCCTTGTGGCAGTCGTTCTTCTCGTCATGAGCATGGTACTTCTTCGTCTTGGCAACGAACTTACCATAAATGGGGTGCTTCTCCTTGAACTTGGCAGCCACAACAATGGTCTTATCCATCTTGTCGCTAACCACGACACCCGTTCTTGTCTTTCTTAAATTTCTAGCTTCCATGTGTAAGACCAATATTATTTGTTAAGTTCTCTCTGGCGAAGCACTGTCATCAGACGTGCGATATTACGACGTGCAGCCCTGATCTGAGCATTGTTCTCAAGGGGAGAGACTGCGTGGTTCAACAACATCTGATTGTAGTTGGCCTTCTCGGTCTGGATGCGCTCTGCCAGTTCGGCAGTAGTCAACTCCTTAATTTCTGCTACCTTCATAATTATGCGTTTTTGTCGTAATCACGTCTTACAATGAACTTCGTGGTCACAGGAAGCTTCTGTGCAGCCAGTCTCAGAGCCTCCTTGGCGATTTCGTAAGATACTCCCTCAATCTCGAAGATGATTCTTCCAGGTGTGATGGGGAACACATATCCCACGGGATCACCCTTACCCTTACCCATTCGCACGTCAGCGGGCTTCTTTGTGATGGGCTTGTCGGGGAAGATGCGAATCCAGCTCTGTCCCTCACGCTGCATGTAACGTGTCATAGCCACACGTGCAGCCTCAATCTGGCGAGCGGTAATCCAGTGCGTATCCAGAGACTTGATACCGAAGGATCCGAAAGCCAACTGGTTTCCGCGCATGGCGTTACCTTTGCAACGACCTTTTTGCGGTCTTCTATATTTGGTTCTCTTTGGTTGTAACATAATAATCTGTGTTATTAGCGGTTATTGTTTCTCTTACGACGGAAGTTCTTGCCGCCGTTGTTGCCATAATTGCGTCCGCTCTCCTTCTGCTGTGCGAAGTTGGGAGCAAGATCCTTCTTGCCATAAACCTCACCACGGCAAATCCACACCTTAATACCGAGCAGACCAACCTTTGTCAGAGCCTCAGCCTGGCAGTAGTCGATGTCAGCGCGCAGTGTGTGCAGGGGAGTACGACCCTCCTTGAACATTTCAGAGCGAGCAATCTCAGCGCCGTTCAGACGACCGCTGATGAGCACCTTGATACCCTCAGCGCCAGCCCTCATTGTGTTAGCCACAGCCATCTTGATGACACGGCGATAGGCAATCTTACCCTCCACCTGGCGAGCGATGTTGTTGGCAACGATCACAGCGTCGAGCTCAGGCTTCTTCACCTCGTAGATATTGATCTGAACATCCTTGTCTGTGAGCTTCTTGAGCTCCTCCTTCAGGTTGTCCACCTTTTCGCCACCCTTACCGATGATAAGACCCGGACGAGCAGTGCAAACAGTGATAGTCACCATTCTCAGGGTACGCTCGATAACAATTCTTGAGATGCTGGCATCACCAAGACGAGCGTTCAAGTACTTGCGGATCTTGCTATCCTCGAGGATTGTGTCTCCGAAGTTCTTGCCACCATACCAATTGGAGTCCCAACCGCGAACGATGCCCAGACGGTTACTTATAGGATTTACTTTCTGTCCCATACTCTTCTAATCTTAATCTTTCTTAGTGTCGACGAACAAAGTCACGTGATTTGAACGCTTGCGGATTCTATAACCGCGACCCTGGGGAGCGGGTCTCATACGCTTGAGTGTTGTACCCTCATCCACAAAAATCTTTGTGATGAAGAGCTCACCATTCTCAGCCTTGCGCTCATGCTTCTGCTCCCAGTTTGCAATGGCAGAGCGGAGGAGTTTCTCCACGTCAGCGCTTGCAGCCTTGACACAGAACTTCAGAGTTGCAAGTGCCCTGTTCACCTCCATACCGCGAACCAAGTCAACCACATATCTCATCTTGCGGGGAGAAGAAGGCACATTGCACAACTTGGCAAAACTAACGGCCTTGCGTGCTTCCTTTCTACTGTCGGCAGCTAATCTTTTTCTCTTTCCCATTATATTATTACTCTTATTTTAACGATTGACACCTGCTTACTTCTTCTTGTTACCAGCGTGACCACCGAACTTGCGTGTGGGAGCGAACTCACCCAGCTTGTGTCCAACCATGTTCTCGGTAACGTAAACAGGAATAAACTTATTTCCGTTATGAACGGCCACCGTATGTCCCACGAAATCGGGTGAGATCATAGATGCACGAGACCAAGTCTTCACGACGTTCTTCTTGCCACTCTCATTCATGGCCAGAATTCTCTTCTCGAGCTTAACCTCAATATACGGACCTTTCTTCAATGAACGACTCATACTTACTCTAGCTTACTTTAAGGTTACTTATTGCATCTTTCGATAATATACTTGTTGGACTGCTTCTTAGGAGCACGAGTCTTGAGGCCCTTAGCGTAAAGACCCTTACGTGAACGGGGATGTCCACCAGACTGACGTCCTTCACCACCGCCCATGGGATGGTCATGGGGATTCATGACAACACCACGGTTGTGTGGACGACGACCCAACCAGCGAGAGCGTCCAGCCTTACCAGAGCTCTCCAGAGCGTGGTCTGAGTTGCCTACGCTACCCACAGTAGCCTTGCAGGCACTGAGGATCTGACGTGTCTCGCCAGAAGGCAACTTAATCACGCAGTAACGACCCTCACGGGAAGTGAGCTGAGCAAAGTTACCAGCGGAACGAACAAGGAGAGCGCCCTGTCCAGGACGGAGCTCGATGTTGTGGATTACTGTACCCACGGGAATGTTCTGCAGGGGCAGAGCATTACCCACCTCGGGAGCAGCTTCAGCACCACTCATCACAGTGGCACCCACCTTCAATCCGTTGGGAGCAATAATATAACGTTTTTCACCATCTGCGTAGTACAACAGAGCGATACGAGCCGAACGGTTCGGATCATACTCGATTGTCTTTACCACAGCAGGCACACCATCCTTCTCACGTCGGAAATCCACAAGACGGAACTTCCGCTTGTGGCCTCCACCGATATAGCGCACGGTCATCTTACCTGTGTGGTTACGACCACCTGAAGAGCGCTTACCGTAAACGAGAGACTTCTCAGGTACCGATGCAGTAATCTCTTCGAAGGTACCTATAATTTTGTGTCTTTGGCCCGGAGTTGTGGGCTTAAATTTACGTACTGCCATCTTTTATTAAATGTTGCTATAGAAATCGATAGTATCGCCTTCCTTGAGGGTCACGATGGCCTTCTTGAAAGCGTTTGTGCGGCCCTTGAGCAGGCCAGAGCGCGTATAGCGGCTCTTGTTCTTGCCAGCGTAAACACAGGTGTTCACGTCAGTGACAGTCACATTGTAGAGAGCCTCCACTTCCTTCTTGATCTCAACCTTGTTGGCATCAGGACGCACAATGAAGCCGAACTTGTTCTGCTTCTCTGTGATAGCGGTCATCTTCTCGGTGACCAGCGGCTTAATGATATATCCCATATTAGTTGTTTCGACTCTTTATTTGTTCAAGTTACCGTCAACCACACTGAGCGCACCCTCTGCCATA
Organism: uncultured Prevotellaceae bacterium; assembly: GCA_900543815.1. Taxonomy (GTDB): domain Bacteria; phylum Bacteroidota; class Bacteroidia; order Bacteroidales; family Bacteroidaceae; genus Physcousia. The sequence goes on from UQST01000014.1 coordinate 43,567, forward strand.
ACCAGCACATCAGCATTGAGCACCTTGTAGGTGTTCAGCGCTGCTGCGGGTATAACATTGATACGTTCTATGTTACGAGCAGACAAATTTACGAACTTATTGTTACATGGCATAACGAAGAGCACCTTCTTGCCTGCAACTTTAAGATTATTTAAGACTTCAACCATAGATTTTGTCTTCGGAGCCTCAAAAGTGAAGTCCTCAACCACCATAATGGCATTCTCCTGCGCCTTGTAAGAAAGAGCAGACTTACGTGCCAATACGCGAACCTTTTTGTTCAGCTTGAAGCCATAGTCTCTGGGCTGGGGACCAAACACACGTCCACCACCTACCAACACGGGCGAATTGATATCACCACGACGTGCACCGCCGCCGCCCTTCTGACGACCCAGCTTGCGTGTGGAACCACTTACCTCGCTTCTCTCCTTTGACTTGGCTGTTCCCTGACGCTGGTTAGCCAGCAGCAGTTTCACATCCAGGTAGATAGCGTGGTCATTGGGGGTAATGCCATACACGGCATCGTTCAGAGAGACCTTACGACCAGTCTCCTGACCCTGAATATTCAGTACACTAACTTCCATTACTTGATAACGCTTACGATTGAACCTTTGTAACCGGGAACACTACCCTTGATGAGAAGGAGGTTGTGCTCGGGGATTACCTTTAAAACTTGCAGATTGTGTGTGGTGACACGGTCGCAACCCATCTGTCCACCCATACGCATACCCTTGAACACCTTTGCGGGGTAAGAGCAGGCACCGATAGAACCTGGCTTACGCAGACGGTCATCCTGGCCATGAGTGCTCTGGCCTACACCGCCGAAGCCATGACGCTTCACAACTCCCTGGAAGCCGTGGCCCTTGGAAGTAGCAATAACATCTACGTACGAAGTGTTTTCAAAGAGCTCCACTGTAACAGTGTCGCCCAGATTCAACTCCTCTGTAAAACCTGTGAACTCGGCCAAGTGTCTCTTGGGTGCCACACCAGCCTTAGCGAAGTGACCCTTCATAGGAGCAGTAACATTCTTCTCCTTAGCGTCAGCGAAACCGAGCTGAACGGCGCTATAGCCATCCTTCTCTACGCTCTTCACCTGAGTGACAACACAAGGACCCAATTCGATAACAGTGCATGGTATATTCTTACCCTCGGCACTGAAAACGGAAGTCATTCCGATTTTCTTTCCTAATAATCCTGGCATTTCTCTTAATATTATTTATATCACTTGAATATTACACCTTGATCTCTACCTCTACGCCGCTGGGGAGCTCCAACTTCATCAGTGCATCCACAGTCTTCTCTGTTGAGCTGTAGATATCGATGAGACGCTTGTAAGAGTTCAACTCAAACTGCTCACGGCTCTTCTTGTTTACGAAGGTAGAACGGTTCACTGTGAAGATTCTCTTGCGTGTGGGCAAGGGTATAGGACCGCTCACGATAGCACCGGTCACCTTCACCGTCTTCACGATTTTCTCTGCAGACTTATCCACCAGGTTGTGGTCATAAGACTTCAGCTTGATTCTAATTTTCTGACTCATTTTATTGTTTATAGTTATTATTGTATGCGAGGGAAGGAAATCTATAAAGAGTCATACGCTTACCGACTCCTCCCCTCGCTTTACTCATTATATATTATACCAAGTCTGTGCGACCCTTGATCTCCTCGAGTACGCTCTTAGCGATGCTTGCGCTTACAGGAGCATGGTGGTCATAGGTCATAGAACTTGTTGCACGACCAGATGTGATAGTACGCAGTGCCGTCACATAGCCGAACATCTCTGCCAGGGGAACCATAGCCTTCACCAGACGGGCACCTGTACGAGTGGTATCCATACCCTCTACCTGGCCACGACGCTTGTTCAGGTCACCGATCACATCACCCATGTTCTCCTCAGGAGTAACAACCTCAAGGCGCATGATGGGCTCCATCAGCACGGGCTTAGCCTTAGCGCAGCAAGCCTTGTAAGCCATCTGAGCAGCCAGTTCGAATGACAGCTGGTCAGAATCCACAGGGTGGAAGCTACCATCCAGCAGCTCTACCTTCAGGCTGTCCATGGGGAAGCCACCGAGGATACCATTCTTCATGGCGTTCTCGAAGCCCTTCTGTACAGAGGGGATGAACTCCTTAGGAATGTTACCGCCAGTCACCTTGTTCACGAACTGCAGACCGCCCTCCTTGTAGTCCTCGTCAACGGGACCAAGGTTAACGATGATGTCAGCGAACTTACCGCGACCACCAGACTGCTTCTTATATACCTCGCGGTGGTTAACAGTTGCAGTCACAGCCTCCTTGTAGTTCACCTGAGGTTTACCCTGGTTGCACTCCACCTTGAACTCGCGCTTCAGACGGTCGATGATGATATCCAGGTGAAGCTCACCCATACCGGAAATCACAGTCTGACCGCTCTGCTCGTCTGTACGAACGGTGAAGGTGGGATCCTCCTCAGCCAGCTTGGCCAGGCCGTTGCTCAGCTTATCCAGATCCTTCTGAGTCTTGGGCTCAACTGCGATACCGATAACGGGATCGGGGAAGTCCATTGACTCCAGCACGATGGGTGCATCCTCGTCACACAGTGTATCACCAGTGTGAATATCCTTGAAGCCTACACCTGCACCGATATCACCTGCACTGATAACGTCAACAGGATTCTGGTGGTTAGAGTGCATCTGGAACAGACGGCTCACGCGCTCCTTCTTGCCAGAGCGAACATTGAAGATGTAAGAACCAGACTCAATCTTACCGGAATACACACGGAAGAAGGTCAGACGGCCCATGTATGGGTCTGTGGCAATCTTAAACACCAGAGCAGCTGTCTTCTCGTCCTCGCTGGGCTTACGGTCTTCCTCCTCACCGGTCTCGGGGTTAGTACCCACGATATTGGGAGTATCCAGGGGTGAGGGCAGGAACATGCACACATAGTCGAGCAGAGTCTGCACACCCTTGTTCTTGAATGAAGAGCCACAAGTCATAGGAACGATATCCAGAGCCAGAGTACCCTTACGGATAGCAGCTATTATCTCCTCTTCGGTGATTGAATCGGGATCCTCGAAGTACTTCTCCATGAGGCTCTCGTCCTGCTCTGCTGCCTGCTCCACGAGCTTGGCACGCCACTCGTTGCTCTCGTCAACGAGATCAGCAGGAATATCATCCACCTCATATTCAGCACCCATTGTCTCGTCGTGCCACAGGATAGCCTTCATACGCAGCAGGTCAACGATACCCTTGAAGCTCTCCTCTGCGCCGATGGGCACAGCCAGAACCACAGGGTTAGCACCCAGAACGTCCTTCATCTGGCGAACAACCTCGAAGAAGTCAGCACCAGAACGGTCCATCTTGTTCACATAGCCGATACGAGGTACGTTGTACTTGTCAGCCTGACGCCATACAGTCTCTGACTGAGGCTCCACGCCACCTACTGCACAGTAAGTAGCCACAGCGCCGTCGAGTACACGCAGTGAACGCTCCACCTCAGCGGTGAAATCGACGTGTCCCGGAGTGTCGATCAAGTTGAACTTGTACTTTTCACCTTTGTAATTCCAGTAGGCAGTAGTAGCAGCAGATGTGATGGTGATACCACGCTCCTGCTCCTGCTCCATCCAGTCCATGGTGGCTGCGCCCTCATGCACCTCTCCGATCTTATGGGTCTTTCCTGTGTAGAAAAGGATACGCTCCGACGTAGTTGTCTTACCGGCGTCAATGTGCGCCATAATGCCGAAGTTACGTGTCAAATGAAGATCTTGCTTTGCCATTGTATGAACTTATATGAGATTAGAAACGGAAGTGTGCGAACGCACGGTTAGCCTCGGCCATACGGTGCATATCCTCTTTGCGCTTGAATGCACCACCCTGCTCATTGTATGCGTCCATGATCTCAGCGGCCAGCTTGTCGGCCATAGTCTTACCACCACGCTTACGTGCGAACGCAATCATGTTCTTCATGGAAACGCTCTCCTTACGGTCGGGGCGGATTTCTGTGGGCACCTGGAAGGTAGCACCACCGATACGACGGCTCTTCACCTCCACCTGGGGAGTAATCTTGTCGAGAGCCTCTTTCCAGATTGTCAGAGAGTCCTTCTCCTCGCTGGCCATCTTGTTCTTTACAATCTCGAGAGCACCATAGAAAATCTCATAAGAGATGCTCTTCTTACCATCATACATCAGATGGTTAACGAACTTGGATACCTTCACGTCACCGAAAACGGGATCGGGAAGCACCACACGCTTCTTTGGTTTTGCTTTACGCATTTCTTGGTTTGTTTTTGTGTTCAGGGCTGCATTCTCGCGTTCTTCAACTCTCCACACCAGGAGGTTTACTCAACCTTCGTTTACAACCAAAAACAAAGTTAAAAGTTTTGTTTGTTGCGCTCTTAGGGCCAATTACTTCTTGGCTGCCTTAGGACGCTTTGCACCGTACTTACTACGACGCTGTGTTCTGTTGGCCACACCAGCTGTATCCAGTGTACCACGAACGATGTGATAGCGCACACCGGGAAGGTCCTTCACACGACCGCCGCGCACCAGCACAATGCTGTGCTCCTGCAGGTTGTGTCCCTCTCCGGGAATGTAGCTGTTGACCTCCTTAGAGTTAGTCAGACGCACACGAGCGACTTTTCTCATCGCTGAGTTAGGCTTCTTAGGTGTAGTGGTATAGACACGAACGCACACACCACGACGCTGAGGGCAGTTGTCCAAAGCGGGGCTCTTGCTCTTGTCTTCCAATACAGTACGGCCTTTTCTTACCAATTGCTGAATTGTAGGCATTTTGTTTTGTTTTATTTATTATTGTATATTATTATATGTCTTGAGTTGCTCACGAACGGGTATAATATGCCCATTCGGGGTGCAAAGGTACTAATTTTCCTCATTTCCACACACATATTTTGCATGAAATTTATTGTTTCTCAGTGAAATTTGCCTCTTTCCGCCCGTATTGCCACATTCACATGACAATTCCGGCCCGTACTTCCATCCGTCCCGCGCACTTATCATCACAGCACCACTACACATTATATATATCATACGCGCGCATGCGCACGCGAGAGATTTTGCCCTAACGGCTGGCCGGATTGGATTCTTTTGCCTATCTTTGCATTGCCGACCGGTGCACACAAGGCACCCAAAGACGGTTTCCACCCTATTAAACTAAAACATTCATGAAAGTAAGAAACGTACTCGCAGTTTGCCTGACAGCCCTTATGCTGCCGCTCTCCACCCCATTCTCCAGTTGTCATGCCAAGGCCGGCAAGCCCAAATATAAGTTGGTATGGAAGGACAACTTCAAGGGAAACACCTACGACAGCAACTCCTGGAGCAAGATTTCCCGAGGCAAACCAGACTGGTGCAAGAAGATGTCCGATGACGACCGCCTCTATGATGTGAAGGACGGACTGCTCATCCTACGCGGCTGCGTCAACGACGGCAGTTACCAATACGAGGGGAAGACCGACACTGCACGTTATGTGACAGGCGGACTCTTCACCAAGGGGAAGCGCTTCATCGGTTATGGAAAAGTGGAAGTGCGCGCTCGCTTGGGTTGTGCCCAAGGCGCCTGGCCAGCCATCTGGATATTGCCGGAGAAGGGCGGTTGGCCCGACAACGGCGAGATAGACATCATGGAGCACCTTAATCACGACTCCATTGCCTATCAGACCGTACATTCCTACTACACCTATACTTTGAAGGAAACCAAGAATCCGCCTCAGGGAGCCACCGGTCCCATCCGTCCGGGCGAATTCAACACCTACACGGTGGAAATTCTGCCCGACAGCCTGGTACTCTCCATCAACGGCGCCAAGACGCTCACCTATCCGCGCATCAATACCGACAAGCGCGGGCAGTATCCCTTCGGCCAGCCCTCCTACCTGCTCATCGACATGCAGATAGAAGGCAGTTGGGTAGGAAAAGCCCGCCCGGAGGAATACCCCGTACAGATGGAAATCGACTGGGTAAAGATGTACGAGCTGAAGCAATAAGCCTTCTCTGGCACACATCTGCCTGCAGTGGCAATGCCACAAGCATCATACAGGCACAAAGAAATCTGCTTCAAGAGAAAGCCCGACACAAACCGCAACCGTTCTACCAGAGCAACCATTTTCCATAGGCACTCATGATGCCCATTTGGGAAAAAAGCAATACCTTTAGCGCCGAAATCTGAAACGTGACGTTTTATTCTGCTCTGCAACGGCAGGAAAACGAGCCATGTCAGGCATTGAAGTATCAACAACCCTAAATAGTCATTCTCACTTTAGACAGGAGGCAACATGCTGCGGAGAAGCTTCTGCACGCATGCAATGGCCATCCCAACTAAACAAAAACAAAGAAACAACGTCTATAAACCAACAACAATGAAGAAGACATTACTTTTACCAGCCTGTCTTGCCATCGCTCTTGGGGCAAAAGCACAGGTGTATCCCGAGGTGGATGAAAACCTCTACCGCGGATACCAACCCACGTTCCAGCCCGACAGCAGACTGATGCAGCATCATTCTGCCGCCAAGAAGGTGAAGGCCAAGGAGGCTTCGGGCACCACACTGCCCGACCACGTAAACAATGCAACCGCCCTGTGGTTCCCGCCTACATTCAACCAGATAGGCAATTCATGCGGTGCCGCATCACGCATCGGCTACATGCTCACCTATGAGTGGAACGCATTCCACCTCTCCAACGCTTCTGTTCTGGAGAACCAGATGCCCGCTCACTTCCAATATCCCTTCTCCTACGACGGTCTGTCCAAAGACCAGATGGCCATCTATGTGGGCTATCCCGATGGTGCCCACTACGGCGGTACCGACGTGAGCAGCACCTATGGTGCCTATGAGACCGATGCCAACGATGCAGGTTGGATGCAGGGATACGACAACTGGTACAACGCTATGCTGCACCGCATCAGCGGAACAGCCAACTTCACCCAGAGCTCGCACACCAAGGAAGGTGCCGAGGCTATCAAGTGGTGGCTCTTCAACCACAACGGTGACACCACATGGCCAGAGGTAGAGGACGAGAACGGCCGCCACATCGTGGGCGGCATCTGCGGTTTGGGCTGCGGAATGGGAGCCAGTGCCACTGCACCGATAGGAGCTACCGAGGCCAACAACAAGTTGGGTGTAGTGGGCAAAGCCTATCTCCTTCACTGGAACACCAACCATGTGGATCATGCAGTGACGCTTGTCGGCTATGACGACCGCATTGAGTTCGACCTCGACGGCAACGGAATCTACGGTGAAGAGAACAACCAGCTGGGACAGAATGAGACAGGTGCCTGGATAGTGGCCAACTCATGGGGTTCCGGATGGGGCAACAATGGTATCTTCTATGTACCTTATCCCATGGCAGGAGGTGTGAGCCTGGAAGTTACCACCAACGAGGGCAAGACTGCCTACAAGGACAAAGCCGGCGGCTGGTGGCCCGAGGTATATTACCTGCGCCAGAACTATAAGCCCACACGCACCATGAAGGTGACCATGCAGTACAGCAAGCGCTCGGAGATCAGCGTTGTGGCAGGTGCTTCACAGGATACCACCGCCACCAAGCCCGAGAAGGAGTTCGTATTCCGCTACATCAACTATACAGGTGACGGCGACGGCAATGGAGTCGATGCCGAAACACCGCTGCTGGGACGATGGGCCGACCGCAAGATGCACGAAGAACCCATGGAGTTCGGTATCGACCTTACCGACCTGAGCCAGGGACTTGACCTCTCACGTCCGGTGAAGTACTTCCTCACCATCAACTCAAAAGCCTCAGCCAGCGGTACAGGCAAGATCTGCGCTGCCAGCATCATGGAGTATCTCTACGATGCCATGGGAACAGAGACTCCCTTCCGCATGAAGGATGTGGAAATCAAGAACAATGGTGCATCCACCGTCATCAGCGTGGTGGTAGGCGGTGAGGCCATCAACCCGCCCACCAACCTCACCCAGAACGGCAGCACACTCTCGTGGGACAAACCACAAGGTACAGGCTACCAGCCCACCACGTACATTATCTACATGAACGGCAATGAGATAGCACGCACAGCCGAGACCACTTACGAGGTCACTGGCGAAGGTGCTTTCACCGTGAAGGCTCTCTACACCCTCGCAGGCACCGAGCACATCTCGGTAGCCAGCAACACTGTGGCTGCTGCACAGACAGCCGAAATGGCTTATGACAATGCGGCCCAGACCTTCACCAACGGCGGTTTCCTCATTCCCAACATCACCAAGAAGAGCCACAACCAGCTGACTCTGGAGTTCTGGATCAAGCCTACAACCATCAAGGACTGGAACCAGCAGATTGGTGGTCCATGGGGCTCTTTCCTCCTCCATGCCAACAGCGACGGTACGATGTACTTCGGTTGGAACACAGCCAACCGCCGTCTCTCCAACACAGTGTTGCGCATAAGAACATGGACTCACCTGGCTCTGGTCATCGACAAGAACACAGCCACCCTCTATGCCAACGGCAAGGCTCAAGGCTCCATCACATCCACCTCATCCTCTGGCTTCCCTGCCTTCAACGACGGACTGCTGATGGGATATTCGGCCGACTCCGACAACGCCCTCTATGGCACCATCGATGAAGTGCGCGTGTGGGATGTTGCCAAGAGCGCCAAAGAAATCAGCGGCAACTATACCCGCCCCATCGTATCGCCTGCCACTACCAAGAACCTCCTGGCCTACTTGAAGATGAACACCATCACCGAGGACGGTGTGAAGAAACTGGAGGACTGCGCACACGGCAACCACGCTACATTCATCAATGCCAACCACAAGGCTGCCACTGTGACCACCAACGCTACCATCAGGCACATGCAGAACCTCTCAGCCGCCATCAGTTCGCCTGCCGAGGCACTTTTGGGCGAGAGCACTCCCATGGCAGTGAGCGGTGGAGTGGATGCTGCCCAGTTCCTCTGGACTGCCACCAACGCTACCCCCGCACAGAGCCAGGCATCCGAACCCTCGTTCGTGTTCAACCAGGCCGGCGAGCAGACGGTGACACTGACGCTCACCACATTGGATGGTGTTTCCTCTGAATTCAGCAAGAAGATAATGGTGACAGAGCAGGTTGCCACTGCCGACTTCGAGATTACCAACGCCCAGCCTCGCTGCGGTGAGCGCACATCGTTCCTGCCTCTCAACATGGCACCTGGCTGCACCTATCAGTGGACCATGCAGGATGCCGATGTCACCACAGCTTCCACCAAGAATGCTTCGGCTGTATATACCGCCACAGGAAACCACGAGGTGACCCTGACCGTCACTCTGCCCGACGGCAAGCAGCTGACCCGTACTGCCACAGTCAGCGTCATGGCCTCAAAACCCGAGATAGCCTACAGCATCGACTCCATCTCACACGTCATCCTGAAGGGCAACAGCGTCACCTTCACCGATGCATCCAGATACGAGCCCACCACTTGGAAGTGGCGCCTGATGAGCACCAACGCCATCCTCACCGACCAGGGAAGCAAAGTGACCTTCAAGCCTGCCAAGGCCGGAGCCTATACCTTGAACTACAAGGTGGCCAATGACGAAGGAAAGACCGAACTGACAGAGGCTCGTGCTCTGCTGGTATGCAACGCCGAATCGGGCAACGGCCTGAACTTCACCACCAATGCTACGCCCAAGACTGTCGTTACCGACCAGATAGGCAGCATCGGCAAGACCTGGACGCTTGACTTCTGGATGAATCCCGCCACATTCTCAAGTGCCTGCAACGGCATCTATACACTTGATGATGAGGGTACCGAAGCCTTCAACATCAGCGCCACCGGACAGGGAGCTGCCATCTTCCGCATGGGCAGCCATAGCGCACAGTGCACAGCCGGATACTTCATTGCCGGCGAATGGCACCATTATGCCATCACACGCAATGCCGGCACCATCTGCTTCTATCGCGACGGCCTGCTGTTTGAGAAGATAACCGAGAAGACACAGGACTACAAGACGTGGACCAAGCTGCAGCTGGGCGGCAGCATACAGATGAACGGTTGCGTGGATGAGCTGCGCGTATGGGACAAGGTGCTGACACAAGCCAACATACAGCGCTATGCCGTGGAGCCGCTCACCGGCAGCCTCTTGCAGACAGCCCTGAAGGGTGGACTGCAGGCTTACTACGACTTCAACCAGCACGACGGCATTGATATCGAAGACAAGTCGGGACGTGGCATTACTGCCCATCGCAGCAATTTCGGCCCCGGCGGAGATGCCTGGACACCCAGCAAGGGTGTGTTCGCACTCGACTTCAGCGCACCTGCTACAGAGAGTCTGACTGGCTGCGGTACCGCACTCAGCAAGACCAACTACCGCGTGGTGGGCGTGAGCGACGAGGAGACAAGAGCCGAGTTCAGTCCTGCCGAGCATGCTCTTGATGCCAACTCCAACACATTCTGGCATTCAGCCTACAGCAGCGGCGAGACAGCCTACGGCCACTCCATCACCATCGACAAGCAGACCAACGATGTGGTGAACGCCATGAAGCTCTACTTCTCACGCGAGAGCAGATACCGCGCAGTGGCTGCCAAGATAGAGCAGAGTGCCGACAATCAGGAGTGGGAGACGCTGGATGAGGATCATGCATTCTTCGACATGAGCCGTCCCGCCATCGTCTTCGACACTCCTTGCACCAAGCGCTTCATGCGCATCACGTTCCTCCGAGGCGCCGCCAATGGCAATCTGCTGGCGCTCAACAGCATCGACTTCTATGGAACAGCATCGCAGATGCCCGAGATGAAGAAGGTGACGCTGAAGTACGAGAGCGTATCCGACGAGGAGACAAGCAGCGAGAACGCACCCGGCCGCTTTGCTGTGGATAACAACGAGAGTACCTTCTGGCACTCACGCTACTCAAGCGGCGCAGTGGCCTATCCCCACAGCATCACGCTGAGTACCGATGAGCGCATCGACGCACTCACGCTCATGCAGCGCTCCACAGCCAGCAACTCCACCTCCTACGATGCTGCAAGCATGGTGGTATATGCCGGCGACGACGTGGAACACATGGACAGCATCGCCACCGTGCGCCTGCCCTTCTACGTGACATCAACCATACAGCTGCCCACTCCCATCAGCAAGAAGTACTTCACGCTGAAGTTCACACGCTCGCAGCAGGGCAGCTCGGCATGGCTGGCCATTCGCGAGATAAAGGCATTCCAGCTCAATGATACCCCCGACGGCATTGAGAACATACAGCCAGGAAGTGCAGAGGCACAGGACAGCATCTACGACTTGATGGGTCACTGCATGGGCACCGATGCCGAGGCGCTGCCTGCCGGCATCTACATCCGGGGCGGCAAGAAGTTTGTGGTGAAGTAAGCCACATCTTCTGAGGCCATCCCTCACATCAGCAACCGTTCCGTTACAGGAGAAGCTTCATCAGGCTGTGCAGCCCACAGGCAAGCAGCCACGAAGCGCTCCGTAACGGAACGGTCTTTTTCCTGACTTATCATCAGAGCCGCCCCGCAGCCTGCATCGAAGAGGCTGGCTGTACACTGATGTCTGGCCGTCGGCATGGTTCTGAAGAGCCTCCTTGGAGGTGCCTGGTTTCCCCCGGCACGCTGCGGTTGCATTCGCAGCGTGCTGCACAGACGATGGCAGCGTGCTGAAATGTCCCACGCAGCGTGCTGAAATCTCCGTTTGCAGGCTTTGTACGGCCATCCGAAGCCTGCAAACGGCCATCCAAAGGCTGCGTATGTGCATCCCAAGGCTGCAAACGGAGATTTCCTTTAGCTTCCCGAAGACTTTCTTTAGAGTGCCAGGAGGAATTATGAAGGCTGGCAAAGGGTGGAATAAGCAGAGAAGCCATTGCACCAGGAGCGGTGCAATGGCTTCTCTGCTTATTCTTAGAGCGGGATTATCAGCGTATCATCACCTTTCTGACTGAGTTTCCTGCCTTTACCACATACATACCGGGAGCGAGGGAGATACGGCGGTCGGCGGTGACAGTTGAGCGGTGAACTATCATACCGCCGGTTGTTGTCACCAGCACCTCAGTGGGTTGCGTCACACCAGTCAGCTTCACTCCACCCAGTTCGGCACTTATCTGCACACCATCGGCAGCAGCTTCCACGTCTTCCACTCCCACCTCCAGGGGGACATAGAAGGTGCGTGTGGCTGTTACGCCCGAACCGTCGATGGCCTTGGCCTGTACCACCACTTCGCCACTCAGGCTGCCTGCCTTCACCTGCAACACTCCATCATCTGACACCTGGGCAAGCGTCTCGCCCGAGAGCAGCGACCATTCCACCTTGCCGATAGAAGCCAGGGCGGGAGTGATATAGGCACGCAGATGCAGCGACTGGCGCTCCTGGGTGAATGTGGCATCCTCCTCCACAGTGGTTATCTCGATGGTCTGCACGGCTTTCACCGCATAGGCATCGGCACTGCTGATGATATTGGATGCCATCACATCGCGGGCAGGAGCCTTGGCCTTCACGCTGAGTGCCGACTTGGGCACGAATCCTACGGCATAGTAGGTGACTGCCTCACTGCTGCGATGGTGTACATAACTGCGTGCATAGCCCGACAGACGCTCCACGAGCTGCATATTCTCGGGGCTGGTGCCTGCATATACCACGTACTGGGCTATGGAGGTTCCCTCATAAGGAGTCCAATGCAGGTTGATGTCATTGCCCAGTCCACGGTTGGCCATCACGTGCATGGTGGCATGCACACGGCTTGGACGGCTCTCCACACCAGCCTTGGTAGAGAGGGTCATCTGATAGCGGTAGCTGCGAACATCGGCCCGGCTCTGCTCATCCACATACTGCCCCTGGCTCATAGGGACCTGGGCTATGAGGTCATAGGAGTCTGCCACATCACTCTCACGATAGATGTTCACCATGCCAGTGAAGAGTTCCTGGGCAGGCAGATTCTGATTGCCCCAAGTGAGCACGCTGTGGCCTTCTGCCACTGTCACCTGTGCTATCTGCGGAGCCCACTTCTGCCCCACCACACGGATGATGTAGGTGCGGGTGAGTGACTTCTGCCACACCTCGTCGGTATAGGTGAGCACCAGGCGGCAGTCACCGTTCTGCTCGGGAAGGCTGATGGTTGCCTGGTTGCCGACAGGCTCATAGCTCACCTGGGCATTTTCGCAGGTAACGGATGCCTTTGCACCCTCGTTGCGCATGCACTCCGGCATATCCAGCACCAGTGTCTGTCCGGCCAGAGCCAGTTCGGGCACCTGTATCTCCAGGTTGGGCTTATCCACTATCAGGATTTGTGTGGTGCTCCTTGTCATCGAGCTGGTGTTGGTGGTCACCACAGTCTTCACGCCTGGTGTGTTCCACTTGATATAGCCGGTCTTTGAGAGGTCCATACCCTCGGCCTGCCTGATGCTGAGCGACCCCTGTACGTTGCTCACCGTGCGGTAAGGAACATACTCATCCACCCCTGCCTTGGCAGGAAGCGTGATGTGGCACTCGGCCTGCGGCGTGAACTCAATCACCTTAGAGAACGGCGAACTGGCATACCATGGGTCAATAGCCTGCACACATATCTCATAGGTCTTGCCTGCCTGGAAACGGCTGACAGGCATGGGCAGCCGGGTAGCCTGACGGTAATAGGTGGGAATGCCGGGCACGAGGCTCATGCGTGCCTGGTCATTAGTGGCATTGAGCGGCGACCAGATGTAGGCATCATCTCCTGTTGCACCCTTCTCCTTGATGCTGATGTTGTAGCGCAACTGGCTTGTGGTGCTCTCCTTGTCGGTAGCGCCATCCCAACTGATGATTACTTCATCGGCTGTCTGAGCGGCTATCAATGTGGTAGGTGCCGTGGGAGCTGTATTGTTGTTGGCAATTCTCATGATGACACTTCTGTTGTTATCAATATAATCAGGCACGCCATCATTATTGATATCAACAAAGTCATAGTGGAACCAATTGCACTTCGTTAATGGCACAAGAACAGGCGAACCATGATTGCTCACGATGATACTTTCGTCATCCCTCAGCTGGAAGTCGGCCAGTCCATCCTGGTCTATATCCATCGTCAGCAAATATCCATCAAGTTCCTCCAGCTCAGCAAACTCACGGTTGCCAAGATTACGCGAAACCAACTTACTTGTACCCCAGTCTCTCTTTACAATATCTGTATATCCATCACCATCCACATCATATGCAACCATATCAGATAAGGGTTCGTTGGTCTGCAGGATAGGTTTCACAGTCCAGCGGCCATTGCCCTCATTGAAGAGGATTACCCAGTATGGGCGACCATCATCACCTTTTGTTTTACCCAGTATATCCAACCGTCCGTCGCGGTCAAAATCGGCATATACATCAAGGCAAAAATCCATATTCTTCGATTGGTCTCCCAAATCCATATAGTCTATCTTGACCAGACCTTCATTCATATCTGTTCTACAGAAATAACGAGTTCCATCATAGCCACTATAGAAGCGCTCCATAAGACCATCATTATTGATATCCATATGGATATAATATATACTACCCGAACCAGAGAATTCGCTCGAAACATTACTCTTCAAGAAGTCGCCATCGCCCTGATTGACGGCCACAATCAGACTATACTTCCCGAGATAACGGTCGTCCACAGCAGGATCAGGCAGACCATCCATATTGGCATCAAAGACAAATTGGTCAGGTGCACCATCGGAGAAGTCGAACACAGGCTGCTTCTCATACTTATGGCCATTCCATTTATAATAACCATCAGAAGCCAAAGCCTGCAGCGTGCCCAACTGGGCAAAATCAAAAAAGGAGCGCATATTACTTGTGAGTCCAAACTTTCCCACATTATCATATTGCTTGAAAATCGACTCCACACGCACTGGCTGCACCTCTATCCTGCGGCTTATGGCCATGCCATTCTGAGCGGCAAGCTCTATCTTCTTGGTTCCATGCGAAGCAAACACAAAGCCCTTTCGTCCGTCCTTGTCAGTCACCAGACGGCCGTCGGGCAGAGCTTTCATCTCACACTTCATGCCACTCAGTTCGTGCACGAAGACGGTATCGCCCGTGCTGGCATTGTAGGGGCAGCTCAGAGCCACAGAAGGCACAGCGAGGATACCATCCTGCCTGGCCACATCGCTCCACTTGCCTTTCATGCCACTGCCATCAATGGCACGCACACGAGCCTGCACGCTGCCCGTACCCCAACTGCCTGCCGAAGCCAGTGTGAAGAGGCTCTTGGTGAAGGTGCGGAACAGATATTCGCCGCCGGGAGAAGTGATTTCGAACTCATAGCTGAGGTCGCCCGCAGAGTTCTCGGCATCAGTTCCGTGCTCCCACTCAGCACGCAGCATGCCCGTGGATTTGTCCAGCAGAAGCTTGGGAGCCTGCATCCGGGCAGGAGGAGTATTGGCTTTCTCCACCTTGCAGTGGAATATGCCGAACTCTCGAGATTCCCTTTCGCATGACACATCTATCTTGCCGTCACCATCCAGATCCATGAGGAAGAACTTGTTGATATAATGCACCCCGGAAGTCAATGCCACCTTTCCTACATTGAACGATGCATCCCAGTTCCAGCACATGAGATCTTCATCGGCATGTGAAACCATGCTGGGCAGTCCGTTATTATTGATAAAATACGGTCCCGCCCAGTCCACAGACTCCTCGAAACTCCTCACCGTACGCTTGAACTTGCCGTTGCCCTGATTGCGGAAGAATGCCAGGAAGCTGGCATCACCAGTCGTGACAGCGGCCAGGATATCCAGCAGTCCGTCGCCGTCACAGTCCAGCATATACACATCACGCAGATTTCCGTTGCTGAGCAATGCCACATCCCGGAACCCCTGTCCGGTATTCAGCTTCAGCTTCAGCTCGTTGCCATCATACACCAGCAGGTCAGTCAGCCCATCGCCATTGACATCGCCGGCACGCACCTTACGCGCTGCTATCGAAGCCAGATAGTAGCGTCCCTCACCCAGCGACATATAGGAGAAGCCTTTTTCATCGATGAAGTCGGGATAGCCATCCTGGTTGAGGTCAACCACGTTCATCGGTCCTACCGGGAAGCTGGCACCCTTGCCCGAGCAGAAAGCCGAGAAGGAAGAGTTGTTGCTCACCGAGAAAGTGCCGTTGCCGCCTGTTGCATCCATTGCCCCCTGCAGTTCATCCATATCGGTCACCACCTCCAGAGGCTGGTCAACAAACGTACCGTCGGCACACAGCATCTTCACATAGGGAACATAGATGACATTACTACCCATTCCCTCATTCTTCCAGTACAGCACGTCCATGCGTCCATCCAGATTGATGTCGGCCCAAGTGGCACCCATGAGAGCATCATCTCCCTCGTATGCCTTCGTTATCACATACTTGCCATCCTTCATATAGAAGACATCACCGCCGGTCTTGTAAAAGTTGTTGGCCGCAGAGGCAAAGCCGGGTACAGGATTGGCCGTGATGTAAAACATGGAACAGACCATCGCGTTGACACCCATTCCATCGGGCAAAGAACAGAGTTCCTCACCTGCCAGGGTGCGCCACTTGCCGTACAGGAAATACTCCTGCTTGCCGTCATCGTTGATATCGGCATAGTAATCGGGAGCCCATTCAAACAGTTTCTCAAAGGTTTGGGCCGCAGCTTCCGTTCCCGTCAAGGCGGGAGAGAGCGCCATACAGGCCGCAATCAGAAGGTTCGTTTTTCTTTTCATATATATAATGTATTGAAGTGTTAGCCGCTTCATCATCGCTCTGCAGGTGTCATGCAGCATCATCGGTATGGCAAAATTAACACTTCGGAACCATATGGGCAAACGAAAAGTGCTCCATAGCGCATTATTTGTTAAAATGACACTCGTCAATTTACGCATTGACACTTTTTGTTGAAATAACCATTCCTTTTCGGGGGGAAAGAAACCGTGATTGCCCACAGGCTGCCCGATGCCTGTACCGATATTCCACCCTCATGAAGGATGGCAGTGGCAGCGCCAAGCGGAAGACACCGCCACCCTTGTCTGCCTACACGGGGAAAATTCCCTGCGCAGACATTTTAAATTCCCTGCGCAGACATTTTAAATTGTCTTATAGGACAATTTGAAATGTCTTATAAGACAATTTTTACGGGGTTAGGGCAGCAGACTTCTTGATGCTGTCGCGCCACGGCCTGCACCCAACCTCACTGGCGGCACCTACGCAAACAGCTCCCTTGGAAAAATCGGCCAATTGACCGAAGTTTCCAAGGGAGCTGTCGTATCGAATTTGTAAACTATGTGGATATGGTATATGCTGATGAAGCAGCCCATTCTAAAGAAACAAGCCAGTTATGGCAACAGTGTTATATCAAGAAATGCCTACCCTCATAGATGGAGCACTATTCAAGTCATCTATTTCACGATAATGGAACACCGTATATTATAGCCCGACTTTCAATCCTCGTAGCCTGAATTTGAATTCATCAAAAGCGTCACCATTTTGTACAGACACCTTTATGAAGCGATTGCCATTCGCTGTTGTCGGCAAAATTGTAACAGTCACCGTATTCCCATTTTGGGTAGCTGTTGTCCAATCTGACGTAATGGTAAAGTGTTTTTGGTCATCAATGGCGGGTGTAAACTTCTTTTCTTCCCCTTTAGCTTCTTGTTCGGTGATACCAGTTATCCAAAAGTCACTGTAATTTGTACATTGAAGCACAAATGTCCCTCCCTCAGAAGATACATGGAAATATCCATCGCTTGATTTTTTTAATTCGGTTTTCCACTTCATTGGATCTACCTTTCCATCATCATTACTGCAAGATGATATGAAAAGCGGAAGAACCATTAAAATGAGTAACAATAACTTCTTTTTCATTGACCTTTTATTTTTGTTTATCTATTCTATTAAATGCAAAAGTATACAGAATATTGCATCAACAAGGATGTTTTTTTGTGATAGTAGAGACATTTCTCCATAATGACTTGAATGGCAATACAGACAGGCTTCTTTATATTTGTCTAGTATTTGAGCTTTCATTTCCTCATTTTGGGAACAATTATTGTTTTTGTCGAGCAAAATGAAGTTGATATTCAGCATAATAGCTAAATCTTTGTTCAATCCTACCAAGACTACACAATCTAACCGTCATCTTACCACAGCGCGATCTTGCCTGCAATACCCAAATCAAGAGTGGCTGTTGCAATACCCAATGCTTGAAACACACGGCTCATGGTTGGTAA
>UQST01000015.1 GCA_900543815.1 uncultured Prevotellaceae bacterium
CAGAATCATTCAATGCGAAGATAAAGGCATTCAGAGCGTCCTTGAGAGGAGTGACAGATATAAGGTTCTTCCTTTTCTGACTTACAAGGCTGTATGCTTAATCCCCTAGGTTTATCGGGTGAGCCCTAAAAGGGTTGCTGTATCAAGTGGTGGGTTTGTATATTCCATACGCATAAAAAAAAGTTCCGCCCTGGTGCGCTGTTCAATGGGAAGCGTGGCGGATTCTAGTGTTACAAAGGTACGATTTTAATTTAAATCCCCCAAATGATTTCAGGAAAACATATTTATCTGACAGGAAATATAATATAAAAGAGAGTTTTATGGCCTCTTATCCGACACATTCACTTCACAAAAGTGTCATTTGTGACAGTTTTATGAAACGAGACACGGATTTAAGGAACGGAGAACTACCAAGGAATGACTTTTTAACGAACACAGATAGCACGGATAACACGGATGTAAGAAAGAAGTTTTCTCTCAATAACTATCCGTGTAATCCGTGTTATCCGTGTTCAAATAAAAACTACGCAGCATATTTTGACTTGATTTCTGTGGTCTCTCACGGCTGTTCCATCTTGAACTGGCTATGCCCACTAATAGCAAGCACGGCTGCAGCGGGGATGCTGCAGCCGTGACTTTTCTATATTGCTTGATGGGGGAAGTGGATTACCACTTATCGTCCCATGCGTTGTTATTCTTTGTGAACTGGTTGTCCAAGTTATCGACAGGCTCTGACATTGGGAGTTTGCTATCAAAGTTCAAATTAGACTGATTTCCCGATTCTGCGATGGGAGCGATGGCCTCCATCTTGTAGTCTGTGCTCTTGGGAGCGATATATGTCTTCTTCATAATATATTATATATATTGTGTTACTTTACGATAAACTTCTTGCCATTCTGGATGTAGATGCCACGCTGAGCCTTCTCTACGCGCTGACCATTGAGGTTGTAGATAGCACCCTTGGCAGTGGTTGCCTCCACACCATTGATACCTGTCTGTGTGCCGTCGAAACTGAAGCCCTTCACGTTGGCAGCCTGTGCTTGGGGAACAGCCAGATAAGCCAATCCAGGCTTTACAGTAAAGGCACCACCCTCTGCAGCACCCCAATAGAAGCCGAGACCAGTCTTCTCTGTGAAGTTGTCATAAGCAAGCTTGTAGTACTTGAAGCCCTCTGTCATCTGCTCGCTGGCAGGCTTGAGAAGGTTTGTACCTTCAATAGCAGGTGCAGACTCCAGTCTTATTACTGTCACGGCATTGGCTGTCGATTTTACCAGAACGCCCGTATTAGCAGGAACCTGCTTGCTTGCCACTTCGTTCAGCACAATATTCTCTCCCTCTACGTTAACAGTGAATACCTCTGCGCCTACGAACTCACACGCACACGCAGAACTGAATGTAGCATAATAAGTGTCATTAGACTTGGCTGCAAGAGTCAAGGAAGTTTCGTTTGCAAGAGAGTAGTTGATTGTGAAACTCTTGCCGCCTGTTGTTGCGCCAATTACAGCAGACACAGGCTTTGATCCGTCTGTAGGAGTAATTGTAACAATCATGCCATTTGACTTGGCAGTCGCATTCGTCCATGTGCTACTTGCCATTACGGTTGCATAATTAATCGATGCAGCCTCATAAGTAATCTCACCCAAGACAACAAATGGAGCAGGGGTAAATGTCAAAGTAGAGCTATTGTAAAAGCGCGTACTGGTTTTGTTATTACCTGGATAATAGTTGTTGGCAGGTGTACCTGTAGCTGCATTGGCTTTATTTGCCGTCACAGTAACAAATTCTCCCAACCACTCCAGTTTGTCTGTGGTAGCAGTTGTTGTCTGGTCTTTGGTCAAATCGATATCAACCATCTTAGGAGCCTCTGTTACTGTCACAGCAACAGTCTTGCTGGCTGTCTTCTCACCATAAGTTGCTGTAACATTCACCTCTGTTGCTCCAAGTGTAAGTGTTTCGGGGGTGCATGTCCACTTCACGCCATTCGTCACAACCCTTGTGCTTTCATCATCATAAGTGGCTGTAACAACAAGACCTGTGGGGGCGAAGGTTTCACCTTCAAAATAGGTTGTCTTGGTTGCCTCTCCAGAGATGGCGATAGACTTCAGAACCTTCTCTACAGGAGCCTTATAATCTACAAGGTAGTTTCCTGCTGCAAATTCGTAGATTTCTTCTTGTGTCTTTTTATCCTTATACAAGAGAATTGTTCCACAGCCTATCACTGTTGCACCAACCTCAATATTGGGATCTTCTTTGAACTTATTCTCTGCATCCTTCTGTGTACGGTAGAACCTGAACTGCTGGCCACTTATAGAACCATCGACAGAAACGTCGAAAGAAACGTTACCATACTCAGAGTCGAACGGCGTCACAATCCTGCTTACAATTCCCTTCACATAGACCTGCGTAGCGAGATCCTTACCGGCATCAATCCACTTTTTTGCTTCGGAAACAGTATAGGCCGTTTCCTTTGTATTCTCAATGGTCTTAACCTCTATGTCATAAGTGCATGTCTTGTTCTCGTAAGTTACTGTGACAGTTTTCGTACCAGCAGTATTCATATCTGGTTCTGTGAACTGACACTGTTCTGTCACATCTGACTCAGACTCATCACTCCAATGAGCAGTAACCGTGATACCGTCATGATTGAATTTGTCTCCCTTCCAGAATTCAGCAGGCGTTCCGTTTGCTTCGATACCAATAAGCGTCACCTTCTCCTTTACAGTAATGCCTTCTACAGTATATACACCGCTGACAATATTACCAACCGAAGCCATCACGTCAACACTTGTTGTTCCAAGTTTAAGTATTTCGGGGTCTTTTTTCCAAACCATGCCGTCTGTTATCTCTTTTTCTGTGCCATCGTCATAAGTACCTGTAACAACAAGACCTGTGGGATCAAATTCTTCACCTTCTTCATAGGTTGTCTTGGTGGGAGTGCCAGAAACGGCGATTGAAGTAAGATTGGCGGCAGGGGCAGAAGAATAATTTACCTCAATAGAAGCCACATATAAATAATTCGATGACGAAAGCACCAAAGAAGAAAGTTGGCTTCCATCCAGCGTAAAAGTATAATTTGCATAATCTTTAGTTAATGATTGTGCAGTTTGATTATTACACGCTAAAGTTGCTGGCTTATTTTCATTATATAGTTTCGCTCTTACGACAACACTGGTTGCATTAACCTTGCCTGCATCAGAAAGGGCTATAGTTAGAGTTGCAGATTTGCCACTTTTGGATAGTCTTATGCTTTCTTTCTCATCGCCATAATAGCAATTCCCAGTCACACTAAACGGCTTTGCCACGACATATTCTGTTCCTTCTGCAATAACAGTCGCAGCCTTTGTGGTCTTTGAAATAGCATTCGCACTGCTGGCATTGTTTCCGAAAGTTATCGTATAACTTTCTCCCCAAGCAGAACTACCCCCCCCAATGAGCAGGAGCAGCAGGAGCATTAGACTTTTTAGAGTAAATTGTTTCATAATGCAATTATTTAAGTTAATGATTTTATTTTGTTTCGTTAGATTATGTAGTTCATCAGCAGATGGAGCAGCAAGAGAATGAGGAATTAAGTCTGCGTGAGGCTTCTGCCATCAGTTGATGAAGACGTTCGTTCTTGGGCAGACGGATGCGGAAGTTAATGATGTCGCTGTTCAGTTCTCGGAGTTCTGAGTAGTTCTCCTCCAGCCGCTCTGCCTCCACGGCAAGCCCCATTGACTTGGGAAGCCTGCGAATACTCTGGTACAATCCCCGAAGAGTCTCTATCAAGAGCTGAAGCTGTCCACCGAACCGCCTGTAGTCATCCTCTGTGACCGTTTGCCACTGGTCGTAAAGGAGTTCACAGAGCGAACCAAGCGCCCTGTTGAGACGTGCGAGCTGTGACACACGATAGGCGTCAGGGGTAGCCACCTCCTGCCTATGACGGTATGAGCGCATGCTCAGCCGTGCGATGTTATCTGCTAACAATGCTGTCTGACACATTCCTTTTGCTTTATTTGATAGTTTTCTGTTGACCAATGTTCATTCTCTCCATGATGCAGCCAGGCTGCACCGAGCACCCTGCCCGCCTGTGCAAAGAAATGCGGCCGTCTTGCTTTCAGTTTCTTAGGTTGTAAGCCAAACGATGCTAGCACCCCCTCTGCGTTTCCAAATAAAGGAAAACAGGCATACAAGGTTTTCAAAGACAAAATTACATCTTTTCACGGAACAAACCACCCTTTTACCCAAATCTTTTTGTTTTCCACCCCTTTCCAATGTCAATAATGTGACGCACGCCCCCTGTTCCACAACATTATCCCACATCACGGTTTGCCAAATGAAGGAAAACCTGTAATTTTGACCACGCGAACGCGAACGTCGGGTACACATTATATAAAACAAGCATAAAGACAAGATATGAACTTAAGGATGCGTGATGGCTACAGGCTGATGGCACTGGCCGCACTATGGATGACGGCACTCACCATGCAGGCTGCAGAGGCGGTATACAGGATTGTGGAGTACAACAAGACAACGGGCGAGTTTGAACTGGCTGCCAGCGGCATGGTACCCAAGGGCTCGTGGGCGTATTTCGAGAATGAATACGGAGCCACCACAGGCAACCGCTACAACCAGATACCACGCAACCGCCAGGCTACCCTCTATCTGGAGGGATGGCAGGGATGCACCGTGAGGAGCATCACACTGAGCATATGCAGCAACAGGAAAGCAGGTCAGGCGGGCCTGTCACTGACCGACGGCAAAGAGACCATCTACCAGCTGCGCCCATGCGACTTTGCCAGCCAGGAGTGGTTTGGCCAATGGGTGAACAAGGATCTGGGGGTGTATGTGGATGTGACAACGCCCATGGAGGTGCCTGCACTCACCAGCGACGAAGCAGCCATCACGCTCAGGGGCGGCACCAGCGAGGGTTCGGTATATGTGAACTCCATCACCATCGAATACGATGAGCCTGCTGGAATGCAGTTGGAGTCGCCTCTGGGCTGGATATACGAGAAGCTGGAGAAGAAGAGTACGCTGAACGCAGGCGACGAAGTGATGATCTTCCGCAACGGATGTGCCGCTGCCGACATCGACGGCATAGAGACTTCACACTACCTGGATGCCGTGCCGCTGGCCTCCACCACCGATGTGACCAACCACGAGGTGCTGCGCTTCACGCTGGCCGAAGCCGAGACAGCCGGCATGTGGACACTCACCGACCAGCACGGAAGGCAGTTGGCAGCATCGGGCAAACAGGCTCTGGCGTGGGACAATGGCGTGACGGACTGGAAGATAACACTGGGCTACAAGGGTGCAAGCATCACCAGCGCCAACGAGAAATACGGCACCATGCGCTTCAATGCTCCCGTGGAGAACTATGCCCGCTTCAACCTTTACACCTCCACCTCGCTTCCCCTGCCCTTCCTCTACCGCAAGAAAGGGCAGAAAGAGCCGCAGCCGGCCCGCTCGCTCGCCTTTGAGGAGAGTGAGATGACCGTTTGTCTGGACGACCGCAACATGGCGCTCCGCCCCACCCTCACGCCTGCCTCCGCCACCGACAAGCGCATCGCATGGAGCAGCAGCAACGAGCAGGTGGCCACCGTGAACGGTGGATTCATAACGCTTCTCAGCCAGGGAGAGACCACCATCACCGCCCACACCAAGGACGGAGCAGCCACCGCCACCCTGCACCTCATCGTCACCGGGGGAACGGGCATCGCCTCTGCCACCGCCACAAGCAAGCAGCCTACCGCGCGCAAGCAGTTCAGCGGCCACAGCATCATCATACAGAAGGGCAAGCGGCGCTACAGCACAGCAGGCGCAGCCCTCTGATGCCCGCAAGCCACTCCCTGCTGCACAAGCAATCGAGAAAGCCCCACATGCCACTGAGAGCATGTGGGGCTTTCTGGTTCACGGAAATCCATATCCTTCCGCTGACAGCAAACCTATACAAGGGAAGCCATTAGCGAGCAAGGAGATGCTGGCTCCTTCGGCACTTCCTGTATGCCTTCAAATCAGGGAAGGAGTTATTCCCCACCGTCCAACCCAAGGCTGGACGGTGGATGAAGCCTGGATACTTTGCAAAGTAAGTATATATTCTCTGACCGTCCAGCCTTGGGTTGGACGGTGGACATATGCAATGCACCGGCCCTGGAGGCTGAATGAAACCTGCACACAAGACACTTTCCATTCGCCCACGAATAGAGTTGGTCTCGCATTGCCAATACCGAGCTGCCCCCTTCCTTCCCTAAAGACAACTCCCCGAGACCATCTTCTGGAGCAGATTCCATGGGCCTCAGAGTGTCATGTCCGGGCAGAGTCTTTTTGGGGAAAACGTGCTACTTGGCCAAGTAACCTTAATGTCCCAGAAGAGCAATTCTCACCACTGGCTGTCCCAAGGGTTGCGTCGGCCCGAACCGACTGCGTTGCCGCCCACCTCACTCATATCTATATCGCTGCCGAATTCGGCTTTGACCATTGCATCCGAAACATCAGCCTTGTCCGACAAGCCCAACAGCAATCCTTCCTCTACCTGTATGTCGTTCACCCTCATAGCGGGTGCAGTATAAATCTTCTTCATATCCTTATCTTGTCCTTTAGTTTGTTTTCACTTTACCAAAACCTTCTTGCCATTCACGATATTGACTCCCTTCTGCAGAGCAGGCAGGCGGCGGCCAGACAGGTCATAAATCTCCGAAGTGCCATTGAGCACACCATTGACAGCCTCAATGGCGGTAGCCTCACCGGGGAACGAGAGAACCTTGACCTCGGAATGAGCAGAGAACTGCAGATAGCAACGGTTGGCAGGCACGTTAGGCTGGGCCACCGAAGTATCCACAAGGTAGAACTTCACGCCCCTACTCTGGTTCTGCATGACATAAGAACCATTGGGAGCTGGCTGACGGGTGAGAACTCCCTGTAACAGTCCCACTCTGGCCTCCTTGTCATAGTCGGCCACAGCAACAACACCAGTGAGGCTTTCGCTTCGGTCACCGCCAGTAGTCTCCACAATCACAGGGGTAAAGGCAGGAATGACATCAGTCTGTTCCACCAGCACCAGTTCATTGCTGGCCACAGCGCTACAGGTATAAGCCTTCATATTCTCGGGTATCTGCACATCAAACTGTGCATAAAAGGTACCATACTTGGTAGCTTCCTTTGCCACCAGAGTGGCATCAACCTTCTCCTTGCTGAAGCGTATGGTGTAAGTCTTCTGGTTGGTTCCGTTCAGACCGTAGTCTCCACCTGTGACAGTAACCAGCAGAATTCCTGTGGCAGCATCAAATGACTTGGCCACTATCTGGCCATTTCCTCCTTTGTCATAAGTCAGCAGCGAATTGCCCTCATACACCACATCATCTGACAGAACAGCCTCATCGTTCTCGTCAAACATCACCTCATGTCCGTTGTAGCGGCAATTGCTGATGGATGCAGGGTAATAGACATATTCCACATACTCCACTTCCAATTGGTTGCCAGCCTCGATGTTGTCCTTGTTCCAGTAGTCGCCACTGCTGATGATGACATTCATCTTCTCGGGCACCTCCTCGTTCTTATAGTCGAGAGGCACTGTTATCTCCTCCCATCCATTGTTTTCGGTAGAAGCGAAAGCGTAGTCGCAGCTGGCGATGAGAGAGCCATCGCCGCTACCCGACATCACTGCAGCATCCACATCATCGAAAGACTTATTCTTCAGACCGCCAGCTCCCGCGACCTTAATATTTGAGCTAACCGTGCCTTTCCATATATAGGCAATGACATGGGCCTTTTCGGCATTACCCCCCCCAGTTCTCTTGAAACTTCCCTTTATCGCATCAGGACGGCCCTGAAAAGCAACGCCTCCATAGACACCACCATTCCACTCATTAGTATTTGCCACGCAACGTATCCAAGGAGTAGCCAACGACACAAAGCCTGGAACAACTGCAGAATATTTTTGAGTGCCAAAATAAGAGCCTGCACCTTCTACTTTAGCATTCGAAAGAAGGACATGAGTGGCGTTTGAGCGAACCAAGCCAGACTCATTCACAACAATCTCCTTAGCTGGCCAAGGGGTTTTCCACATACTGGCACTAAAGTTTGACGCACTCCAGTATGCGGGTTCTGTTCCCGGACGCTTTGTCATACCAAGAGGACTTCCCGAGCTGGGTCCAGTCAAATCACCATTTCCATAATTGCAATTTGCCTGATACGTACTCCCACAATCAGTAGTCCACTCCGTGAAATGCCCGTTGGGGATTTCATAGAGGCTTGCATCCCCCTGCGCATAGGCAGAGAAAGCAACCACGGCAAACAAAGTTGCCGCAAACATTGATTTCTTCATCATCATTTAAAACTTGGTTTTCTGTTTTACATTTACGTGCAAACCACATCCTCCCGCGCATACTACATTATTATATATATAGTACGCGAGAGAAGCGCTCTGCATTCTTCACTACCCCTTCAATTCTCGTTACGCAAAGTTAGCAGGGGAGTTGGGCAGGGAGGCATCAAAGTTGGTAAGAATGCACATTCTGGCCGTATTTATTGCGGTAATTACCATATTTTCCCCCATTCCATCGCCGAAAGGCACTACATAGCCACCCAAGAGCCGCCACCCACCATCATCCCCTCCCCACCACATTTTCCTCCCCGCCTGCCCCACAATCAAAGGAAAAGCTGTAGATTTGCATGTGAAAGGACAAAGCAAAACGGCACTCTGAATGAAATATCCCATAGGAATACAAGAGTTCGACAAGATTCGCGAGGGCGGATATGTGTATGTTGACAAGACCAGACAGGTATTCTCCCTCACACACGAAGGAGGTGTCTATTTCCTTGGTCGCCCACGACGCTTCGGGAAGAGCCTGCTCATCTCCACACTGGAGAACTATTACCTGGGCAAGAAAGAGCTCTTCGAGGGGCTGGACATCTACGAGCTGGAGACGGAATGGAAAACCTACCCGGTGTTCCGAATCGACTTCGGACAGGGAAACTATGCCGACTCGGGCAACCTGGACCAGGTGCTGAACATGTATCTGAGCAAATGGGAAAAGGCATATCACGTGGGCAACACAGCCGACACCACATCCTACAGTCTGCGACTGGGCAACATTCTGGAGGCCGCCCACCAGCAGACAGGCCAGCGGGCAGTGGTGCTCATCGACGAATATAACAAGCCGATGCTGGATGTAATGGACCTGGACATCAAAGTGGAGCGGAGTGGCGAGCTGATCACACTGGAGCAATACAACAGGGAAGTGCTGCGCGGACTCTACACCACCTTCAAGGCTGCCGACAAGCACCTGCAGTTTCTGATGCTTACAGGCGTTACAAAATTCTCACAAGTGAGCATGTTCAGCGGTTTCAACCAACCCAACGACATCAGCATGAGTCCCCGCTACGACACCATATGCGGCATCACCGAGGAGGAGATGACCGAATATTTCCAGGAGCCGATAGCCGAGATGGCCGCCATATACCGCTGTACTCCGCAGGAGATGACAGCGAGACTGAAGAAGCAGTATGACGGCTACCACTTCTCCGACAGACTGCATGGGGTGTTCAACCCCTTCAGTCTGTTGAACGCATTTGAGAACCTGCGCATGCAGGACTACTGGTTCCGCACAGGCACGCCCACCTACCTCATCCGTCTGCTCAATCATTTCGGCGAGAATATTGATGAGATGACGGGACGCTACTACATGCAGGAGCAGTTTATCGACTACAAGGCCAATGTAGATAGTCCGCTACCCATGATTTACCAGAGCGGCTACTTCACCATCAAGGACTTTGACTTCGAGTCGAACTCCTTCATGCTGGACTTCCCCAACGATGAAGTAAAAAGAGGCTTCGTCTCTATGCTGG
Organism: uncultured Prevotellaceae bacterium; assembly: GCA_900543815.1. Classification (GTDB taxonomy): domain Bacteria; phylum Bacteroidota; class Bacteroidia; order Bacteroidales; family Bacteroidaceae; genus Physcousia. Next base: position 9,826 of record UQST01000015.1, read on the forward strand.
CCAACAACTACCTGAAGCCAAAGGGAGCTGTGGAGAACTGGCTGACAACAGCCACCCAATGCCTGAGACAAGGAGAGATAGAACAGTTCCACACGCTGCTCACCTCATTCCTGGCCAGCATCCCCTATTCCATGCGCAGGAAGGAGAACGAGAGGGAGCGCGAGCGCTACTTCCACTACACCTTCTATCTGCTGCTAAGGCTCATCAGCACCTTCCTCATCTACACCGAGAAGGTACAGAGCCAGGGAAGAGTGGATTGTATCGTGGAGACTCCCCAGTTTATCTACATCTTCGAATTCAAGCTCGACGGCTCAGCCAGCGAAGCCCTCAGACAGATAGAGGAGAAAGGCTATGCCAGAGAATACGCCACCGACAGCCGAAAGCTCTACAGGATAGGTTGCAGCTTCTCGTCAGAGAGCGGCACCATAGATGACTGGAAGGTGGAGTGAGGCCGGCGCCGCACCAAGGACAGAAGAAGAGAAAAACAGAGAAGGCATCCTGTGAGAGCGTTTCAGCCTCACGGATGCCTTCTTCTGGTATGATTACGTGCCTGATCAGCAGGCCAGAGACTCGGTGTCGAGTGCTATCATCAGCTCCTCGTCGGTGGGGATGCAGCACACAGTCACCTGGCTGTCATCAGCAGAGAGGATAGCCTCGGTGGCACGGCAAGAGCGGTTCTTGGTCTCGTCCATCTTGACGCCCATGAACTCCAGCCCCTGTGTAGCGCCCTCGCGAACCTCCCACTGGTTCTCACCGGCACCGCCTGTGAAGACGATGATATCCACACCGCCCATAGCAGCAGCATACTGGCCGATGTACTTACGGATGCGATAGGTGTACATCTCCTTGGCCAGACGAGCCTGGTCATTGCCGTTGGCGATGCCTGCCAGGATGTCGCGGAAGTCGCTGCTCAACTGACTCACGCCTGCCAGACCCGACTGCTTGTTGAGCAGATTGCTGATGCCGTGGGTGTCGAGATGCAGTTTGTCCATCAGGAAGGTCACTGCACCAGCATCGATATCACCGCTGCGTGTACCCATCATCAGACCTTCGAGGGGAGTGAGACCCATTGAGGTATCCACACACTTGCCGTCCTTCACAGCGGCAATAGAGGCACCGTTGCCGATGTGGCAGGTGATGATCTTCTTGCCCTCGGCGCTCTGCAGACCCAAGAACTTGCACACGCGCTGTGATACATAGCGGTGGCTGGTGCCGTGGAAACCATAGCGGCGAACACCGTACTTCTTGTAAAGCTCATAGGGAAGAGCATACATGAAGGCATAGTCGGGCATTGTCTGGTGGAAAGCAGTATCAAAGACACCCACCTGAGGGATATTGGGCAGCAGAGCCTTCACGGCATTCACGCCCTTGATATTGGCAGGGTTGTGCAGGGGAGCCAGGTCGTTGCAGGCAGCAAAAGCCTCCATCACCTCGGGGGTAAGCAGCACCGACTTGTTGAAACGCTCGCCTCCGTGCACCATGCGGTGGCCTACGGCACCCAGCTCATTGAGGTCGGAGAGCACAGCATATTCGCCCTGTGTGAGCACCTCGAAGATAAACTGCACGCCGGCAGTGTGCTCCTCGATGGGACGCATGATGCGATGCTTCTCACCATTGAGCTTCACGTTGATGAAAGAATCAGGCAGACCTATCTTCTCGATACCGCCGCTGGTGATGACAGAGTGGTCTGCCATGTCGTAAAGTGCATACTTAATAGAACTGCTTCCGCAGTTGAGTACCAAAATCTTCATTACTATGTAAGTGATAAGTGAAAGGTGAAAAGTGAAAAGTGCTGCGCTATGAGCATCTTCGTCATTTCATCCTTCACTCGGGTTGTTATTCTTTAAGTTTGTTTGTTACTGTTTTGATTGAAGAAACGAGCAGTGCGATGATTTCGCTTAAATCCTTTTCCATGCTGGCGTGTTGCAACTCCGTGATGGCTGCTGCATGGGCAAGCCGTCGGAGCCAGTTGCGTGTCTCGTTGGCTTCCTTGAGCGCTATACGCAGCTTGAAGGCGAAATCGGCCTTGCTTGAAGCGAATTGTGCTTCGCCCACATTGGCAGATATCGAGGTCCCCGACCTCAATATCTGCTGTATGACAGGCGACAAGTATCTGGGCGCATTATCATGTAGATAGCCCGCCATCCTGATGATGCGGTCGGCGAAAGCCTCGCTCTTGAGGGCGAGAACTGACCCGTAGCACCCAGTACTATGCACTTTTCACTTTTCGTTTTTCACTTCGCGCAACGCGCGACGTTATTTTGCGTCCATTGCCTGACAGGCTGTGATGGCCACCATCTTATAGATGTCATCCACCGAGCAGCCGCGTGACAGGTCGTTGACAGGACGGGCGATACCCTGCAGAATGGGGCCAATAGCCTCGGCGTGACCAAGACGCTGCACCAGCTTATAGCTGATGTTGCCCACCTCCAGGCAGGGGAACACCAGCACGTTGGCCTTTCCTGCGATGTCGCTACCGGGAGCTTTCTTGCTTCCTACTGAGGGAACCAGAGCGGCATCAGCCTGCAGCTCGCCATCGAGCTTCAGGCTGGGATCCAGCTCATGAGCCAGTCGGGTGGCCTCTACCACCTTGTCCACCACCTCATGCTTGGCGCTTCCCTTGGTGCTGAATGACAGCATAGCCACGCGAGGGTCGCTGAAACCAGCCACACTCTTGGCAGTCTGTGCGGTGCACACAGCTATCTGAGCCAGCTGTGCAGCATCGGGAACAGGTGTAACAGCCACGTCACCCACTACCAGCACACCATCCTCGCCGTACTCGGGAGCCTGTGTGATGAGCAGCATAGCGCCGCTCACGCAAGACACTCCAGGAGCGCACTTGATGATCTGAAGTGCGGGGCGAAGAGTGTCGCCGGTGGTTGAGAGTGCGCCGCTAATCTGTCCGTCGGCATCACCGTTCTTGATAATCAGGCATCCGAAGTAGAGAGGGTCCATCACCTTGCGGCGGGCCTCCTCGATGGTCATGCCTTTCTTCTGGCGCAGCTGGAAGAGCAATTGCGCATATTCCTCTGTCTTGGGGCTGGTGGCAGGGTCGATGATAGTAGCCTTGCCCACGTGTTTGAGACCCAGTTTGTCGGCAAGTGAGAAGATTTCCTGCTCGTTGCCGATGAGGATGATGTCGGCCAGTTCGTCGGCCAGAGCACGGTCGGCGGCGGTCAGTGTACGTTCCTCCAGGCTCTCAGGCAGCACGATACGCTGCTTGTTCTGCTGAGCGCGGAGGATGATCTTGTCCATTAAGCTCATGATGCTTACTCCTTATAACATATAATTGTGTGTTGTTATGTCGTGTCAGAATTTGCCCTTCATCAGCAGCAGCTCCAGGTCTTCGGCCGACAGGCGCGAGCGGAACTCGTCGTTGTAGGCGGCGCTGATGTTGCCCGTCTCCTCGCTCACCACGATGGCCAGAGCGTCTGTCTCCTTGCTGATACCCTTGGCAGCGCGGTGACGCAGACCGAACTCCTTGGGAATGTCCATATCGTGACTGATGGGCAGGATGCAGCCTGCAGCCGTTATCTTTTCGCCCGAGATGATCATAGCACCATCGTGCAGGGGGCTGTTCTTGAAGAAGATATTCTCAATGAGGCGCTGACTGATGCGTGCGTTGAGCACCTCACCCGTACGGATGAAGTCGGTCAGCGGCAACTGGTTCTGCATCACTATGAGTGCTCCCACGCGCTGTTTGCTCATGTTTAGACAAGCCATCACGATGGGGAAGATATCCTCACGCTCGTGCGCCATGCCAGGTATCCCCCTTTTCTTCTCGGGTCGGAAGAGGTGGATAAAGCGTCTGGCACGCTGATGAGCTCCGATGGTGTAGAAGAAGTGGCGTATCTCCTCCTGGAAGAGGATGATGATGGCAATGGCTCCCACGTTGACCAGCTGGTTGAGTATATTGCCCAGGAGCTTCATCTCGAGCACCTTGCTGATGACTATCCAGAAGCTTATGAAGAGCAGCACACCATAGAAGATGTTCACCGAGCGCGACTGCTTCATCAACTTGTAACAGTAGTACAAGATGATGGCCACCAGCAGGATGTCTATCACATCCTTCAATCCCATCTCTAACATGAGCGCATCTTATTGGTTATCTTCACTGCCTCTACGGCCTCCTTCACGTCATGCACACGCAGGATGGCTGCACCCTTCTGCAGAGCCAGCGTGTTGAGCACAGTGGTTCCGTTGAGTGCATCCTGCGGTGTTCCGCCCAGCAGGCGGTATATCATCGACTTGCGGCTGATGCCCACCAATATAGGCAGCTCCAGCACATGCAGATCCTCGAGGCGGTGCATGAGCTCATAGTTGTGCTCCAGCGTCTTTGCGAAGCCGAATCCAGGGTCGAGGATGATATCTGCCACCCCCATCTCGTGCAGTCGGTGCACACGTGCGGCGAAGTACTGAAGCATCTCGGTGAGCAAGTCATCATAGTGAGGTGCCTGCTGCATGTTCTGCGGATTGCCCTTCATGTGCATGAGGATATAGGGAACTCCCAGGCTGGCCACTGTGGAGAACATGTTCCCGTCCAGTTCGCCACCCGAGATGTCATTGATGATCTGCACCCCGAACTCCTCCACGCACATGCGTGCTACATCGGAGCGGAAGGTATCCACACTCACCACAGCATCGGGAGCCACACGTCGCAAGACAGCCAGCGCATGACGAAGACGCTCCATCTCCTGCTCGGGCGACACGTCGTCGGCACCCGACCGGCTCGAATAGGCTCCTATGTCAATCATATCGGCTCCCTCGGCCAGCATCTGCCGTGTGCGCAGCTCGATGTCTGCCTCGGTCTGCTTACGGCTCTGGGCATAAAAGGAGTCGGGGGTGACATTGAGAATACCCATCACTCGCGGGACGCTCAAATCCATAAGCGTTCCGCCCACATTTATGGTATAATGGGGAAGTTGTCTCGTCTCGTTCATGCCACCTCTGTTATGACGGGCAAAGTTATTCATTATTTGAGGAACGTACAAGCGAAACGGGAAAAATGCGCTAACTTTGCGCTGGACTCGGGGCAGCATGCCTCTGTGTCAGTGTAAAATGAATGGAAAGATGACTTCACTGGAATCACTCTATGAGCTCTACCTGCAACACCCGCAGGTGACAACGGACAGCCGCGACTGTCCCAAGGGCTCTATCTTCTTTGCCCTCAAGGGCGAATCGTTTGACGGAAACCGCTTTGCTGCCCGTGCACTGGAGCAGGGATGCGCAGCTGCCGTGGTGGATAACCCCGAGGTGGCTGTTGACGACCGCTTCGTGCTTGTCAGCGATGTGCTGGAAACCCTGCAGCAACTGGCCGCCATGCACCGCCGACGCTGGGGGAAAACCGTCATACAGATAACCGGAACCAACGGCAAGACGACCACCAAGGAGCTCATAGCGGCTGTGCTCTCGCAAGCGCATCACGTGCTATATACCCAGGGCAACCTGAACAACCACATAGGAGTACCCCGCACACTGCTTCGCCTGACCGACGAACACGACCTGGCGGTGGTGGAGACGGGAGCCAATCATCCCGGAGAGATACGTTTCCTGTGCTCGCTGGTGCATGCCGACTACGGACTCATCACCAATGTGGGACGGGCGCACCTGCTTGGGTTCGGCTCGTTTGAGGGCGTGAAGCGCACCAAAGGCGAGCTCTATGACGACCTGAGCCGGCGTGGCGGACAGATTTTTCTGAATGCGCTGGACGATGATCTGCGCCAGATGGCCCAGGAAAGGGGACTCATGGTGGGCCGTCAGGCTATCCCCTACGTGGAGGCAAGGGTAGAGAGCTGCTCACCCTTCCTGCATATCCAGTGGCGCCAGGATGTAGATGAGCCTTGGCACAGCGTGAGCACACAACTCATTGGAGCATACAACATTGCCAACCTGCGTGCTGCCATCACCGTGGGACTGCACTTCGGCGTATCGCCCAAGCAGATAGACCAGGCGCTGGCAGACTACCACCCCACCAACAACCGCAGCGAGTTCAGGCAGACGGAGCACAACAGGCTGGTGGTGGATGCCTACAACGCCAACCCATCGAGCATGGAGGCAGCACTCACGGCATTCGACTTCGTGGAACAACCATCCAAGATGGTCATCCTGGGTGACATGCGTGAGCTGGGAGCCGAAAGCCGCCAGGAGCACCTGCGCGTGCTGCATCAGTTGCACCGCATGCACCTTGAGCAGGTGTGGCTGGTGGGCAGCGAGTTTGCTGCCGCCCTGCAGGATTTCCTCGGGGAGAATGCCGATGCACAGCAGACTACCACCTACCTCACCTTCGAAAGCGAACAGCAGGTGGAGCAGCATCTGGCAACCCATCCGCTGGAGGGCCACACCATCCTGGTGAAAGGCAGCAACGGCACAGGACTCTTCCGCCTTCCTGCCCTGCTCTGAGCCGACCGCCCCGTACATTTACACATTATATATAATATAAGGGAAAAGGCCGGCACGCACACCCGACCACGGAACGGGCACAAGCCCAAGACAGTCCGTCACGCAAGCCTGCCCACACCACACAACATACAACACAGATGAAAAGCGTCAGACCCAAGAAGCAACTCGGCCAGCACTTCCTCACCGACCAGGATGTAGCACGCCGCATAGCCGACACCGTGGATGCCTGCCCGGCACTGCCAATACTGGAAGTGGGCCCGGGAATGGGCGTGCTCACCCAATATCTCCTGCCCAAGGGACGGCCCGTAAAGGTGGTGGAGATAGATACCGAATCGGTAGCCTACCTCAAGGAGAATATGCCGCAGCTGGGCGAAAACATCCTCGGGGACGATTTCCTGCGTATGCCGCTAGATCAGGTGTTCGGTGGCCAGCCCTTCGTACTCACTGGCAACTACCCCTACAACATATCAAGTCAGATATTCTTCCGCATGCTGGAGTACCGCGACCTTATCCCCTGCTGCACAGGCATGATACAGCGCGAGGTGGCACAGCGTATGGCGGCCGGTCCCGGAAGCCGCACCTACGGCATCCTGAGCGTACTGCTGCAGGCTTGGTACAGCGTGGAGTATCTGTTCACAGTAGATGAACACGTGTTCTGTCCGCCTCCAAAGGTGAAGAGCGCCGTTATCCAGCTGACCCGCAATGAGGTTTCCTCGCTGCCCTGCAACGAGGTGCTCTTCCGCAGAGTGGTGAAAACAACGTTCAACCAAAGGCGCAAGACGCTGCGCAACAACATACGTCCGCTGCTCGCGCAGATTGACAACGAGCAGCGCGAAAAGGGCATGCAGCCCAAGGACCACACCGAGTGGCTGGCCCAGGAACTGTTTCAGAAGCGCCCCGAACAGCTGAGCGTACAGGATTTCATCTCGCTCACCCTGAGCCTGCAGCAGGAATGCGGTCTGGAGTGAGCACGCTGCACAGCCCATCGCAGCGCACTGCATCGGCAATCGCAATGCGCTGCGATGGCCTATGCAGTGCGCTGCTTGATTAAACCTTCCCCAGCCCCACGAGTCACACATTCGTATGCTAAGACTCTCCGCACTGGTTATCCTATTGACTTTACTGCTGCCCGCAGGTGCTTGGGCGCAGAAGAACCGCACACGCAAGCAGCCTGTGGCCACCCAGCGTGCCGACACGCTGCGCTCCATACAGTTGCGTGGCAGGGTGCTCGATGCCGAGTTGCAGGATACCTTACCCGGCGTGCATGTGCATCTGATAGATGCCAACGGCAAGACGCTAAAGCTCACCCAGACGGGAGACGACGGGCAGTACGTGCTCACCGACGTGCCTGTGGGCCGGTTTGTCATGCGCTTCACCTGCATGGGTTTCCTCGATGAGAACATGCGCGTAAGCATCTCGGGCAAGTCGGCACGCCTGTTGCTGGGCGATGTGCTCCTGCGCGAAAACTCCACTCTGATGCGTGAAGCAGTGGTACAAGGGCAGATGGCAGAGATGACGGTGAGTGATGACACTCTGGTGTATAACGCCGATGCCTTCAAGGTGCAGGAAGGTGCGATGGTGGAGGAACTGGTGAAGAAGCTGCCCGGAATGGAGGTAGATGAGGACGGGAAATATACCCTGAACGGCCGGCCCGTCACGCAGGTACTGGTGGATGGAAAGGAGTTCTTCGGGAAGAACATGCAGGCAACCCTGGAGAACCTGCCTGCCGACATGATCGACAAGATAAAGTCCTATGACCGGCAGAGCGATGCAGCACGCATCACGGGCATCGATGACGGAGAGGAGCGAGTGGTGCTGGACCTGACCATCAAGAAGAACCGCAAGCGCGGATGGATGAGTAACCTGCAAGGGTCATACGGCACCCACGACCGCATGAGCGGCAGACTCACCGCCACACGCTTCGTCAGAGACCAGAAGGTGGCACTGGTGGGCAACGCGGGCAACACGGGCGGAAACGGCAACAACACGAATGGCAACGTGGGGCTGACACAGAACTACGAGAAGAAGAACCGCCTGCAGCTGAACGGCGGACTGCATACGAGCCTGAGGAAAGGCAAGAGCCACTCGGAATCGACCACGGAGTCATTTGAAAACCGCCTGGCTGCCTATCAGTCACAGGCACGCCGACAGTCGAACCACAGCGGTAGTCTGCGCCTGCAATACAAGGCCGAATGGACGCCCGATACACTCACCAACATCATCGTAAGCCCTAATTTCCAGTGGGGAAAGGGCAGCAGCGAGTCGGGTCGAATGGGCGCTTCGCTCCGGCGTGACCCTTATGAACTGCTCCCCTCGCTGACTGACGCGCTGGGCGAATGGAGCCTGGTGCCCGACAGCATCAAGGTGAACCGCCGCCTGGGGGCCACTCACAGCACCCAGGATGACGTGCAGGCGAGCGGAAGCATACAGGTCAACCGCCGCCTGAAGAAGCGCGGGCGCAACGTGGCAGTGAGCGCCAATGCAGGCTTCCAGCGGGGAGACAACGACAACGAGAGCTACTCACAGACCGACTACTACCGCCTGAAAGCGGTGAGCGGAGAGGACTCCATCTACCAGAAGACACAGTTCAACAACGCCGACAACCGCAACCGCAACGCCTCGGCACGCATCTCCTACACCGAACCCATCGGGCGGCAGATATACCTGCAGGCCAGTTACCAGTACTCGTGGAGGTACTCCAACCGCGAGCGCAACGTGAGCAGCATCTTCGGGCAGGACAATTCGCTGGGCGGGGTGACGCTGGACAACTACCGCGGGATGAGCCATCTGGCTGTCACCGACACCGCACAGCAGGGGCGCACGGAGAACACTTACCAGAACCACAATGTGAACTTGCAGCTGAGGATCGTGCGCCCACGCTACCTGCTCACCGTGGGTGCCATGCTGCAACCACAGCACAGCACAGTGGATTACACCAAGGGAGTGAGGCACTACGAGGTGAGCAGGCAGGTGATGAATGCCAGCCCCACACTCAACTTCAAGTACCGTTTCTCAAAGAAGGAGCAGTTTAACGCACGCTACCATGCCAGCACCGGGCAGCCTTCCATCACCGACCTCATCCCCGACACACTCAATAACGCCGACCCTCTGAACATCCGTCTGGGCAACCCAGGCCTGAAGCCTTCGTTCACACAGAGCATACATGCCGACTACCGAAAGAGTTTCACCGAACTGCAGAGGACGTATGCTGCCAACGTGGATTTCCATGCCACACAGAACAGTGTGAGCAGCCGCACGGAGTACAACGAGGTGACAGGCGGCAGAGTGACCACTCCTCAGAACGTGAACGGCAACTGGAGCGGCAGTGCAGCCTTCAACTTCAACACGGCTCTGCGCGGCAACAAGCGCTTCAGAGTGAACACCAACACGCAGGGGAGCATGACCAACGCGGTGGGTTATGTGTATCGCAGCCGGCTGGCCGAGACGGTGAAGAACCGCACGAGGGGTGCTTCGGTGCGCCAGGGAGTGCGCTTCACCTTCCGCAACGACTGGCTGGAACTGAACGCGCAAGGAGCCTTCCGCTACAACCATACCCACAGCACCAGCACCAGCGCAGGCAAGATGGACACCTACCGCTTCAATTACGGAGGCAGCGCACAGGTCAATCTGCCCTGGAACATGACGCTGAGCACCAGCATAGACGAGCAATGCCGACGCGGATATGCCAATGCCAACATGAACACCAACGAGCTGATATGGGGCTTCAACATCAGTCAGAGCCTCCTGCCAAAGAAGAACCTGGTGGTGAGCTTGCGGGCTGTGGATCTGCTGGACAGGCGTAGCGACGTGAGCCGAACCATCACCACCACCGCACGCACCGATACACGCACGAGCACGGTGAACAGTTACTTCCTGGCCACAGTGAGCTACCGCTTCCGACAGTTCGGCGGTGCCAAAGGCGGACACAAGGGTGGGCGAAACGCCCAAGCAGACAGGCCCACAGACAGGAAGCCGGCTGCCAACCCTCGCGGAGCCGGCAGAAACACGCAGAGAGAATCATCACATAAGCCCAACAACACAATTCCAAGAACATGAACACACGACTGCTGCTTCCACTCATCCTGCTCCTGCTCACCACTACAGGTGCCAGCGCACAAGGGATGATGTACTGCGACAACTCACGCCAGGGGGTGCCCTTTGCCAAGGACCCTCATGTGGTGCGCCTGCAAGGCCGCTACCTGATGTACTACTCCATCCCTCCACGCAAGGGCGACAAGGCCGGCGGCTGGAACATAGGCATAGCCGAAAGCCATGACCTCACGCTGTGGAACAAGGTGGGAGAGATTACACCGCAGCCGGGAGCCGACTATGAGAAGAACGGACTATGCGCACCCGGCGCTCTGGTGCGTGATGGAGTGGTGCATCTGTTCTACCAGACCTACGGCAACGGGCGCAAGGATGCCGTCTGCCACGCGACTTCCACCGACGGCATCAACTTCGTGCGCGACAGCAGCAACCCCATCTTCGCACCCACAGGAGACTGGACCTGCGGACGGGCCATCGATGCTGAAGTGTGCTTCTTCCGCGGCAAGTACTTCCTTTATTTCGCTACACGCGACCCTGACTTCAAGGTGCAACAGGTGGGAGTAGCCACTGCGCCGGCTGGCACAGACTTCAGCAGAGACCAATGGACGCAGGTGGCCGACAGCGCCATACTGGCTCCGCAACTGCCCTGGGAGCGCAAGTGCATCGAAGCTCCCTCGATAGCTGTACGCGGGAAGCGCATGTACATGTTCTACGCAGGAGCCTACAACAACGAACCTCAGCAGATAGGAGTGGCGGTGAGCCGCGACGGTATCCACTGGGAAAGGCTTTCGGACGAACCTTTCCTCCGCAATGGAAAGCCTGGAGAGTGGAATGAAAGCGAAAGCGGACACCCCCACATCTTCACCGACAAAGGCGGGAAAACCTATCTCTTCTACCAAGGGAACCGCACGAAAGGGCGTGACTGGTACCTCTCACAGCGCCGCGTAACCTGGCACAAAGGAATGCCCAGACTGGAGAAGTAAGTCTGGGCAAACGCAGGAAGATGCTGAGGGTGACTGAGGAGAAGACTGGAGCCGACCGAGGAGCTGGCTTCTCCCGATTCATGAGGATTCTTGCCACTATTGAGAAGAACTTTTCAGAAGATGGGGAAACGGCTCTTCGCGATGCCGAAAAGCACAGGAAACGGCACCTGAAGCACGCAAAAGAGCACGGAAATCTGCTTAAAAGACGTCAAGAAGCAGACTTCTGCGCTCTTTTTTCCACTTTATGGGCTTTGAATGAGTGAATTTGCGTAACTTTACGAACTAATCAAAGCAAGAAGAAGATGACACAGACATTGATGATTGACTGGTTTCAGACACTGGATCCACAGGTAAAGCCCTACTGGGCGATTGCCATCGTAATGAGTGCGATATTCATCATCCAGATGATTCTCACCTTCATAGGAATAGGCGACACCGATGCTGATGCTGACTTCGGAACAGACATGCCCGACGGCGTAAACCTGCCCGACGGACATGCCGATACGCTTGACACGGGTGGTGCCGTGCAGCTCTTCACCATACGCAACGCCGTCAACTTCCTGCTCGGAATCGGCTGGGGTGGTGTGTGCTTCGCAGGTGTGGTGACCCATCCCGCAGCATTGGCACTGGTATCGCTGCTGTGTGGATGCGCATTGGTAGCAGCCTTCCTGTTCATGCTCAAGCAGCTGTTCAAACTGGAATCAAACGGTTCGTACCGCATCCAAGAGGCTGTGGGCCAGCCCTGCACCGTGTATATTCCCGTCCCGGAGAACCGTTCGGGCACAGGCAAAGTGCAGATCAGTTTCCACGGTTCGGTGCAGGAACTGCCTGCGGTGACCGATGGAGACGCTCTCCCAAGCGGCACCCAAGCACGTGTAGTGCAGGTGCTCAACGGGTCGGTACTGCTTGTGGAGCGTGCATAAGGGCATTGCTCCACCCTTTTCACCATATATATATTATAGAGAGAACAACTATAAGTTATCAACGGAGAGCTATAGATTATCAACAGAACAACTATACACATCCAAGAGAACAACAGAAGAATACTAACCCCAAAACGATTAAGTCATGGAACCATTCTATTTCTTTCTGGTAGGCACCATCATCCTGGTGTTCCTCTTTGTGGCTATCATCAACCGCTATCGCCGTTGCCCGTCTGACAAGGTACTGGTCATCTACGGCAACAGGGGCACTTCGAAGAGCGCCAAATGCGTGCATGGCGGCGGTGCCTTTGTGTGGCCCATCATCGAGGACTACGCTTACCTGTCACTCACACCCATTGGCATCGATGCCAACTTGACCAATGCCCTCTCCAAGCAGAACATTCGTGTGGATGTGCCATGCCGCTTCACCGTGGGCATCAGCACCGACCCCGAGAGCATGCTGGCAGCTGCCGAGCGCCTGTTGGGCCAGTCGGCACAGCAGATACAGGAGCTGGCAAGGGATATCCTCTTCGGTCAGTTGCGTCTGGTAATAGCCACCATGAGCATCGAAGAGCTCAATTCCGACCGCGACAAGTTCCTTGAGGCCATCACCGCAAACGTAGAGGTGGAGCTGAAGAAGATAGGTCTGCGCCTCATCAACGTGAATGTGACCGACATCAAAGACGAGTCCGGCTACATAGAAGCCCTTGGTCAGGAGGCTGCCGCAAAGGCTATCAACGAGGCCAAAGTGCGCGTGGCAGAACAGGAGAAGATAGGTGAGATAGGTAAGGCAGAAGCCGTGAGAGAAACCCGCATACGTACTGCCGAAGCCAATGCACAGGCTGTGCAGGGTGAGAACGAGGCAAAGATAGCCATCGCCAACAGTGATTCGTCACGCCGAGAAAGGGAGGCCGAAGCACAGCGCAAGGCAGTGGCAGCCGAGAAGGTGGCGCAAGCTCTGGCTCTGGAAGAGGCTTATGCAGCCGAGCAGAAGGCAGAGGATGCACGCGCCGAGCGCGAAAGAGCTACCCAGAAAGCCAGCGTCATCGTGGCTCAGGAGATAGAGAAGCAGCGTCTGGTGATAGCTGCAGAGGCCGAGGCAGAACAGAAGCGCGTGAATGCCAAGGGTGAGGCCGATGCCATCTACGCCAAGATGGAAGCCGAGGCAAACGGCCTCTACCAGGTGCTCACCAAGCAGGCCGAGGGTTATGACCGCATGATAAAGGCCGCTGGAGGCGATGCCACCAAGGCTTACACACTGCTCCTGCTGGAGAAGCTGCCCGAACTGGTGAAGACTCAGGTGGATGCCATCAAGGGTATCAACATCGACAAGGTGACCGTTTGGGACAATGGCGGTGGTGCAGGAGACGGCAAGACCAGCACTGCCAACTTCCTCTCCGGACTCATGAAGAGCATTCCTCCATTGGGCGAACTCTTTGACCAGGCCGGACTCTCGCTGCCCGAATACCTGGCGAAGAAGAAAGCCGAGGAAGAGGCAGAGGCCGAGACAACCGAACCAGAAGCATAACACAGGCTGGCGGAGCACCCTGCAAGGGGCTTCGCCGCCCTCTGCAAAGAGCATCAAATACTAATTCTACAATAAACAAACCCTTAAAGAACAACTGAGATGAAAAGATTCACTCTGGCCTGCATGGCACTGGCCGCAGGTCTGACCATGGTTTCTTGTGACCCCAAACCAAAGAACGATGCACAGGAAGAGGCAGCGCTCACGCTCTCCGGGCTCAATCCCGACAACTTCCAGACCGACTCCACCAGCCTCTACGTGCTGAAGAACCAGAACGGCATGGAGGTTTGCTTCACCAACTTTGGCGGCCGCATCGTGAGCATCTGGGTGCCTGGCAAGGACGGCAAGATGTATGATGTGTGTCTGGGACATGACTCCATCGGCGATTACGTCAAGTATGGAGCACAGGGCTGCAACTTTGGCGCACTCATCGGACGCTATGGCAACCGCATTGCCAAGGGGCAGTTCACCCTCGACGGACAGACTTACCAGCTTCCCCTCAACAATAACGGCAACACTCTGCACGGCGGTGGAGAGATAGCTTTCCACAATAGAATATGGAACGGAGAGCAGTCTGACGACCAGCACGTGACATTCACCACCACCAGCCCCGACGGTGAGGACGGCTTCCCAGGCAATATCGACGTGAAGGTTACCTATACTCTGACCGACGACAACGCACTGGAGATTGCCTACGAGGCCACTACCGACAAGCCCACAGTGCTCAATCTCACCAACCACTGCTACTTCAACCTGAGCGGCGACCCCTCTAAGGATTGCCTCGACGAGGTGCTGCAGCTGGATGCCGACAGCATGACCAAAGTGGATGCCAATGTACTGGTGACAGGCGAGATAGTACCTGTGGAGGGCACTCCATTTGACTTCCGCACTCCCACTGCCATCGGTGACCGCATCAATGATACTGCCAACGAGCAGATCAAGAACGGCAACGGCTATGACCACAACTGGATTCTGAACACACGCGGCGATATCAAGAAGCCCTTCGGAACCATCTATGATCCCAACAGCGGCGTAGAGATGACCATGTACACAGACCAGCCCGGTGTGCAGTTCTATGCAGGAAACTTCCTCGACGGGTCGTTTGTGGGCAAGAAGGGAATCAAGTATCCCCAGCGTAGCGCCATGTGCTTCGAGTCACAGCACTACCCCGACAGCCCCAACCAGCCCAAGTTCCCCACCACAGTGGTTCGCCCTGGTGAAAAGTACCAGACCGTTACCATCTACAAGTTCGGTGTGAAGAAATAATCCGGCCAACACACTCCTTCCCTTCCTCAAGCCAGACAGGGAAGGCCAAGAAAGGCTCTCCGCACGGTTCCAATGAACCTTGCAGAGAGCCTTTCAGCGTATATATATACCCATCCGGACTGTTGCCTGACCAGCGAAAGACAGTTCCTTTGCATCCTCCAACCCCGAGTGACGCATTTACCATACCTAAAGGAAGAAACGCGGAACCGGCAACAAGCCTCATCGGAGCACTATGAGGAGAGGAAGGAAAAGCACGACAAGCCTCATCGGAACACTATGAGGAGAGGAAGGAAAAGCACGACAAACCTCATCGGAGCGCGATGAGGAGAGAAAGACAAAGCGGTACGAGCCAACTGTGGAGCCGTACAAGGAGGCCGTAAGGAGCACAGAACAACTATCCCACCAGCCTTCATCATTCACACCAGTACCATGATAAGAGTCTTCAAGAGGCAAGGCGGAATCTCCGTACGCAGGTTATGTACGGCCGTACAAAGCCTTTGGATGGCCATCCAAAGGTTGCGTATGTGCATCCAAAGCCTGCAAACGGAGATTTCCGTTTGCCTAAATGTGGATTGGAACAATATCAAAAGCGAGGGTATAGCTTCCTGACTCTCCCCTTTCAGCCTACCGTCCTGTCTTATGAACAATAGTGAAAAGGCAGGAATAATGCGATGAGGAGCATCCCTCAAGCATGGAGCATGCTCGCGGAACAAGGTTTGCGGCCCTGCTCCGCGAGCACTCATCACTTCTTCTTATCCACCTGCCAGTCGGTGTAGATGGGTTCACCCTTCTTGCCGAAGCTCTCACAGGGGCGCACGGCAAAGCGGTAGGGGTAGTTGACAGGCACTTCAGCCTCACCGAACACACATGTCACCTCGCCCTGGTCCTGCTCCTCGCAGAGGAAGAAGTGCGGCGACATCACGCGCTTCTGGCACGCTATGAGATGCACGTCAGCACGTGTGGTCTCCAGCGTCACCTCGTAGTCATGCGCCCGCTGCCCGTTGCGGGCTTTGGTGACATTGGGGAAATGCACCGTCACCTGCATCTGCTCCTTGCCCTGGCGGTCTTTGCCTTTGCCTCTTGAGACGGTTGGCTTGTCGTCCTTGAGAAACTGCGGAGCCACTGCCTTGCGCGCTCTGGTCTCAAAGGAGAGCGGCTTGTCGCCCTGGGCAGCGGGCAGAGGTATAATCCAGTTGTCCGCCAAGGGCTTGCTGTACATGAAGTCCCATCGCTCCAGAGCCACGGCATCATCATAAACGGTCATCAGCATACCCTGCTTGCCATCACTCTGGTCGATGGAACGCATCTGGCTGGGATAAGCCGCACCGCCGTCTATCTTGTCGTTTTCACGTCCTCCCAGCGAGTAGGTATAGCTCAGCGAAGCCGTTCCCACACTGGTGAAAGCACCCTGCCAGATGGTTCGCTCGTCGTTGAGTACCAGGTGCGAGTGTCCGCTGAACGCGATGCAGTTGGAGAAGTGGCTCAATGCCTCGGTCACCTCACCATTGTCCTGGCCCCATGCCCATTCGCCTGAACAGGTGTTCTTGGGGTGTGGATGCTGGAAGTAGAAGAAGGGCTTTTGGCCATGAAGCTCGCCGGCATGAGCCTCGAGGAACTCCTTCAGGCCGGGCGTATTCTGCCAGTTGGTCCAGTGGGCGCCTATGAACTTGTAGCCCTTCACCTCTTTCATGTATATCGGTTGGAACTTCTCCTTGTAATACTTCTTCCAGAGTTGCTCCCTGTGGTCGCATATAGCCTCCTTGGCAAGGGTCTGCTCGCGGTCGTCACCCTGCAGAGCTTCGGTAATGGTGCCGTAATGATGACCCTCGATATCATGGTTGCCATACACGAACAGGCGCTCCACATGGCGGCCGTTGGGCAGTCGGTCCTTGGGGAAAACCTTGAACCACGTCTGAGCCACCAGCCTCATCTGGCGCTCCAGACCCGTATCGGCCATATCGCCGGCTATCAGCACGGCATCCACCTCGCGGTCGCGGAAGTACCTGAAGGTGCGCTCCAGCACCGGCAGATCACGCTCCAGGCGTATGTGAATGTCACTCAGGATGCCCACCCGCAGGCGTGGAGCACCCATGCCTGCGGTAGCCTGGGCAAATGTCTTCAGGTCAAGGCACATGGCGCCAGCCAGCAGCGCGCCGCTTCTCAGGAAGTCTCTTCTGTCCATATTATCAGTTGTAGATTGTTAAAGAATCAGTCAAACAATGCATAAAGTTACGCCGAAATTCCCAAAGAAGCATACTATTTTACCCGAAAAACTCCACTCCAGCCCGCTTTCCAGCACTCTGAGCCACTGCACAGAACCCTTTCGGCGGTGCAGGCGAGGCTGCCAGACACACCGTCCCTCACTGCCGCCCGCCGCCCGACATCATTTTCTGCCCGATGATGCAGTGCGGTGCACAGGCCATCGCAGCGCGCTGCATCGGTCATCGCAGCACGCTGCGTGGGCACATGCAGCGCACTGCATCTTTCACCAGTCCATCCTGCCTGCCTCATCGCCATCGCCTCCTGGGGGGAAGTCTGCCACGCCAGCCGGCTCCTGTCAGAAGGCCGATGATGCCGCGCAAGGCTGCCCCGGCACCAGGAGCATCCGTCCATGACGGTTTCCGAAGCACAAGGGAAATGCCCCACCAACCTGTACATACAGGCGGCGGGGCATCATCACAACAGTAGTATTACTAATTCATTATCACTAACTCCACACTATTTCACCCGCCGCACAGCCCACTGTCAGAAGCCGGGCGGCAGGCATGCAGGCTGCACGCAGGTCAGTTGCCCTCCACGATATGACCGTCGAAGAGGCGTATGATGCGGTGAGCCATGCGTGCATCATGCTCGTTGTGGGTCACCATCACTATGGTTGTACCCTCCTGGTTGAGCTCGGTGAGCAGGCGCATCACCTCGGCTCCGTTCTTCGAGTCAAGGTTACCCGTAGGCTCGTCGGCCAGTATCATCTTGGGGTTGAAGACCACAGCACGGGCTATGGCCACACGCTGCTGCTGTCCGCCAGACAGCTGGTGAGGGAAATGCTTGGCGCGATGGCTGATGGCCATACGCTTCATGATTTCCTGCACACGCTTCTTGCGCTCGGCGCGGGATACGCCCAGATAGGTGAGGGGAAGCTCTATGTTCTCCTCCACACTCAGTTCGTCTATCAGATTGAAGCTCTGGAACACGAAGCCTATCTCGCCTTTGCGCACATCGGTACGCTCCTTCTCCTTGAGGTTTTCCACCTCACGGTCGCCCAGCCAGTACTTTCCGCTGGTGGGGTTGTCCAGCAGTCCCAGGATGTTGAGCAGCGTTGACTTGCCACAACCAGAGGGTCCCATGATAGCCACAAACTCTCCGTCCTTTACCTCAAACGACACTTTGTCCAGTGCCACAGTCTCCACCTCTTCGGTGCGGAAACTCTTACTCAGGTTTTCTACTCGTATCATAATATTCAGTTTATAGTTTTATTTGTTATCAGTCAGTCTATTGATGCTTGTCATTCATCCTTGAGATGCTCCACGGGATTGCTGCCGGCAGCCAACCGGCTCTGCACTATGACGGCCAGGAAAGAGGTGAACAGGCACACCAAGCCCGCAATCAGTACGAACGGCCACCACTGTATGCGGTAGCTGAAAGTGGTGAGCCAGCGGCCTATCAGCCAGTAGGCCAGGGGAGCGGCAACCACAAAGGCTACCAGAGCATAGGCAAGGAAGGAGGCAGTGAGGCGGCGGCAAACCTGCGAGGAGGTGCTTCCGAACACCTTGCGCACAGCCACCTCACGCTGCCGCTGCTCGATGAAGTAGGTGCTCATGGCCACCAGCCCCAGCACGCTGATGAGGATAGCCACCAGGGCAAAGAGTGCCACGATGGTGCCCATCTGCTCTTCCTGGGCAAAACGTTCCCGCATCTTCTGCATCAGATAGGGATGAGTGTCGAAGTCGGCAATATGCCTCTGGAACACCTTGAAATACACTTCATCTATTCTGTCAAGGGCTTCTGCCTCATCGCCCTTCACCCTCACCAGGTAGTCCCAGGGCTGATATATCTTGCCGATAACCACAAACACCGGAGCCTGGATGCTGGTGACCGTGCGTATCTTGAAGTCCTCCAGCACACCGTTGATGGGCAGCGGCCCCTGGTTGAGTGCGGGGTCATTGACCACACGGTCGGTTTCCTTCAGCCCCATCTCGGCCAGGAACTGGCGGTTGACCCAGATGCCCTGTGCAGGATTAGCCTGATGATGGTCCAGGGCAACCTCAAGGCCAAGCGTCCTGAAGAAGCAGCTGTCGCCATACATCACCTGTAGGCTCACCGGATGACCGTCGTGCGTGATAGTGTTGTTGTTGCCTCCCTGCAGGGGATAGCCCATCGAGAGTGCTGCGCTCTCCACGCAGGAGAGCTGGCGCAGCTCGCTCATGAAAGCCTGCACCTTCGTAGTATCACCCGAGATGGAGGGCAGCGCCAGCAGGTGCTCCAGGTTGTAGCCCATGGGGGCATGCACGAGATGGTGCGTCTGCATCCAGATGCTCAGAGCAGCCGATACCATCACGATGGTGGCCACATTCTGCATGACGATGAACACACGCGAGAGTGTCATGCGCGTTCTGAGGCGGAAGGTGCCTCTCACCACGTCGATGGGACGCACGCGCGAAATGATTGCAGCAGGCACGGCACCCGACACACCGCCCGCCAGCAGCACGATGACCAGTATGCCGGAGAGGAACAGAGGGTCGAGCAGTCCGCTCATGTGTATCTCGGCATGCAGCAATGCGCTGGCATACGGGCAGGCTGCCCATGCCAATGCTACACCCAGCAGCAGCGACACCAGGCACAAGAGCACCCCCTCCAGGGTGAGCCGCAGCACGATGTCGCTGCGCTGTGCACCCATCAGACGGCGGGTGGCCATCTCACGGGCACGTTTTCCGCTCTGTGCCGTACTGAGGTTGATATAGTTGGACACCGAGAAGAGCAGGATTATCAGACCCACAGCAAACAGGATGGTCACCAGCCTGCGGTTGCCGCGCAGGCTCTGCTCCGAGTTGCTGCCAGACGTTAGGATGTCGGAGAAATAGCGGTCGCTCAGGCGCAGCAGTCTGGTGTGCGTGGTGCTTCCATCCATTGAGTAGTACCAGAAACCCATATCCTTGTACATCTTGTCGAAGTCGGCATGACGGGTGCAGAGGTCATATCCGGGCTGGGCAAGAATGAACACCGACGCGCCCGTGGCATTGCCCATGTGCGAGGCAGTGAGGTAATCGTTCTTGTAACGCACATACTCAAAGCGCATGATGATATCTGCCTGTCCGAAGGAGGTACCCTGCATGCCCTTATATACAGCAGTCACATGCACCATGAGGTCGTCCATCCCATCCATATGTATGCGCTTGCCTATGGGATTGTCATTGCCCCACGCCTTGCGTGCAAACTCCTCGCTCACCACGGCAGAGTTCATTTCGTCGAGTGCATGAGCGGCATTGCCCTGGAGCACAGGAATGGAGAACATGCGGAAGAAGGTGCTGTCGGCAAAGGCCACTTCGGTCTGCAGCACCTTGTCGGACACACCCACTTCGCAAGAGGAATATACCACACCGCAGGTCATCTCCACCTGCGGAAAGGTTTTCTTGATGGTGCGCTGGGTGAACCAGTGGCTTCCCTCCGTAGCATTAGCATGCTCATCCTCACCTTTGTATGTACACACCGTGTAGATACGGTCGGCTTTGTCGATGATCTTATCGACGCTATACTCCTGTCGAGCGTACAGCATGATGAGGATGACGAACATCAGACTCACCGAGAAGCCCACCACATTGACCAGTGTGTAGAACTTGTTGCGTGACAGATACACGCCAAAAGACTTCATTTCAAATATTCTCTTCATAAATATACTGTTTTATCTTATTCATCCTTGAGGTACTTCACGGGGTTGTCCTTTGCCACACGATGGCTGTTGTATGCCACCGACAGCCCCACCACAAGCAGCACCGCTGCCGATGTGAGCAGGTAGAGCCAGGGCGAGAGGTTGGCTTTCTGGCTGAAGGAAGTGAGCCACTGGCGGGCAATGACCCAGGACAGCACGTCGCCCAACAGCACCGAGGGAACTGCCACACGCATGATATCGTTCAGGAAGAGCCTGATGACATCGCCCATGCCGGCTCCATTCACCTTGCGCACAGCCATCTCCTTGCTGCGACGATTGACCTCGTCGGCGCTGTAGCCAAAGAGTCCGAAGAGGGCGATACTGAGCGTCACAGCCACACACAGCCCGATGGCATTGCGGAAGCTGAGCTGTTCGCGATACTGGTTACGCAGCTCTGCTGCCCACGAACGCAGTTGTATCTCTGCCCGGGGAAACATCTCCTGCACCCGCCGGAGCACCTGTGCCATATCCTCGTCAGTAAGGTGATGCATGCGTATGAGCATGTATTCACAGGGCTGAGTGTAGTATGTGTAGAACTGCGGACGGTCCTTCTGCGCACTTTCACCTGCCGTGAAGGCTCCCACCTTGATGTCTGGGAATATGCCCACAATGGTCACCCCATCCCGATAAGCCTCATCGGAGTGGCCGGTCACACGCACCCGCTTGCCCAGTGCACCGTCCTTCCAGCCTGCAGCCTGGCTGACCCGCTGCGCAAAGGACTCGCTCACGAGTATCTGGCGACAGCTGTCATTGCGCTCGGTGAAGAAGGTGCCCTGGCTCAGACGGATGCCCATGACATCCAGGTAAGCGTCTGTCACCTCATACATATCTGTGGCGTTGAAGAGTTCGCGGTCTTCTCCCGGCAGCAACACATTGTCGCCCGACACCCCATACTGCTCCAGTGGGATGGTAGAGCCAGACGACACCGACTGCACCTGAGGCATGCGGGAAAGCTCCTGCAAGATGTGTTTCCTGTCATTTCCACTGGTTCCCTGCACGCTGAGTATAGCCACATCCTCGGCATCATAACCGGGATGCAGACTCACCATCAGGCCGTATTGTGCCTGCACGCAATAGAGCAGACTGGCAAACAGACTGACGATGCAGAACTGCACCGAGAGCATGACCAGCTTCCAGCGGCGCTTTCCGCGCTTGTATCCACGAAACACCACTGCCACCGGCATGCGGCCATAGAGCCAGGCAGGAACCACTCCGCCCAGCAGCACTATCAGCAGGCAGATGGCCACCAGCACCCAGCTGCCCCGGTTGCACACGAGTGCCGAGAGGGGAGCAGACAGATAGGTTTCGATGGTTCCACGGCAGGAGAACAGCAGGAGGGCGGCCAGCACAACAGCCAGAAGCACATGCACAAGCGACTCTGAGAAGGTGATGGCACCTATGCTCGCCCTTCCTGCGCCGAAGCACTTGCGTACAGCCATCTCTGTAGAACGGCCCACGAGGTTGCCTATGGTAATGAGCAGATAGTTGACAACGGCTATACAGAGGAGCACAAAGGCCATGAGACCCAATATCCAGCTCATCATGCGCACATAGCTGTCGTGGGTGTATCGCTCGGAGAGCAGGATGGGAACATACGTGAAGCTGACTCCTGCAGAGCGCACAGCGTCCATATCCACATTCTCCTCCATCATCTTGTCTATATAGGGAGCCATCTCCTCGGCCTTATGGCCAGGCTTGAGGCGGATGTAGGAGACGTATCGGTCGTTGCCCAGCCAGTTGTCGGTGCTGCTCTCATTCAGGCTGGCCATCGACATCACTATCTGTGTGCCGTGCAGCGAAGAGCCCCAGGGGAAGTCCTCAAACACGCCTCCCACCTCGAAGGGGATATCTCCGAAGTCGGCCATAGTGAACTTCTTGCCCATCACATCGCCGCCCATCATCCGGGCTACACTGCTGCTCACCATGCAGCAATGAGGCTTGCCAAGCACCTCATGTGCGTTGCCCGACAGGATGGAGCGCGGAAACATCTCAAAGAAACTGGTATCGGCAGCTATCACATCGGCCACTATGCTGTGCTCTGCATCCAGATGGCATTGCGTCTTCGTCGCCATGTTTGTTGTGCGGGTAGCCACTTCCACAATGGGCGCATAACGCTTCATGCCCGGTGCAATGGCGCCCGACGTCTGCCAATAGTCCGATGGAGACTTCTGGTCACTGCGCATCACCCGCTCCTGGAGTATATATGTGCGGTCCCATGCAGGGAACCAGGTGTCGAAAGTCTGCTCGTAGTTCAACTCGGTGATGAGCACTGCGCTCACCGCCAGACCCAGTGCCAGGCACACCACCTTCTGTATGTTGTGTTGCCCACGGCGGGTCAGATTCTTCAATGCACTTGTTATCGTATTCATTTCTATACCAGTTTCTATTATGCCAGATGCTTTACCGGATTCTCGTTTGCCGCCATGTAACTCTGCACCGAGACAGCTGCCAGGGACACCAGCAGGCAGAAGCCTCCTGCTGCCATGAAGACAAGCGGACTGAGTGCAATGCGGTAGCTGAAGCCTGCAAGCCAGTTTCCGCCTATATACCATATTATAGGCACGGAGATGACAAAGGCCAGCAGAACGTAGGCAAGGAAGGTGCGCACCAGCCGGAGATACACTTGACTGTTATAGCTACCGAACACCTTGCGCACGGCTATCTCCCTGTGGCGCTGCTGGATAAAGTACATGCTCATGGCCAGCAGTCCCATGAAGGAGATGAGAACAGCCACTCCGGCAAAGAGCAGGACGATGTGGGAGAGGCGGCGCTGGCTGGCAAAGTTCTCGCGTATGCGCTGATCCAGATAGGGGTTCTGCTCCTCCATGTCCATGCGATACACGCTGCAATAGGCATCGCGCACCTGTTCCCAGGCCAACGTCTCGTTGCCCACAGTCTCCACCAGCATCTGACTGGCAGAGCGCATGCGGTCTTGGATGACCACCACTATCAGTTGCTCCGTGCCGGTGATATCGCCGATGTTGAAGTCCCTCATCGTTCCGTTGTACTTCATATCGTTGTTCGCGCCCATCATGGGCAGTATGTAGGCAAGCACGTCATTGACTTTCCCCTGCTCCTCAGCGCTCATCGAGTCGAATATATGCTGCAAGCTCTCACTGAAGTACATGCGTGTGGCTGAGCCGGAATGCTTGTCGTCTGTCACCTTCAGCCCAAGTACATCGGCATAGGAAGCGTCTCCTATGAGCAGGCGCAGGCGCAGCATCTTGTCTCCCACGGCGAATCCAGGACCATTGCTACCGTAGAGCGGCAGTCCCATAGCCCAAGAGACTCGCTTCACGCAGGGCAATTCCTTGAGCTTCTGAGTGAAGAGGGAGTCGTCGGCCGAAGTGCCACGCTTCACATCTATACTCATCAAGGCGTGTGTGTTATAGCCCAGAGGGGCAGTGACCAGATGGTGAACCTGAAGCAGCATGAGCAATGAGAGTGCCACCATAGTGATGGTGACCACATTCTGGAACACGATGAAGATACGGCTGAAGAACATTCGGGACTGGTGGTGGAATGTACCGCGCACCACATCGATGGGCTTTGCACGGGACAGTACAACTGCCGGCACAATGCCTGAAAGCACGCCCGACAGGAGCACAAACAGCAGCAGCGATACCAGAGGAAGAGGCTTGAGCAGGTCGTCCAGCACTATCTCCGTCTGCAGCAGACCGCTCACATAAGGTGCCATAGCCCACACCAGGAGCAAGGCTACCAGCGAAGACAACACACTCATAAGCACACTCTCCCCCACCAGACGGCACATGATGGCAGTACGCTGCGATCCGAGCAGACGACGCACAGCCATCTCGCGGGCACGCCGACCCGACTGCGCCACCGTGAGATTGATATAGTTGATGACAGCAAAGAGCAGTACCAGTAGTCCCGCAACGAGCAGCACGTGCACCTGACGTGCATCACCATGACGGATCACATCTGCTCCTTCGGTTCCCTGAGCCAGATACTCCTTGCGCAGAGGTATGAGATAACTGCGCACGTAACTGTCCTTCTCGCCGTTCAGAGCATACAGAGACATTTCGCTCAGGCATTTGTCTATCTGCGGTTCCTTGCCTTCCAGGCTGGTTCCATCCTTGCTCAGAATGAAGAACTGTGCGCCGAAGGTGTTGCTGCAGCCGGTATCCACATCAGCCGCATTGAAGTTGCCCGCATGCCAGAAGCCCACGATTACGTCGGCCGGCCTGATGCACGAACCGCGCATACTGCCCATCACACCCGTCACTCTGAGCTTCACGCGCTTGCTGCCCACGCTGTAGGTAAGGCTCTTGCCCACTGGGTTCTCATCGCCAAACAGGTGACGTGCAAACTCCTCGCTCACCACTGCGGCATCCCTGTCCTCCAACACCTGGCCGGGAGTGCCCTGCAGGAGCGGAAAGTCGAAGATGCTGAAGAAGGTGGAGTCGGCCATAAGCGTTGCCCCTTGAAGGTAAGTCTGGTCGGGCAGCACGTAGTTGACCTCATTGCGGACGATTGCACAGAACGACTCTATCTCCGGGATACGTCCGCGCAACATATCCTCCGCACTATGGTGACAGCCATCATAACGGTTGACACCGTCATTATCCTTCAGCTCGAAGGCAAGTGAATAGATGCGGCTGGCCTTTGTGTGCATGCTGTCAGTGGAGTATTCTCCATAGACATACAGCCCTATCAGCACCGAGAACATCAGACTGACCGAGAGGCCAAACACATTGATGGCTGCATACACCCTGTTGCGCGACAGGAAGGTGAAGTATGAACCCAAACTGAGCATATTATTGAATCGTTTCATTGATAGTTATGTACATATCTCTTGAATTCCATATCCGGGACGGAGCACGCCGGTCACTCCAGCACCAGAACCTCGCTGTCCTTGTAAGCCTCGTAGCCGCTCACGATAACGCGCTCGCCTGGCTCCAGCCCCTCGAGCACCTCATAGTACTGGGGATTCTGCCTGCCGATGGAGATCTTGCGCCTGTAAGCCTTGTGTCCATCCTTGTCCAGGACAAATATCCACTGGCCTCCTGTCACGCTGTAGAACGTACCCTTGGGGATGATGACAGCCTCCTTGGGTTCACCCAGCTGCAAGTCCACGTAATAGGTCTGGCCTGTGCGGATGTTGGCTGGACGCTCTCCACGAAACACGAAATCGATGCGGAAGCGTCCGTCACGCACTTCGGGATATACCTTACGCAGGTTGAGCGTGTAGGTGCGGCCGTTTTGCTTGAAGGTGGCAGACAGCCCCGTCTGCACACGGTCAATATAGTGTTCATCCACCCGTGCCTGTACCTTATAGTCACTCAGGTCATTGATGACGCCTATGCGCTGGCCTGCCGAGATGTGCTGCCCCAGCTCCACATCCAGTGCACCCAGTTCTCCTGATATGCTGCTACGCACTTCCAGGCGGGCTTTACGCTCCCTCACCAGCTGCACATTGCGCTGCATGGACTCCAGGTTATCATTCATCTGGTCCATCTGCGACCGCCTGAGCTGGGCATCCTTGTGCAGCCTTTCGCTTATCAGATCGTGCTTCTTGCGCGAGAGCTCATAGTCCTCCTTGGCCTTCAAGTACTCTTCCTTGGCCACCAGTTGCTCATCCCACAGCGCCTTCATGTGCTCGTAGGCACGCTTCTTGGTCACTACATCCTGTGACAGTTGCAGCTCCTCGTTGGAGTTCGACAGTTTGTCCTGCTCCATGGTAATCTGTGTGTTGCGCAAGATATTCTGCTTCTCGGCCAATTCACTCTCAGCGTTGAGGATTTGCAGGTCGAGGTCGGAGTTGGACAAGCGCACTATCACCTGTCCTGCCTGCACATGCGCACCTTCCTCCACCACCTTTTCCCGTACGATGCCACCTTCCTCGCTGCTTATCTGCACAGTGCTGATGGGAGTCACCTGGCCATCCACCGACACATAGTCATTGAACCTGTCGCGCTTGACCTCGCTGATGTTCAGTCCCTTGCGCTCCACTCTCAGCGTAGCCGAAAAGTTGGTCAGTCCCAATGCCACCAGCACGCCCACGAGCACGATGCCGCCTGCTATCCATCCCCAATACTTGCGCGGGATGAGGTAATGCTTCTTCTGAATCTGTATGTCCATATCTGTATATCTTTTCTGAATATTGTTCTGATACCTGTTTGCGAGGCTTTCGGGTGTGCCTCTACACCTTAATATATTATACGCGTGCGCGATGGGCGGTCATTTTCTCACCAATGGCTGACCCTGGTAATACTCCACCAAGCGTCGCTTCATCACCAGGAGCATCTGCATCTGGAGCGTTCTGACGCGGCTCTCAAGCAATGTGCGTGCCGACGTCTGCAGGTCGAAGGTGGAGAGCATCCCCTCCTCGAAACGCCTGCTGGTGGCATGATAGGCCAGAGAGTCGCTCTCCTGCTTGCGCTGCATCTGCACCAGTTCGCGCCCGTAGCCCTCTGCATCCATCACCGCCTTGAGCACATCATCGTGCACGCGGCGCCTGCTGTCCTCCAGGTCAACGAGTGTGGTGTGCCAGTTGTTCTTGGCTTGCTTGAGCGCGTGCCAGTTTCCTACGCTCAGGAAAGGGAGCGAGAGGGTCACTCCGAAGTACTCTCCCCGGTTGTTGCGCAACTGTGACCCGAAGGGCGTAGCGCTTCCCGAGAAGGACAGATTGCGGTAGTAGCTGGTGTAGATGCCACCGCTGAGACTGATGCTGGGCATCAGATAGCCGCGACGGATGCGCACTCCCAGACGGGCGCTCTGTGCCTGGAACTCTGCATTACGCAGCACGGGCGACAGATACTGGAAGCTGGCAAACACCTGTTCGGCATCTACACGCTCGCCCGGAACAGGCAGTGCGGCATCGGCCTGCAGACTGATGCACAGGGAATCGGCCTGTGGATAGTTCATGGCAGCCTTCAGGTCGAGCATATTCTGTGCCGCTGCATTCTCCTGATGGGTGAGACTGTACTCGTCCTCGGCCACTTGCG
Organism: uncultured Prevotellaceae bacterium; assembly: GCA_900543815.1. Classification (GTDB taxonomy): domain Bacteria; phylum Bacteroidota; class Bacteroidia; order Bacteroidales; family Bacteroidaceae; genus Physcousia. Next base: position 37,860 of record UQST01000015.1, read on the forward strand.
ACTCTATGAGCACCACATCGGGCCTACCCTTCTCACCCAGCTGGTAGAGCGCCTGAGTCTTTCTGAGCAGGCGCCGGCTCTCGTCCAACTTGTCCCGCGCAATGCTGATGCATGCCTGGGCATAGGCCGTCTCGATGTACTTCTGCATCACTTCGGTGGCAATGTCATCGGCCACCTTCTGCTGTGCCGTCTGCGAAGACTGCTTGGCGAGACGTGCCTGGCGGAAGGCGTTGACAGTGGCAAAGCCGTCAAACAGCGTGAGCGAAGCTGCCAGCTGCCAGTTGTTGTTGAACGTGGTGACGTTGTTGTAGCTGTTGGTCTCGGGATCGACATTACGTCCCCACTGATATTGCGCACCCACCGAAGCTCCCACCGAAGGCAGGAAGTCGGCTATGGCGCGGCGATAGTTCTGCTCATTCTGGCGTGTGACAATGCGCTGGCGTTGCACATCGCTGGCGTGTGTCACAGCATACTGCATGCAGCTGTCCATCGTCCACACCGCCTCTTGTCCGCTCACTGAAGCGGGAGCAAGCAGCGCGAGGGCAACTGCGAGGGCCATGGATATTCCGTTCTTGTTCATTTGCATTTTGTCTATCTTTCTACCCTAACAGGTTGCAAGAGGCGTGCCAAAACTCTTTGCACGCTCGTTATAAGGCACTTAGCCAAAAAGCGCGATTCGCCGGCTGTCTAATTCTTGGACAATGCTGTACAAATGTTATACAGCCGTGGTGCCCTTTTCGGCACAATTCAGTACTTTTGCAAGAGAATCAAGTGAAAAGGCAGAGAAGATGAACAAGCAAGGGACACTACTCATCGTAGATGACAACCGCAATATCCTCACCACTGTGCGCCTGCTTACGGAACCTGTGTTTGAGCACATCGCCACCATTGCCAATCCGGCAGGCATACCTGGGCACCTGCGCGAGCTCAGGCCAGATGTGGTATTGCTGGACATGAACTTCGGCAAGGCCACCGACGAAGAGGCTTTTGCACCGTTCGGCACAGAGGAACGCGCACCGCGCTTCAGCACCAACAACGGCAACGAGGGGCTTTATTGGCTCAGGCAGATAAGGCAGATGGCACCGCAGACCAGAGTGGTGCTCTTCACCGCCTATGCCGATATCGACCTGGCCGTGAGGGGCATCAAGGAGGGAGCCACCGACTTTGTGGTGAAGCCCTTTGAGAATGAGCGCATGCTGGAAGCACTCACCGCTGCACGCGACAAGGGCAAGAGCCGCCAGCCGCAGCAGGACGGGGAGGATGGTTCGGGCATGTTCTGGGGCTCGTCGAGTGCCATGAGTGCACTCAGGAGGATGGTGGAGAAGGTGGCGGCGACAGATGCCAACATCCTCATCACCGGCGAGAACGGAACAGGCAAGGAGGTACTGGCCAAGGAGATACACCGCCTGTCGGCACGTGCCGGTGCACAGATGCTGCCCGTGGATATGGGTGCCATCAGCGAGACACTCTTTGAGAGCGAACTCTTTGGCCATGTCAAGGGGGCGTTCACCGATGCCAAAGCCGACCGCCCGGGCAAGTTCGAACTGGCCAGCGGCGGCACTCTCTTCCTCGATGAGATAGGCAACCTCTCCTACTCACTGCAGGCCAAACTGCTCACCGCGCTGCAGCGCAGGCACATAGTGAGGGTTGGAGGAAGCACCGAGATACCCGTGGATGTGCGACTGATATGCGCCACCAACCGCGATCTGCAGCAGATGGTGGGCGAAGGCACCTTCCGTGAAGACCTCCTCTACCGCATCAACACCATCCACCTGCACCTTCCCCCGTTGCGTCAGAGAGCACAGGATATAGTGCCGCTGGCCGATATGTTCATGCGCAGATATGCCGACATGTACGGCAAGGAAGGGCTTCGGCTCAAGCCCGAGGCTGCTCAGAAGTTATCCACACTGCCCTGGTATGGCAACATACGCGAACTGCAGCATGCCATGGAGAAAGCCGTCATCATGAGCGAAGCGGGCTTCATCGGCCCCGAAGACATAGATGCCGGCCACACGCACCGCGAGAAACCCATGGAGGAAGTGCAGACGCTGGACGAGATGGAGCAGCGCATGATAGAGAAGACCATCAAGGAATGCGAGGGCAACCTCTCTGTGGTGGCCGTCAGACTGGGCATCTCGAGGCAGACATTATATAATAAGATAAAGAGGTATGGACTCTGAGGTGCTCATCCTGCTGGGACTGCTGGTGCTGGTCAGTGCCGCTTATGTGCGGCTGTGGCGCCGACACAGGCGCGACAAGGGCAACCTGCGCCTGCTCTTCGATGCCGTGGAGAATGCCGACTACACGCTGCGCTTTACCGAAGGAGGCAAGCGCAACAACTCCGTCAACCACTGGCTCAACCGCACCAAGGAGGTGCTGCAGCGGGCGCGCGACGAACAGATGGAGCGCGAAAGGTACTTTGAGATGGTGCTCAATGCCACCGACACCGGACTGATGGTGGTGGATGAGCGCGACAACATACTGCTGCACAACCAGGCGGCAATGCAGCTGCTGCACACCGACATACTGACGCACATGAGCCAGATACCTGCCCAGCGGCTCACCGATGAGCGCCTGGCACGACATGAGACCACCACCACCCTGCGGGGGAAGCGCGTGCGCATAGTGGCACTGAGCAATGTGGAGGGCGAACTGGACAACCGTGAGGTGGATTCCTGGATAAAGTTGACGCGCGTTCTCACGCACGAGATAATGAACACCATCACGCCTGTCACCTCACTGAGCGGCACTCTGCTCGCACGCATGGAGCAGGAGGGGCTGCAGGGGGAAAAGGCGCACGACGAACTGCACACCGGCCTGGAGACCATCAGGAAGACGGGTGAGGAGCTGCTCAAGTTCGTGCAGACCTACCGCCGCTTCACGCATGTGCCCACACCCTCACCGAGCCTCTTCTACGTGAAACCCTTCCTGGAGCGTATGACCTCACTCTGCCCCAAGAGTGTGACCATCAGCGTGGAGCCACAGGATCTGCTGGCATATGCCGACGAGGGACTGATGTCGCACGTGGTGAGCAACCTGCTGAAGAACGCCGTGGAGGCCACCGTACAGGGTGGTCACATCAGCATGAGAGCCTGGACAGACGAACAGGAAGCCGTGTGCATGAGTGTGACCAACACCGGGCAACCCATCCCCACCGATGTGGCAGAGCACATCTTCGTCCCCTTCTTCACCACCAAACCCGAAGGTTCGGGCATCGGACTCTCGCTCTCACGCCAGATCATGCGTGCATCGGGCGGCACTCTCACCATGCAGCAGGACGAAGAGGCCGGTACCGTAACCTTCTGCCTGCGCCTGCCCTAAAGACTGTCCCTTCCCACGCAGCACGCTGCACCGGCCATCGCAGCGTGCTGCAACGCTCAACGCAGCGCGCTGCATCGGGCTTCGCACCGCAGTGCGTTTTTTCTTACTCCCTGTTGTCCCGACAGCCTCATCACCCTCTGCCCCATCGCCCCACCACACCGCCTCAGAGTGAGCACAATGCCACACACGGGAGAGAATTGTGCCAAAGAGGCATTCTTACGTGATTTTTCGAGCCAAAGCAAGAGCATAATAAGAATATTTTGGATATATTTGCAAAAATTAAGAACCCGCCACAAATCAACAAATAAAAGCCTAAGTAATGCAATACACCGAATTCATACATCCCGAGGATGCAGCAGCGCTGAAGGCCCTGAAAGCCATCCCCCTGCTCTCCAAGGTGCTGAAGAAAGCCATGGACATAGGTGCCGAGCAACTGCAGACCGGCATGAACATGGCCACCAAGATAAGACTCTCACCCACACAGTTGCCTCATCTCTATAACATACTGCCTCCCATCTGCGAACAACTGGAGATAAGGGAGCCGGAATACTTCCTTGAGATGAGTCCGCTGCCCAATGCCTATGCCTTCGGAGACACCCAGACGGCCATCACCATCACATCGGCACTGGTGGAGATGATGTCTGAGGAGGAGTTGCGGGCCGTTGTGGCACACGAGTGTGGGCATATAGCCTGCCATCACATGCTCTATCACACCCTGGCGCAGATGATTGCCAATGCCTCGGGAGCCTTCGAGGCTCTGGCGGCACTGGCCATCCCCGTGCAGGTGGCACTGTTCTACTGGCAGCGCAAGAGCGAACTGAGTTGCGACCGCGCTGCGGCTTACATCACCGGCCCCGACGCTACAGCATCTATGCTGGCGCGCCTGGCAGGCGGTCCCAAGTCGATTACCTCACAGCTGAACATGGAAGAGCTGGCGCGGCAAGCCGACCAATATGACGCTCTGTGCAAGGACGGCATGTGGAACAAGGCGCTTCAGACCTTTGCCGTATGCGACAAGGACCGCCCCTTCGTGGCAGTGCGCATGCGTGAGATGCTCAACTGGACAGCCACGCAAGACTTCAGGCATCTGCTCGAGAGCCATCACGTATGCCCCAACTGCGGCAAGGAAGTGGATGAGCACTGGCATTTCTGCCAGAACTGCGGCACACCGCTGAAGTAAAGGGAGCAAGGAGAGGAACAAACAGGACCAAAGATGAAGAAGATACGCATATTCATATCCTCGCCGGGCGACGTGCATCAGGAACGTCAGATAGCCTGCAAGGTGATAACGGAAATCAGCAAGCAGTTCTCCAAGTACGTGACTGTGGAGGTGCTCATGTGGGAGAACTTCCCCCTCACAGCGGAGTCCACCTTCCAGGAAGGCATCAATTACTTCCTCGACGCAGACGTCATCGACATAGCCGTCTTCATCCTGTGGTCGCGCATGGGCACCCCTCTGTGCAAGAAGTTCCTGCGCCCCGACGGCACCCCCTACCAGTCGGGCACGGAGTATGAGTTCGATCTGATGATGGACTTGTACAAGAGGAAGGGATGGCCCAGGATACTCACCTACGTGAAGCAGTCGAGGCAGACACCCAACCTGACCGACCTCCACGAACTGGAAGACTTCTTCAACCAAAAGAAGAAGCTGGACAACTTCATCTCGGAACACTTCCGCGACAGCGAGACCAACTCCAACTATGCCTACATGCAGTTTGGCGAGAACGCCTCCTTTGAGCACAAGTTCCGCGAACACCTGCGGGCGCTCATCAAGGCACAGATAGGTGACATAGGCAACCTGTGCGAATGGGAAGGCAATCCCTATGTGGGTCTCTCGTCGTATGAGTTCAGTCAGAGCGACATCTTCTTCGGCCGACGCCAGCTCATCTACGACACTGCATCGATGATGGTAGATTTCCAGCACCCCCAGGTGAGGCAGAGCCTCATCGTGCTGGGCGAGAGTGGCTCGGGAAAGTCATCGTTTGTCAAGGCAGGCATACTGCCCTTCTTCTGCGGAAGCAGCATGAAGGAAAGCAGCACCTACGAGATTCTCACCCCATCGAAGTACGGTGAGGGCTTCCGGCAGGGCATTCTGGATGCACTGGCCAGGCAGTTTCCCTCGCTCAAGGAGCATCCCGTGCTGGAGGAGATATGCACCGGCAAGCCGCAGGCAAAGGACTTCAACTATCTGGCCTACGAACTGGGCAAGGCCGACTCACATGCCCTGCTGCTCTACATAGACCAGTTTGAGGAAATCTTCACCGACCTGCGCATAGGCGAGGAGGAACGTGCCCTCATACTGGCCACGCTGCGAGGGCTGGTATCTACCAGGCTTATCCACGTGATACTATCCATGCGCAACGACTTCTACTACCTGTTTGCCCGCTACGAGGATCTGGGTTGGATAAAGAAGAACAGCGTGGTGGTGGATATGCCGGTAGCCAGTGGCTCCGACATACAAGAGATTATAGAAGAGCCTGCCAGAAAGGCTTGCCTCAAATGGGAGGTGTCTGACAAGGGCGAAGGGCTGAACCACCTCATTGCCAACGATGCAGTGGCCATACACGACCTGCCGCTGATAGAGTTTGCCCTGTCGGAGCTGTACGAGAAGAGGGATGCCGACAACACGCTCACGTTCCGCGCCTACCGGGAGATAGGCGGCCTGGATGGAGCCATTGCCAAGTATGCCAACGGTTTCTACGACAAGCTCTCCCCCAAGGAACAAAAGGCGCTCAAGGAAGTGCTGGCAATGCTCATCGCCAAGTCCTCCACCAGCGGCAATACCTATGTGCGCAAGACCGTAAGGATAAAGGAACTGGAAGAGAACAAGGTGGATAGGCAACTGCTGGACAAGCTGATAGAGTCTCACCTGTTCGTCTCAGACAAGAACAGCGCCGGTGAAGCCACAGTGACCATTGCCCACGAGGTGCTTCTGCGCTCGTGGAGCGTGGTGACCAAATGGATAGAGAGCGAGAAGGACTTCCTCAACAGGAACAATTACTACGAGGAACTGGCACGCTACTGGATAGAGAACGGACGCAAGAAGGAGGACCTCATAAGGGAGCGCACCAGACTCTACGAAGCGGAGTTCCACCACTACAAGTACCGCAACCGGCTCACAGCAGAGACCAGAGCATTCCTGGAAGCATCGCTGCGCACCGAGAGGCGCAGGGGACTCACCTGGCGTCTGCCACTCACTGCGCTGGCCGTCATAAGCACGTGCATTGCCGTTGTCATAAAGGGATGTGGAGTTGAGATAGACAAAGACCTGGCAGAGGCTTGCGGATGGGACAACCTGGCTACCACCAGCCTCTGGGTTCTCCTGCCCTATATGTTTCTGGCCATCTACGCCATCTATAACCGAATCCAGGGGGCACCGCTCTACCAGACAACCAAGAGAACCATGTGGGTGTGCGGCGCTGTGCTGGCATGCGAACTGACCTATGACCTTACCAAGGGAGCCGCTGACTGGGGATGGATGATAGACCTGCCACTGACTATCTACTTCATTCTGAAGGTGCACGCATGGAGGTGCCGCAAGAAATGGAGCAAGCGATTCAAGCCCAGACGGCTGTCTGACCTGTTCATCTCGAGGCTGATGAACATCGTGATGACTTCACTGGTGCTGGTGCTGCTTGCCGGTGCCATGGCTGTGTACATGGAAGCTCTACAGGAGAAGGAAAAGACTATGGAGGAGAGGGCAAAGTATGTCTCTCAGGCATTCAGGTATTACGACAAGATGAGGGACAGCGATCCCATCGTGCAGAAATATGCCATGGACCAGATGTGGAAGGACTTTCTGGAAGCCTCGTATGAGGATGAATTCCAGGACTCGGCATACAACACCGCACAGCTTGATATGGCCATCAGCCTCTATAACAACAATTGTCCACAGGAGGCACTGGGCCATCTGTTCCCCGGCAATGACTGGCAGCATCATATGTTCACTGCCATCACCCTGGCACTCTGCGGGCGTGAGAAGGAGGCCGCACAGTATGCCGAGAGCTACCTCAACGATTGCAAGGAGCAAGGCCGGTACCCTTATGACGAGGTGGGAAACTTCAGCTCGTACAATCTGATATGGCTGGCCGAGAAGGCCGGGAGGTTTGACCTGGCCCAGAGAATGTATGAGGAGATGGCAGACACCATGCAAAATATGGCAGACAACCCCGCACTCCTGCTCAACCACGGGCATGTACCACTGTCAGAAGGCCGCCTGGAGGAGGCTTATACCTATTATAATAGGGCCATCGAGAAGGCCGAGAAGATAGGAGTAGATATCCTCGTCAACCTGCGACAGGATATGCACGCATTCAGCCACTTCGGTGTCATCCCCGACCACCTACTTCGCCAGGCGTGCGAACACTACAGCGTGCACTTTGAGCCTGCATTCACTTCGTCCAAGGAGGACGCCAAGCTGAACAGGCATACGTATGAGAAGCTGGCAGGCGACTGGCTCTGGCAGATAGATGAGCAAACTGTATGCAGCCTGCATGTGGACAAGGAAGGCCAACTGATGAGGTATCAGGTGTACAGCAATGGCTACCTCGTATTCAGCACCATAGCGCACACACGATTTGAAAAGAGGGGTGGTGAATGGCTATGGGACGAGTTCCACATGGATGATGACAGCAATTCCCTGGGAAAGTTAATCAGCATAAAAGACGATGAGTTTGTGATAGAAATCATCGAGAACGGCACTCCTAATGATAAAGGACAGAGGAGAGTCTATCGGAGAAACAAACCTCAATAGGTCCTTCATACGGCTGACAGGCACATGCAAGATGGGCTGAAGCCAGAGAGAAGCCAACTGATTCACAAACCGCTAAACATTTGAAGAAGTTATGAACCCAACTCCTATTTTAGGCAAAGCGCTCCAGGAACTGGACAAAGCCATGCAGGGAACACTGGACGGCACTAAGATCTCGGCCATCAAAGAGACTATCCGAGGGTTTGCCATTGCGGCAGCCATAGCAAGTGCAGTGGCAGGACTGGCACCTGGCATTGCAGGTGTAGTGGCCATCCTCACGCAAACGGGATTCGTGTGGGCTACCTACGTGAAGATAAACAACACGCTGGGCATCTCGATGACAAAGAATACGGCAAAGTTCCTGGGCTCTGCCATTGTCACCAACATCATACTGAATGCAGGTGCCTTTATAGGTACCCTCATCGCCTCAGGCCTGCTCGCTTTCATCCCGGGACTGGGCAGCGCTGCTTCCGCAGCACTGAATGCAGCCATGGGATATGTGCTCATCTATGCAGCGGCCATCATTTACCTGAAGCTCATAACGCACTTCATACACCCCGACGGCACTCTGAACATATCAGAGAATGACAGCACGAAGGAAACCATAAAGGACATCGTGAGCCAAGCGAACATAAGGGACATCATCAAGGAGGGACGTGAATCCTATAAGGAAGCGAAGAAAGACGGCAGTATAGACAGAGCAAAAGCCGAACCCAAATGCCCGAACTGCGGAACGGACACCGCTCCTGGGCAGAAATTCTGCTCTAACTGCGGCACCCAACTGGGTTAGAACAGCCTGGACAAAGGGCTGCACGTACTGACACAAAGCCCTGAGGCCGGCCGCGAAGCCCACTCAACAGACTACAGAAAGCACAATGACAGACAAAGAGACAGTGGAAGCACTCGTCAGGCATGACGCCAAGGTGACGGCGCAATTCTTCTACAAGGATTGCCGGCCGCTCTTCCTGAGCGTCATCAAGAGGGTGTTTGACAAACAGATAGTGGATTACGACGAAATCATCAGCGAACTGTACATCCTTCTGATGGAGGATGATGCAAAGCGGCTGAGGCAGTTCAACTTCGAAAGCACCCTTTACCAATGGTTGAAGGTGACGGCTATCAGGCACTGTCTGAAGCTCAAGGCACAGCAGAGGGTGATAGCTGACGAGAGCCAGGAGCCCGTTGACAACACCGGGAAAACCAACTCCTGCCAGGAAGACAGCCATGCCGGAGCCGACATGGAGACCCTTCTGAGACAGATGAAAAACCAGCGCTATGCACTGGTCATCAGGCTGCTGATACTGGAGGACCAGACTCCAGAGGAGGTGGCAAAGAGGCTCACTGTCACGGTAGATAACCTCTACAACATCAAGCGACGAGCCATACAGGCCCTCACAGACGTAGCACTTAAAGACAAGAAACAATATGAGTGAACACAATATGACCATTTCAGACGAATTGCTGGCTGCATTCCTTGACGGAAACACTTCGCCCGAAGATACCATGAAGGTGCTCTGCGCCGCTCAGGAAGACCAGCAGTTGCAGGATATCATACAGATAGCAGGCGAGGTGGATGACGCCATGATGTTTGCCACAGCCCACCGCACACTGCCCATGACAGCTATGGCTGCACGCAAGAAGGAGAATTACCTGTGCGACATAGAGTGCGAGGAGTTTGTACTTCACCAGCTGGGTATCGAAGCAACACACAAGTCGCTGCTCGATGAAGCCTACCGCAATTGCTGGCTCAAGGACAAGGGAATGCCGCTATATAATATAGGAAGGCTCCTGGAAAAGAACCATCTGGCAGTGAGCAGGCGCTATGACTCCACCGTAGAAGACATCTCGCGCCTGCTGGAGAGCGGCAACCAACTGATAGCGGTGGTAGATAACAACTGCCTCACGGGGGAGTGCAACGAAGACTGCACACAGCCCAACCATGCTGTGGCAATCAGCTCCATCTCCCTCGAGAGCCAGGAGATAACGCTCTTCAACCCCTATACCGAGGAGGATCTGGTCTGCTACAGCATCCACTCCTTCCAGCGTGCATGGGAGAAGTCAAACTGCTATCTGGTGGTGACGAACACTACTGACAAGTTTGTATATGAGCCTTACCCCATCGCTCTCGATGATGTGACTCTCGATGAGGACCTCACTGAGCTGCAGGAGGCAATAGCCGAGAACGCCCACGAGATATGGGCCAAAGCACGCACCGAACAGGGCTGGAGCTATGGCCCTGAGCGTAATGACCAGAAGAAGGAGACGCCCGACATGGTGCCATACTGCAATCTGCCCGAGAGCGAGAAGCTGTATGACCGCGAGATGGCAATGCAGACTCTGAAACTGGTGAAGAAGTTGGGATTTGAAGTGAAGAGAAGAAAACAATAAAGAGGAGCACGATGATGATGACCATTCTGAACATATTAGGCATGCAGGATGACCCTCACGGCAAGGGGATATGTTCGCTGTGGGAAGCCTTTACGAACCTTTTCGCCGTCGATACACCCCACTACCACACAGCCATCAGTTGGCTTCTGCTGGTGGGAGGGGCTGTTCTGGCCTTCTGCACACTGCGCAGCCAGAAGGCCAGGAAGCGGATTATGCGTAACCTGCTACCGATAGCCGTCATTATCTTCATGCTGGGTACCGGGCTGTACATCATCGGTTTCAATGGTGAAGGAAGCCACAACAATCCTCTGGTCTTGCTGCTCCGCTCGATGCTGGCGTCCGTTGAGATGTTCGTTTCAGAGTCGGAACTCATAGAGGTGGAGCCGGCTCTGAAGGAGAACCCATACTACATGCTCATCTTCTCCATCGTGCATTTCCTGGCCACCTGCGTCAGTGCGGCGCTCATCTTGCACATCTTGGGTCTGAGAGCCACATCATTCATCAGAATGCATAAGGGCTGGCCGCCCAACTGGCCAAAGCGCCGCAATCTGGACATCTACATATTCTTCGACCTGAGTCAGGAGTCTCTGACATTGGCCAGGAGCATCTATGAGAAGGCCAGAAGCCCGCTACAGATTATCTTCGTGCGCACTCCTCAGGAAGAGAGTCACCATGAGCGCTTCTCCTTCAGCCATCTGCTCAGCCTGACCAACAGCAAGAACAATGTTGCCGAAGAACTCACCAGGATGAATGCCATGCTCACCTACAGCCGCACGGGGATAACTCTCGGCACCCCGACAGGTAGCCCCAAGGAGTGGGCCGAGGCTGTGGGACTGACCTGCCTATGGCGCTTCATCAACCGAAGAGCAGCCCGGAAGTTCTTCTTCTGCCTGTCTCCCAACGAGGAGAACAACATCAACACCGCCATCGCACTGCACCGGCTCTTTCCCGACACCGAGAAGGAGCAGGTGTTTTGCCGTGCCAAGCGTAGTGGCATCACCCAGCTGCTGACCACAGAGAGGATAAGAGTCATCGACACAGCAAGCCTCTCGGTGAAGGACATCAGGGAGAATGCGCTCTACCAGCCGGTGCGCTACGTGAAACCCGACACCACACTGGGCATTGCCACCAAGCCCTTCAAGGCTGTCATCATAGGCTTTGGCGACACAGGCCAGGAGCTGTTCAAGTTCCTGTATGAGTTCAGCGCGATGGTTTATGCAAAGGACATCAGCACCCCCTTTGAGTGCTTCATCATCGACCCGAAAGCCAAAGTACTGGAGCAGGAACTGCTGTCGAAGTGCCCGGGAATCAGGCACGACAAGGACTCGCTGCACTTCATGTGCGGCAGGACAGAAGACTTCAGCCGCGAGTGGGAAGCGCTCATCAAGGAGGTTGACTACATTGCCGTATGCACCAATAGCAGCGAGGGCAACCTGTCCCTGGGCATGCAACTGCTGGACATGGCCTACAGGCTGCGCGATGCAGACAAGACCCTCAGCATCTTCACCGGTATCTACGACTCTGTGAAGTTTGCCAACGCCAGCTACATAGCCGACTACTACCGCCAGCACACCACGCAGGGAGCCCAGACGGAGCTCTTCCGCTTCGAGCTGGTACCCTTTGGTAAGCGTGAGGACATCTTCTCCTATGCCAATGTGCTGCAGGAAGAGACCATAGAGAGAGCCAAGTCCTTCCACTATGAATACCAGAAGACCAAGCTGTATGAATATGGTGGAGATACCGAGCAAGACCCAGAAAAGGAGTGGAACAAGCGTGCCGAAGAATTCATGCAGGACGGCATGAGCGGCAAGGCAAAGCTCACCCAGCAGGAGATACAGGATATGGCCAACGTCTATCACATGACTACCAAGAAGATGCTGATGGGCATCACCAGGGAAGTTCCTGCAGCGGTATCGCTCACGAGGAATGCCCGCGGCAAGGAAGCAGTAGGCTGCGTAAGGGCGGCAAGCATCGCAGAGGACGGGCAGAGGCAGCAGACCATCGCCCGCATACTGGGTTGCGCGATGCTGCGCATACAGGATGAAGTGACCAGGAAGGAGACTGAAGCAGGCTGGGAATTCAACTCACTTGCCCTCATCGAGCAGGTGCTTGCCACTGAGGAGCAAGGCAGATACAAGACTCTGCTGCAGAACATCGCCCGCTGCGAGCATCTGCGCTGGGTGGCCTCAAACACCATGCTGGGCTACACAGCCGATACCGACAAGAAGGACAACGGCAAGGACTACATACGCAAGACTCATGCCTGCATGATTCCATACGAGGAACTTCTGCAATACCCCAAGCTCAGAGAGACCATCAAATACGACTACAACACCATCTGGGTGGGGATAAAGAAATGCGGGAGGCCATTGCCCGCCACCCGCAGGTGAGTCATGTGATGCTCATACTGGCGCTCGGCACCTCACTCACAGCCACTTGCAAGATAGGCTCACTGCGCTCCTACTGGTTGGCACTCATCTTTGCGCTCGACTTCATAGAGGCTTACCTCGTGAGCCATCTGGCCGAATACCTGTACCTCAACTGGCCTCAGATGGCCGAGATACCCTATCCGAGCAGCATCAGATACCAGTTGCTCTATGACCTGGGAGCCAGTATGCAGCTGCACAAACTGGCCGGCACGCACACCACTCTGCTGGTGCTAGTGCTGGCCCACATCATTGCCATCTGCCTGGCACTGTGCATCAGGAAGGACGGACGCTCGGCGTGGTCGATGATGAAATAGAATTCTTTTCCTCCCACAGTGATAGATAAGAGGCGGCACAGCGCTCTCTCATTACAGATGAACCAATAAGAAGAAAGAGTCATGAGACAGAACAATGGAGACTACAAGCCCATGCCGGTGGATACGAGCCACGTGGAGCTGCCTGAAGAACTGGACAGACTGGCCGAGATGATAGCCAAGAATGTGCACGAAGTGTGGGCCGAGGGGCGTATGAAAGACGGCTGGACCTACGGCAGCCAGCGGAATGATGCCGAGAGGAAACATCCCTGTCTGGTGCCCTACGAGGAACTGAGCGAGGAGGAGAAAGCCTATGACCGCAATACCTCACAGCAGACGCTGAAACTCATCATGAGCCTGGGATTCAAGATCACGCAGCAATAGGCATCAGCCCCGCCCCACCGCCTCAGGGAAGAGACGGTACCACACACAAGCAGCAAACATCAAGCACACGAGATACTATGGACAAGAACAAATACAAGGAGACGGCTTCGGCTATAGAGGAATACGTATGCGGGCAGTTGGCCGGCAAATATCTGCAGGCTGCGCAGGACATCGAGCGGTGCGGCGGAGATATAGCACACCACCTGAAGCAACTGGAAAACAGGAGCCGCGAATACCACAACCCCTCGTTTGTAGTGCTGGTGGTAGGGCCGGTGAAGTCGGGCAAATCCACCTTCGTAAACCTTGTGGCCAGAAACTACGTCAGCCCGACGCACTTCCTGGAGTGCACCGTGCGCCCATCACTCATCTTCGCGGGCAGCGAGGAGAAGCTCACTGTGTATCGCTCGACAGACGCTTCCCACAAGGAACAACAGACCAACAGTATCATCGACAGCATCAATGGACTGGCCGAGGAATCGGGCTTGGCCAACGTGCGCAAGGAGGTGTATGCCCACACCCGAAAGAATATCGACCGCTATGTGAAGCTGGGCAATGTGTCGGTGGATAAGGATGACATCCTGCTCACATCCATAGAAACCCACGGAGGCAAGTTGCTCCAGGACCACGTCTATCTCGTTGACATGGCCGGGTTCGACGGCGACAGAGTCAACTTCGACACGCCTGCCTACAAGGCCATCATCGAGCGTGCCGACCTGATAGTGTTCGTCCAGAGCAGCAACTCAGCCATCTCCAAGTTGTCGGCCAGCTTCTTCGAGCTACTGCAGAAGAAGAATCACTCGGTGCCCGTATGCCTGGTGCACAACGTGTTCGAGTCGGCCTACTGGCGCGATGAAGAGTCGAAGCAGAGGGACATAGAGGAGCAGAAGGAGTATGCCGTGGAGCAGATAAAGGCAAAATACAATCTGGTGCTCGATGAGGGTTATGCCTTCAACCTCAATCTGGGAAAGGTGGACGACTGGCGCAACGGCAACTTCCGGCCCGAGCTGAAGGAGTCTCTGGAACAGGAGGCTGCACGGTTTGAACAGGCCGAGAGCGCCATGTACGAACTCTTCCGCAAACGTGAGTCTATCCGGCTGGCCAACTGCATCGCACGCACAAGCATCCAGCGTGATGTGCTGCTGGAGCATGTGAGAGAGGCCATAAGGCAGAAACAGGAGCAGGAGAAGCAGTACCAGGAGGTGGCACAGGGGTTCGAGGCGCTCAAGCGTACCCGCCTGGACGACAGTCCCACCGTCATGGTCAGCGAGCAGGAACTCACACAGATAGTGAACGAGGAGTACTACACCATCAGGAAGTTTGTGGAGGCCAGAGGCGAGAACACCTCCTTCAAGACAAGCGAGGTGCGCGGATTCGTGCATCGCATGCTGGAGGGAATCTACTCACGCATGACCAGGCTGGTCAACGAGAAGCGCCGCCAATGCCTGCAAATGCAGTACGGCCAGGAGTTCCAGCAATGGCAGGTGGCTCTGCTACAGCTGTCGGCACATCATCTGAGCCAGCCCAACGTGAGCGTCGAGTGTCCTCTGGAGGACATCACGGTAGATTGGGGGACGGGAGTCAACGTGGAGGAACTGGTGGCACACAAGTCCATGTGGTACAAGCACAGCACTGACTCGGTGAATGACTACTTTGCCTATGTGCACGATGCCTACTGCGGATTCGAGGCCACTGCCGACACCAAGGCAAAGGGGCTCATTGCCAACGAACTGCTGCACAAGGTAAACGACCTGATAAGCGCTGCGCTCAACCAGGTCAAGAGCCAGCTCACCGGCGGGATGAACCGCGAGATAGAGCGCCTGAAGCTGCTCTCGCTGGTTACCATCACGCCTGACCACGATGCTTTCACCGCCCATGTGGCCCTGCTCCAGAGCCTGGAGAAGGACCTGGAGGCCCTTAACATCCACATCCATGAATAGAAACCTGCTTATCATTATCGGCATACTGCTGGCCATCATAGCCACGATGCTCACGGGAAACATCATTGTCATAGGCGACAAACTGGGCCGCCTGACCCATGTATATGTAGAGTATGCGTTCTACGGAGTCATTCTGACGGCTGGCGCAATCTACATCGTAAGGCCCATCATCAAGGTGCACCGGGCACCCGAGTTTCCCAAACTGTCGGCCGAAGGGCTTTCCACAGCACCCCAACTGCGCACCTTTGCACGACGGCTGGCCAACAACTGCGACTACATAGCCGACCGTCAGTTCAGGAGGAGCCACAGGAGCCTGTTGCTCAAGCAGATAAACTTCCACTCGGCAGATGCATGCGAACTGCGCGACATCATCGCACGGGAGATAGCGCTGCGCATGGAGGGCAACCGCGAAATGGGGGTGCTGGGGGTAGATAACCGCATCAGAGAGTGGGGAAAGACGGTGTTTATGGTCACCGCATTGTCCCAGAACAGCAAGTTTGACACAGTGGCAGTGCTGGTGATGAACTACCGCCTCATAGCCGATGTGGTGCTGGCCAGCGGCTTCAGGCCCACCAAGCCGCAGATGTTCAAGCTCTACGTGAAGGTGCTCACCACGGCTCTGGTCACCTACTGCACCTCTCAGGTGTTCACTGACATGGACGGTATAGCGCCCTTTGACTTCGGTGACGGAGCGGCTCCAGACATCAGCGTGGATGATGCCGACGACCTGGATGTGGATGCCGACAGCGATGGAGGCATACTGCAAAACCTCATCGGCAACCTGCAGAAGATAAAGATTCCGGGCTTCATAGTGGGTTCGCTGGCCGACGGCAGCCTGAATGCTCTGCTCACCCTGCGCATCGGCTACGTGACCAAAGCCTATCTCACCGAGGGGCCAAGTGCTCTGAGCGGAAGCAAGAACAAGACAACGCCGAAAGCCCCACGTTAGTGTAAGTATATAATTCACCCTCTATGACAACGAGCGGCAGAACCGTCCGATGCCGATGAAAGCTGTATATAATACACTCCATGAGGCGTTCCCGTTGCTTTGTTTTTGACAATCCATAGAGTTTGCGAAGTTCTAACAAGTCAAAACCAAAGCGTACAGTTACGCCTTATTATGTATATGTCTACCCAACCTCCGCCCTTTGGGGCTTTCGGATGGATATACTTTGCAAAGGTAAGGTTTTTATACGATATTTGGCTAAATTTCAGCAAAAAAGTTTCTTTTTAAAAAAAGTAGCTGAAAAACGGCTGAAAGACCGATGGTAGATGGCTGGAAGATACACCCTTGCGGAATGGTATCTTCCAGCAATTATGTTGTTAATAGTGTGAGCGTTATGGCGATGCTGGGAGATATGGCAGATTTTTTCACGTACAGAAACGTTAGATAGTAAGGTAAAGATTATGTCTCGATTTTAAAATTCGTTCATCTCGCGGTCGAGCCGGTCGCGCCACAGATACTTGCGCGTTTCGTGAACGATGACGCCGTTGAGGAAGATCAGCGAGAGCAGATTAGGGATGGCCATGAGGGCATTCATGCAGTCGGCTATGTTCCACACGATAGAAAGGTTTGCCACACTGCCGGCAAATATCGCCAGGATGTAAAGCAGGCGGTAGACGTGAGTCCAGCGCTTACCCTTCAGATACTCCATCGCACGCTCTCCGTAATAGCCCCATCCGAGGATGGTAGAGAAGGCGAAGGTGAGCAGTCCGAAGCTCAATATGAACGGACCGACGCACGGAATCTTCGAAAAGGCCATCTTCGTCAGCTCGGCGCCGTTAGAATAGTCGATGTCGGGATAGGCGATGATGCTGCTTACGATGACAAGTCCGGTGAGCGCGCATATCACTACCGTATCCCAGAAGGTGCCAGTAGAGGAAACCAAAGCCTGGCGTACGGGGTTCTTCGTGCGTGCAGCAGCCGCAACGATAGGAGCCGAACCAAGTCCGGACTCGTTGCTGAAAAGACCGCGCGCAATGCCGTAGCGGGCAGCCATGATGACCGATCCGCCTGCCAAACCGCCGCCTGCCGCTTCAGGCGAAAATGCCGAGTTCACTATCAGCTTGAGCGCCGGCACGACATAGACGACATTCATACATAATATATATATGCATCCCAACACATAAAGCAACGCCATGAACGGAACCAGCATGCTGCACACTTTGGAGATGCTGCGCACGCCACCAAGTATAACCGCAGCGGCAAGAAGCATCAGTACGGCACCACTAACACTGGTGCTGATGCCGTACGAGGCGTGCATTATGGTAGAGATGGCGTTCGCCTGCACCGTACAGCCTATGCCGAACGCTGCAATGGCTGTGAACACGGCAAACAGAATGCCCATCTTGCGCCATCCCAGACCGCGTTCCAAGGTGTACATCGGACCTCCAAGCATATGTCCCTTTTCTGACTTCACACGGTATTTTATGGCGAGCAGAGCCTCGGAATACTTCGTCGAGATGCCGAACACGCCTGTCAGCCAGCACCAGAACACCGCCCCCGGACCGCCTAACGCAACGGCTGTGGCAACGCCTATAATATTGCCCGTACCGATAGTGGCGGCAAGAGCTGTGGCAAGTGCGCCGAACTGCGACACATCGCCTTTCTGCGACTTGTCGCGCTGTACGGAGAGACGTATGGCTGTGAAGAGCTTGCGTTGCGGGAAACGCAGGCGGACGGATAGAAAAACGTGGGTGCCAAGTAGCAGTACAATCATTGGCCAGCCCCAAAGATACGAGCTGAGCGTGGCGAAGAAATCGTTGACGTTATCCATATTTATGTGTTTTCAGTGTTATCCTACGACTGTCAATGAGTATCGGCTTTACAATAAAGCCATTACAAGATGCTTAATAAAACGATGCAAAGTTATAAAAAGTTACGCAAAAACATTTGGTAGTTATATATATTTGCACTACATTTGCAGCAGATAATCATAATTCTATCACAAAACAAATATTATTGTAGCAAAAAATGAACGAAATGACAAAGAATTTAGTTGCTTTTTTAACGTGATAGAATTATGACTAATATGCAGAACAACACTGACGAGAATTTTAACGAGGATTTCGAACGACTCCTGAAGCAGTTCGTGAGCGAAAAATACAAGGATGTCAAACTCGACGACATGCAGACTGAGGACGATGAGGATTCATTTCTGGAAGATGAAGATGAGGATGTAGATGAAGATGTAGATGAATACGAAGCCGAGGACGACACTCCGACAGAGAAGGCTGACGACATCTGCACCGACAGTCCGCTACCTGGCGACGTCATAGAGCAGAACCAGAACGTAAGAGTAAAGGTGGAGATACTGCGCCCCATAGACAATCCGCAGGAAGAGCTGCAGAAGCTGGTGGGCTGCGGCAACATCAAGAAGCGCATGGACGAACTGGTGGCGCTGACCGCCTACAACCGTATGCTGCACGAACAGTTTCCCGAACTGAAGCAGCACCGGGTTTCGCTGCACAGCCTATTCCTCGGCAACCCCGGCACGGGCAAGACCACGGTCTGCAAGATATTCGGGGCGCTGCTGCACGAGGCGGGAGCGCTCTCGAAAGGACAAGTCGTGATATGCGACCGCGGCACCTTCATCGGCACGCTTTGGGGCGACGAGGAAAGGGCTGTAAGGCAGGTGCTGCAGATGGCGCAGGGCGGCGTCCTGATGATTGACGAGGCATACCTTCTGAACGGAAAGAACGAGAACGACCCCGGAAAGATTATCGTACAACTGCTCATGAATCTGCTCGCCGACGAGAGTCAGCGCGACATCGCCGTGGTGCTCTGCGGCTACAAGGAGCCGATGAACGAACTGCTCGAGACTAACCCCGGACTGCTGTCGCGCTTCCCCAACCGCTTCGAGTTTGCCGACTTCAGCGTCGACGAACTGCTCGAGATAACCAGCCGTCGCATTGAGGAGTACAGCTACCGCTTCACCGTAAAGGCATGGCAGAAATACACCGATATGATAGCGCTCGCCTTCAGCGCTCGCGACACCGAGACGTGGGGCAACGCACGCTTCATAGCCAACCAGCTGGAGCGCATCTACATTCAGCACGCCACACGATGCGTGAAGCAGCCGCCGAAGAATCACAACGACCTCCTTCTGATTACGCCGGAGGACATTGTGCCCATAGAGATGCCACGCAGAAAAAACAGAATAGGCTTCGGAGTGTGACTCCAAAGCCTATTCTGCAACGTTTTCTTTTTACTTACAAAACTATATGCTTAATCCCCACAGGTTTATTGGGTGAGCCCGTTGAAGGACATACGATAATTATGTCGCATAGCCTCTGTAAGGATTGCATCTCCTAATCGTCTAGCCTTGAAAAATTCTCATCTTTATATATTCTAAATGTTAATTTCAAAAGATATGCAATATATTTCTTGGAATATCAAATAAAACATGCTAACTTTGCATCGCTCATCTATAATTAGAAAGAGTTTCGAGACCCGATAGCCTTTGATGCTTCTCGGGTCTTGCGTTTTTATAGTGGTGTAGCAATTCTTTTCTTCATTTTCTTTAAAAGTGCCTTTTCCCCATATTCTCTATTAAGATGATATGCTGTAAGAAGGTAGAAGGCATTCGTTCTTTGTTGCTCCAAAACTATGATATATTTTTCAACTTTATCGTAAATGTACGTCTTTTTGACTTTACGTTTTTTTGTATCTCTCTCTTCTACCGTAAACACATCTATGTTTGAAGGCGTTTTTTCCTTAATATGATGGTTTATCCAATGCAATCTCTGAGATCGTGCGACCTCAAATACACGTTTGGGATATTTCGTACCATCTTCGCACTCCACCATAATTTCTTCACAAGTCAAATGCTTAAATAGTCTTCCCATATCAGCTTCTCCTTGTGCTTTTATCGGATAAATACGCCAAGAGCGGAACGTAAAATCGAAGTTGTCTTCAATGTCTCTTTTAAAGATTGCTAGTAAATCATGCTGTCGGTCTCTTTCACTAAGACCTACTATATCCAGTAACTCCGGGTATACTTTTAATATGTTGAATCCGCTCATGCGCTATTTTAATGAGATAAAAAACAAATTAAACTTTTTTCTTGACAATGGTGTTGTCGTATTCAAGGAAAT
>UQST01000016.1 GCA_900543815.1 uncultured Prevotellaceae bacterium
TGACAAGTTGCAGTCCTTAATCAAGGGAATTAGTAGTAGAATTTTTGCATCCATACAAGGAATTGAATATAGAATGGGTGATATTGTTACAATTACTAATGGAAATAGTAATGTGCAAGATGCTGTTACACAATTAAAGGATGGTTTGTATCCTTTCTTTGATAGGTCTGATGATATAAAATATTTGCCTACATTCTTGTTTGACAAAGAAGCTATTATATATCCACGTGAAGGAACTGAATTTATGCCACGATATTTCAAAGGGAAATTCGCTTTACATCAAAGATGTTATGCCATTTTTGACTTCAACGAAATTACAAATGCTCGTTTCCTATATTTTTATCTAAAGACGCGAAATTCTTATTTCGTCAAAAATGCTGTGGGCTCAACAGTGCCTTCATTAAGACTTGACACATTTCAAAAGCTAAAAGTTATTATCCCATCGAAGAAAATACAATATAGTGTGTCTTTATGTCTTTCTTCAATGGAGCAGAAATTTAATGTCGAGAATGAGATTTTACAAACGCTATTAAAACAAAAGCAGTATCTGCTTCGCCAAATGTTCATATAAACATCTGGCGGATCAAGTATTGCTTCTGCAAACTTAGGCTTGTTAGAATTTTCTTTTCTATTGATAGTTTGCTTTCTATTGCAGACAACAATCGAGCATATTGGAGTTGTTCTGTATATGATGGGCAAAATATCTTGGCTTTACCATAGTCCTTGAAATATATGTGAGGTATAGCCATGCCTGTCTTATAAGGTTCAAAGTTGAATACTTTTAGCAGATAATAGAGGTATTGAAGTGAATAGCCATCTTTAGCTTGCAAAGTATTCAAAGTTCCTGTTGCAGAACATTTGCCTGTAACATAAGAAACACTACCGACACCAGAACCATCTTTGATAATATAAACGGCTTCACCCTCTGTGTTATAATTATCGAGGTAGCCAACGATGCCATTTGCGCCATAAACTGGATATGCACCATGTTCACAAACATCACTTTCTTGTAAGGTGGAAGAACTGCATTCTACGCACTCTGACAAACGAACATTAGTCTTGTTGCTATGAACTATCTTCTGTGCAATTCCCTTGATTAAGGACTGCAACTTGTCAATGATTTTGTTTTGGGTTGTAATGCGCTCGTCAAGGAGTGTCAATAAACGCCCTATTTTAACTTGCTCTTTACGACAAGGTAAGGATAACGGCATATCTGTAATCATCTCCTTACGCACAGAGTCAACCGAGTTCTTCGCACTCATTCTCTTTACCCTATTATAAAACTTGGAAGAGAAAAAGTGAAAAAGATAATTCGCATCACACTTAAAATCACTAAGAATATAGACACGTTGATGAACTCCAATTTTTCCATAGGTATGATGAAAGACCTTACCAACTCCAACGCCATCACCAGCTGTTAAAATTGCTTCACCATCAAAAGTCCATGAATTGATACGCTCTACTGTTTGAGAACGTACATAAAACGGATAAACACCATCCTCTATCTTATCTTGTGTGTTCTTATTGCCAGTAGAAGTATTGCATACATCTCCCAACTTGCATTTCTTCCACTTCTCCTGAAACTCCGGAAATCTGAGATTTGGGACATCAGAGTTCTATTTTCTCTAATTATTATGTACTTCTTCCAAATTAAGGATCACAATGACAACAAAAACAATTAGAGAAATTGCGTTGGCTTGGAAAAGTGACAAGCAACGCTACGTTAAGCAGTCCACATACGCTGCTTATGTGTTAGTTTTGGAGAACCACATCCTGCCATCATTTGGCGATTGTGAGGCTTTGAGTGAGAAACTTGTGCAGGAGTTCGTTTTGCAGAAACTGAATGACGGACTCAGCATTAAGACGGTGAAAGATATTCTGATTGTCCTGAAAATGGTGATGAAGTTCGGAGTAAAGAACGAATGGATGAACTATTGCGAGTGGGACATCAAGTACCCTACGACAGAGACCAACAAGGAAATTGAGGTACTGACGGTGGCACACCATAAAAAGATCCTCGATTTCATCAAACAGAACTTCACATTCCGCAACCTCGGCATCTATATCAGTCTGACCACAGGCTTGCGTATCGGAGAGATTTGCGGTTTGAAATGGTCGGACATCAATACCGATAATGGTACTATCACCGTGAACCGCACCATTGAACGCATCTACATTGTGGAGGGCGAACACAAGCACACGAAGTTGGTCATCAACACACCCAAGACCAAGAACTCATGCCGTGAGATACCGATGAACAAAGAACTGCTGGCGATGTTGAAACCACTGAAAAAGGTGGTAAACACAGACTTCTATGTGCTGACCAATGAGGAGAAACCCACAGAGCCACGCACCTACCGCAACTACTATCATCGGCTGATGAAACGCCTTGACATTCCTCGGCTGAAATACCACGGACTACGCCACAGCTTTGCCACACGCTGCATTGAAAGCAACTGCGACTACAAGACTGTAAGCGTATTGCTCGGTCATGCCAATATCACCACAACTCTCAACCTCTATGTTCATCCGAACATGGAACAGAAGAAACGCTGCATCACCAAGATGTTTAAGTCTCTTGGGAAATAAAAGCGTGTAGTAATGATGGGGAGGGGCATCGTCATCACAGGTTGATGCTTTCTCCCACGATGAAGCCAGTGGTCCAGGCTGCTTGGAGGTTGAAGCCACCGGTGACGGCGTCTATATCCAGAACTTCACCAGCGAAGTGGAGGCCGGGACAGAGCTTGCTCTCCAGGGTGTTGGAGTCGATGCTCTTGAGCGAGATGCCTCCACAGGTGACGAACTCTTCCTTGTAGGTGCCTCGGCCCGAGATGCTGTGACAGTCGTTGGTGAGTGTCTCCACCAGTCGGTTCATGCCCTTCTTGCCCACTTCTGCCCATTTCCTTTCGGGCGCTATGTCGGCTCTCTCGGTCAGGTATTGCCACAGGCGGGAGGGTAGGGCAAAGGGACGAGTGCTTGTAAGGAGCTTTTGTGGGTTGCGCGAAGCGGTTTCTTGTAGTTCGCTCTCCACACAGGAACGGTCGTTCTCTTTTATCCAATTGATGCTCACAGTCTCGTGATAGTTGCGCTCGTGCAGGTGTCGGGCGGCATGCGATGACAGTTTCAGAATGGCCGGACCACTCATCCCCCAGTGGGTGATGAGCAAAGCACCTTGTGCCTTGAACTTTGTGGCGGGGATGGAAACCGTGGCAGGGTCAACCACCGTGCCCATCAGTTGCTTGAATGCAGCCTCTTCCACGTTGAAGGTGAAGAGCGATGGTACGGGCTGTTCAATGCGGTGTCCCAATTTTTCCAGATAGCTGAGGCCGTCGGCACGAGGTGAACCACCAGTGGTGATGACCACTCTGTCGGCCTGAACGGAGTTGCCACTCTTGAAGGTGAGCGTGAACTCCCCGCTCTCTCCATCCCTCTCGAGGGCGGTGAGCCAGTGCCCTGTGTGCACCTGTATGCCCAGTCCCTTGGCTCTGTAGGTCAGACTGCGCACGATGCTCATGGCATCCTGTGAGCGTGGGAATACGCATTCATCCTCCTGCGTCACCAGTTTGACCCCTTGGTTCTCGAACCATTCATAGGCATCCTGATAGTCGAAGCGTCGGAAGAGACGTTTCATCAACTGGCTCCCGCGTGGATATACCTGCTTGAGGTCAGTCACTTCGCGAAACGAATTGGTCAGGTTGCATCGTCCGCCACCTGTTATTGCCACCTTGGCCAGAACCTTCTGCGCCCGTTCGTAGATATCCACCGAGGCGTGTGGCAACCTCTCCTTCACTCTGATGGCAGCGAAGAATCCTGCCGCTCCACCGCCAATGATGGCAATGTGCATCTCCCTTTTACTCTCTTTTTCCTGCATACAGTTGCAAAGGTCGCACTTTTTCTCAATACTCCCCAATGTCCCTCCCTCCGAAATTCCCGTTGCTCCTCCAAAAAGCATCAGCCCGCTGCCTTTAGCCGCGCAATGCGCTGCTCCTCGTCTTGCAGTGCGCTCCGTGTCCGACAGGAGCGTGCTGCGCGATTCCCTTCAGAAAAATTTTATCCCGAAAGCTTTCTTTTCTTCGTTTATCGTCTTAACTTTGCCCTGTAATAGATATTATCCTAAATGGCATTTTCCGATTCCAAACCCCATTACGCTCTGCTCGATGGACTTCGCGGCGTGGCAGCTTTGCTCGTCGTGTGGTATCATGTGTTTGAGGGTTTCCAGTTTGCAGGCAACAAGCCTGTAATCGACTTTATCAATCATGGCTACCTTGCCGTGGATTTCTTCTTTATCCTTTCTGGCTTTGTCATAGGCTATGCTTATGACGACCGCTGGGGCAAGTCGCTCACGATGGGAGGCTTCTTCCGTCGTCGCCTCATACGCCTTCATCCCATGGTGGTGATGGGTGCGCTGATAGGTGCAGTCTCCTTCCTGTTTACAGGCATGGAGCGATGGGACGGCACTCATTCCACACTCCTTCTCACCATATTGGCACTTCTCTGCTCCTGGCTGATGATTCCTGCATTGCCAGGAATGCCGCGCGAAGTGCGTGGAAACGGTGAGATGTTTCCGCTCAATGGCCCTTGCTGGTCACTTTTCTTCGAATATGTGGGCAACGTGCTCTATGCTCTTTTCATACGCAGGCTGCCTACACGTGCCTTGGCATGGCTGTCAGCCCTGCTGTGTTGCGGCCTGGCATGGTTTGCCGTGACCAATCAGTCGGGTTATGGGTCTATAGGAGTGGGGTGGACAATAGATGCTGTGAATGTGCTTGGAGGCACATTGCGCATGCTCTGCCCGTTCACTATGGGCGTGCTCCTGTCACGTGTCTTCAAGCCGTTGCAGGGTGTGCGTGGTGCCTTCTGGATTTGTGCCATTGCCCTGCTTGTGCTTTTCCATGTACCATTTATCGAGGGTGGCTTGACGTTTTGCCTCAATGGCGTGTTTGAATCGGTATGCATCATACTCTTCTTTCCCGCACTTGTATGGCTTGCTGCATCAGGCCGTACCACCGACAGGAACTCTACGCGCATCTGCCGCTTCTTGGGCGACATCTCGTTTCCATTGTATATCGTGCATTATCCTCTGATGTATGCTTTCTATATGTGGCTCATCAAGAGTGAAAAATACACATTCGCTGATGCCTGGCCAATGGCCCTTGCCACCATGGTATGCAGTATCGCCCTTGCCTGGCTCTGCCTCAAGTTCTACGACGAGCCAGTAAGGAAGTGGCTGGGGAAGTTGGGCGGATAGGGTAGGGCTGGTCGCTTGCAGCCTTGCTCTCTATTGCAGTTTTGGCAAAGTCAAGCGTCAGCGTATTGTTAATCGGCGTACTTCTTATTATTGTTGTATTGGCGGCACAGGGCAGGGTTCTGCGGGAAGGCGGCTTGTAACATGGATATTTCAGGGGTGTTGAATCCTGATGAATGGCCTTGAGGATTCTTCTGATTTCCATTTTACAGACTGCGGTGTTCTGTAATGTCTGATTTTGGCAGAAATGTCACAATAGTGCTTATATTATTAGTATAGGTGGCAAAAACAAGTCTATATGCGTATTTTTTCTTAGATTTATTCTTTCGTTATAGAATTTTGGCTAACTTTGCTGGTGGAGAGGGTAGAATAGCGGTGTGAAAGCAGCAGTTTGATACCTTTCCAGAGAAAACTTACAGGCAATCATAATTAGCGTAATATGAACAGAAGAGATTTTATTCAAAGGTCAGCAGCACTGGTTGGAGCCGCCTACGTAGGGGTTCCTGGTCTGGCTACGGACCTGCAGACATTGGGTAATCCCAACCTTGTGATAGGTGTCTTGAGTGACATTCATGTCCAGGGACCTGAGAATGCCGACACGTTTGTGCATGCACTCGAGTATTTCCGCAGTCTGCGTGTGGATGGCGTGATAATAGCCGGCGATATGGCCGACCATGGCTTGGAGCCTCAGTTGCAGGCTGTGGCCGACGCGTGGTTCAAGGTATTCCCCGACAACAAGGGACTGGACGGCAAATATACTGAGAAGCTTTTCATCTACGGCAACCACGATATGCAGGCCAGCACATGGGGAAGCACCATCAACAAGTATGGCGCTGAGTATGCCAAGAAGCATGCCATCAGCAACGACGTGAAAGCGGCTTGGAAGAGATGTTTCAAGGAAGAGTATTCGCCTATATGGATAAAGGAAGTCAAGGGTTACCGCTTTATCGGCGCTCATTGGCACAATAACAACATCCCCGGACTGAGCGAGTTCCTGGCACAACACTCTACTGAGTTGGGTACCGAGAAGCCATTCTTCTACATTCAGCATCCTCATCCCCGCAACACCTGTAACGGTTTCTGGGCTTGGGGAAGAGATGACGGCAATGTGACCAAGATACTGAGCAGGTATTCCAATGCGGTTGCCTTCTCGGGTCACTCCCACTCTCCACTCAATGATGACCGCAACTTCTGGCAGGATAAGTTCACTTCTATCGGTACCTCTTCGCTGAGTTACCTCTATCCCATGCCAGCCCGTGAGAATACTCATCAGGATGACTGGGGCGGCAAGCCACCAACGCAGATGGCCAACATAGGCGGTGAAGGTCGCCAGGGAATGGTTATGAGGGTTTATGACGGTGCTATCGCCTTTGAGCGCAGGGAGTTTGTCAACGACCAGGCTGTGGCTGACCCATGGGTGATGCCTTGGCCCATCTCGCAGAGCGAACCTCTGACCTTTGAGAACAGAAAGAAGACATCTCCCGTGCCACAGTTTGCCAAGGACGCCAAGGTGAAGGTGTCACAGGCATATGGCAAGGACCGTTATGGCAAGGAACAGGAGCAGGTGACCGTTCAGTTCCCCAATATATTCAAGAAAGATACCGGTGTGCGTGCTTTTGACTACGAAGTGCAGGTAGAGCACGAATGGCTGGATGTACGTTTCATATCCGTCACCAAGCGTGTGATGTCACCTCGCTGCTTCATGGACGAAGGGCATGATGCCAAGGAGGCATTCTGCGTGTTTGGCCTATCAGAGCTTCCCACTCTGTTCCGCTACCGCTTTATCGTGCGCCCCTGTGAGTGCTTCGGCAAGAAGGGCGAGCCTCTCTACAGCGATTGGATAAGTGGTCCCATCAAGTCAATCACTTCTTCCATCTCCATTCCCAAGATGTTTTACAAGGCCGGTGACAATATAGAAGTGTCATTCAAGGATGCTCCTGTGGGCACCAAGGCATGGATCGGACTCTATTCAGCCGGCTCCAATCCTGGTTCGGGCAACAAGTCCCTGTCATGGGACTATACTCAGGTGAAGGAAGGAAAGATGAACCTGAAGTATGCAACACCGGGTGAATACTATCTTGTAATGTTCCGCGACTCGGGTTATGGTGAATGCTCAGTACGCATACCCGTCTATCTCACCGCCAATGATTATGATCCGTCGGCCTTCTCATTGACAATGTCCAAGAGTGTCTATGGCGTGGGTGCTGCCATTCCCGTCGTTGTGTCGGGTGCTCCAGCGTTAAGCCGTGACTGGGTAGGCATCTATTCCGCAGAAAACGATAATCCTATGGATGTGATTTGCCCCACCTATCTCTATTATGAGAGCGGTAGCCGACTGTTGCGACTGAATGTCTCTGGCACCAAGAACTGGAAGTCTCCGCTGGAGAAGGGCATTTACTATGTCAACTACTTTATGACAGGTGGTTACACCGAGCCTTTCCCCCGCAAGTATTTCGTGATTGGCAAACCTGCCACAGTGGCCAGCGAGCGTGCTTCCTACGGCAAGGATGAGCCGGTGGTACTCAGCTTCAACGGTTCGAGCGAGAAGCTGAAAGCAACCATCTGTTATCAGACGGGCAGCGACACAACGTTCCACGAGGCTCAGGTACTTACCGAAGCCAAGGGTATTGCGCAGATTGAGGGATTGGCACCAGGCGACTACAAGTTCTATGTATGTGTGGATGGAAGCCCCTTCTCAGAGGCTTGCAGCGTGAAGGTGGAGAACAGCGGCACGGCAGTAAGCGGCGTGCAGGCCAATCGCCCCAATGACAACATCGCCTACCGAATGGACGGCACACGCGCCGGACGTGCTGATGAACGGCTGGAACACGGCATCTACATCATCAACGGAGAGAAACGAATGAGATAATAGATTATTTTCGCTTCCCTGCTTCATGCTTGTTCGTGGGACAGGGAAGTATCTTTTATAATCAAGTAAAACTAAAGTCTGATATTAAACAAGGATTTATTATGAAGAAACTGTTACTTGGTGTTCTGTCATTCTCTTTGGGCTTGGCTGCTGCCGCTCAGGCGCCCAAGGCCGATGTGTTGGACATCGTGTTCAACGATGACGGTACGGTGGTGGATGCATCACCTATGGCTCATCCAGTGCATGTCATGGGTGCCCCCGATATCAAGAAGAGTCCTCGCTATGGCATGAATGTGCTGTGCTACGAGGAGGAGATGTGGGGAAAGGAGAGTTCTAATAATGTGCGTGTTCCTTATAATGACCAACTGACTGAAGCCATCAAGGATGGTATGACCATGGAAGTGATGGTACGCCCATACTTTGAGAAAGGTACATTGGACAAGACTTGGGTCAATCTCTTTGGCTGCTATGAAAGTGGTGGTTTCGGTATCATCATATATGGCGGTAAGTGGGACTTCGAGTCTGTTATCGGCGGCAGTTATAAGGATGCTACCTTTGGTCCGGTGGTAAACGGAGAATGGATTCATCTGGTGGGAGTCTGGAACAAGGAAACCGGTATGTATAAGTTCTTTGCCAATGGCGAACTCGTCTCTACCATAGAGGGAGCAACAGGCGAACTCAGTTTCCCTGTCACTCAGGGCAAGGAATGCTTCGTGGGTGTGGGCGTCGATATCGCTCCTAACACACCCAGTGTGAGCAGCAATACCTTCCAGGGTGATATTGCTGTTGCACGTATCTACAATGATCCTCTCACCGACGAGCAGGTAAAGGCTATCTATCAGGAAATGGAAGCCAAGAAGACCGATGAACCTGAGCATGCCGAGGGACAGCTTCCTACGCTTCGCACAGACGAGGACGGAACGGTTCTCATTGCCAACAGCGAGGAACTGGACAACTTTGCATGCGCTGTACGCAGAGGCAACGTTGAACTGAATGCCAAGTTGGAGGCCGACATTGATTACTCTGCTGCCAAAAAGCTCATCTGCTACGACCGTGGTTACAAGGGCACTTTTGATGGCCAGGGACACACTCTGACTGTCAATTATGCTCCTGAGGGTGTGGCCAGTGCACCTTTCAAGTCACTTGTTGATGCCACTGTGCGCAACCTTAATATAACTGGAAACATCGTTGGAACGCAGAAGTTCACTGCTTCGTTGGCTGCAAACGCATCCGGCAAGACGCTGATAGAGAATGTGTCATCGGATGTCAAGATCACTTCTACCTATGAAGGAGATGGCACTTATGGCGGTTTGATAGGTGCGGCAAATGCTGGTCTGACCCTCAACAACTGTTTGTTCAGCGGCACCATTAGCTCTGAGACCACCACCCGCTGTGCTGGAATGGTAGGATGGGCAGGCGGTAATATTACCATCAAGAACAGCCTCCAGGTGGGCGACATCTCCAGTGTGGCTACAGAGGGAGCTGTGTTTGCCCGCAATCCCCAAAACGTGAGCGTCATCAACAGTTACTATACCGCCATGGCAGGTGATAGCGACAATGGTGCCACTCTGGTGGCTGACGATGAACTTGCAAGCGGCGAAGTGTGCTGGAAGCTCAATGGTATGACCCCCGCAAATGCTGCCTGGCGTCAGAATGTAGAAGAGGATGCTATGCCCGTGCTCAACCTGCCCCACGGCTTGGTGATAGTGCTGGATGACGTTACATATAATGTCAAGGACGAAACCACACTGACGGAGGTGGCTGCTGCATACTCGGAGAAGATACTGGGTAACGTAGAAGAATATGAGGCTTACAAGCCGCTTAAGGATTCTCTGACCCTGCATGCCCAGGAGGTGGCTACATGCACCACCATCGATGATTTCGTGGCAAAGTGCAAGGAGATAGATGCCGATGTAGTCCTCATCAACAAGAACAGAAAGGCTTATGAGCAACTGAAGGCTGCTGGCGAGAGCACCCTCGCACAGATAGAGGGCATGATGAATCAGACAGCTCTGGTGCTGCGTGCTTATCTCGAGGATGAAATCGAGCCTGACGAGGTGTATGTGCATGGTTCGCTGAACTATATCATCAACAACTATTCACTCAGCACCGAGGATATTGCCACAGAGATTCAGTATATGGAGGATATGCTGCTCAAGGCACTTGCATCGGGCACTGCTCCAGGTACCGATGTGACTATGCTGGTGCAGAACCCCGATTTCAGCCAGAAGAAAACAGGTTGGGATTGGACCAAGGTGGCCAACAGCTTTGCTTATGATGCCAAGAAAGGCTACAGCGGAATGCATTATTATGGTTCTCTGGAAGGCTCATTCAGCCAGACTATCACTGGTCTGACCAATGGTATCTATGAGCTGGATATGAATGGAAGCCAGTTGGTGGGTGATGATGAGAACTGCACCTACTACACCACATTCCTTTTCGCAGGCGATATGGAAATGCCTCTGATGTCTGTGTCTGAGGATATCATACCCGCTGATGATCCCATTGCAGAGGAAATCAACTCACTGGGTGGTACCCGTGTTATGGGCGACCAGCTCATTCCTTACAGCCTCAAGGGAGCCACTTACGCCATGTGTAGGGGCGGTTATTACCTCAACCGCGTGTTTGTAAACGTGACCGACGGCACTCTCACCATCGGTGGACGTCTCTATGGAAGCGGACGCAGTGACGACTGGCCAATATTTGCCAACACCAAACTTATCTATCAGGGTACCTTTGATGAGGCTTCTGGGGCATTGGACAAGGGACTTGAGTTTGCTGTGGCAAGAGCCAACACCATTATCGCATCAGAGCCTGATACCTGGGGTGAGAACTATGTGTTCTATCCCAACTTTGACAAGGCTATCCGTACAGAATTGTCCAAGGCGGTAGCTGATGTGGAAAGTGCTACCACAGGTGAGCAGAAATATGCCCTGCTGAAGCGCTTCTCTGACCTCTTCAAACAGACTTACACTTGCAGTAAGGCTTATGTGCAGTGTGCAAGGGAATTGATGGACATCGATGCTCGCATACAGGATTTCCCCGACAATGTAACTGAATTGGGTAAGATGGTAGAAGATGCATGGACTGGTTGGAACGCAGGTGACTACACAGCAGAGGAAGTGCTCAAGGTGGGTTCCGGCATTCTGGCCGAGATGGACAAACTGCATGTGGATGTGCCTGCCGCTGACCTGCTCGATGTTGCCTTCAATGCAGATGGAACAGTTACAGACAAGTCTGTTGCCGAGAATACTATTGAAACAATAGGAAAGCCCAGTGTTGTGGAAAGTCCTACACTTGGCATGAATATTTATTGTGGAGGCAAGCAGGAGTGGGGTACCAAGCCCGAGAACTATAGCGTAGTACTGGTATCCGATGCAATGAGAGAAGGTATCGAGAGTGGCGTTACCATGGAGTTGCTGGTTCGTCCCTATTTCGCTGATGGTGCCGTGCCCGGCAAGTGGTGCACAGTGTTTGGTTCTGAGAATGCAGGAGGTATGGGCCTGTTGGTTTACAATAAGAAGTGGTGCTTTGAGGTACACGCTGGTGGTGGCTACAGGGATGCTTATGCCACTACTGCCCCTGCATCTGGCGAGTGGACACATATCGTAGGTGTGTGGGATGGTTCCGAGGTGAAGATCTATATCAATGGCAGAATGGAAGGCTCGGTAGCCGCTGTGGGCGCTTACAAGTGGCCTGTGGATGTGGAGCGTCAGTGGTTCGGCATCGGTTGCGACCTCAATACAGGCGATGCTGCCGAGGCTGTCTTCGCTGGTGATATTGCCGTTACACGCCTCTATGGAACTCCTCTCAATGGCTCGCAGGTAAGCAAGCTTTACAAGGGAGCCAAGGCCCTCATCACTGATACACCCGAGCACAACGAGGGTGAGACTGCCATCGGTGGCATCACAGAGGTGAAGACCGCCACAAGGGGTATCTATGATATTACCGGCCGCCGCGTTTCACGCATGGACGCAAAGGGACTGTATATAGTAAACGGTAAGAAGATTGTGGTTAAGTAAATGGAATGAACCAGAGTCAGAGAAGACTCCTGGTTCGTCGGAATGACAAAGGCATTGGGCTGGTATTTCTTCGGAAATGCCAGCCCTTGCTCTTTCATGTGGATGTATGTGAAGGTGGGAAGTTGAACTGAATACCCACTTCGGGCCACAACATCCCACAATGCGATTTTAGGCAAGCAAGGTTACTTGGCAAAGTATCCAAGGATACTTGCCCGTTTATCCTTGGATAAATTGCCAAGTATCCTTGGATACTTTTTGGGGGCCAGTTTTCTGACTACCTGGACCATTCTCCCATACATGCCGTCATCTCTTTCCATAGATATGCCGGTTGATTTGTGAAGTTGCCCCTCCCAAATCCATTTGGACGGCAGCCAAGAGCTGCTCTGTGAAAGCGGCATTTGGTTTGCTTTGTCCGATACTGTGCGCTGCGAAGCCTAATGCACCGTGCTGCGAAGCCTGATGCACCGTGCTGCGAAGTCTGATGCACTGTGCTGTGTGGATAGGACGTAGAAACTGTAGGGTGAATAGGAGCACAAAAGAACGGCCATCAGGAGTGGTTGTGGAGCCGCTTCCTGATGGCCGTATGAAGTGGGGCGGGTAGTCTGCTACTTGCTCTTCGCTATGTGACGCAGCTTGATCTTATCCTGCACCTTCTGTCCCAGAGCGTCTGTGCCTTCCACCATTATCTCGTCGTATTCCTTTTCGAAGGTGATGGGGCTGAAGTTCCAGATGACTCCTGTGGGCTCGTTGGTAGCGTGCAGAGTCTCCACCAGTTGGCCGTTGTGGTACAGGGAGAGGTCGTTCAGGTTGCTGTAAACCTTCACGTTGATGGTGTCGGAGGTGCGTTCGGTGAAGCGCCTTGAAGTGATATACACCGTAGGCTCCTGCTTGTTCCAGCATGCCTTGTACAGATAGAAGGCATCCTTCTTCACCTTGCGGTCGCGGCTCACGATGCCTTTGTCGTTGAGGAACATGTATGAACTATCTACCTTGGCATTCACACCGTCGTTGCACAGCATGTAGCCCTCGCGGCGGGCACCCACTGCAAAGTCAAACAGAATCCAGCCTGTGGAGAACTGTACGCGGCTGTTGGTGCACAGCGACTTGAGATGAATTTCGTGTACAATGTTGCCCCATTCCTCGTCATGGCGGGCACCACCCACCGATGGGCGTGTTGTCTTGGCAGGATTGTCGGAGTGGCAGAAGGGATTGGCGCCCGAACCATACTCAGAGATGGCGATGTAAGGTGTGCGCGCAAGGAGTCGCTTCAGCATGTCGTCGAAGTGAACAGCTCCCTCGGGAGTCTTGCAGTTGGAGTACCAGCCGTTGTAGGTGTTGTAGGCCATGTAGTCGAAGTGCTTGCCCAACTGCATCTGAGGGGTGCGCAGCGCAAAGCTGCAGTCGGCGATGCCCACACTGCGGGTGGAGTCGAGCTGGTGTGCCAGACGATAGAGACTCTCTGTGGTGTTGACGGTAGCTTCTACGTCCAGTTTGGGACCCTGTGGGCGTGAGCCGTCAATGTTGCCTAACTCGTTCCACAGCCCCCAGAACACCACGCAGGGATGGTTGTAATGATTGACAATCATCTCCTTCAGTTGCGAATGCAGGTTCTCTGTATAAGCCTCTTGGTCATAGAGCGTGAGGTCATTGCCGCACTCGTTCACCCAGGGGATTTCGGTCTCCACCACCAGGCCAAGGCGGTCGCACTGCTCCAGGATATAGCGGTTGTGGGGATAGTGGGCCAGTCGCACCACGTTGCAGCCCAGCTCTTTCACTATCTCAAAGTCCTTGTCGGTCTGTTCCTTGGTCACTGCCGATGCGCTTCCCTGCCAGTCCTGGTGCATGCTGAAGCCTCTCAGCGCGTAAGGCTTGCCGTTGAGGATGAAGCCGCGAATGGAGTCGAGTGCGAAACTGCGCACACCGAACTTGGCCTCGTTGCTCTCCAGCATCTTCTTGCCGTCCCATAGCTGCACTTCGGCAGTGTAGAGATAAGGGTCCTGCAGTCCGTTCCACAGATGGGGGCGCTTCATTGTCTTGTTCCACACCACCTCAGTCTGTCCCTGTGCAGAAACGTGGATTTTCTGCTTGCCGGAACTTATGGTCTTGCCTTCATGGTTCTTTATCTTGAATATAACTTTTATGTCCTGGCCCTCAGAAGCGGTGTTCTGCACCAGGGTGTTGAGCTTCACGTCGGCGCTCTGTGCGCTCACGTTGAGCGGTGTGACGTGCAGCGCATCGTAGCCCATCGTCTGGAAGTCGCAATACACATGACCAGTCTCCACCAGCCAAGCCTCATTGTGCAGTCCGTTATTCTTGTTGAAGTCGCTGCTCACAGGTGCCAGACTGCGGTTGAGCGTATTGTCGCACTCCACCATTATTTCGTTGATGCCGGCTTTCAGGTGAGGTGTCAGTCTCACACAGTAGGGTGTGTAGCCGCCTCCGTGCTCGCATATCGCCTGGCCGTTGACGCTCACCACCGAGCGCTGGGCAGCTCCCATGAGGTAGAGAAACTGCTCCTGGCCCGACCGCTCTATACTGGTGCGGTAGTAGGCAGAGCCTCGATAGTAACGTGCACTTTGGCCGTCGATGGCGTTGCATGAGTGTGGCAGTGTGACCTTACGCCACTCTGTCTCGTTTGCCTTGCGGAAGTCCCAGTTGTTCAGTTCTGTCCATTTCGTCTGGGCATGCATGTTTCCCAATGACAATGCTGCCATCACAAGGGCTGTCAGCATGAGTCGATAGAATGCTCTCATTATTATATAGAATGCTCTCATTATTATAGTTATTGTAATTATGTACGTTGTCCTTTGTCTCATGTGCCGCTTGGTGTGCCTGCACAGGCAGCATCGGGGGGGGCAGCAAGCCTTTTGTGCAGGCTGTGCAGGCATCATCTACACCCGTCTGAGCATTCTGAGAGAGCTCAGAAAGCGTATTATGACGCATTTTGATACAAAGTTAACTATGTTTTTCATATATTAGACTTATCTTTGCAAATATTATTCTCTTCACCCTCAAATATTATGCTTCGAGGCAGAAATCAGTCTGCCAGACGGGTGAAACGCAACAGGAAACACGTGCCCATCTGCTCGCAGGAGCGCACAGAGACTCGTCCGCCCAACTTCTCAATAATGGCTTTTGAGAGTGCAAGCCCTATGCCGTGACCGCTGACACCGCTTGTGTTGCGTGCCCGATAGAATGGCGAGAAGATGTGAGGGATATCTTCGCTGGGTATGCCTATACCCTCATCCTGCACCGAGAGCGTTCCGTGGCTTACGGTGATGGTGATGGGTTTGCCGCAGGAGTACTTTGTGGCGTTGCCTATGATGTTGCGCAGGGCGATGTAGAGGAGCCTCTCCTGGGCCATGATGTGGAAGTCGGCGTGCACTTCAATGCGCACCTGGCTTGTGGCAAACTGCTGCACAAAACTGGCCATGCTGATGCGGTCGAGCAGCGAGGCATCCAACCGCTCGGAGCGTGCGTGTGAGAAGGCCAACAAATCGCTCATGATATCGACTACGCGTGTGGTTTCCTGACTGATTTTGTGCAGCGTACTGCGATATTCTTCCGGTGTGCGCTCACGCATCAGCGCTATGTCGCACTCGCCCTGGATGGCTGTGAGGGGATTGTTGATTTCGTGCGACGCGTTATTGACGAACAGCCTTTCGGCTTGATAGTTGCTGTCTATGCGGTCGAGCACTTTTATCGCGTACAGGCGGCTTATCAGATAGAGCACCGCAGCCGACAGCAGCACCAGCAGCAGTATGGTCCAGCCGATGACGTGGCTTATCTCGCGCCCATACGGATTGCGGCTCAAGACCAGCACCGCAAAGGTACCTTCGTTGTCATAGTAGATAAAGGCAGTGCCCACTTCGTCGCCGTGTCGGAAGTGAACTTCGTGTCCTTTCTTGATGTCATGTATCTGCTGGGGTGTGAGATAAGCCTTCAGGGTGGAGTCGGCTTCGCTGCCATTGTCCATGCATACAAACATCTCCTGCGATGTAGGAATGGAGTTCTGGCGGTGAAGCACCACGTTGCGGTACTTGATTTCGTCCAGCTCGTCCTTCTCAAAGCGCTCGGTGGCCACTGCATGTGCCTTCTCGCTGAGATATTTGAAGTATAGGTTCTCGATGTAGGGCGAACTCAGGAAGTAGAACACCACTCCGGCCATGACCACGAGAGCTATTGTGATGGCAGAATATATCCAGGAGATTTTGCGGCTCTCCCTCATGCCCCTGATGCGTTCTCTCATTGGCTACTCCTTCATCATGTATCCCGAACCGACCACGGTGTGTATCAGTTTGTGCTCGAACGGGTCATCTATCTTCGACCTTATATACCTTATATATACATCCACCACATTGGTGTTGGGGTCGAAATCCTTGTCCCACACATCGCTGAGCAGTTGCTGGCGCGTGAGCACTTCGCCCTGATGCCTGATGAAGTACTCCAGCAGGCGGTATTCCTTGGCTGTCAGTTCCACCGTAACACCCTCCCTGACGGCTTTATGTGTAGAGGGAT
The DNA here is from genome assembly GCA_900543815.1 of uncultured Prevotellaceae bacterium. GTDB lineage: Bacteria > Bacteroidota > Bacteroidia > Bacteroidales > Bacteroidaceae > Physcousia. The sequence continues at coordinate 16,655 of UQST01000016.1, forward strand.
TGCACAGGAGCGGGCCGCATCGGAACTCCAGGCAGTCTGCCCCGGCCGCAGGAGTGCGCCGCAAACTGGCCGCAATGCGTGCCAGCAGTTCGGCAAACTTGAAGGGTTTGCACAGATAGTCGTCTGCTCCGGCATGCAAGCCTGCTACGATGTCGTCGGTAGTGGCAAGAGCCGTGAGTAGAATGACGGGTATGCTGTAACCATAATGCTTTCGGAAGCGCTCGCACAACTGCAGCCCGCTTATGCCAGGCATGCGGATGTCGAGGAGCAGCAGGCTTAGCTGCCCCTCGCTCATCATGTCTTCGATGCGAAGCCAGGCTTCGTTGCCGTCGGCTGCTGTGCTGACGGTGTAGCCGGAGTCTTCCAGCCCACGCCTCAGAAAGTCTGAGATGTTGGTTTCATCCTCTGCTACCAGGATGTGTCTGTAGTCTGCCATTGTCAATAGAGTTCTATAAGAAGAACGTAAAAGACGCCTCCTTTATTTTCCTCAAGCCTTACAATTTGCGCTGCTTCAGTTGTCCCTGGCGGTCAAAGAGTGACCGGCTGTAGATCTTCTCCACGAAGATGGGGAAGACAAACAGGGTGAAGACAGTGGCGAAGATGAGTCCTCCGATGATGACAATAGCCAGCGGGCGCTGACTCTCGGAACCTATTCCGTGACTAAGTGCGGCTGGAAGCAGCCCCAAGGTAGCCATCATGGCCGTCATAAGCACAGAGCGGGTGCGTGACTGCATGCCCAGTTCCACCGCACAGGGCAGTGCATGCCCATGACGAATGAAGTGCTTGATATCCACTATCATTATCACTCCGTTCTGGATACAGATTCCAAAGAGGCAGATGAAGCCTATACCTGCCGAGATGGAGAAGTTGAACCCCGTGAGCAGCAGGATGAGAATGCCTCCCACAGCAGCAAAAGGAACGTTGAGGAGCACCAGCGAAGCATCGCGGGCATTGCCAAAGAGCATATACAGAATGGCAAAGATGAGCAGAATGCTCAATGGCACCACGTGTGCAAGGCGGCCCGATGCACGTTTCTGGTTTTCGAAGTCACCGCTCCATTCTATTCTGTAGCCCTCGGGCAGCGAGATGGCACGGGCCACCTTGGCACGTGATTCATCCACAGCAGAGCCCATATCCCTGTCGCGCACAGAGAACTTCACGGCGCAGTAACGCTGGTGCCCATCGCGGTAGATGATGAGTGGACCGGTAATCATCCTTATCTCCGCCAGCTCCTTGATGGGTATCATGGTTCCGTCGCTGGCCGGTACCATTATCTTCCCTATCTGCTCTTCGTTCTCGCGGAACGGCTTGTCGTACCTCACCACAAGGTCAAACTTGCGCTCTTCCTCATATACCTGTGAGGCTGCCTTGCCGCCTATGGCCATTTCGATAGTACTCTGCACGTCGGCCTTGCTCACGCCATATCGGGCAAGACGTGACTCTCGTATGTTGATTTGCAGCTCTGGCTGGCCCACGTTACGCAGCACTCCCAGGTCGGTGATGCCTCTGATGGGTTGCATGGTGTGCGCTATCTGTTCGGCTATACGCTCGCTCTCATACAGGTCCTTGCCATATACTTTGGCCACGATAGCGCCTTTCACACCGCTCACAGCCTCCTCCACATTGTCGCTGATGGGCTGTGAGAAGTTGAAGTCAATGCCTGGATAGACCGACAACGATGTGTTGATGCTGTCTATCAATTCGTCTTTGCTCATGCCTGAAGCCCACTCCTTCTCGGGATACATCTTGACAAAGAGTTCGATGTTGTAGAATCCTGTGGCATCCGTACCATCGTTGGGGCGGCCCGTCTGGGTAAGTACCTCTTTCACTTCAGCGAAGTTCCCCACCCGTGCACGCAGTTCATTGGCCACCTTGACAGACTCCTTTAGCGAGATGCTCTGCGGCATGGTGGCACGGATGTAGATAGATCCTTCGTTCATTGTAGGCAGGAATTCCGTGCCCAGCAATGCAAAGGAAGCCAGTCCGGCAACCATAACACATAGCGAGACGAGCAGAGTGAGCCGTGTGTGTCGATGGCAAAAGGCGAAAGCGTGATTGAAGTGGCGGCGGATGAAGAGAAGGAAGGGATTGTGCTTCTCCACTACATTACGGGCAAGCATCATGCGTGAGAGCACGGGTACCAGAGTCATCGTGAACACCAGCGCACCCAGTAAGGCAAAGCCCAGAGTGAATGCCAAGGGCGAGAACATCTTGCCTTCCACCTTCTGGAAGGAGAATATGGGGAGTAGGGCAGTCACGATGATGAGTTTGGAGAAGAATACCGACTTGGCCTTTCCACGTGCTGTCGTGCGCAGCAGCCCCATCTTGGACCGCTGGTTGAAAGCCGCCATCCCCATCTGGCGGGCCTGCTGGTCGAGGGCCACATAGATGGCTTCTATCATCACCACAGCACCGTCGATGATGATGCCGAAGTCTATTGCGCCCATCGACAAAAGGTTGGCACTCATCCCGCGCAAGCGCAGGCAAATGAAGGCAAAAAGCAATGCCAGAGGTATTACACTGGCCACAATGACCGTTGCACGCCAGTCGCGCATGAAGAGGAACACCACCAGGGTGACCAGCAGAATGCCTTCGAGCACATTGCGGAACACGGTGCTGGTGGCCAGTTGAACCAAATCCTCGCGGTCGTAGAAGGGGACAATCTTCACGCCTTCAGGCAAATCGTTGGCCTCGATAGAAGCTATCTTCTCCTTGAGTGCAGCAATTACCCGTTCGGCATTCTCACCTTTGCGCATCACCACTATGCCTTCCACCACATTGTCGGCCTCACCTCTTCCCACTTGTCCCAGCCTTGGCTGGCAGGATTCCTTCACCTGGGCCAGATTGCGCACCAGTATGGGGGTGCCGTTGACGTTCTTTACCACGATGTTGCCTATCTCCTCGGTGTTGTTGATGAGGCCGATACCTCTCACCACGTAGGCCTGTGCGTTCTTCTCGATTACGTCTCCGCCCACGTTCATATTGCTGCTGGAAATGGCTTCGAAGAGTTCCAATGAGGATATCTGGTAGGCTGCCAGTTGGCTCGGATTGACGCTCACCTCGAAGGTCTTCACTTCGCCACCGAAGCTCACCACGTCTGCCACACCCGACACAGAGCGCAGCTGGCGCTCGATGGTCCAGTCCTGCATGGTCTTCAACTCCCTCACCGTATGCCAGTCACTCTGCAGCGTATAGCGGTAGATCTCGCCTGTGGGCCCCTGCAAGGGCTGCACGTCAGGCTCCACACCGTCGGGCAAGTCGGCATCCTTGAGCAAGTTGAACACCTGCTGGCGCGCAAACTCGTCGTTGGCATGGTCGTCAAAGAGAATGGTCACCACACTGAGTCCGAACAGAGTGGTGCTGCGTATGTCGGTCTTCTCCTGTGCCGCATTCATCGCTATCTCTATGGGGATAGTCACAAACTTCTCTATCTCCTCGGCGCTGCGGCCTGGCCATTGCGTGATAATGGTCACCTTGGTGTTTGTCACGTCGGGAAAAGCATCCACCGGAGTGTCTCTGAAGCACAGGATGCCCACTATGGCCAGTGCCGCAGTGAGGCACAGTATGAGATACTTCCTCTTTAGGGAGAAAGCGATGATAAAGTCGATGAAAGTGTTCATCCTTGTCCTTATTTAAGAATATTGTATTGCAGAAGCGCGTTCTTCTCTATCACTCTCTCTCCAGCCTTCACTCCCGATGCCAGATAGGCGTATGTCTGGTCCTGATGAGCCACCTCCACCTGCTGGCGGTGACAATTGTCCTTGCCGTTGCACACCACCACGTAATTCTTCCCATTCTCGAAGACGATGCTCTGGGCAGGCACTCTCATCAGTTGGCGGCCTGCTCCCGAGAGCGACACATGCACGCTGGCAAACATGCCTGGCAGGTAGCGCTCATCGGGATTGTCTATCTGCACCCTCACCTTCATGGTCTTGCTCTCCTCGTCCAGCTTCTTGTATATCTTGTCGATGCTGCCTGTGATGCTGTCGCCAGGGTATGCCAGGATGGAGATGCGCACCTGTTCACCCTGACGCACCTTGCATATGTCGCTCTCATACACATCTGCTGTGATCCACACAGTGCTTATGTCGGCTATCTCAAAGGCAGGCTCGTCGTTGTTGGTATCGTCTATATACGAGCCGTTGTACACGTTCTTGGCATATACATAGCCCGATATGGGGGCGGTGAGGGCAGCCTGCGACTTGTGGGTGAAGCCTTGTACGCCAGCCACCGATTGCAGTCTGTTCTGCTCTGCCAGTGCCATCTCCAGGCGGCCTTGAGCCTCCAGCACATCTTTTTCAGAGGCCATCCCGCTCTCCAGCAGTTCGCTCTTCATGGTCAGTTCGCGCTCTGCCAGGCGCTTCTCATTGGCTATGTCGGCCAGTTGTTTCTCGTATTCGGCCGCATCCTGCGAGAAGACTTTCCCCAGTTGCTGTCCTTTCGTCACGTGGTCACCTATCTCGCAATTCACGTTCTGCACCTTGCCGCTACAGGGGATGAATACCTTGCTCACCTTGCGTTCGTCGCACGTTACCGTTCCATTCAGCACCAGTTCGTCGTTGGAGCCGGCTGCCTCCACCAGGGCTGTTGACAGGATGTCTGCCTGCGGCTGCTTGTCTTGTGCCTGTTGCTTGTTGTTCCCGCTGTTCTGGCAGCAGCTGAAGAGCAGGCACAGCAGGGCAGCTGCCAGGCTCTTATGCTTCATTACGTACATCTTCATTGTTCTTATAGGGTTCTGCTATTTGATTTCCATGTCCAGTTCGGCCATCATGCTCATAACATCCATGCGGCTGTCTATCAGCAGATAGTGGCTCTCGCGATGTGCCTGATAATAATCGATGAGCTCCAGCAGCGAGATGTTTCGTGCCAGGAACTGCTTCTCCACATCGCCCACAAGCGTTGTGCGGCTTGCCTCAATGTGCCTCTCCGCTTCGGTAGCCAGCCTCAGGCTGCTTTGCAACTTCTGCCAGGTGCCCATGAGTTCGGCTGTTTCGCGGCTTCTGTTCCACTCATAGTCCAACTGTTTTGCCTCCCGTGTGGAACGTGCAGCGCGTATGTTGCCCTGGTTCTGGTTGAAGATGGGCAGTGTGAGCCCAATGCCCACGGCAAAGAAGTTGCGTCCGATGCTTCCGTTCTTGTCCCACTCACCCGTCATCTTCAGCTCTGGCCAGGCGTTTGCACGCTGTAGCTTGATGTCATGCTCGGCAGCGGCTACGCTCTGACGATGGGCTCTCATGTCGGGGCGGTCGGCCAGACTGCCCATTATATGCTTGATGTTCACGGTGTCCAGCACGCTCACGCTGGCTGTGAAGTCTATCACGGGTACGATGCAATGCCCCTCTTCGCCCAGTGCCACTGCTATGCTGTGGCTGCCGGAGATGATGTCGGCCTCCATCTCGGTGCGCTCCTGCAGCAGTTGCAGATACTGGCTGCGTATGCGCATCACCTCTGCCGCAGCGATGTTGCCCTTCTGCTCCTGTTGCTCAAAGGCTTTGAGAATCCTTTCTGTAGAGGCTATCTCGCGCTCCAGGACAGCCAACTTCTCCTGCACACCGGCCAGCCTTATCATCTCCAGGCTCAGTTCGCGCCTCAAGAGACGCATTGCATCCCCGTATTCAGCCTCTGCTCCGCGCAGCTCAGCCATTGCCTTCCTCACCCGCTGGCGCCTTTGTCCGGCTATGAAGATGCGCTGCGAGAGCTGGATATCGGTCTGCTCCTCGCGGTTCACCTCGAAGTAATGATGAGTGACGGGGTTGTTGACGTTGTGCGAGACGGATAGCTCGGGGTTCTCAAGCAGTCTCTCCTGCTTTACAGCCGCCTGCGCCGCCTCCACCTCCTTTTCCTTTACCTTGAGCAGCAGGTGTTGCTCCTTGACCAGGCTCCATGCGCTGGCGATGCTTATCCTCAGCGAGTCGGTCTGAGCGTAGCTCTGAACGCAGACGAAGAGGGCAAGCACGATACTTAATACTCTGATATTCATCCGAAGAAATAGTCTTGCTGTTGATTCCTACCGCAAAATTATCCACTTTCCAGCTACCTCCCTCTATCCACCCAATTAGATGCTTCTTAGCTCACATTAGAATGTTCTAATGCCCGCAGCAGCTCGGCAGGAGTTTCTTAGGGATAAAGGAGGGGGATCGGACGGTGCTGGACGGACAGATGGAGAACGCCCTTGGCAGATGGGGACGCTGGTGTGCAGGCCGGCTCGCAGCACTCTTTGTTACGCGGCACTGTTTTCTGCCAATTATCGCATGGCGGTGCATCGGTCATTGCAGCGCGCTGCATTGGCCATTGCAGCGCGTTGCGTTGCACACTGCAGCGCGCTGCGATGAGCATGTGATATTTCTGCCCGGTTCGTCGTCCCAGTTTCCCAGCCGGCGTTTGCCCTGATGGATGGCTCTCATGATTGGCAGCAGATGCGCTGGCGGTGCTTCATGGCGAGGTAAGGGAGTGTGTCGGGCAGGGTGGAGCAGCAGGGCGGAAATGAAAATGGGACGTGCCAACTGGTGATGGCACGCCCCATGATGATAGGATACGGTGGGATGTCTATTCCTCGGTGGAGAATACTTGTTTCAGGTTCTTGGCACCGGTGGCGTGGGCAGGCATCAGTTTGAGTGCGCTGATGTTGAGGCTGGGCTTCCATGACCGGTGCGGCTCTGCCTGGCTCTTGGGCGTGCTCTCGCCCTTGACGCTGTTGCTAAATCCGTCCACTACAGCTTCCTCCACTCCTTGTGGGAAATAGCCTTTCTCAGTAAAGTAAGAGAGATTTAAGGTGAAGGTTCCTGTACTTCTGTCGTAATAGCAGGGATATTGGTCATATTCGTCAGATTTGTGGTATGCCTTCGGGTCTGCTACGTAGATTCTCTCGCTTTCGTTAAGCACTGTGACGAATTGCTTATGTATTCTGCAATTGAACATGCCTTCATCGGGATTGTAGTCGATGATTAGGCCGGTGCCACCGGCCCACCCTCCCAATTGGAATTGTCCTCGGTTGGATGTAGGCGACTTTCGGTAGTAGATAGGAATGTTTTCCTGTGTTACCTGGAATATGATGTTGAACTTGTACGAGCACGTCGAACCGCTTTCCGAAAGCGGCCATTCATCGGCTTTATGACCGTCAGCCAACCATTCGGCTTTGGTGTTGTACCACTTCAGGGCAGTTGAGAGGTTGAGCACACGGTCGCTCTTCACATCCTTCTGTATCTTTCCGTCGGCATCGCAGCCGGCAATGACCAGGGTGTAATTGAGTTCCTGCTGCTCGCGGGGGATGGTGAGAGAAGCCGAACCGCTGCCTGCCACCTTGATTCTGATGGGTGAGTTGAGCACGTTGGTCCATATGTTTCCTTGGAGCATGCTGTCGGGCAGGAGTGTGATGTAGGCTCCGTCGAATTCAGAAGCATCATACTGGACGGTGCAACGGGTGCCTCCATCCTCGGTGGCAGTGTTGTCGGTGAGTGATACCGAGAGGTTTCTCACTGGGCATTCATATATCTCGGGCGCCTTTCCGTCCTGACTCCATAGACCAACGTACACCACCTTGTTGCCCGCCACAGACAGGCAGGCCAGTTTGTACTCGGCACTGCGCTTGGGGTAGGGGATGGTTACCACCCGCATTTGATTGTTGGGGTTGATGCGGACAGCAACGTAGGCAGGCAGAGTCTTAGCCTCGAACATGGCTTTGATGTCGGCTGTAGTGGCATACTTATCCACCAGAGCCACATACCCCTTCTCGGTGTGCGGACCAAAGTAGTACATCGTCTGCACTTTCCAGTTGCCGTTCTTGTCCTGTACCGCCTTGCCGTCGGTGACGATACAGCTGTAGTCGGGATACATGAAGGTTCGCTCCGTCTTGCTGACGATGATGCTTCCATGGTGTGTACCAACACCTACGACTGTAAATTTGCCGGCATCATCCGGCATGGGTATCTGCACCCATCCGGTATCCTTGACTGCTGTGCCGTAGCCGGCATCTGCCTCCAGCCTGGCCAGCGCTGTTTCTGCCAGACTGTCGGGTACGCATGCCAGCCGCACTTCATCCAGCTCACGCATTATGTAGAGGTACGTGCGCAGGTATTTCTTGCCGTTAGCGTTGATCACACTGGCGGGGCACTGGGCATCGGCATAGAATGTGGTGGTGAGTGCGTAAGCGGGAGGGTTGCTTCCAGGAATGCGCAGTTCGGTGAGCGTCAGACTGTTCACCACCTTCAGCTGGTTGCCATAGGTGACAGTGATGCTGTTTCGGGGGAATGTGATCACTCCGTCCTGCAGGGTGGCGTTGGCGGTACTCTGCACCATCACATCGTTCCCGTCGATGCGGAAACCCAGTTTCTGCTCGGGAATGTAGGCTTCTGTACCCTGGAATCTGATGACCAGCGAGGAGCCTGTATAGCCCATGGTGGAGTCGGCTATCTGGCTAAAGGGGTTCTTGATGATGAGGCCCTCGGCAGTGGTCAGTGGTTCGGCTGTGAGTGTGACATACTTTGCGGGTGTCTTTATATCGAACAGCTCGCGCACAATGCCGTCGTTGAACGTCACATCGTAGGTGGAGCTATGGTCAGCCCACATGCCTCCTCCCACCTGGTAGCAGTCTGATGGATCGGGATTTTCCTGCCCTATGGAGTTCCAGGCATACTGCATGATGTTACGTAGGGGGAATACCAGGTTCATCCAGGCAGGCCGTCCGTTGCCGGCATTGGACAGCTGTTGGTTGGCGGGGATGTATTGTGCATCCTCGCCTTGGGTGCGATCGACCGACATGTTGAGTCGCTTGTAGTCGAAGAAGGACTGTCCTTCGCCCCACAGCTCGATGCGCTTCTGCTTCACTATCTCGTTGATGGCCACCTTTTCCTGTACACCTTGGGTGGGGTAGTTATAGTTGGCCGTGCGGTAATTTTGCATGAAGCTGTTCAGCATCTTAAGGCCATTTACGGCAGATGAATGCGCTGTGGCCTCTGCTTGTATGAGGTACATCTCCTCTACGCGCATCAGTGGGTAGGCTGCCTGAGCCATTGTTATTCCGTCGTTGATGCTTCCCTTGTAGGGACGGAACTTCAGTGACGCATATTTGGGAAGTTGCTCCACGATGCTGCCAACAAGATGTGGTTCGCTGTGGTCATCGCTTGTCAGGAATAGCTTGCTGCGTGGGTCACCTGCGCAAATCTCCTTGAAGAGTGATGGAGTGATGCAGGCAGGCACAAGTGGTGCATATCCTATCTGGTTCTCATTGCACATCCACGAACCCCAGTTCACAATGCCGGTCAATACGACCGCATCGTCTTCGTGAGGTTGTGCTCCCCACATCCACGAGGAGGGTGCTGTGTTGTTGAATCCATTCTCGGTGTCCAGCATTTCGGCCTCGCTGAGCGGAGTGCTTCCACTCTGTGTGATGGCCTTGCCGGCTTTGCTGGCGGCTGCGGGATAGTCCTCTACCCACATGTACAGGCGCGCTTGCAGGCCATACACACAGGCCAGGTCGGGCAGAAGCTTGTTGCTTCGCTTGTATTTGGCGAGGTATTCTTCGGCCTTGGCCAGGTCGCTTTCGATGAATGCTTTCATCTCTTCGCGGCTGGCACGGGTCAGTTTGGCCAACTGTGCAGGTGTGGTCTTCTCGGTGATGATAGGCACAGTGAGGTGGGTCAGATTCTTTCCCGTGTAGGAATAAGGTTGGGTGGCATCACAGGGCAGATACTCATACATACGTGCCATATCCAGATAGTACATGGCTCTGAAGGCATAGCCCAATCCCAGATATTCCTTCAGCTGGTCGTTGGCCTTGCTCTCATCGATGGCTCCTATCAGTTTGTTTACCGCCGTGATGGCGTTTTCATAGAAGCGCCAGATGTTCCGAGTGGTTGTATGACTCGGACTTCCATATTGGTTCTCGGCCCATGAGGTGAACCAGTTATATCCATGGTCTGGTCGGTACATATCGGCTGTCAGGATGTCGCGGATGTGCATGATGCCTCCGTAACCAAAGTTGTAATGCCGGTCAGGGTCGCTCATGTAGTGCATGCTGTTGGGCAAATCGAGCAGATAGCGCTCCAGGTCGCCGAAGAAAGTCATCTCCTCGCCCTTATACACCTCTACGTTTCCCTCCTTGGTGACCTTTACCTCCACTTCTCCTTGCTTGTTGTCGGTGAAGTTGATGGAGTCTCCCTCGGTGAGTTCCACCCTTTTGCCACCCAGATAGAATCCCAGTCCCTGCGCATGCAGGCTGTTGGCTGCCAGTATCACCGCCAGCAGACACAACAAATACTTCATCTGTTTCATCTTACCAATACCTTGAATGAGACTTCCCCTGCTTTTACAATGATGGTTCCCGACTGTCCGCGCAGGCTGACTGATGCCCGTCCGCTCTGGTCGGCGCTGGTCTGTGCGGTGATTTTGCCGTCCGTGGTGGCGGTTGTCACAGTGGTGCCAGCCTTCAGCCCGGCCACTTGCAGCGTGCCGTCATGGAACGAGAACGAGGGTTTGAGCGTAGTGGAAGTGATTTCCTGTAGGCCGGTCTCGTCCTCGCGGCCAAATGTGCCGATATAGTCACGCTGCTCCAGCGTGATTTTATAGTCGGCAGATTCCGACATGGGGATGCTGTAATAACACTTGCAGGTTACAGGCTGCAGGTTGACATACTCCTCCCACGTGCCGTCAGACTGGATGATGGCGTTTCCGTTGTGCACTTTCAGCACAGGTCTGTCGGATATGAAGAAGCTGTACAACTCTGATTCTCCATTCCAGACCACCAATGCCGCTTTCCTCTCTTCGGCTTTCATGGGGACGATGGCCATCATGCACATGGCGATGAAGGCCAGTCCGTGGGTCAGTAGTTTTGTTTTCATAATCAACGATAGTTAGGTTTTACTTCATGTTTTTATTGCATTTGCCCCACAAAAATAATGTTTTATTGCGACATTCTATCATACAAAGCAATGTTTTTGCATAATACAAGGTATTTTAAGCACCAAATACTACACAGAACAAACTTACTTTGCCCATGAAGTATATCTTCTATCGCCAATGCAGAACTACTTTTTTCTCCCATTTGACACTTGAACTTATTATTCATATTATTTATTCATATTATCAAGCACTCAATGAAACAACATGAACCTATTCTGAACTATCCACGGCGTAGTCTGGCATATACTGAGAAGCACATAAACAAGATTCAGAACCGCTTACTGGCTCTGCCTTGGAAACTGTTTTTCATTGATACGCAAAAGGGCTTTTATCTTCTAAAAGCATTGGGAATTTCACCTTCCATGAGGATGCGAGAAATGCGCAGTACTACCGTGAAGGGATGACGACAGTACTGCGATGCCGGTTGCAAGAGGCTTCTACAGCTTCTTTATTAGGTTGGACAAAATGGGATTGAACTCTATCCCATAAACCACACAAACGAAATGACAGCCCCTTATCGGCCAAGCGACAAGATTCTAATCCGTCCCGCAACCTTCTCTCATGCGGCTGAGCTGGTCGAGCAGTTGGATGTGGTGGGCATCCAATTTGCCTTGCAGGATGAGTTTGCGGTTGTATTTCCACCAGTTGAGGAGACCTCGGTTTTCCACTTTGCGTTTGTCGGGCAGGTGGCGGTGCTCCTGCACATAGGCCAGGAGCTGAGCGTAATGCTCCTGCCAGTTCTGTTCTCTCTTTGAAACTTTCATCTTTGTCTTGCAGAAAAAGAGGCGGGTTGCACGAGAGTATTCCTCTGCAACCCGCCAGTGTATCCTGTTACTGCCCAGGCACAAGAGAGTGCCCGTGGCTGCTTATCAGAAGTAGAAGCCCATGCCAAGCTTCAGTCCCACCTCGGTACCCTCGCTGAAGCGGTTGAAGCAGAGGTTGCAATAGACTGACGGTTCGATGCTCAGATAACGGTTCACATAGAAGCAGTAGCCCACCTCAGGCGAAAGATGCATGTAGTTGCGGTTGCCATACTTGGTGATCACCGTCTCGCGCATCAGATGGCTACCGTCGGGAAGCACACTCTCCACGCTGTTGATAGTCTGGGTGGAAGTCACATTGCTGGCATGCTGGAAGGTGAGTCCAAGCCCCAGGAATATGCCGTTCTGCTCGATGTAGTATCTTCCGCCCACACCCACCTGCAGGTCGTTGCGGTCCTTCATAGTGCCGCGAGCACCCTGATGCTCATATCCCAAGCGTCCGTATATCATCCAGCCGTCTTCTACAAAATAGCCGCCGGTAGCCTGAACGCCCATCTTGAACTTGGAGTCCTTGCTGTAGGAAAGTCCCATACCGGTAAGTGAAGTGTTGAGATAAGAGGTGTATTTCTCAAACTGGGCAGATGCCGACAGGCTGGTCACTGCCATCAGCAGCACCAGCATACCTTTTCTCAATGTGGATGTCTTCATTGCGATATTCTTTAGAGTCGTTATAAATTTAATGAGGGCGAAGTTATGGGATTTTTCCCAAGCCAGCAAGCATCAGTGCCGCATTTTAGTATGTTTTAACTTCTGCCGTCATTGCCTCTCCTGCGCACAAGCCAACACCCGAACAGGGCAGTAAGCAGGCACATGAAGACCAGTCCGCTCACGATGCCCACCATGAGAGGCAACTGGAATCCTTCAGGTGCCACCAGTATGTAACTGGTACACACTACGGTCATGAACATGGCAGGAAGCAGGGTAATCCAGAAGCAGCGCCCCTTACGTGCCAGCCATACACTCACAGCCCACAAGGTCATAAAGGCGAGCGTCTGATTGGACCATGCGAAGTAGCGCCAGAGCACATTGAAGTCGATGAACAACAGCATGGCACACACAACGAAGATGGGCAAACTGAGCGCGAGACGCTTCCAAAGCTTGTTCTGAGGGAAGTGAAGGAAGTCGGCAGCCATCAGTCGGGCGCTGCGCAAAGCAGTATCGCCACTGGTGATAGGTGCTGCCACCACACCCAGTATGGCCAGTATGGCTCCTATCCTACCCATCCAACTGCTGCACAGGGTGCTTACCACCACGGCAGGATTGCCCATATCGGCCAACTGCTGATAGCCGCCGGCATACTTGATGGAGGCTGCTGCCCAAATGAGAGCCACCAGTCCCTCGGCTATCATGGCTCCGTAAAAGACGCGACGCCCCATACGCTCACTCTTGAGACAACGTGCCATCATGGGGCTTTGAGTGCCGTGGAAACCGCTGATGGCACCACAGGCTATCGTGATGCACAGCATGGGAAACACGGGCAGTCCCTTGGGATGATGGCCCGTGAGAGGGTCAGTGAGTTCGGGCATCCAGCCGTCATGGGTGAAGATGCCTATTGCCAGACCCACTGCCATGATGAGCATAGCCAGTCCGAAGAGGGGATAGATGCGGCCGATGAGTGCACTCACAGGCAGCAGAGTGGCCAATATATAATAGAAGAAGATGAGTGCCGACCAGAAGAGGACTGTGCCGCAAGTGCCCCAACCAGACATCATGTTGCTGAGCAGATTGGCAGGTGTGGCCACAAACACTGCTGCCACCAGCACCAGAAGTACCATGGAAAACACACGCATGAGAAGCCTGATGCCCGAACCCAGTTCATCGCCCACAAACTCGGGAATAGACACTCCACCCTTGCGCAGGCTGATCATTCCGCCCATGTAGTCATGCGTGGCACCTGCAAAAATGCAGCCAAACACTATCCACAAGTAGGCTGCCGGACCAAACAGAATACCCATGATGGCACCGAAGATGGGGCCTGTGCCGGCAATGTTGAGAAACTGGATGAGGAACACTTTCCAAGTGGGCATGGGGATATAATCTACTCCATCCTGCTTGGTAAAACACGGTGTGGGCCTGTCTGGCTCCACTCCGAACACTCTCTCCACCACTGCGCCGTAGAACACATATCCAAGCACCAGGGCAACAAGAGAAATACAAAACGAAATCATGTCTGCTTCTTTTTCTTATAAACTGACGTGCAAATTTACGAAAAAACGATAAAAAGAACTATCTTTGTGGGCATGAATAAGCTCATAAGGACTTGTGCACTGGCTCTGGCAGCCATACTCTGCACCACATTATACGCGCAGGAACTCTTCTCGCCTGCTCATCCCGCACCCAAAAGAGAGGTGCGAGGAGTGTGGGTAACCACACTGGGAGGACTGGACTGGCCTAAGACAAAGGCCAATTCAGCCAACGGTATCGAACGTCAGAAGCAGGAGCTGAGGCAGATACTGGACCAACTGCAGGCCTGCAAGATGAACACCGTGTTCCTGCAGACACGTGTGCGTGGAAGTGTCATCTACCCCAGCCGCATCGAGCCATGGGACATCGCGCTCACGGGACAGTACGACAAGAGTCCAGGCTATGACCCTCTGGCCTTTGCCATAGAAGAATGCCACAAGCGTGGGATGGAACTGCACGCCTGGGTGGTGACTGTTCCGTGCTTCAAGACAGCACAGGCCAAGCGCATGGGCAAGAAAGGGCTGCTGCACACCCACCCCTCCTGGCTCAAGCGGCATGCCGACTCCTATTATCTGGATCCCGGACTGCCCGGAGTGGCGGAGTACATAGCAGGCATCTGCCAAGAGATAACCGAGAACTATGACATCGACGGTATTCACTTCGACTACATTCGTTATCCCGAGAACGCAGAATCCTTCCCCGATGCAGCCACTTACAGGAAATACGGCAAGGGGCAATCCAAGCGCCAGTGGCGATGCGACAACATCACCGCCATCGCACGGCTGGCCTACCAGCGCATCAAGGCTGTGAAACCCTGGGTAAGGGTAAGCTGTTCGCCTATAGGCAAATACCAGGACGTATCACGCTATTCTGCCAAGGGATGGGCAGCACTCACCACCGTGCATCAGGATGCACAGGGATGGTTGCGCCAGGGCATTATGGATATGCTCTGTCCCATGATGTACTTCCAGGGCGACCACTTCTACCCCTTCGCTGCCGACTGGCAGGAGCAGTCCTACGGGCGCATCATCGTGCCTGGTCTGGGCATTTACTTCCTGAGTCCGAAAGAGAAGGACTGGGAATGGGGCGTCGTGCAGCGCGAGTTGTGCTACATCCGCCAGCAGCAGTTGGGCGGCCAGGCATACTTCCGCAGCCAGTTCCTCACCGACAACACCAAGGGTATCTACGACTATCTGCACGATTCCTATTACCCCTATCCCGCACTCACCCCCGCGCTCACCTGGCTATGCAGCACTCCGCCAGAGGCTCCCAAGGTGACTACACAAGAGCGGGTGAATGGAGTGAAGGAGCATCTGGTATGGAGCCAGGTGAAAGGAAGCCAAGGAGATGCATGCCGCTACGTGCTCTATGCCGGCAAGACATCACCCGTGGATACTTCCAACCCTGCCAACATAGTGACAGTGACCGAACAGACAGAATACACCTACAACCTGCTCTCACGCACCCTCTATGGCCTGCACATGGCGGTGACTGCCATCGACAGGTTTGGCAACGAGAGCCAGCCAACGGAATTCTGACCACATCTTACACATTATTTATATATAAGGAATATGAGCAAGAAGACAATCGTTGATGTATTCGAACACAGTGTGAAGGCTTATGCCAACAACACCTTCCTCATGGAAAAGGTGGGCAAGACATGGGTCAACACCACATACAGGGAAGTGAAGCAGATGGTCTATTGGCTTGGAGCGGGCCTGCAGGAACTGGGCGTGAAGAAAGGCGACTGCATGGCATTACTGTCAGAGGGACGCAACCTGTGGATAGTGAGCGAACTGGCCATGTTCTATGCAGGTGCCATCAACGTACCCCTGAGCATCAAACTGGAGGAGAGCAACGACCTGCTTTTCCGTATGCAGCACGGCGATGTGCGATATATAGTGGTGAGCGGAACGCAACTCAAGAAGGTGCGGGCTATCCGCAAGGAGCTTACTGCCGTAGAGCGCGTGATTGTGCTCGACAAGCAAGACCAGTGGGAGGAGGGCGAAATAGGACTCGAAGAGGTGATGGAGATGGGTCGCAAGCGCCTGGCAGAATGCACCCTCGACGAGTTCAAGAGCGTAGGACTGAGCCTGCAGAACTCCGACATCGCCACCATAACCTACACCAGCGGCACTACAGCCGACCCTAAAGGCGTGTGTCTGACACACCGCAACTACACAGCCAACGTGGAACAGTGCCTCACCCGAGTACCCATCGACCAGACATGGCGCACGCTCATCATCCTGCCTCTCGACCATTGCTTTGCACACGTAGTGGGCTTCTATGTGATGATGATGCAGGGTGCATCGGTAGCCACAGTGCAGAACGGGCGCTCTCCTATGGAGACTCTGAAAAACATACCACTGAATATCCGCGAGGTGAAACCACACTTCATCCTCTCGGTACCTGCACTGGCCAAGAGTTTCAAGAAGAACATCGAGCAGAGCATACGCAAACAGGGGACCAAGGTACAGCGCCTCTTCGACATTGCCACAGAGGTTCGCAGGCTCTATTATGGCGAGAGTTGTCTCGACGGCAAAGGACTTCGCCTGTTGCTCAAACCGCTTGTGGCGCTGTTTGACAAACTGTTGCTGAGCAAGGTGAGAGAGAGTTTCGGAGGCGAGTTACGCTTCTTCATCGGCGGTGGAGCCTTGCTCGACAAGGACCTGCAGCGCTTCTACATCGGCATCGGACTGCCTATGTATCAGGGCTACGGCCTCAGCGAAGCCACTCCCGTCATCAGTACCAACACCCCCGAATATTATCGTCTGGGCAGCAGCGGCAAACTGGTGCAGCCCATACAGTTGCGCATCTGCGACTCTGAAGGCAAGGAACTGCCCCTGGGCGAACAAGGTGAGATAGTGGTCAAGGGCGAAAACGTGATGGCTGGATACTGGAAGAATCCCGAAGCCACAGCATCCACCGTGCGCGACGGATGGCTCTATACAGGCGACCTGGGCTATATGAGCAAGGAAGGTCTGCTCTATGTGTTGGGCCGCTTCAAGAGTCTGCTCATCAGCAGCGACGGAGAAAAATACAGCCCCGAAGGCATTGAGGAGGCTCTGGTAGAACTCTGCGACACCATCGACCAGGTGATGCTCTACAACAACCAGAGTGCCTACACCACTGCCCTTATAGTGCCCAACCGCGAAGCACTCAAGCGCCGAGGTTGCAATCTGAATACTGAGGACGGTTGCCGTGCGGCTCTGCAGGAAATCCAGAAGGATATCATGCGCTTCCGCAAGGGAGGTGACCAGCAAGGTATGTTCCCCGAGCGCTGGCTGCCCACCACATTTGCCGTGCTCAAGGAGCCTTTCACCGAGCAGAACCAGATGATAAACAGCACCATGAAGATGGTGCGAGGCAAGATAGAGAAAGCTTACGCCCAGCGCCTGGACTACATCTACACCAGCGAAGGAAAAGCCATCGAAAACCCACAGAACATAGATGCTCTGAAAGCATAACAAGCCCCTACAACCCCTAAGAGTAGCCCAGACAGCCCGCCCAAAACTGCTCTGGGCTACCACAGACCCCCTCTCCGAGTCATCAAAGGACAACATCGGAATACCTGAGATGACAAGAGCTAAAGGCCACACATTACATTCTACAATCACAAAAATCGCATAAAGGCAGTTTAAGAAGAAAGAAAAAGGAACAAGTCAAACTTAGCTTTCCAAAGTTGCATGGCAGACCTTCAAGTCGAGATGGATATCTCAAGGAGTTCAAGCTGCGTTTGATAAGTGATGTAGTTACAGGACAGAACAGATATGTGTGGCAAAGCCACAGAAAGGAGAACAGCTATGAGCAAGGAAGAAAAAGACATTGCCCTCTTCGTCGCATTCTGCATAGAAGAATATGGAGCGGCTAAAGGAATGAGTGGTGAACAAGTGCTCGATTTGTTTTCCAAGTATGGCTTGGTTGACTATCTAAGCGAGTTCTACGATGTCCTTCATACCCAGGGCCGTCAATGGCTGATAGAGGAGATAGACGAGTATATAGAAATCAGAAAAGAGAAAGAGGCATGAAGATATATCACGGAAGTTTAGAAGTTGTGGAGAATCCCATGATACTCCAGCCAAACCGCTTGCTGGATTATGGCAAAGGTTTCTACACCACGACTTCAGAACAGCAATCCAAGGAATGGGTGGAAAGGCGTATGCGTGAAAAGATTGTCAATGGCGGTTATGTCAACGTATATGAGTTCGACGATATAAAAATGCAGGAACTTAAATGCCTTATATTTGCCGAACCGTCTAAGGAATGGGCGGACTTTGTTATGGCTAACCGAACGCAAAAAGGCTTTACCCACGATTACGATATAGTATATGGTCCTGTTGCAAATGATAGAGTCTATTTGCAATTTGGACTATATGAAAGTGGAGCTATCGGTATCGAAACCCTTATTCGTGAACTCAAAACTTACAAATTGATTGACCAATACCTGTTTCATACAGAAAAAGCATTGGCGGCACTACATTTCATTGAAGCAATTAGAATAGGAAAATAATATGTTTCAAATAAACCAAAACAACCTCCATCTGCTTTTGCCGGGTAAAATTTGCTGGCTGGTAGAATATTTACACGATGATTATGGCTTCACTCTACAAGAGAGTCTTAGCCGTATCTATCGTTCAGAGTTGTACAAGAAGTTATCAACAGAAAGTACAAAATACTGGCACTTGGGTCCAGTAGATTTGTATAATGAATTGAAGGCTGAACTATAAAACAACAGAGGTGCTCATCGTAGGTGATGAAGAATTCGTTTGATCATTTGACTTGATCAAAAGGGTAAGAAAAGAAAGAAGTAGTACTGCGTGGGCGATAGAAGTAGTACTTCATGGGCAAAGAAAGATATACTTCATGGGCAAGGTGAGTAGTACTGCTTGAATCCTACCATGATTCACATGGGTTCCTTATTCCGTCTGGCTGGTTTCATAGCTTTGGGCTTGGTGCCAGTTGTGGAAAGTCCAGGTGAATATACGTATGATGCTGAAGGTGGGGAAGAGCTTTAGCGCAGAGATGTCGGACGAGTTGAGCAATTCCACTTTCATGATGAAGTTCCTGTCTATCCTGTAGAGGTCCTCATCGTGGGTGATGAAGAACTTGTTTATCATAAACAGAATGGGTTCCTTGAGATTGGGGTAGAGTGCCTTCTTCACTTCGTCAAGAGTGACCAGGAAGGTCTTGTTGTCATGGTCCTCGTAGTTGATTACATACCAAAAGTCCCTGTTGCGAATGGCAGGCATTTGCCCTTTGCCACTTGCCAGGCTGTCTGGCATGTTTATCGTGATGGAGTCGTTGTGGGCTCCTATGCCTCTTATCGTGAATGGTTTCCCGTGTCCAATGCGTATCTCCCTCTTTTTCGTCGAACAGCAGTTGATACCTATGTCGCTGGGGCCGATATAAGTGCCGTTCAAGGTGAAGCATACTTTAGACATGAGCCTTTTGTTGAAAAAGGTGTCGCTTGCCACTTCATCGTTGTGGTTGGGGTCTTCTCTTGTCTTGCTGCAATCCGTGGGAGGGGTAGATTGCAACAGACGCATGTGCTCACGGAAATGCTGGACTTCCTCTTGGCATGTGTACCAGCCTTGTGCTGCTGTTTCCACAGAGCATATGCATAACAGAACCAAAGGGCCGATGATGAGCCTGTATCTGTCTGTGTTGTTCCTTGATTTAGTCATAATGCCTCTTGTTGGTTTATTTCACGCCAATGATTCCCTGATGCCAATTGTGGGCGGTGTGGGTGTAGATGCGTATAATGGCGAAGTGCGGGTAAGCCTTTCCCAAAGTGGGAATTTGTTCGGATGTTATCAACTCCACTCTGTATATGAAGTTCTTGTCCAGTTTGTAGAGGTCTTCATCGTGTGTGATGAAGAATTTGTTTATTGTGTAGATGGCGGGTGCGTCAAGATGTGGAAAGCGTTCTTTTCGAAGGTCGTCCAGACTTATCAACTCGATATTTTTCCCCTCGCTCTCATAATTGCAGATGTAGGAAATCTCCTTTCCGCGTATGCTGGGCCAGCATTCTTCTTCTTTTTTTTCTGACCATTCACCCAAGGGAACGTCAAGTAGCAGAGAGTCTTTGTCTTTGCCAATGCTTCTGATGGTAAAGGGGAAGTCTGAGTCAGAATCCAGAATCTTCCTTTTCATAGAACAGCAGTTGATGCCTATGTCGTAGGGGCCGATATAGACTCCATCTACCATATAGCATCCCCTTGCGTTGTCATTGAAATCTTTGTCTGTCAGATATTCAAATCTGTGGTTCTCGTCTTTGCGCTTGACCTCCTTTCCCCAGTCTTGAGGTGGATCTCGCTTTTGCCTCTTGAAAATTGCAACGAACTCGCCTCCCTCGACATTACAAGCTTCGATACGCGAAACGTCACGTATATGGGCAACATGTTTTATGAATACAACAAACTTACCACACTTGACCTCTCCAATTTCGATACGAAGCAGGTGACCAGCATGTATGAGATGTTCTTCAATTGCAAAGAACTCACCACCATATATGCCACCGATAAGTTTGACGTGTCGGCATTGAATTACGACAACAACATGTTCTATGGCTGTGAGAAGCTGGTGGGGGCTGTATCTTATGATGTAAACAAGATAGAAAAGGAAATGGCCAACTTCACCACGGGTTACTTCACACAGGGCAAGAGCACCTTTGGCCCTTATGTGGTGTTTAGTGCCACGGATGGAACACTCACTTTCCGTCAAGGGTTGAAGAAGCCAACAGGTGTCTATACATTCAATGATGCCACTACCACTCCGGGTTGGATAGCCGACCACAGGGAGGAAATCAAGAAGGTGGTGTTCGATGCCTCGTTTGTCGCCGTAAAGCCCACCAGTTGCTACCAGTGGTTTGCCGGCTGCACCAATCTGGATGCCATCGAAAACTTCAATAATCTCAAGACTGACAATGTCACCACGATGGCATCCATGTTCCAGGACTGCAAGAGTCTGACCACCCTCGATGCCAAGACACTCAACACCCAGAATGTGACCGACATGAGGGACATGTTTGCCGGCTGTGAGAATCTTACTGCCCTCGACATATCCACGTTCGACACTCAGAATGCTGAACAGATGGGTGGCATGTTTGCCGGTTGCAGCAAACTGGCCGAACTTGAGTTGTCTGCTTTCACCACCCCGAAGGCAAAGAACATGAGCAATATGTTCAACGGTTGCCAGGGAATGACGGTTCTCGACATCTCGAAGTTCAATACAGCCACCGTGGAAGATATGAGCGGCATGTTCGGCGGTTGCTCTGCCCTCACCACCATCTATGCCGGAAGCGGGTTTGTGGTAACAGCCGTGACAGCCGATGCAGGGATGTTTGCTGGCTGTGAACAGCTGGTGGGTGCCAGCGTGTTTGATGAGGCCAAGACAGGAAAGGAGATGGCCAACAGGACCACCGGCTACTTCAGCGACCCTGCACCTGCTGACCCTGTGGTATGTGTGGTGTTCAATGCCGCCAAGGGCACGCTTACCTTCTTCTATGACAAGGAAAAGCATCCAGGGGCTTATCCCCTCAACACGGGGACCAATCTGCCTGGCTGGACCAGACATGCTGCCGACATCAAGGAGGTGGTGTTCGATGACTCGTTTGCCGATGCACGTCCCACCAGTTGCTACAGATGGTTCGCCGGCTGCACCAATCTGGTTGCCGTCACAGGCATTGAGCATCTCTGCACCGAGGCAGTGACCAATATGAGTGCCATGTTCCGCAATTGTGGCCTCCTCACAGCCATTGACCTGACGCGCTTCAATACGTCTCAGGTGACCGACATGAGTATGATGATCAGCGGCTGCCAGAGTCTGACCGCCCTCGATGTCTCTTCTTTCGACACGAAGAATGTGGTGTCTATGCGTGAGATGCTGGCCGACTGTGGAAAGCTGGCAGTCCTGGACCTCTCAAGCTTCGCTACACCCAAAGTGGAGAATATGAGCGGCATGTTTATCAACGACACATCACTCACCACCATCTTTGTCTCTGACAAGTTCGTGACTACAGCCGTGTTGTCTGGCGACAAGATGTTTGCCGCCTGTCACAAACTGCGAGGAGCCGTTGCCTATGTTGGCTCGAAGGATGGTGTGAAGATGGCCAACTATACCACAGGCTACCTGAGCAACATAGCTCCCACAGAGCCGGAGGCGTATGTGGTGATGGATGCCGACCTTGGCACGATGACCTTCAGATATGACACGAAGAAGCCGGCAGGAGCCTTCCCGCTGAATACTGGTGCCGAAACTCCAGGCTGGATTGGGGTATCGACAGGCGTTGTTGTCAAGACGGTGGTGTTCGATGAAAGCTTTGCCAATGCCCGTCCCACCAGCGGACACATGTGGTTTACCAACTATTATGACCTGGGAACCATCACTGGCATAGAGAACCTGAATACCGAGGAGATGACGGATATGAACCAGATGTTCTACGCCTGCTCGTCGCTCATCACCCTCGACCTCACCAAGTTCAATACAGCCAAGGTGACCGATATGGGCCATATGTTCGGCAGATGCCGCAGTCTGACCACCATCCTTGCCAGCGACCTGTTTGTGACCACAGCCGTGAAGCCCAATGATGACATGTTTGAGGACTGCTTCAGCCTGAAGGGTGCAGTGGAGTATGATGCCAACAAGAAGGGGCTGGAAATGGCCAACTTCGAGGGCTATCTCACCAACCCCAACGGAACGGGAATCGGCAATGTGGATGCCTCACGGCAGGGTGAGGTGGAATATTATGACCTGAGTGGCCGCCGCCTGAGCGTACCGCAAAAGGGTGTGGGCATCATGCGGACAGGCAACCAGACCAGGAAGAGCGTGCTGAGATAGCAGTCTGCCCGCATCGCTCACTTTACTACAAAAAAACAGGCTCCCGACCCGCAGTCGGGGGGCTGTTTTGCTATGCCGCCGCTAATCTCGTAAAAATTGTCTTATAGGACAATTCAAATTGTCTTATAAGACATTTTAAATTGTCCTATAAGACAATTTTCCCCGTCTCAGTAGGGAATTTCCCCATGCGCCTGTAATCTTGTGTGTTTCAGCGGTTTAATAAGGCACTTTTCCTATTCGCAAGCTGAATCGGTTGACGGTGCTATAAAGGCCATACTGAACCAGTTGTCACTTGCCTTGGAATGGCACTGCTTCAGATGGCGATTCTGCCCCTTCTGGGGTGGCGGTGTCATCCGTTTGGCGCTGCCAGGATATGCACTCTTTTGGGGTTTTCTTCCTTGTGTCTTTTCCCGATTCAGTGAGATCAGGAAAAGACACAGGGAAGGAGGGAGTCGGAGAGCAAGAAACCACCCAGAAAAAGTATCCAGTATTACTTGGCAATGTATCCAAGGATAAACGGCCAAGTATCCAGTATTACTTTGCCAAGTAACCTTGGCTCGATTTTTTGCCTTGTCAGCTCCCGACGGCGGC
This sequence comes from uncultured Prevotellaceae bacterium, assembly GCA_900543815.1. Lineage (GTDB taxonomy): Bacteria > Bacteroidota > Bacteroidia > Bacteroidales > Bacteroidaceae > Physcousia. The sequence continues at coordinate 39,985 of UQST01000016.1, forward strand.
GGGTTACTGCATATCGAGCTTTTCCTTGAGGAAGCGTGCGGTGTAGCTGTCTTGGCACAGAGCCACCTCTTCGGGCTTGCCGCAACAGAGGAGCTGCCCGCCTCGTGCTCCACCTTCCGGTCCCAGGTCTATCACATGGTCGGCACACTTGATGACATCCATGTTGTGCTCGATGATGACAAGCGTATGCCCGCGCTGGATGAGTGCGTTGAAGGCATCCAGCAGGCGGCGTATGTCGTGGAAATGAAGGCCGGTGGTAGGCTCGTCGAAGATGAATACCGTGGGCGCGTGCTTCTCCATACCCAGATAGTAGGCCAGTTTCACGCGCTGGTTCTCACCGCCTGACAGGGTGGAGGAGGATTGTCCGAGCTTGATGTAGCCCAGTCCCACATCCTGCAGCGGCCGCAAGAGACCCACGATGCGAGGCTGCCGGTGGGCTGTGAAGAACTCGATGGCCTGGTTGATGGTCATGTTGAGCACATCATACACATTCTTTCCCCCGAAGGTGACTTCCAGTATGTCTTGCTTGAAGCGCTTGCCATGGCAACTCTCGCAGGGAAGCACCAGGTCGGCCATAAACTGCATCTCAACGGTCACTGTGCCTTCTCCCTTGCACTCCTCACAGCGGCCTCCTTCGGTATTGAAGCTGAAGCATCCGGCCGTGTAGCCCATCTGCTTGGCCAGAGGCTGTGCGGCAAAGAGACGGCGTATCTCATCCCAGGCCTTCACGTAAGTCACGGGGTTGGAGCGTGAACTCTTGCCTATGGGGTTCTGGTCAACAAACTCCACTGCCTTCACCATCTGCAAGTCTCCCTCCAGAGATACGTGTTCGCCGGGGCGGTCGGCAGCCTCGTCGAGCTGTCTCTTGAGGGCACAATAGAGGATATCGCGCACCAGGGTGCTCTTGCCACTGCCGCTCACACCTGTCACACAGGTCATCACGTTGAGCGGGAAGCGCACATCTATGCCCTTCAGATTGTTGGCTCTTGCCCCCTTGATTTCTATAAAGGCGTTCCACGGACGGCGGCTCGCTGGCACGGGAATCACCTCACGCCCGGTGAGATAGTCGAGCGTGTGGCTCGTGCCGGCCTGGCAGTCCTGGGGCAGAGGCTGTGCCGGACCGTTGTACATGATTTCTCCTCCCAGCCGTCCGGCCTCCGGGCCGATGTCGATGAGCCAGTCGGCAGCACGCATGATTTCCTCGTCATGCTCCACCACTATCACCGTGTTGCCCAGGTCGCGCAGCTGCTTGAGCACCTTGATGAGCTTGTCCGTATCGCGGCTGTGCAGTCCGATGCTCGGTTCGTCCAGTATATACAGGCTTCCCACCAGGCTGCTGCCCAGTGATGTGGCCAGATTGATGCGCTGGCTCTCGCCGCCGGAGAGCGATGCCGAAGGGCGGTTGAGTGTCAGATACTCCAGACCAACATCCTGGAGGAACTGCAACCGCTGGCGTATCTCAGTGAGAATGCGCTGTGCCACACCCAGTTCTGCCGGGGTGAGCGTGAGAGCATCCATCCACTCCTTGAGTACCCCCACGGGCATCTCCACCAGTTCGGTGATGCTCCGTCCGCCCACCTTCACATAATTGGCTTCGGGCTTCAGCCGGGTGCCGTGGCACTTGGGGCAGGTGGTCTTTCCGCGATAGCGGGCCAGCATCACGCGGTTCTGTATCTTGTATTGCCCCTGTCGGAGCATCTCGAAGAAGGCATCGATGCTGAGCAACCCCCATTCGCGCTCCTCGGGGAAGATGTTCCACCCGGCAGGCACAAGCACCTCCTTGCCCCCCAGCTTCTCGCTTCTGAGCTTGCGCGGGGCCATTCCCGAGGGGACTCCATGCCAGAGCCAGTCCTTCTCCTCCTGTGTGAGTTCGTAATAAGGCTTGAATATGGGGAAGCCCCTTTCTGAATTGAAGCGGATGAACCACTCCTTCCATTCGCTCATCTTTTCGCCCCGCCAGCACACCACGGCATTGTCATACACGCTGAGTGCGCTGTTGGGGATGACCAGATGCTCGTCTATGCCGATGATCTTGCCAAAGCCTTCACACTCGGGACAAGCGCCTGCGGGGGAGTTGAAGGAGAACATGTTGTCGGAGGGTTCCTCAAAGGTGATGCCGTCTGCCTCGAAGCGTATGCTGAAGGAGTGCAGCTCCCCGTCGGGCATGAAGCGAAGCATCATCTCGCCGCCACCTTCATAGAAAGCCGTCTCGGCAGAGTCCGTCAGGCGTGATATGGCATCCTTCTCGTGCGAGACCGCCAGTCTGTCTATCACCAGATACAGCTGTCCGGCATCGGCCTGCCGGCTGTCAAACTCGTCGATGCGGCACACCTCACCCTTGTATTCCAGTCGCGCAAAGCCACTTTGGTGGTAGATGTCGAGCTGCTGCTCCAGTGAGCGTCCCTCAGGAATGCGTATGGGGCAGAGCACCAGGAACTTGGTGCCGTCGGCGTGGCTGGTGGCACACTGCACCACATCCTCGGTGGTGTGGCGCTTCACCTCGGTGCCGCTGACGGGGCTGATGGTCTTGCCTACGCGGGCAAAGAGCAGGCGCAGGTATTCATATATCTCTGTGCTTGTGCCCACAGTGCTTCGCGGGTTGCGTGTGGTCACCTTCTGCTCGATGGCAATGGCTGGTGGAATGCCCTTGATATAGTCACACTCGGGCTTGTTCATCCTGCCCAGGAACTGACGTGCGTAGGCACTCAGGCTCTCCACGTAGCGTCGCTGTCCCTCGGCATAAAGCGTGTCAAAGGCCAGCGAACTCTTTCCGCTGCCGCTCAGTCCCGTTATCACAATGAGTTTGCGGCGCGGAATCTCCAGACTGATATTCTTCAGGTTGTTGACTCTCGCGCCTTTTATCTGTATGCTGTCCTTCATCTGTCTGTATTGTCGCCTGACTGTTTACCAGTCGTCATCGTTGTCCTCTGCCAATGCATTGCTGAGATAGTTGCACACGCGGTCTGTCACCATTTGCGAGTGGGCGTATGTCATCACCAAAGCCTTGCTGGATGCACGCTTGTGCTCGTCCTTTTTGTATAGCGGATAACAGTATTCTATCTTCCACTGCTCGTGGTGTACTTCGGGCAGGATGGGCGGATTGTCCTTGTCCCCTCGGCGTCCCCCTTCCAGGCGGACTACATCCAGAAGCGGAACGGAATAAGTCACACGCACCCGTCCATCCTTGATTTCGCATGTGACAATGGGAGAGATGCTCACAAGATATTGGTTGACTACTCCGTCGTACTTGGCTATATTCTGCACATATCCCTGTGCCACAATCTTGCCTCGGGCAGTGTCCCTGAGGCGGATGGAATAATGGGAAGAGACGCAGAATGTGGTGGAGAGCCAGTCATTGAGTATCATATAGAGCTCGTTCTTTGACTTCCCCGGCATCTGAACGATTTTCCGATAGGTGAGCGCTCCGTTGCCATCGATATTGAACTGCTTTTCCAGCCTCTTGGCCGTCTTTACCCACGAATCGCCATACTTCTTCTCGGCATATTTCTCCAAGTCCTGTGAAGTGACAAACTGTGCACTGGCACTCATTACTCCCACCAATAGCAGAAGTATAATACTGATAATCTTCTTAGTCATGGCTTTTCCTTGTTGTCATTCTGATGTCTTCGGATGAAGGCAAACCATCCTGTCCCCAAATTCCCATCAGGCTGTGACGGATAGCTTTGGGGGCTGGTGTGCTTCTGTATTTCTCTCTTGTGGTGTAGCGGAAACCGCTTCGGGTGTGCAGCTTTTACTCTTCTCCCTCCTCATACACATGGAACATGCGCTCCATCATGTGCCATTTCTCGTCGCTCCGCTCGTCCTTGCCGCACTGCTGGAAGGTGCTCATGAAAGCTTCCCACTCGGCCTGTCGGGGACCTTGAGCCATCTTCTGCATGGCTTCATCCCAGTTGAGGTCCTCGGGACCGTCGCATATCATCACCAGTCGGGTGCCCAGGATGTAGATTTCCATATCGTAGAGTCCGCAATCGCGTATGCCTTGCAGAATCTCGGGCCATATCTGTCCCTGGCTGTGACGCTTTCTGTATTCGGCGATGAGGGCGGGATTGTCCCTCAGTTCCATTGTCTGCACCCACCGGCGTACCTTGCCGTTGTGGGGTTTCTGTACGTATCCGTCTTTCATCGGTTGCCTATGCTATAAACCATTATATATATGTAGCAGATCAGAGGCACTGTGAATGCCAGAGCCATGCTGCCAGTGTTGTCGGCTATTGCACCCATGATGACAGGCGCTATGGCACCTCCCACGATGGTCATGATGAGCAGTGAAGAAGCTGTCTTGGTGTGGCCGTTGCTGGAGCGCAAGGCCAGTGAGAAGATGGTGGGGAACATGATGCTTTCGGCCAGATACACCACCAGGAAGCTCGCCAGACCGATGTTGCCGCTACCGCGTACCAGCAGGATGGTGGCCATCGAAGCCAGTGCCGCACAGCCCATGAGCATGTAACGAGGCTTGATGTACTCCATGAGCCAGCTGCCCGATACACGTCCGACCACAAAGAGACCCATGCCGCCGAAGCCCAGCCAGCGTGATGCCTGTTCGGGTGATATGTCGGTGGTTTCGGTCATATAGTTGATGAAGAAACTGTTAACACCCGTTTGTGCTGCCACGTAGAGGAACAGCGCCAGCATACCGGCCAGGAAAGCCAGGTTGCACAGTTTGCCCTGTGGCGCTTCGCAGGCTGCGGCTTTTGACTCACCGGCTGTCTCTCCGCTGTCGGCATCCTTTATCTCAGGCAGGTTGCAACGGCTGAAAACCACCATCGTACACAGCACCACGATACCCACGATGGTGTAGGGGATGGCGATATTGCCGCCCGAAAAGAGCAGCGCACCTCCCACCAGCGGACCCACAATCCATCCCACTCCGTTGAGCGACTGTGCCAGGTTGATGCGGCGCTCGGCTGAGTCGGCCGGACCAAGCACAGTGGTGTAGGGGTTGGCACTCGTCTCCAGACAGGTCAGACCGCATCCGATGACGAAGAGAGAGAAGACGTAAAAGGGAAACGACTCCATCATACTGCCCGGGATGAAGAGCAACGCGCCCACTCCATAGAGCAGAAGTCCGGTGAGCACTCCACGGCGGTAGCCCCAGCGACGTACGATGTAGCCTGCCGGCAGCGCCATGAGGAAGTATCCGCCATAGACTGCAGCCTGCACGAAAGCCGCCATCGTCTTGGATATGTTGAAGGACTGTTGGAAATGTGGGTTCAGTACCTCCAGGATGCTGTGGGCAAATCCCCACAGGAAGAACAGGGAGGCGATGAGCATGAAAGGCACCACATAATCGGCGCCGTTTACTTTGAATAGTGTGTTCTGCTGCTTCATTACTTGTCTTGTTGTCAGTCATTTGTGCCGCGCAGGCGGCATCTTTGCGAGCCTCCCGATGGTGGGTGGCCCTTAGCAACGTGTAAAGTACGTGCTTTTTCCCGACATGGACAACAATTCCGCCGCGAAAAAGCGATGCAGGCATCCGGCTGAAGCTCTCACCCAGGCAGGCCGGCGTGCAGAAGGAAGCCGCAGGCGACGGCTTTTGCACATAATGGCAATGCCGTTAAGAATCATTGAAAAAATATGCCTTTCCGCTTGGCTTTCGCCTTGGGAGTATGTACCTTTGCACCTCGAAACGGGTAGGGGCATCGCTCGAATACACTAAAGGCGTGTGAGAAAGCCCTTTAATGCAATTGAACGGAAACAACAAAAAGATGAACGAAGGAAACAATCAGCACTCAGAGATGAGTGTGAGAGAGGTGGCCGAAGACTTGAAGACGGCCCGCGAATTGAGGAAGACCCTGATGCGCAGGCTCGATCTGCTGCTTCAGGCTGGCTGCTTGCTGATGGAAAGCGGTGCCGATACCAGCCGCGTGCTGAGGAATATGCGGCGCGTGGCAGTATGGCTCGGCCTGGACGAGAACTATCTGCATATCGTGGTCAACTACGAGGTGTTGCAGGTCAATTACAGCGACGCTGCCCATTCGTTCACCAAGTTCCGCAGTTGTCTGCACCATGCCATCAACCTTGCAGCCATCTCCGAAGTGAGCCGCCTCACGTGGAGAGCCATCAGCAAGGACTATTCGCTCGACCAGTTTGAGCATGATCTGCACGACATCCGCAATCGTGCACGCAACTATACACCCTGGATGGTGGCCATCGGAGGCGGACTGGCCTGCGGAGGCTTCTGTATTCAGTTCGGTTGTGATTGGATGGCCTTCCTGCTGTGCTCCATTGCAGCTATCCTGGCTCTGCGGCTCAGACAGGTGCTCGTGGCAGGTGGTGCCAACGGTAGCATAGCCATTGGTTGTGCCGCCTTTGTGGGTACGTTGCTCGCCTGGCTGAGCACCTTCACGGGACTGAGCGACACTCCCTGGCATCCGCTGCTGGCCTGTGCGCTGTTTATCGTGCCTGGTGTGCCGCTCATTAACTTTGTGAGCGATATGATAGACGGCTATGTCGATACCGGTGTGATACGTGCTCTGCACACCCTCATCATGATTCTTGCCATGTCGTTCGGCATTGCACTGGCCATACGGGTGTGTGGCATCGACAACTTTGTGCGCACGCTCTCCCTCACGCCCCATCATGAATACTGGGAATATGCCGTAGCCGCTGCCGTTTCAGCCGTAGGCTTCAGCATGATATTCAATGTGCAGAAGCGCCTCTTGCCCGTTGTGGCAGTGGGAGGTGTGCTGGCTGTGTGTACCCGCAACTTCGTCAATCTGGGTGCCAGCAGCGGCAACGTCGGACTCGACATGGGCCTGGTGATGGGCTCTCTGGCTGGTTCGTCGCTGGTGAGTATCATTGCCATCCAAGCCCGCCACTGGTTCCACACCCCTCATCAGTGTATCACCATCCCCAGCGTAATCCCCATGATTCCCGGAGTACTCATGTATCGTGCTCTGTTTGCCTTCATTGACATGCACGGCGTAGTGGGCGAGGTGACAGTAGCCATGAACAATGCCATTCAGGCTTCGCTCGTCATCCTGTGCATCGCACTCGGTGTGGCTATCCCCAATATCTTCGTGCGCCGTCTCAATGAAACCCGTCGCCAGCGCAAGATGCGTGAGGCTCTGATAGAGCGCAGGCGCAAGAGCGGCGACATGGCAGACCTCTCGGTGCTCTCGTAGAGCAGGAAGGAAGAGGAGATTTGTCAGTTGGAGGTTAGGGGGTAGAGCTGCTGGCGAGAGAGCCGGATATGCAGAAAACACAGAGAAAAAGTTCTGTCTCCTAACCTTTAATCACAGAAAAACGGTCAGTCCTAACCGCTGGCCCCAACACCTAAATCCGTACACCATTCAATTCAACCTATATGAAAAGAGTTACCATTGCCTGCTTGCTGCTCATGATGATGGCGCAGGCTGTGAGCGCACAACTGGCTCACAACAAGTATCACAAGCCCATCCGCGTGGAGAAGCGGTGGCAGAAGTTCAATCCCGGTGAAGTCACCTTCCGCGATGAGAGTCCGCTCAGCGAAGGGTCAGGCATCTATCATCGCATCATCACCAATCCCATTTCTTATATCCAGGAGAATGCCCGGCGCGTGCTTCAGACTCTCTACTGGAGTCCCAGCGACCCCAATCTGCCCAAGCTCCAGCGCATCATCTACACGCTGAAGGACTATGACGGCGTGAGCGAGAAGTATGGAAGCGGCGACCATGTGGGCATACGCTACAGCACACGCTGGATAGAGCGCAGTTTTGCCGGAGGTGACACCATGAGGCTCGATTATGAGACCCGTGGGGTGCTCTATCACGAGCTCACCCATGCCTATCAGCTGGAGCCCAAGAACTGCGGTTCGTATGGCGATGGGGGAGAGTTCTGGTGCTTCATCGAGGGGATGGCCGATGCCGTGCGACTGGCTTGCGGCTGCTTCGAACAAGACTTCCAGAGCAAAGACCGCCCCAAGGCCGACACCTGGCGAAAGGGCTATCGTGTGGCAGGTTACTTCCTGTGGTGGATTCAGCAGACGAAGGACAAGGACTTCCTGCGCAAGTTCAACCGCTCGGCAGCCGAACTGGACACCTGGTCGTGGGATGCTGCCATGAAGCATGTGCTGGGCAACAAGCCCGAGAATGGCGTGGAGGCCTTGTGGCAGGAATACCAAAGGGCCATTGGCGACGTGAAGTGATATTGCCACAACAGCGAACAGGAAAGCGGCTTGCAGGAAGATAGAGAGGGGAAATGTGATGCGGTGCGATGGCGGATGCAGCGTGCTGCACAAGGCATCGGAGTGCGGTGCTCAGGCCGATGCAGCGTGCTGCGATAATTGCCACAGGAAAGCGCCCTTTCTGTACCACCATTTTGTGATGGCGCAGAAAGGGCGCTTGTTGTCGGGCTGCAGGCGTGCTGGCTGGGCTGTTTCACGGTTTTCCCTTGCCCGCTTTGGGATGATGATGGGGCAGGAGAGATGGTGTGCCCGGTTATTTGAAGGCACTATAGATGGGAAGACCACGCCAGGCCTGGGGACGCTTCAGACCAAAGACCTCGGCGATGGTGGCAGCCACATCGAACTGCATCATCACGTCGGTAATCTCATATCCCTGCTTGATGCCCTTGCCGCAGATGATAAAGGGAGTCTCCATCTCGAGGAGCGTCTTGCCACCATGCCCGTTTCCCTTGCCTCCGTGGTCGGATGTGATGATGAAGACGGTGTGGTCATGGATGCCGGCATCCTTGGTCGCCTGCACGATACGGCCCACAAAGCGGTCGGCTTCGGCAATGGCTTCATAGTAGGCAGGAGTATCGTGGCCGTTCTTGTGACCCACATGGTCGATGCCGTCAAAGCAGAAGGCAGCCAGATGAGGGCGCTTCTCCTTGATGTATTCCTCTGCCCACTGGCACAGCATATCGGGGTTCTGCTGGTAGTCGGGCACTACAGCCACCCGGCTGATGGCCAGTGAATCCACCAGATACTTGATGCCGTCCCATTCCATCATGCAGGCTGTCTCGGCCTCGGGATGCTGTTCGCGCAGAATGGAATAGATGGTGGGGAAGATACCGTGACTGTTGAGCGCAGCCGATGGAATCTCGGGTGTGCGTGAGCCCCATTGCGTATAGCCGTGCTGTTCGGTGCAGGCTCCATTGAACATCGATGCCCAGTTGATGGCCGAGCTGGACTCCAGCACGCTGCGTTTCTTGAGCGTCCATGCGCCATTGTCCATCATTTGCCTGATGTTGGGGATGTCGTGCGCTTTGGGTACGCTGTAGGCTCCCCAGCCGTCGAGACCGATGAGGATGACGTGCTTGTTCTTGATGGATTTGGCCCAAGAGCCGCCACAGGCAGCCAGCAAGAGGGCGAGTGTGAGGAACAGATGCTTCATGTTGTGGGTCGTTAATAGTTGTTCTTGTATAAAGTTGTCATTCTTTATGGCAAATTTAGTGATATAATTGCGTGCAGACAACAGTTTTCGCCTCTTTTCTTGCCGTTCTGCTCGATAAGAGTCATCCTTTGTGTATCCATGAGGCAATTTTTTCCGTACCTTTGTGCGCCGCCGATGCACAGCACCAGCATAAATGCAATGATGCGCGCCCGACGGGCTAAGTATAAAACAGACGCATTATTCGAATCAAGAAGTAAAATGAAGAAGAATCTCAAGACAGCCACTCTGTGCGTGCAGGGAGGCTACGAGCCCAAGAATGGTGAGCCTATAGAGCTGCCCATCATACAGAGCACCACTTTCAAGTATGACTCATCCGACGAGATGGCCATGCTGTTTGACCTGAAGAAGGAGGGCTACTTCTACACCCGCCTGCAGAACCCCACCAATGATGCCGTGGCCAAGAAAATAGCCCAGCTCGAGGGTGGAGTGGGTGCCGTGCTCACCTGCAGCGGCCAGGCTGCCAACTTCTATGCTCTCTTCAATATCTGTGAGGCGGGCAGCCACATCGTGGCAAGCAATGAGATTTACGGTGGCACCTTCAATCTGCTGGGCGTTACCATGAAGAAGTTGGGCATCGACTGCACCTTTGTTTCGCCTGATGCCAGTGACGAGGAGATAAAGGCGGCTTTCCGTCCCAACACACGTGCACTCTTCGGCGAGACCATCAGCAATCCCGGTTGTGCCGTTCTCGATATTGAGCGCTTCGCCCGTATAGCCCACAGCATGGGAGTTCCCCTGGTGGTAGATAACACGTTTGCCACACCTGTCAACTGCCGCCCGTTTGAGTGGGGAGCCGACATAGTGACACACAGTACCACGAAGTATATGGACGGAACAGCCTCACAAGTGGGTGGCGCAGTGGTGGATAGCGGCAAGTTTGACTGGATGGCCCATGCCGACAAGTTCCCTGGTCTGTGTACTCCCGACGAGAGCTATCACGGACTCACCTATGTGAAGGCTTTCGGCCAGATGGGTTATTGCACCAAGCTGGTGGCACAACTCATGCGTGATTTGGGTTCCATCCCCGCTCCCATGAACTCTTTCATCCTCAATCTGGGCCTTCAGACTCTGCATCTGCGCATGGCTCAGCATTGCAGCAACGCCCAGCGGGTGGCTGAGTTTCTGCAGCAGGACAGTCGGGTGGCCTGGGTACACTATAGCGGACTGCCCGGTGACAAGTTCCACGCTCTGGCCGAGAAGTATCTGCCCAATGGCTCATGCGGTGTGATAGCCTTCGGTCTGAAGGGTGACAGAGAGACTGCCGTGCGCTTTATGGATTCGCTCGACATGATAAACATCGTCACCCACGTGGCCGATGCCCGCACCTGCGTGCTTCATCCGGCCAGCCATACCCACCGCCAGTTGAGTGACGAGCAGTTGCGTGAGGCTGGTGTGGCTCCCGACCTCATCCGCCTCTCGGTGGGTATCGAGGATGTGGAGGATATCCTCGATGATATCCGCCAGGCTCTGGACAAGATTTGACCTCATCCACACAGCGCACTCTCGCGCGTATATATAATAAGGTAAGGAGAAATGGAAAAGGAACTGATAGAGGTGGCCATACGGGCACTCACGGCAGAGATAGAGCAGAATCCCCAGGATGCACACCTGCTCAAGGAGCGCGGACGACTGCACATGATGGCTGGCGAAAAAGACCTGGCTATGCGCGATCTGATGGCTGCTGCGGCTATCGATCCGCACCTGTTGGATGACATGAACGGACATTTTCATGCAGAAAGGCAATAAAAAAGGCTATTTCGTTTGCAGTATGCAAGGAAATAGCTAACTTTGCCGTGCAATTGAAAGCAAACAAAGAGTGAACGCATGACACAGACAGGCAAGTTTTATTACGGATTCTACTTTTACTTTTACTTTAGCAAGCTGAAGTGAACGGGACTCTGTATGAATATGCCAAGTAGGTGAACGCAGAACTTAGACGATATCAAATAGACAGAAATCCCGCTCCGTAATGAAGCGGGATTTTCTTTTATAAGGCTCATGAAGGGAAATGGAATGAGAAAAGTAGCTATACAGGGCATCAAGGGCAGTTTTCATGATATTGCCGCCCACAGGTATTTCGAGGGCGAGGATATAGAATTGCTCTGCTGCGACACCTTCGAGGAGGTGTTTGCACATCTTCACGACGAGGATGATGTGGTTGCCCTGGTGGCCATCGAGAACACCATAGCAGGCAGTCTGCTGCACAACTACGAGTTGCTCCGGGAGAGCGGAGCCACTATCGTAGGCGAACTGAAGTTGCGCATCTGCCACAGCATCATGTGCCTGCCAGAGGATGACTGGAGCGACATCACCGAGGTGAATTCCCATCCTGTGGCGCTGATGCAGTGCAGGGACTTCCTGGCACGCCACTGCGAGATGAAGGTGGTGGAGGTGGTCGATACGGCAGGAGCGGCAGCACACATCAGCATGTTCCATATGCGTGGGCATGCTGCCATCTGCCACAAGGATGCTGCCGCCATCTATGGGATGAAGGTGCTGGAGACAGGCATAGAGACCAACAAGCACAACTTCACGCGCTTCATGGTTCTGGCCCGTCCCGAGAAAGCCGGACAGATGCGCAATACGAAGGATGCCAACAAGGCCAGTCTGGCCTTCACTCTGCCTCATGAGGAGGGTTCGCTCAGCGCCATCCTTTCTGTGCTGTCGTTCTACAAGCTCAATCTGACCAAGATACAGTCTCTGCCCATCATCGGCAAGGAGTGGCAGTATATGTTTTACGTTGACCTCTCATTCGACCAGGACCGCAGGTTTCACCAGGCTGTGAACGCCATCAGTCCGCTGGTAAGTGAGTTGAAAATACTGGGAGAATATCAAGATGGAAAGCAAAGTATATGATGTGAAGCCCGCCGATAGGCTGGCCACAGTGAACGAGTATTACTTCAGCCGCAAGGGTAAGGAAGTGGCGCGGCTCAATGCCGAGGGCAAGGATATCATCAGTCTGGCCATCGGCAGCCCCGACATGCCGCCCTCCAAGGAAACTATCGATGTGCTCTGTGAGCAGGCACGCAGGCCCGACACCCACGGCTATCAGCCCACGGTGGGCACCAAGGAGCTGCGCGAAGCCATGTCGCGTTTCTACCGTCGCTGGTATGGAGTGGAGTTGGATGCCAATACGGAGATTCAGCCACTGATAGGCAGCAAGGAAGGTATCCTGCATGTGACGCTTGCCTTCGTCAATCCGGGCGAGCAGGTGCTGGTTCCCAATCCCGGTTATCCCACCTACACCAGTCTGAGCAAACTGCTGGGAGCACAGGTGGTCAACTATGACCTGTTGCCCGAGAACGGCTGGCAGCCCGACTTCGACGAGCTGGAGCGTATGGACCTGAGCCGTGTGAAGCTCATGTGGACCAATTACCCCAACATGCCCACCGGCGCTCCTGCACGCAAGCAGACCTATGAGCGGCTCGTGGCATTTGCCCGCAAGCACAACATAGTGGTGGTCAATGACAATCCCTACAGCTTTATCCTCAATCAGGGCGAGAAGCTGTCCATCCTGCAGGTGCCCGGTGCCAAGGACTGCTGCATAGAGTTCAACTCCATGTCCAAGAGCCACAATATGCCGGGCTGGCGCGTGGGCATGCTGGCCACAAACGCACAGTTCGTGCAGTGGATACTGAAGGTGAAGAGCAATATCGACTCCGGCACGTTCCGCGCATTGCAGTTGGCAGCCGCCCAGGCCTATGACAACACCGACTCCTGGCACACACAGGCCAACGTGGGAACCTACAGCAAGCGCCGTGCAATGGCCGAGGAGATCATGAAGGTGCTGGGCTGTGAGTTCGATGCAGAGCAGACGGGCATGTTCCTGTGGGGCAGAATACCCGACTCATACACCGATGCAGAGCAGCTCACAGAGCGCGTGCTGCACGAAGCCCGCGTGTTCATCACCCCGGGATTTATCTTTGGCAGCAACGGCAAGCGCTATGTCCGCATCAGCCTCTGTGCCAAGGATGACAAGTTCCAGGAGGCTGTACGCCGCGTGAAAGCGGTCTTCGGCAACAACTGAACGGCACTACATATATATAATAAGGAAGCAACAACAGACAAGAAATACAAATCCGGCGGAAGTGGGTGTGCGCTTCGGGCGACTACTTTTCCTCCCGCACAAAACAACAATAGACTATGGAATTGGACATTCAGCCATTGAACTTGCCAGGTATAGAGGCCAAGCGCCCCCTGGTGATTGCAGGCCCCTGCAGCGCAGAGACCGAGGAGCAGGTGATGACTACAGCCGTTGGCTTGGCGTCAAAGGGTGTGAAAATCTTCAGAGCGGGAATATGGAAGCCCCGCACAAAGCCCGGAGGCTTTGAGGGCAACGGCGAGAAGGCACTTCCCTGGATGCAGAGGGTGAAGGAAGAGACAGGCATGCTGACTGCCACCGAGGTGGCTACTCCCAAGCATGTGGAGGCTGCTCTGAAGGCCGGTATCGATGTGCTGTGGGTGGGTGCGCGCACGACCACCAATCCCTTTGCCATGCAGGAACTGGCCGACAGCCTGCGCGGAGTGGATGTGCCTGTGCTGGTGAAGAACCCCGTGAGCCCTGATCTGGAGCTGTGGATAGGCGCACTGCTTCGCATCAACGGTGCCGGTATCAAGCGTCTGGGAGCCATTCACCGTGGTTTCAGCAGCACCGACCAGAAGCTCTACCGCAACACTCCTCTGTGGCACATTCCCATTGAACTGCACCGCCGCTTCCCCTCTCTGCCCATCGTCTGTGACCCCAGCCACATCGGCGGACGACGTGACCTCATCGCCCCTCTCTGCCAGCAGGCTATGGATATGGGCTTTTCGGGACTCATCGTAGAGAGCCACTGCTCGCCCGATGAGGCATGGAGCGATGCCAAGCAGCAGGTTACACCCGAGGTGCTCGACTTCATTCTCGACCGTCTGGTCATCCGTGACAATGTGGAGTTGACAGAGTCACTGGCCAGCCTGAGGAAGCAGATTGACACGATGGACGACAATCTGATGGACCTCCTGACCAAGAGGATGCGCGTGAGCCGCGAGATAGCACAGTACAAGAAGGAGCACAACATGGCCGTGGTACAGACCGGGCGCTATGCCGAGATACTGGACAAGCGGGGTGCACAGGGCGCCATGTGCGGTATGGACCCCACATTCGTCAAGAAGGTATATGAGGCTATCCACGAGGAGAGTGTGCGCCAGCAGATGGAGATTATCAACCAATAAGAGGCTGCGTAGATGAGAATACTGATACTGGGAGCAGGCAAGATGGGCTCCTTCTTCACCGATGTGCTCTCCTTCGACCACGATTGTGCCGTGTATGAGATAGATGCCCGCCGTATGCGGTTCCTCTATCACACCCAGCGCTTCACGTCAATGGAGGAGATAGAGGAGTTCAAGCCCGAACTGGTAATCAACTGTGTGACGCTGAAATACACGTTGCAGGTCTTTGAGCAGGTGATTCCCCACCTGCCCAAGGACTGCATCATCAGCGACATCAGCAGCGTGAAGACCGACTTCCTGGCCTTCTATGAGAGCACAGGAATGCGCTTCGTGAGCACCCATCCCATGTTTGGTCCCACCTTTGCCAACCTTGGAGCGCTCTCCACCGAGAATGCCATCGTCATCAAGGAGGGCGACTACATGGGCCGCATCTTCTTCCTCGACCTCTATCGCCGCCTTGGACTCCACGTGCATGAATACACGTTCGAGGAGCACGATGAGGCTATGGCCTACAGCCTGTCGGTTCCCTTCGTGAGCACCTTCGTGTTCAGTGCGGTCATGAAGCACCAGGATGCGCCCGGCACCACCTTCAAGCGCCACCTGGCCATTGCACGCGGTGTGCTCTCCGAGGACGATACCCTGCTCAGGGAAATCCTCTTCAACCCGCGCACCAAGAGCCATGTGGAGCAGATACGTGCCGAGCTGAAGGACCTGATACACATCATTGACGAGCGCGACGAGGAGGCACTCAATGCCTACCTCACCCGCATCCGCGGCAATATCCGCTAAGCTTCCCGTGAGTTCTTCTCCCTTGGGCTGTCAGAAAGCATAAGCCTCATTCCCGTCCGTATGAACGAGGGGAGAGACGAAAAACAAGAATGCGACCGACAGATGTCAGGATCAGGCTGGCCTCTGTCGGTCGCTTTTTGGTTTGGGCTAATCGGAGCCGGATGCGGGCTGGGAACTTACATCGTCAATGGCAGGAAGGTAAGGAAGATATGACTCCTGGCTTGTTCCATGGAAATTCGCATGGATGAAGATGCCGCTCTGAAGTCTTTTCGTTTGGGGTAACTGTCATGTGCCTCGGAATATTTCAGAGTGGGAAAAAAGGAGGGCTGGATTCCTGGCAGGGAGTCCGGCCCTTTCGTTGTTCTTGGGCTTGCCGTCCGCTCATGGTGCTGTCCCCGTGGGCTGGCTCAGGCCGGGGGTGCTGATCGCGCATGGTGGCCCGGGGCTTTTGCCCTGTAGGGGGGAAGGTGTGATTTCATTGTGAATGGGGCGGGACACTGGTCATTGTGTGTCACTGCCCACTATGATTATTTTTGCAAAACGGCTATAATTGGGAAAAGTCT
>UQST01000017.1 GCA_900543815.1 uncultured Prevotellaceae bacterium
AAAGTTTGAAAGTATCTCTGATGGCAGAATCAACTGCGCCAATGCTAAAAGTCCTTGTGTGTTCATGGTGCAAATGTGTAACTTTTCTTTTGGTTTGTGGAATCTCTCCCCTAGGTTTGTCGGGTGAGCCCTGAAATGGCGAAAGCTGACGAAAAAGGCAGAAAAGTTTTGTCGTCTCGAAAACAATGCGTAATTTTGCGCCGCATTAAGTGCAAGTAACTAAAGTTAGTATAATTAAATAAACAAAACAATGATTGTAGTACCTGTAAAAGAAGGTGAGAACATTGAGAGAGCTCTGAAGAAGTTTAAGCGCAAGTTTGAGAAGACTGGTGTGGTGAAGGAACTTCGCGCACGTCAGCAGTTCGACAAGCCCTCTGTACTGAAGCGTCTCGCTAAGGAGCGTGCCGTGTATGTGCAGCAGCTGCGCCGCGTAGAGGATTAAAAAAATCCTAAAAAGCGCGCCGTTCCCTTGGAGGAACGGGAAAAAAGTCCTAACTTCGCCTTGTAAACATTCGAAGATGTGGATAAAGTCCTTTGTTGATTACCTCAGATATGAGCGGAATCTTTCCGAGCATACCATTGCGGGGTATGAGGCTGACTTGAAAGAGTTCGAGCGGTTTTACTTAGGACTGGATAGTGAACTTGACTGGAATAGCATAGACGCCGATGTGGTTCGCCAATGGGAAGTGTCTATCATGGAGCGTGGAAATAAGGCAAGTAGCGTGGGAAGGCGTCTGAGCGCCCTGCGCACGTTCTACCGATTCCTGATGAAACGCAAGATGGTGACCAAGGACCCTGCTCATCTGGTGCGTGCACCTAAAAAGGACAAGACCCTGCCTGGATATGTTCGGGAGGAGGAGATGAATCATCTGTTTGACGGTGACTTCTTCGATGCGTCCTTCAAGGGGGTGCGTGACAAGACCATTCTGCTGACATTCTACTCAACGGGTATAAGACTCTCGGAACTTACAGGACTGAGGCTGCCTGATTTTGATATGAATCAGATGCAGTTGAAGGTGACTGGAAAGCGAAACAAACAGAGACTTGTGCCTTTTGGTGTAGAGCTGCGCGACAGTATGTGTGAGTATTTGTCCATTCGTGGACAATTCTGCTCTGAGCGTGGTTTCTCCACTGATGTCCTGTTCATGGATGAACGGGCGGGTGGTGAAATGAGTCCGTCCGGCGTGAGGGAAATGGTCAAGAGGTATCTGTCTCTTGTCACGACCCAGCAGAAACGAAGCCCGCACGTGCTGAGGCATAGTTTTGCCACGTCGATGCTTAACCATCACGCCGACCTGCAGTCGGTGAAAGAGTTGCTGGGACACGAGAGCCTATCCACCACCGAGGTATATACACATACCTCGTTCGAAGAGTTGAAGGAAGTTTATAAGCATGCTCATCCAAGAGCTAAGTGAAACCTTTAAAAAAGGAGGAGATTATGGACATTAAAATTCAGGCGATTCATTTTGATGCCACAGACAAGCTGACCGAGTTCATTGAGAAGAAGGTGAGCAAACTGGAGAAGTTTGGTGGCGAAACAGGAAAGGTAGAGGTGTCATTGAAGGTCGTGAAGCCCGAGACCGCCATGAATAAGGAAGTGGCCATAAGGCTGCAGGTGGCGGGAACAACATTGTTTGCCCAGGAGGTATGCGACACATTTGAGGAAGCAACGCTGAAAACTGTGGATACGCTGACAAGACAGCTGTCCAAAAATAAGGATAAGCAGAAAAATCGCTAAAAAAGCGGCCAAAAGTTTTGGTAGTTCGAAAATAATGCCTAATTTTGCAGCCGTTTAGTCGAGACGGCATCTGCTGAACGACTGCAAAACGCCTCTTTAGCTCAGTTGGCCAGAGCACGTGATTTGTAATCTCGGGGTCGTTGGTTCGAATCCGACAAGAGGCTCAAGAAACGGAAACGGACGCATGGCCGTAAAAATATGGGTGGTTACCAGAGTGGCCAAATGGGGCAGACTGTAAATCTGCTGGCTTTCGCCTTCGGTGGTTCGAATCCATCACCACCCACATCTTTTTTGAGTATGCGGAAGTAGCTCAGTCGATAGAGCACTAGCCTTCCAAGCTGGGGGTCGCGGGTTTGAGCCCCGTCTTCCGCTCACTGAAAGAGATAATACAAATGATAATCGTTGCTGCTTTAGCTCAGTGGTAGAGCGCATCCTTGGTAAGGATGAGGTCCCGAGTTCAACTCTCGGAAGCAGCTCAACAGGTTATTGGTTTGACTAAACACTATTAAAATATACAAACGCTATGGCAAAAGAAAAGTTCGAACGTACCAAACCCCATGTGAACATTGGTACTATCGGTCATGTGGACCACGGTAAGACTACTCTTACTGCTGCCATCTCTAAGACTCTTCACGACAAGGGCTTCGGCTCAGAGGATGTTAAGTCTTTCGACCAGATTGATAATGCTCCCGAGGAGAAGGAGCGTGGTATTACTATCAACACCGCTCACATCGAGTATGAGACAGCTAAGCGTCACTACGCTCATGTGGACTGCCCGGGTCACGCCGACTATGTGAAGAACATGGTTACTGGTGCTGCTCAGATGGATGGTGCTATCATCGTGGTTGCTGCTACTGATGGTCCTATGCCTCAGACTCGTGAGCACATCCTGCTCGCTCGTCAGGTGAACGTTCCCCGTCTGGTGGTGTTCCTGAACAAGTGCGATATGGTTGATGACGAGGAAATGCTGGAGCTGGTTGAGATGGAGATGGTTGAGCTGTTGACATCTTATGGCTACGAGGCAGAGACTCCTATCATCCGCGGTTCAGCTCTGGGTGCTCTGAACGGTGTACCTGAGTGGGAGCAGAAGGTTATGGACCTGATGGACGCTTGCGACAACTGGATTCAGGAGCCTGTACGTGATATCGATAAGCCCTTCTTGATGCCTGTTGAGGACGTGTTCTCAATCACAGGTCGTGGTACAGTGGCTACTGGCCGTATCGAGACTGGTGTCGTTAAGGTAGGTGATGAGGTTCAGATTCTGGGTCTCGGCGAGGACAAGAAGTCAGTTATTACTGGTGTTGAGATGTTCCGCAAGATTCTTGACGAGGGCGAAGCTGGTGACAACGTAGGTCTGTTGCTCCGTGGTATCGACAAGCAGGACGTTAAGCGTGGTATGGTTATCACCCACCCCGGAGTTATCACTCCTCACAAGGGCTTCAAGGCATCTATCTACGTGCTGAAGAAGGAAGAGGGTGGTCGTCACACACCATTCGGCAACAAGTACCGTCCTCAGTTCTACCTCCGCACAATGGACTGCACAGGTGAGATTCATCTGCCCGAGGGCGTTGAGATGGTAATGCCCGGTGATAACGTGGAGATTAAGGTTGAGCTGATTTATGCTGTTGCTCTGAACGTTGGTCTGCGTTTCGCTATCCGTGAGGGTGGTCGCACCGTAGGTTCTGGTCAGATCACAGAGGTGTTCGACTAATCGAAAGAATGTTTCCTGAATAAGGGAATAATATAGAGAGTCCTCTCTCATTAAACGGGGAGGACTCTTATTTACGGGAATAGCTCAGTTGGTAGAGCACTGGTCTCCAAAACCAGGTGTCGGGAGTTCGAGCCTCTCTTCCCGTGCAAAAAGAAATTTTCTATGTTTGAGAATATTAAAACATATTGCAAGGATTCATACGAAGAACTTGTGCATAAGACCTCATGGCCAACACGTTCTGAACTTATGAGCAGCGCGGTTGTAGTTTTAACAGCTTCCCTATGCATCGCACTGGTCGTATTTGTCATGGACTTCGTGTTCCAGCAGGGTATGGAGTTCATCTATGGTATTTTGCGATAATCTTTCGGTGAGAAATGGCTGATACTGGAATGAAATGGTACGTAATGCGTGCCATAAGTGGAAAGGAAGGCAAGGTAAAGGAATACGTGGACGCAATGCTTCATCAAGGTGGAGCATTCGCTGAACATGTGTCCCAAGTTCTTATTCCTACCGAGAAGGTCGTTACGGTTACTAACGGTAAGCGTAAGGTCAAAGAGAAGTACCGCTACAGCGGATATGTTTTTGTGGAGGCCGAACTCGTTGGCGAGGTACAGGCTACGCTGAGAAACATTCCCGATGTACTGGGCTTTTTGAGCGATACCAAGAGCAGTACAACTCCTATGCCACTGCGTCCTGCTGAAGTGAAGCAGATGCTGGGCACAATTGATGAGATTGCAGAGATTCCTGAAGACATTGACATCCCCTTCGAGGTGGGTGAGAGCGTGAAGGTGACAGAAGGTCCCTTCAGTGGTTTTGATGCTGTCATCGAGGAAGTCATCAGTGACAAGAAGAAGTTGAAGGTAATGGTCAAGATCTTCGGACGTAAGACTCCGCTGGATTTGGGCTTTATGCAAGTAGAGAAGCAGTAAGTCGCGATGTGTTACACGCGGATGATGCTGATCAGATAATTAAATAATTAGAAATAACAATGGCTAAAGAAGTTGCTGGATTAATCAAATTGCAGATTAAGGGCGGCGCTGCGAATCCATCTCCCCCAGTGGGTCCTGCTCTTGGTTCAAAGGGCATCAACATCATGGATTTCTGCAAGGCCTTCAATGCCAGAACACAGGATCGTGCCGGTAAGGTGCTTCCCGTGGTCATCACTTACTACACAGACAAGTCTTATGATTTCATCGTTAAGACTCCCCCTGTGGCTGTACAGCTGATGGAGGCTGCGAAGATCAAGAGTGGTTCTGCAGAGCCTAACCGTAAGAAGGTGGCTGAAATCACTTGGGATCAGGTGAGGACAATCGCTCAGGATAAGATGCCAGATTTGAACTGCTTCACTGTAGAGTCTGCCATGACTTTGGTTGCAGGTACAGCCAGAAGTATGGGCATCACCGTAAAGGGTGAATTCCCTGGAAAATAATTTAAACTTCAATTAAGATGAGTAAACTGACAAAGAACCAGAAGTTGGTGGCTGACAAGATTGAAGCAGGGAAGGCATACACTCTGAAAGAGGCTTCAGCTTTGGTGAAGGAGATTTCTACCACCAAGTTTGATGCTTCCATTGACATCGATATGCGTCTGGGCGTTGACCCCAGAAAGGCTAATCAGATGGTACGTGGCGTGGTGTCTCTGCCCAATGGAACAGGTAAGGTGACTCGTGTGCTCTGCTTGTGCACACCTGACGCTGAGGCTGCTGCCAAGGAGGCTGGTGCTGACTATGTTGGCCTCGATGAGTACATTGAGAAAATCAAGGGTGGCTGGACAGATGTAGATGTTATCATCACTATGCCCTCCATCATGGGTAAGATTGGTGCACTGGGTCGTGTTCTCGGTCCCCGTGGCTTGATGCCTAACCCCAAGAGCGGTACTGTGACAATGGATGTTGCCAAGGCTGTTCGCGAGGTAAAGCAGGGTAAGATCGACTTCAAGGTTGATAAGACTGGTATCGTACACACGTCTATCGGCAAGGTGTCTTTCACTGCCGACCAGATTGCCCAGAATGCGAAGGAGTTCATCTCAACTATTATCAAGTTGAAGCCTTCTTCTGCTAAGGGTACCTATGTAAAGAGCATTTATCTTTCAAGTACAATGAGCCGCGGCATCAAGATTGACCCTAAGGCTACTGAGGAAATCTAAATTCGAGGAAAATCATGAGAAAGGAAGATAAAAGTGCTATTATCGCACATCTTGGAGAGTTGCTGAAGGAGTATCCCCACTTCTACATGGTAGATGTAGAGGGTATGGATGCCGCTACAACATCTGAGCTCCGCAGAAGTTGCTTTGATAAGGAACTCAAGATGGTGGTTGTGAAGAACACACTGCTTGAGAAGGCTCTCGAGGCAAAGGGTGAGGAGTTCAATGTCCTGAAGGATGTCCTGAAGGGTACCACTGCTGTGCTGTTCACACATGTTGCCAATGCTCCTGCTAAGATGATCAAGGAGTACAAGACCAAGAAGGCTGAGAAGCCCGCTCTGAAGGCTGCTTATGCTGAGGAGGGTCTGTATATTGGCGCAGAGCAGCTTGATGTTCTCTGCTCAATCAAGAGCAAGAATGAGGTTATTGCTGAGATTGTGTCTTTGCTGCAGTCTCCGGCCAAGAATGTTCTGTCTGCACTGCAGTCTGGACAGAATACAATTCATGGAGTTCTGAAAACTCTTGGTGAGAAGGGTGAGTAATCCGTATCCCGCAATAAACAAACAAAGTAAAAAATAAAAAAAGTAAGAATATTATGGCAGATTTGAAGGCTATTGCTGAAGAGTTGGTTAACTTGACAGTGAAAGAGGTTAATGAGTTGGCAACCATCCTGAAGGATGAGTATGGTATCGAGCCCGCAGCAGCTGCTGTTGCTGTTGCTGCTCCTGGTGCAGCTGGTGCAGCTGCCGCTGAGGAGGAGAAGACAAGCTTCGACGTGGTGCTGAAGAGCGCAGGTGCTGCTAAGCTCCAGGTTGTGAAGGCTGTTAAGGAGGCTTGCGGTCTGGGCCTGAAGGAGGCTAAGGATCTCGTTGACGGTGCTCCCAGCACTCTGAAGGAAGGCATGGCTAAGGCTGACGCAGAGGCTCTGAAGAAGACTCTCGAGGAGGCTGGTGCTGAGATCGAGCTGAAGTAATCAACCCTGTCAAAGCAGGTATAGGTAAAGGATCCTCTGGTAGAGGGTTCTTTGCCTTTTTGTGTCTATATCCTTTCAACGAGTCTTATAAACAACTTTAGATGGCTAAATTGGTTAACCAAAGAGTTAATTTCGCTTCCGTAAAGAGTCCGATGCCTTATCCGGATTTTCTGGAAGTGCAGTTGAAGTCTTTCAAGGACTTCTTGCAGTTGGACACACCTCCCGAACTCCGCAAGAACGATGGCTTGTATAAGGTGTTTTCGGAGAATTTCCCCATTGCCGATACACGCAACAACTTCGTACTGGAGTTCTTGGATTATTATATTGACCCACCCCGCTACTCAATTGAGGAGTGCCTGGAGAGAGGTCTGACATACAGCGTGCCTTTGAAGGCAAAGCTGAAACTTTTCTGTACCGACCCCGATCATGAGGACTTTGATACGGTTATTCAGGATGTATTCCTGGGTCCCATTCCCTACATGACCAACAATGGTACATTCGTTATCAACGGTGCTGAGCGTGTTGTTGTATCTCAGCTGCACCGTTCGCCTGGTGTGTTCTTTGGCAGCAGTGTTCATGCCAACGGCACCCAGTTGTATTCTGCGAGAATCATTCCTTTCAAGGGTAGCTGGATAGAGTTCGCTACGGATATCAATAATGTAATGTATGCATACATTGACCGTAAGAAGAAGTTGCCCGTGACCACACTTCTGCGTGCCATCGGCTATGAGACCGATAAGGATATTCTCGAAATCTTTGACTTGGCCGAGGAGGTTAAGGTGACTCGTGAGAACCTGAAGCAGTATGTCGGCCGTAAGTTGGCAGCAAGGGTTTTGAAGAGTTGGGTAGAGGACTTCGTGGATGAGGATACCGGTGAGGTAGTTTCTATCGAGCGTAATGAGGTTATCCTTGACCGTGAGCGCGTGGTGGATGAGGATGCTATTGAACTTATCCTGAGCAGCAATGTGCCTACAATTCTGGTGCACAAGGATGATTCACAGGAGGAAGGACGTTCTTCTGATTATTCTACCATCTTCGATACCCTGCAGAAGGATATCACCAACAGTGAAAAGGAGGCTGTGCTGTATATCTACCGCCAGCTGCGTAACGCCGATCCTGCCGATGATGCTAGTGCACGTGAGGTTATCAACAACCTCTTCTTCAGTGACAAGCGTTATGACTTGGGTGAGGTTGGCCGTTATCGTATCAACCACAAGTTGAACCTTCACACCGATATGGATGTTCGCGTTCTGACCAAGGAGGATATCATTGAGATTATCAAGTATCTGATTGAGCTGGTCAACTCAAATGCCAAGGTGGATGATATCGACCACTTGAGCAACCGTCGCGTACGTACCGTGGGTGAGCAGCTGAACAACCAGTTCGCTGTGGGTCTGGCTCGTATGGGACGCACCATCCGTGAGCGCATGAATGTGCGTGACAATGAGGTGTTCACTCCCACCGACCTGATCAATGCAAAGACTATCAGCAGTGTTATCAATACCTTCTTCGGTACCAATGCTCTGAGCCAGTTCATGGACCAGACCAACCCTCTGGCCGAGGTGACACACAAGCGTCGTCTCTCTGCCCTTGGTCCTGGCGGTCTGTCTCGTGAGCGTGCCGGATTTGAGGTTCGAGATGTGCACTTCACTCACTATGGTCGTCTCTGTCCTATTGAGTCTCCTGAGGGACCCAACATCGGACTTATCTCTTCTCTGTGCGTATTTGCCAAGATCAACGACCTCGGTTTCATTGAGACTCCTTATAGAAAGGTAAACAATGGTGTGGTTGACCTCTCTGACAAGGGCATCCAGTATATGACAGCAGAGGAGGAGGAAGGCAAGATCATCGGTCAGGGTAATGCTCCTCTTAATGATGACGGAACATTCATCCGCACTAAGGTTAAGTGCCGTGAGGACGATGACTATCCTGTGGTTCCCCCCTCGGAGGTTGACTATATGGACGTTGCTCCTCAGCAGATTGCCTCAATTGCAGCCGCTCTGATTCCCTTCCTTGAGCATGATGATGCTCACCGTGCTCTGATGGGATCTAACATGATGCGTCAGGCTGTGCCTTTGATGCGTTCTGAGGCTCCTATCGTAGGTACTGGTATCGAGCGTCAGGTGTGTGAGAACTCTCGCACGATGATTACAGCCGAAGGCGCTGGTGTGGTGGAGTATGTGGATGCTACTACCATCCGTATCCTGTACGACCGTACAGAGGATGAAGAGTTTGTAAGCTTCGAGCCTGCACTGAAGGAGTATCGCATTCCCAAGTTCCGTCGCACCAACCAGAGTATGACCATCGACCTTCGTCCTATCTGCAACAAGGGTGACAGGGTAGTTGAGGGTCAGATTCTCACCGAGGGTTACTCAACCGAGGATGGCGAGTTGGCACTGGGTAAGAACCTTCTGGTGGCTTACATGCCTTGGAAGGGTTACAACTATGAGGATGCCATCGTGCTCAACGAGCGTGTTGTGCGTGAGGATATTCTCACCAGCGTACACGTGGAGGAGTTCTCTCTCGAGGTTCGTGAGACCAAGCGTGGTATGGAGGAGTTGACCTCTGATATCCCCAACGTGAGCGAGGAGGCTACAAAGGACCTTGATGAGAACGGTATCATCCGTATCGGTGCCCGTGTGACTCCCGGCGACATCATGATAGGTAAGATTACACCTAAGGGTGAGAGCGATCCCAGCCCCGAGGAGAAGCTGCTTCGTGCTATCTTCGGCGACAAGGCTGGCGACGTGAAGGATGCTTCTCTGAAGGCAAGTCCCTCTCTCAATGGTATTGTCATCGACAAGAAGCTCTTCTCCAAGGCAGTGAAGACTCGTGCTGCCAAGCAGCAGGATAAGCCTCGTCTGGCCGCTATTGATGAAGAGTTCAACGATAAGGTAGAGGATCTGAAGGCTATTCTCGTGGATAAGTTGATTGAACTTACCCGTGACAAGAAGAGCCAGGGTGTGAAGGACTACATGGGTGCCGACTTGATTGCCAAGGGTGCTCCCATCACTTCAAGTGTTCTCAATACCTTCGACTACACAGCTGTACAACTCAGCGGTTGGACCAACGACGAGCACACCAACAAGCTCATTGGCCAGCTGATTATCAACTACCTGAAGAAGTTCAAGATTCTTGATGCAGAGATGAAGCGCAAGAAGTTCGCCATCACTATCGGCGACGAGCTTCCCTCTGGCATTATCCAGATGGCCAAGGTATATATTGCCAAGAAGCGTAAGATTGGCGTAGGTGATAAGATGGCCGGTCGTCATGGTAACAAGGGTATTGTAAGTAAGATTGTCCGTCAGGAGGATATGCCTTTCTTGGCAGACGGAACACCTGTGGATATCGTGCTCAACCCTCTGGGTGTGCCTTCTCGAATGAACATCGGACAGATCTTTGAGACAGTGCTTGGTTATGCAGGTCTGAAGCTCGGGGTCAAGTTCGCTACTCCCATCTTCGATGGTGCCACACTGGATGACCTGTGTGAGTGGACCGACAAGGCTGGTCTGCCCCGTTACAGCTCTACACAGCTTTATGATGGCGCTACCGGTGAGGCATTCGACCAGTTGGCTACTGTGGGTGTTGCCTACATGCTCAAGCTCGGCCACATGGTTGAGGACAAGATGCACGCACGTAGCATTGGCCCGTACTCACTCATTACCCAGCAGCCCTTGGGCGGTAAGGCACAGTTCGGTGGACAGCGTTTCGGAGAGATGGAGGTGTGGGCCGTCGAGGCATTCGGCGCTTCTCACGTGCTCCAGGAAATTCTGACCATCAAGAGTGATGATGTTGTAGGTCGTAGCAAGGCATATGAGGCCATCGTCAAGGGTGACGCTATGCCTACACCTGGTATCCCCGAGTCACTCAATGTGTTGCTGCATGAGTTGCGCGGTCTGGGACTGAGTATCACTCTGGAATAATGAATAACGTACTCTTTTAGACAAAGGATATTATATGGCTTTTAAGAAAGAAACTAAGGTAAAAACAAACTTTACCAAGATAACCATTGGCCTGGCTTCTCCCGAAGAGATTCTGGAGAACTCGTATGGTGAGGTCCTGAAACCAGAGACCATCAACTACCGTACCTACAAGCCCGAGCGCGACGGTCTCTTCTGCGAGCGCATTTTCGGTCCCACCAAGGACTACGAGTGCCATTGCGGAAAGTACAAGCGCATCCGCTATAAGGGTATCGTCTGCGACCGCTGTGGAGTGGAAGTGACAGAGAAGAAGGTTCGCCGCGAGCGCAGCGGACACATCCAGTTGGTGGTGCCTGTTGCCCACATCTGGTATTTCCGTTCTCTGCCCAACAAGATAGGTTACCTTCTGGGTATTCCCACCAAGAAGCTCGACTCTATTATATATTATGAGCGTTATGTCGTGATTCAGCCTGGTGTGATGGAGAACGATCCTGATGCACCTCTGGCACGTCTTGACCTCCTTTCAGAGGACGAGTATCTGAATGTGTTGGATAAGCTTCCCCAGAACAACGCATATCTTGACGATTCTGACCCCAACAAGTTCATCGCCAAGATGGGTGCAGAGGCCATTTATGACCTTCTCCTCCAGCTTGACCTCGACTCACTTTCTTACCAGCTTCGCGACCTGGCAAGCCAGGATACCGCTCAGCAGCGTAAGAATGAGGCTCTGAAGCGTCTGCAGGTTGTAGAGAGCTTCCGTGCCAGCCGTGGCCGCAACAAGCCCGAGTGGATGATCATGAAGATTCTTCCTGTCATTCCGCCCGAGTTGCGTCCTCTGGTTCCCCTGGATGGTGGACGTTTCGCTACCAGTGACCTCAATGACCTTTATCGTCGTGTTATTATCCGCAACAACCGTCTGAAGCGTCTCATTGAGATCAAGGCTCCCGAGGTGATTCTGCGTAATGAGAAGCGTATGTTGCAGGAGGCCGTTGACAGTCTCTTCGACAACAGCCGCAAGAGCAGCGCTGTCAAGACCGAGAACAATCGTCCTCTCAAGTCACTCAGCGATTCACTCAAGGGTAAGCAGGGACGCTTCCGTCAGAACTTGCTCGGTAAGCGTGTTGACTACTCTGCTCGTTCTGTGATTGTCGTTGGTCCCGAGCTCAAGATGGGCGAGTGCGGACTGCCTAAGCTGATGGCAGCAGAGCTCTACAAGCCGTTCATCATCCGTAAGCTCATCGAGCGCGGTATTGTGAAGACAATGAAGAGCGCCAAGAAGATTGTTGACCGCAAGGATCCCATCATCTGGGATATCCTTGAGCATGTGATGAAGGGTCATCCAGTGTTGCTCAACCGTGCTCCTACACTGCACCGTCTGGGTATTCAGGCTTTCCAGCCCAAGATGATTGAGGGTAAGGCTATCCAGCTGCATCCTCTCGCATGTACTGCGTTCAACGCCGACTTCGATGGTGACCAGATGGCTGTGCATTTGCCTTTGAGCAACGAGGCAATTCTCGAGGCTCAGATTCTCATGCTTCAGTCACACAATATTCTTAATCCTGCCAACGGTGCTCCTATCACTGTTCCCTCTCAGGATATGGTGCTTGGTCTGTACTACATCACCAAGCTTCGTCCCGGAGCCAAGGGTGCTGGTCTCAAGTTCTATGGTCCCGAGGAGGCTATCATTGCCTACAATGAGGATCGTGTGGATGTGCATGCACCTGTTCATGTGATTGTTGACGACAAGCTCGAGGACGGTTCCATCGGCAAGCGCATGGTGGAGACTTCTGTTGGCCGTGTGATTGCCAACGAGATCATTCCCGTTGAGGTGGGTTACTTCAATGATGTGATTTCCAAGAAGACTCTGCGCGGCATCATCACCAATGTCATCAAGACGGTGGGTGTAGCACGTGCCTGCGAGTTCCTCGATGGTATCAAGAACCTCGGTTATCGTCTGGCTTATGAGGGCGGACTGTCCTTTAACCTGGGTGATATTATCATTCCTAAGGAGAAGGAAGCACTCATCAAGAAGGGTAACGACGAAATCGAACGTATCTCTTCTGAGTACGGAATGGGATTCATCACCGATAAGGAGCGTTACAACCAGGTTATTGACACCTGGACACATGTCAACAACGAGCTCTCTGCTGTGCTGATGAAGACGATGAAGGAGGCCGACCAGGGCTTCAACGCTGTGTATATGATGCTTGACAGTGGAGCCCGTGGTAGTGCAGGTCAGATTAGCCAGTTGAGTGGTATGCGTGGTCTGATGGCCAAGCCTCAGAAGGCTGGTGCCGAACCTCTTACCATTGAGAACCCCATCCTTTCTAACTTTAAGGAGGGAATGTCTGTGCTGGAGTACTTCATCTCTACCCATGGTGCCCGTAAGGGTCTGGCCGATACCGCTCTGAAGACAGCCGACGCCGGTTATCTTACCCGTCGTCTGGTTGACGTGAGTCACGATGTGATTATCAATGAGGAGGATTGCGGTACTCTGCGTGGTCTGATGTGTACAGCGCTGAAGAATGGTGACGAGATCATCAGCAGCCTCTCCGAGCGCATTTTGGGCCGTGTATCAGTACACGATATCATACATCCCACCACAGGCAAGCTTATCTGTGCTGCCGGTGAAGAAATCAACGAGGCCAAGGCCAAGGAGATTGAGGAGAGCCCCATCGAGATGGTGGAAATCCGCTCAGTGCTCACCTGTGAGAGCAAGAAGGGCGTCTGCATGAAGTGTTATGGTCGCAACCTTGCCACCAGCCGTATGGTTCAGAAGGGTGAGGCTGTGGGTGTGATTGCCGCCCAGTCAATTGGTGAGCCTGGTACACAGCTTACTCTGCGTACCTTCCACGCCGGTGGTGTGGCAAGTAACGCTGCTGCCAACGCTATGATTCGTGCCAAGTATGATGCACGTGTCGAGTTTGACGAGTTGCGTACAGTAGATATCGTTGACGAGGAAGAGAAGGCAGCTCAGGTGGTGGTAAGCCGTCTGACTGAAATCCGCTTCGTTGAGCCCAGCACAGGCATTGTGCTCTTGAGTCAGGATGTACCCTATGGCAGTAAGCTCTACTTCAAGGAGGGCGACCTTGTCAAGAAGGGTGATGTAGTGGCCAAGTGGGATCCCTTCAACGCCGTTATCGTTACAGAGTCTGCAGGTAAGCTGCAGTTCGAGAACGTCATCGAGGGTGTTACCTATCGTGTAGAGAGCGACGAGGCCACTGGCTTGCGCGAGCTCATCGTGACTGAGTCAAAGGACAAAACCAAGGCACCTGCTGTGCATGTGCTCGATGCCAATGGCGAGCCTCTGCGCAACTACAACTTCCCCATCGGTGGTCACATTGCAGTGGCCGACGGACAGGTGGTGAAGGCTGGTGATGTGCTGGTGAAGATTCCTCGTGTAGTAGGTGGTGGCGGTGATATCACCGGTGGTCTGCCTCGTGTAACCGAGCTGTTCGAGGCTCGTAACCCCAGCAACCCCGCAGTCGTAACCGAAATCGACGGTGAGGTGACTATGGGTAAGGTGAAGCGCGGCAACCGTGAGATTACCGTCAAGTCCAAGCTTGGACAGGAGCGCAAGTATATGGTACCCTTGAGTAAGCAGATTCTGGTGCAGGAGAATGACTCCGTGCGTGCCGGAACTCCCCTTTCTGATGGTGCCATCACACCTGCCGACATCCTGGCCATCAAGGGCCCCACAGCCGTTCAGGAGTATATCGTCAACGAGGTGCAGGATGTGTATCGCCTGCAGGGTGTGAAGATTAACGACAAGCACTTCGAGGTTATCGTGCGTCAGATGATGCGTAAGGTACAGATCAACGAGCCTGGTGATACCAACTTCCTTGAGCTTCAGATGGTGGACAAACTCGAGTTCGCCGAGGAGAACGACCGCATCTGGGGGAAGAAGGTGGTTACCGATCCCGGAGACTCTGAGACCTTGCAGAAGGGTCAGATTGTTACTGCCCGCCGCCTGCGCGACGAGAACTCCAGCCTCAAGCGCCGTGACCTTCGCACAGTGGAGGTACGTGACGCCCAGCCTGCAACTTCTACCCAGATTCTTCAGGGTATCACCCGTGCGGCTCTGCAGACCAGCAGCTTCATGTCAGCAGCATCCTTCCAGGAGACAACCAAGGTGCTCAACGAGGCAGCCATCAATGGCAAGAGCGATTACTTGGAGGGCATGAAGGAGAACGTGATTTGCGGTCACCTCATTCCCGCAGGTACAGGTCTGCGCGAGTTCGATAAGATTATCGTGACCAGCCGTGAGGACTACGAGCGCTCACTCTCCAGCCGCAAGACTCTCCTTGAGTTTGCCGATGAGCTGGCTCCTCAGTCTTAAGTTCTGACTGCATAACAGTTTTATAATAGATAAATCCCCACTCCGCTGAAAGGCAGAGTGGGGATTTGTCGTTTCTGTACACCCCTTATTCATGCTGTAATCATCCGAATCAAGGTTGCCTTTTCCATATCTCGTTGACCTGCTTGCCTTGCAACCATCCTAAACAAACCGCCTTTTCCATAACGTTGATACAGTTTACCTTTGTTCCTCAAAAAAGATTCTTGCTGTTCGGCAAAACTTTTGCAAGCAACAATAATTAGGGCTAACACTTCTCACGAGGGTATCACTTAAGATGGGCTATCGAGTCACCAATATCTTGAACAGAATTATCTGCTTCATTTCTACTATGTTGACAATAAGGAAACGAAGGCTCCTGATGCACTTCTAGTCAGTCTTCGTGATGGGGAAGAAACTCTCTGTCACCGTCCAAGCCTAGGCTGGACGGTGGATGAAGCTTGGATACTTTTGCAACGCAGTATATATTCTATGACCGTCCAGCCTAGGGTTGAACGGTGGAGCATCCTGCTTAGCCGGCCTTGGAGGTGGAAAGTAATCCCGAAACAGTACTGGTTCGTTGCCCAAGAAGAGTACGCTGACCCTTTCGTATGCCATGAAGTGTTCTTACGACAGAGAGAATATTGTCATCCTCAAATACGCAACTAAGCCCTTCAATGTCCTTCTTGCGTGTACACGTCCTCTCATTACAGAATTAGCAAATAACCCCCAATCGGTCATTGGAAAATTAGTTCCTTTTTTGCCTTGAGACAATTCATGTGTTATGGCCATATAGGCGGCTACGGCTTGCTGTCGTTTGACTTTTTGTACGGGAAATCTCCGTTCCACAGCAATGTGCCGTCTTCAGATTGTCCTTGTGCATCTGCACTTGGCTCGGTCTGGCGGCTGCAGTTGTAGAATTTCACTTCAGCCTCACCGTTGCTGTCCAGCTTGATGTGCGGGTTCCAGTAGAGCGTGCGGCGGTAGTCGGCGGGCTTGTCGGCCAGTTTCCTTCGGCTGTAGTCGGGGCTGTAGAACTCGGCGGGATAGGCAAACCCCTGCAGGGTGTAGTGCCTGTCGCGGTAATACATGCGCTCCCTTTGGTCTGCATAGGGATAACTTACCAGCGTGGTTACAGGCAGGTCGGTGCCCCGATAGCGCCAGTTGCCAGGCAGTCGGCGGTTATAGTCGGTGTAGAGTAGCTCCTTGTCAATGCCCCGGTCGTATTCTCTTTCTTCTTCCTTGGAGTGTATCTCGGAGAATGAAACCAGGTACTTACGTGCATAGAGCGAGTCTTCGGGTACACCCTCGAACATGTCTCGGTACGGAGGCAATGACCTGCGCATGGGTGAGATTCCGTATCTCATTTCGATATTGTCATATTGTGTGTTCTCCTCGAGCTTTCCCTGTGTGCGTTCGCGCCAGATGGGAGCCTGCACGTAGGGATAGTCCATTCCGTAGTCGGCCACCATGTAGCGTGCGAATTTGTACATGCCGGCATCGAATGTGAGATTGAAAGCCTCCTCTGCGTCTATGATGAGACAGGGCATCGAGTCGTCAAATCCCCTCATGCCGTTGTGCCGTGCATGCACCGACACCTCCCTCATATTATATGCGCTGTCGGCATCCAGTGCAAACGGAAGAATACTGTCTTCCCTCTCCGGCCTCTGTGCCAGTCTGCTTTGGTAATGGGTGTACGGAGCCACGAAGCGAGGGTAGGGCCACTGCACGCGTGAGAGGTAGTCGGCTGGTTGGATGTCGAAGCGTGCTTTCTTGATTTTGTTCTCGGGTGCGCGTCTGTCATCTCCTTCCTTGTATTCAGCCCCTTGGATCCATTGGTACTTCCTGCGTTTGCGCTTGCTCCATTTGGTGGTGTCTGCAGCGCTGAGGAAGAATACGGCCTGTCCGTAGAACGGAGGCAGCTGTATCTGGAAGCGCCCGTTCCTGGTAGTCCGCTCGTTTATGGCTATCTTCGTTCCGTCGGTTGATACCAGTTCGGAGTGGACTTTGACGTCTTGCTTGCTTTTCTGGTACATCTGCGTGAGCATATCCTGCCTGTCCTGCCGCCTGGTCTTCTTCTCATGCTCCTTATAAGCCTTCTCTGCGTCATCTTCCGGCGTCTCTTCCTGCCTGTATTCCTTGGGGATGCCCGTCCGCGAAGGCTTGGCAGGCTTTGAGGATTCTGCATCGCGATGGAACATGGAAGACAGGCTGGGGCTCATGAGATTGCGTACATTATAGTTATAGCTTGCGTTCTTCTTATATACACGCCCTTTTAGTATGGGTGCCTGTTCGGCAGGCTGGCTCAGTTCCCATGCTCCGCGTACGGCCATATCCTGCCATCTGAAGCGCCTCCAGCCCTGTGTGAGCATCAGCAGGTCCAGTGCCGTCCGCCTTTCCTCGTCGTCCTGCTCGAAGTACCAGCCCGGATTGGGCACGAATCCCCGTATCTCGCTGGCCAGGAGCATCTCGGTGAGTATGCTTCCGTTGTCGTACAGGAAATCGCGCATGTTGTCGTCCCTCACCGTGAGCGACACGCTTCCTCCGGCCTGCCGTGCTTTCACCCGCAGGCTCACAGGCTCGTAGGGTGCATATTCAGGCTTGAGTCCCTGGATGTCGAGTGTGGGTTCCATGTCGCAGCCGTTCCTTGCGAAGAAGAGTCGGTCGGCATACACATAGCCGCGTCTGTCAAATACGGTCAGCTGGTAAACGCCCGAGCCTTCCAACAGTGAGTTGCTTATGTCAAAGAGCCATCCTTCAGTCCCTGCCTCCAGAGTCTCCAGCCTGCGGAAAGCTATTGTCCTTCCCTCATGCATGAGGGTGAGTGCCAAGTTCCGGGCGGGCAGGTTGGGTGATGTGGCGATGTGGGCAGTCCATCCGTTTTCATCCTGTTCCATCCTCAGGGCTACGCCCAGTGTGTCGGCCTGTGGCAGGTCGGCTTGGGCCTTCTTGCCGTCTGCCGTCACGAAGGTCACCTTCTGTTTTTTCTTTCCCGACGGGGTGAGCGTGATGGTTCCGCGGCCTCTGTTCACCACCCTGGCAGAGTCCTGCCCGTAGTGCAGCCATCCATCCACCCATTGCCCGTCGTCCCATGCCGCTTCGAAAGCCATGCGGCAGGGCAGTCCTGTGACCAGTGTCCCTCCTTCGGGAAAGAGCGTGAGCGTGAGTTCATGCTTGTCCCTGTTGCGCCTGAAGTAGCGTCGCTTGCCCCTCAGGGTCACATCGCGTGTGAATTCACCGGGCTCCTCCGGGCGGTCATATACGGGGAATACGCGACTGTAGAGTTTCGCATAGTCGCGGAAGTAGGCCCGCTCCTGTTCCTTGGATTCAAACCATGTGAAGGCCCATGGCGAGTGCTTGCGGTCATAGCCTCCCCAGTTGAGCTGCCATCTGGTGTAG
Organism: uncultured Prevotellaceae bacterium; assembly: GCA_900543815.1. Lineage (GTDB taxonomy): Bacteria > Bacteroidota > Bacteroidia > Bacteroidales > Bacteroidaceae > Physcousia. Next base: position 18,217 of record UQST01000017.1, read on the forward strand.
GCCCGCAGCTCGTATAGTCCTGCATACTGTATCAGATGGTCAAGTGCGAAGAACCCTTCTCCCTGTCCGTCGTGCATCTGCACCAGCTTGCGCTCCACCAGATAACCCTCCTGCCCGTAGAGTTCCACGTAGAGCAGGCCGCTCACGTCGGACGGCCGTCCGGTGTCGGTGCGCCTGGTGTAGGCGGTGAACCAGATGGTGTCGCCCAGTTGGTAGCATGTGTTGTCCATGTGTACATACACCTTCTCCTGCGGGATGGTACGTCCGAAGGCCCGCAGGCGCTCCACCAGCGGACGGAAACTGCCGCTGGCAGCGGCAAGCGAGTCGGGGCTGTAGGCGGGCGCTTCTGCCTCTCTGGCTATCTCCACGGCGGTAGTATCGCCCGATGTCATGCTTTCCTTCACTATGCGCTCCTCCTCTTCGGTACGCTGTATGCAGGTCTGCTGCCAGAGCGTGGAGTCATATCCTGCGCGGTCAATGGCATCCAGCAGGTTGTCCTCCAGCTTCACCTTCTTTCCCTTGGCGGTCTTTATCTTCCTTTTCCCCAGATTGTAGGCGATGGACCGGCATTTCATCCCCGCTGCTTCAAGGGTGCATGCCACATATTCCACCTCGGTGAAGCCGCGGCGGTGGGTATAGCCGATGCGTATGACGGGCTCTGTCTGGTTGGCCTGTGTCCAGAAGTCCTTCTCTGTGTCGAGTACCACATTGGACATCTGTCCCTCGAATCCCATCAGCTCGTAGCCCTTTGCTTTCACATAGAGTATGCCTGTGACGAGTCCGCTGCTGTATTTGGACTCTTTCCTTGTGAAGCTTATCTTGAAGAAGTCCTCTCCCTCCTCTGTGTATTCCTCTATGTATGTGTTGTAATTGTTGGCTGCTGCTTCATAGTAATCATAGAGTTGCAATCCGGAACCAGATATGATTCCTCCACTTCCAATGACAGCGTTGGATGCGCCAGAGTTTTGGCAGAAGCCCAGTGGAACGTGAACGTCTTTCCAGAAACTCGTGTCATAGACGCGCGGTGCGAAGTCGAAGAGGTGCTGCAGGTTTGAAGCAGCGAAGATGTTCCTGACCTCCGAGTGCTCTCCTATGCAGTAGTGTCTTGCATTCAGGATGCTGGTCTTTCTGAGGTTGATGGCAGAGGCGGAGTTCATGAATCCCTCCACCATCTCGTTCCTTCCGTTCTCCTGTTCGAATGTCTGCCGCAGAAAGAAGTTGGCGGTCTTGCCTTCTCTGACCTTGTATTCTGTATTCAGGCTTTTGATGATGTTCTTCAGAATGCTGTTGGGAGCCACCATCGTGAACTCCCTCAACTGTGTTGCGGCCGGCTCCAATTCGATGGTCTTCGGCACGTCTCCTGCTGTGAACAGTTGTTTTCCATACCCCATGAATGACACACGAACAGCCTCCCCTTTCTCCAGGTCAATGCTGAACATCCCTTCCTCATTTGTCAGTGTCCCCTTGCTCTCCGATACATACACTGTGGCAAAGGGGATAGGCTCCCCAGTCTCGCTGTCCACCACACGGGCAGTGACTGCTTGCTGTGCTTTGAGCTCAAAACCACATAGTGTGGACAGCAAAATGCACATGAAAGGTGTAAATATGTGTTTCATATCATGTGGGAAAATAGGGTTAAGCGTCCGCGCTCTGCTTGAAGCCTGAGCGCGGACACTGTTATATTCTACGATTGTAGCTATTAGAAATCTTCGTGGTATATTTCTGGAATTGTGAAGGTTGTATCGAGTTCTCTTTTAGTAGGGCCGCAAGAGCATATTAGTTCTCCTCTGATATCATATGGTTTTGTGAATTCAGCCTTTGCTTTAAGTACCATGAAACCAGCTGGTGGAGACGAAGTAAGCCAACACGGCTCAATTGTTGGGGTGGAATAAAAGCCACCTGGTGTACTTCCATCACCATCAAGCGCACATCCAGATGTAGGGATTGCGATGCCATCAGTCCAGGCTATTCTGACTTTTTCGTATAGCTGGTTTACTACGTTGATTATGACTTCTCCCCCACTAACCATGTATTTCGGTTTATCGTTACAGCCACTACCAGAGCCACTACCAGAGCCACTACCAGAGCCACTACCAGAGCCACTACCAGAACCACTGCCCGAACCTTCTCCCGAGCCTGTTCCGCTTCCACATCCATTGCCTCCAGTGTCCTCTGTCTCCTGTGCTGGTACCCACTTTACGATGCCATCATACATGCGTACATAGCCGCCCGTCCACTCATTTTCCTTCGCCAGTTCCAAATACTCATCGTATGAGTATGGATTCTCTTTTGTTCCTTTTACCATAATGAAAAATAGATAAAATGTTGAAATATATTTGGACTATCTCCTGGCAACAAGCATTCCAAGTTCCATCTGCCTCGCAATCTCACCCTTATAAAAGAGTTCGAGTCTTCGACGGCCAATGTCGTTTGTCCTGCTTGTCCAGTATTTCTGCGTTATCGCATCCACGATTTCTTTCTGTACCATCTTGTCATGTCCAATCAAGGATAGAATTTCGGTCTCATCCTCTGTGAGGTAGAATTCATCGTAGCCAATCTTGTGTGATACAGGAACAATCCCCACGCGCTTTAGAGCGAATGTTTCCGGGCATCCAAGCCTTGCGTGCAGCAGTTTTCTGTCCGACCTTTTCCATGTGTCGGGTATTTCATATATCGAAAATAGGTTGGCTTTCTCTATCAGAAAACGATCTTTATCGTCTGAGAGCGTGAAATCCCTGTACCGTGCGGAATACAATTCCTGTTTCTTTATTTCTTCCTGGTCGTATCCTTCCCATGTTACAAGACAATTCCATATATGCAACTTGTAATGGAATATCCCGCTATCCTTGTCGTCCGCAATTAAGACAGGCTGTCTTTTCTGGTGCAGTTCATGACATATGGTCCAGTAGGTTTCGGGGGCGGTTCGCAGCAGGGCTCTCCCAAGTTGTCTGCAATTATCATTCTTTCCCTTCATACCTCCCAATACATGGAAGAACTCCTTTTCCTCGTACTGTCTGAGGTTGGCAAAGTCCTTGTTCTGGTAACCGTTGTCAATTATGGATGAGGATATTAGCCCCTTCACCTCTTTCTTCTCTTTATCCACCATGGCGGCAAGGAAAATCTGCTCGAAGAACACGTTGCATTCCTCGTTAGAGTATTCCACGGATGCGTCGTTCATATGGTTGGCCTCGAAGAAGGCAAACACTTCCTGACAATATCGGTGTATGAAGTCAATGTCGTTGCCACCGAAGATTCCCATGTTGTATGATGCCATAGTGCCGTTGTCCAGTGTCTCTTGAATGAACTGGGGTAGCTTGAATTCGGGGTGGGCCAGCACCCTGTTCATCATCCCTTGGTAGTAGGATGTTCCTATTTCCCTGTTTTGCGCCACAAGACCCGCATCGAGTATCTCTTGGGGGATCGGCTTGGGGAAATACATGTCGCCGTCGATGTGTAGAAACGGCTCAGTCTGCAGTGAATAAGTCTTGATCTTGGCATAGGCCCAATGTTGCGGCAGGCACAGGTTGTCGTCATAGATGACATGTACCTGTGTGTATGGCAGGTGTAGTTTTTCTATCAGCACCTCGTATCCCCGCTTGTCCGTGTAAAGCTCCACCCGGTCGAAATGCTCGCGCAACGAAAGGCAACTCAATGTCCATGACATCAGGTTGTATTCAGCGTGAGGCCAACCAAAGGAATGTTCCAAGGGATTTCGACCGCTGCTCCAGAAGGTCTGGATTATTTTCATGGGTTTGTACGCTTTAGTAATTTCCTTACGGTTTTATATCTTCGATTGCAAGTATATGAACTTTTTGAGATAAATGCAAGCGATTCGCTGAAAACTTTGTAATTTTGTCTAAAATATATGATTCTGTAAGTATGATTCCAAGGAAAATACACTTTATCTGGATAGGTGGTGGGGCAGTTACGAGTCAGGTGGCCACCTTTGTGACGTGGTGGAGAAAGCTGATGCCCGAGTACGAACTGGTGGTGTGGGACAAAACGAAGTATGAGGCTATTCCCGATAAGCCACAATATGCTCTTGACGCGTACAGGCAAGGTAAATGGGCATTCGTCTGCGATTGGCTTCGCGCGTATGTATTATATAAGGAGGGAGGTTGGTATTTTGATTCTGACGTACAGTTGTTTCGTTCTGTGGATACTTTGTCTTCCTATAGGTTTGTCTCTGCTGTAGAGTTTGACAGAACGCAGTATGAGTACCACAGGGTGTCGGGAGAAGGGCGGCTGGGCATGCAGATGCAGGCGGCCTTCTTGGGTAGTGAGGCTGGTCATCCTTTCCTGCGGGATGTCTTGGATTTCTATGAGCAAGCAAGGTTTGAATTCCTTGGGCATGAGTCTTTGATAAGCCCTGTCATATATGCTGCCATAGCGGAACGTTATGGGTTCCGCTATGAGAATGTCAGACAAGACCTTTTGGAGGGGATGCATCTGGAGCCCAGCGAGGTGGTTCTTCCTTATGCAGGCTGGATAAACCATGCTTCCTCCAACCCGCTGGCTCTGCATCATTGTGCTCATTCCTGGGTGAATAGACCATGGGGAACAAATATGCGTCTGGCAGAATACCTTGCACGGATGTTCGGACTGGAGTAGCGAGCGATTTCCAGTCTCCTTACTCCATTCACCCCGTTTCTCCCGCGCACCCGACAATCCATAATTCCTAATTCAAAATTCTTAATTCTTCATTCTTATTTCAGAATTCTCCGTTCCACAGTAATGTGCCGTCTTGCGATTGGCCTTGTGCATCTACTGAGAGGTGGGTGGTGCGGCTGTTGTTGTAGAACAAGATTTCCGCTTCGCCTGCCTGGTTGAGACTCACGTTGGGGTTCCAGTAGAGTGTGCGGCGGTAGTCGGTGGGCTGTGAGGGCTGCTGCTTGCTGTAGTCGGGGCTGTAGAACTCAGCGGGATAGGCAAATCCGTTGATTATGTAATGCCTGTCGCGATAGGTGAGCCGGCGGCTGCCATCGGCAAAGGGGTACTTCACCAGCTTCGTCTTGGGCGCATTGGCACCATAATAGAGCCGGCTTCCCTCCATGCGCGGACTGTAATCGGAGTAGAACACATACTTGTCCCACACTCCGTTGCCCTGATATTCGCGTGATTCTCCAGGCGACAGTTGCAGGTCGGCATCCGAACCGAAACCGCCTATGCCCATCACTATGTTGCGGTCGGTGAGCGAGAAGGAACCCGAGATGAGATATTCCCTGGCGTAGATGGAATCCTGTGGGATGTGAAGTCCAAGGATGTCGCGACGCGTCTTTCCGTAGCCGTAACGTAGCTCGAAGGTCGGTTCGATGTTGAATGCGGCTGGTTTTCCGCCATCGTCCTTCACGTCATCCAATCCGAAGTTGGCCGTCATGATCTGCATGAAGTCCAGTCCGAGGTCGGCTGCCATGTTCTGTGCCTCATCGGCATCAATGGCCATGATGGGCCAGGTGTCATTGAACTTGCGCAGCACTCCACGCTTTGCCCTCACCGTCACTTCCCGCATGAGATGCTCTCCGGATGGCAATGCCGTTGTGCCTATGGTGTGCTGCGGAGGCTGTGGAGCCAGTGTCTTCTGATAATGGGAATAGGGGTTCACAAAACGCGGATAAGGCCAGATGATGCGGGCCAGATGGGTGGCATCCTCTATCTGGAGTTTCCTCTTGAGCCTGGCATTCTTTGGCAGGAACATCCATCCCGTTTCATCATCGTCGGACTGTGCCTGTATCCAAGTGTATTTACGTCCCTTCTTCCATCGCGTGGTATCGGCCACGCTGATGAAGAGTGAAGCTTGCCCGTAGAAAGGAGGCAACTGCAGGCGGAAATCGCCCTGCTTGCTTGCGCTCTCATAGGTGGATGCCACATCGTGCGAGGGGATGCTGAATTCGGCATGCACCTTCAGTTCCTTGCGGTTGGGACTGTTCTGCTCTTTCTTGTCCAGCGCCCTCTTCCTGCCTATCGACTCCAGTGTCAGGTGGTTGGGGCGGTGTGCGCTTTGGGTGATGGAAAGTGTGGCGGGCGACCGTAGTGCGGTGGCAGGGTTGGCGGCATCATATTCGGTGCCGTTGGCATCCTTTCCCGGGTCGATTTCCAATCGTCCCAAATCGGGGTCATTCCAGTGTGTGTTGTTGTAGGTGGTACCTGTCAGGATGGGGGCCAGCTCGGCAGGCTGGGTCAGTTCCCATGCTCCCCTCACCGCCATATTGCGCCAGTCGAAGCGTCGCCAGCCTTGTGTGAGCATTAGCAGGTCCAGTCCTGTGCACCTTTCCTCGTCGTCCCGCTCGAAGTACCAGCCCGGATTGGGCACAAACCCGCGTATCTCGCTGGCCAGAAGCATCTCGGTGAGGATGTTTCCGCTGTCATACAGACGGTCGCTTCTCTCATCGTCCCTCACGCTCAGCGAGATGCTGTTCTGTGCATCCCATGATTTCAGCCTCAGTTTCACAGGCTCGTAGGGCTGGTATTCGTCCTTCAGCCCGATGATGTCCAATGTTGGCTTTATTGCCTGGTCATCTTTCGAGAAGAAGAGACGGTCGGCATAGATGTGCCCCTGCGAGTCGAATACGGTGAGCTGGTAAACGCCCGGGATGGCAAGCAGAGAGTCGCTCATGGCCAGCCTGCATGCGGAATCTTCGTCCTCCAGTTGCTCCAGTGCATGGGCTGCCACCAGCCTCCCTTCCTTCATCAGGCTCACTGCCAGACTGTCGGCAGGCAGGTTGGCGGTGTGACGTATGTGGGCTGTCCACCCGTCTTCGGTTTGTTCCATGCGGAGTGATACACCCGTCTGTTCCGCTTTGGGCAGTCTGGCCTTCACGCTGTGCCCGTCTGCCGTCACGAAGTGTACCTCCCGCTCAGTCCCTTCCGATGGGGTAAACGTGAAGGTTCCACGGCCTCTGTTCTGCACGCGGGCTGAGTCTTTGCCGCAGATGAGCCGGCCGTCGGCCCATTCTCCATCATCCCATGTGGCTTCGTAGGCTATGCGGCAGGGCAGTCCCAGCACCAGGTTTCCTCCCTCGGGATAGAGTGACAGGTGCAGTTCACGTTTCTGGGTGTCCGTTTTGTAGGTTCTGCGCATCGAGCGTAGCGTCATCTCGTGGTTCCAGTCACCTGGCTCCTGCGGCTTGTCGTACACGGGAAACACGCGGCTGTAGAGTTTGTCATAGTCGCGGAAGAATTCCTGCTCCTGCCGTTCGGAGTCGAAACACTGGCCAAAGAGCCTGGAGTGCTTGTGCTCGTGCAGCCCCCAGTTGAGTTGCCATCGTGTGTATGCCCGCAGCTCATAGAAGCCTGCATACTGTATCTGGTGGTTCAGCGCAAAGAACCCTTGCCCCTGCCCCTTGTGCATCTGTATGAGTTTGCGCTCTATCAGATAACCGTCCTGCCCGTAGAGTTCCACGTAGAGCACTCCGCTCACATCCGATGGGCGGGCTGTATCCGTGCGTCGGGTGTAGGCCGAGAACCAGATGGTATCACCCAGTTGGTAACTTGTGTTGTCCATGTGTACATACACCTTTTCCTGCGGAATGGTCCTTCCAAAGGCAGCTTGGCGTGCAGTCAGCTGATAGTGAGGCGAGAAGGCCGACAGAGTGATGTCGGGTTTCATCTTCGTCACATCCAGATGCGGCTGCAGTTCCTTCTGTTTCTTCTGTGCGATGTCGCGTATCTGCTTCTCCCTCTCGGTCAGTTTCACCACCTCTGATGAAGCCCACAGCAGGGAATCATATCCGGCCTGGTTCATGGCACCCACCATGTTGCCCTTGATGGCCACACCCCTTTCCTCCAACTTCGGCAACTGCTTGCTGTCCATACTATATAGGAAAGCCTGGCCGTAGAACTTGGGACCTTTTATCTGCACATCGGCATGATCCACCTCTGTAAAGCCTCTGGTGTGGCGGTAGTCTATGTTGATGCGCGTCTCCACATCCTCTATGCGGAACGTTCCCTTGTTTCCTATCGTAGTCATTTGCATGTTGGGAAGTCTGGCTTCAAAGCGCAACAACTGCCCCGAGCCAACTGCCACATACAACGTACCCTCTATTTGTCTTATGTTATTGAACTTTGCCAGGTCGGAGCGAACCATTACTATGCGGTACATGGCATCTCCATTCTTCTGGCTCAGTATATCGTAATCGAAATCGTAATATTTAAGAGGGCTGAAGAATAATATTCTGTTCAATGGTGCAACCACCTCATCCCAGAAGACGGCATCATGCATGATAGGGCCTATTTCCAAGATGTGGTGCAGATTCATTTGGGCCAGGCTCGGCTTTCCACCCTTTTGTTTCATGCTACTATGTCTTCCCGTCATCACTTCTGGTTGGCGCATGTTTATTGCGCTCCTTGCTTTGATGACGGACTCCATCAGGTCGTTCACCTTGTCGGACTGCTCCGACACTCGACAGAAATAGTATGCTTCAGCCTTCTTTCCTTTCTTGTATTCTTTTTCCAACCTTTTGGCCAATGCATTCAGGATGCTTCTTGTACTTCTTGGAGTTACTTCCACTTCGCGTAGTGTTCTGCTCAGTGGTTGTAGGGAAATGTCCAGCAGGTTAGTTTGAACGCTAATCCATTGTGTGGTATATCCAATGAAACTTACTCTTATGCTGTCCGCGTTGCTATCTTGTAATACAAATTCGCCATCACCATTGCACAAACACCCCTTGCCATCATTCGTGAGAATCTGTGCATAAGGCAAAGTCTCGCCCGTCTCTGCGTCGAGAACCCTTCCCTTTATCTCCATTTGTGCCCACATGGCAATCGACTGGATGAGGAGCAGAAGCATCAGTATATATCTCTTGTTCATAGTTTGTCCGTGTTTTTGTGAGTTGATAGTCTGTCTGTTTATTTCCTCTCTCCCGCTTCTATAATCTTCTTCTCGGCCTCTGTGGGCTGTATGATGTTCTTTTTCCACCATGCTGCATCCTTGCTGGTGTGCCTTATGGCGGTGATGAGATTGTCGGAGCGGTTCGCCCGTCTCAGCATCTGTTATCAGGGCAGAATACGTCTCTGCAGCCTGTGCTACAAGGGCAAGTGTGGTGAGCAAGAGGCATGTGAGCGCCCTTGTGAGAGGGAGGATAATGTGGCAAAGTGCATTTCTTTGCATAAGGCTTGTAGTCTTTGTGTGACTGCAAATATACTCTTTTAATTGTATGTGCCACCTTCACTTCCTCATAAAAGTGCTTCCCGATGGGAAATTTCAGGGCAGGAGGCCGGACTGGAGGCCATTGACTGGACTTGGTAGGGATGTTTGGGAGGAGGAGCGCAGTGCCATTCTCAGGCAAGTGACAACTGATTCAGTAGGACTTTTACAACACTGTCAAATGATTCAGTTTATGAAAAGAAGTAGTGCCCAGTGAAATCATGGATGAACACAAGCGGCACAAGGCGGCTGGCCGACTGAACTGCCCCGAAAAAGTATCCTTGGATACTTTTGCAATGTATCCAAGGATAAACGGGCAAGTATCCAGTATTACTTTGCCAAGTATCCTTGCTTCGTTTTTTCGCCCGGTCTGGCCGACGGGAGGGGCAAGGTGCGATGGGCGGGGAAAAAAGAAGAGCGTGGGAGTAAGTGCATACTCCCACGCTCGGTATCATAGGGTGAAGGAAGAGGGTTATTCACCCTTTTCTTCTCTCTCCTTTCTTATCTGCTCATCCACAGCCTTTATCTTCTGAGCCAGCAGTGACAGCTCCTCGCGCAGCTTGTCGGCCTTCTTCTTGGCCAGGTCCACCAGGCTGTTGCCCTTCTTGCTGTTGCTTGTCAGGAAGCACAGATTGTTCTCATAGGTCTTGAGCTCCTCCTGCATACGCTCATAGGCACGCATCATGCGCTGGCGCTCAGTGTCTATGGTGCTTGCTCCCTTCTCTATCTTCTGGGCCAGGTTGGTGCGGAAGTTGTTCATCCTGCGCTGGCGCTGTGTGGCGCTGAATGCACCATAGATCTTGTCGCACACCTCACGGTACTCCTTGTAGAGGCGGTCCTTCTCGCGGAAGGGTACATGACCTATCTCGTTCCATTTCTGCTGCAGTTCCTTGACCTGCTGCATGATGTCTTCGCCTTCCTTGGCAGCCAGTTCCTTCAGAGCGCTTATGATGCCCTGTTTCTGCTCCATGTTGGCCTTCTCCTCGCCGTGTGCTTCGGAGTTGGCTTTCTTCTTCGCCTCGAAGAACTTGTCGCATGCACCCACAAAGCGCTTCCATAGAGCGTCGGAGTATTTGTGTGGCACAGCGCCTATCTCCTTCCACTGTTTCTGCAGATTGACCAGTATGTCGTTGGTGCTACGCCACTCTGTGCTTGTAGCCAGCGCTTCTGCCTTCTCCACCAGTTCCTTTTTCTTGGCCAGGTTGGCATTGAGTTCCTCCTTGAGCTTGCGGAAGAACTGGGCTTTCTGCTCAAAGAAAGCGTCGCATCCTTTGCGGAAGCGCTCGAATATCTGTGCGTTGACCTTCTGTGGTGCATAGCCTATGGTCTTCCACTGAGCCTGCAGCGCGATGATTCGCTGTGTCACTGCATCCCAGTCGGCAAAGGTCTTCAGCCCGTCGGTTTTCTCGGCTTCCAGCTGCTCGCAGAGGGCTGTCTTCTTGGCCAGATTCTCTTCCTCGGCCTGCTTGATAGCCTCGAAGTGAGCCTGATGACGCTTGTTGACCACGGTGGAAGCGTTCTTGAATCGTGCCCACAGCTCCTCGCGTATCTCCTTGGCTACGGGTCCGGTCTCCTTCCATTCCTGGTGCAGCTTCTGAAGCTGGTTGAATGCCTGTATCACGTCGGGCACTTCGGCCAGTGCCTCTGCCTGCTCGCACAAACGGGTCTTGGTTTCCAGGTTCTTCTTGAAGTCATAGTCGCGCAGCTCATGACCCAGTTTCAGCAGGTCATAGAACTGTTCCACGTAGAGCTGGTAATTCTTCCACAGTTCGGTAGCCTGCTCGGCTGGAACGGCCTTTATCTCCTTCCACTCGGCCTGCAGAGCCTTCATCTCGTCGTAGGCCTGGTTGGCTTCGTCGGGTGTGGCAGCCAGCTGCTGTATGCGCTCCAGAATCTGAAGTTTGCGCTCCAGGTTCTTCTTCTTCTGCATCTCCTGCTCCTGCAGCAGTGCAGCACGGCGCTCTCTGATGGTCTGCATGGCAGCTCTGAAGACGGGCTCCTGTGTATCCACTGGTGGCTGGAAGTCCTCTTCGGTGCCACCGGCAGCAAAGTGCTCTTCGCGTGCCTTGACGGCTTCGGCATTGTGGAACTTGTAGAAGAGCTGCTTCAGAAGGTCCAGCTCCTGCTTGTCAGAAGCCTCGCCTGTCTCCACTATCTGCCTGGCTCGTGCCACCACCTCTTCCTTGGTCTTGTATATATTGGCAGTGGGTGTGGCCTCGCTTTCGGCTGCTGTCTCTTCCACAGCCACCTCCTGTGACTCTGTAGGCTCGCTCACAGCGGTCTCGGCAGCTACTGTGTCGGTAGCCTGGGGCTGTGTGGGCTCGTTCTGCCTTACTTCTGCATTGATCTCAGCGGACTGCTCCATGGCAGTGGTCTCGTTAGTCTCTGATGACTCCATCATACTGTTATTTGTGTTGAAAACTTGTTTCTTTAGCCCTTTTCAAGGCTTATAAGACGCAAATTAAGTCAAATTTTCTCAGCCTGCCTAATGGCTGGGCGTTTTTTTTCATATTTCTGCTCAAATCCAGGCTTTACGCTTGAAATACCACATGAAGAGCACAGTGACACCCCCCGAAACGGCGAGCGCAAGCGGAAATCCCCACCATACATTCTCCATTCCGTTGATTACGTTCATACCCAGCAGACTGGCTATCAGTGTGGGGAACATGAGTATGATGCTGATGCTGGTGAGCATCTTCATCACTCCGCTCATGTTGTTGTTGATGATATTGGCGTATGTGTCCATGGTGGAATCAAGGATGTTGGCGTAGATGTTGGTGGTCTCACGCGCCTGGCTCATCTCAATGTTGACGTCCTCAATCATGTCGGCATCCAGTTCGTCGATGGGAAGTTTGAACTTCAATTTCGACAGGAGGTTCTCGTTGCCACGTATGGATGTGACGAAATACGTGAGGCTGTCCTGCAGCCGGCTCAGTGCTATGAGGTCGGCATTGCTCACATTGCGGTCCAAGTGCTGCTTGGCCTTGTCGATGAGGGTGCTTATCTGCTTGAGTCGCTTCAGGTACCACACCGCACTGCACAGGAACAGACGGAATATCATATCCACTGAGTCGGTAAATCCCAGCCCCCTCTTCTGCTGGTAGGTGACGAAGTCGATCATCATGTTCGTCTCGAAGTTGCACACGGTGATGAGCACATCTCCCTTCATGATGATACCCAGCGGGATGGTGGTATATGGTGTGCGGCTCTTGGTCTCCTTGACATAAGGTATGCGCAGAATGATGAGTATCCAGCCCTCGTCTATGTCATAGCGGGCTCTCTCATCCGTATCGGCGATATCAGAAATGTAGTAGTCGGGGACACCGAATGTATCTACCAGAAATCTTGTGTCCTCTTGTGTGGGACAGGTAACCTGCACCCAGCTGTTGGGCTGCCATTCATCCATGGCTCGCAGTCCATTCTTCGTATTCCAGAATGTGCGCATTGTTCGTTCCTTGATTAAAATGTGGGAGTGCACGAAAAAAGCTTTGCCTCCCGGGCTGGATTACGAACCATGCTTATCGGGGGGACTTCACTCAGTCATGTTCTCCGCGTGATAGTCGTCCATTTTCTGTTCTCTGTGATAATTTTTTGTTTGGTGGTGCAAAGGTAAGAAAATTCTTCATGCCGCGTCCATCTTCTTTGCTCTTTTTGCACAATGAAGGTGTGCTTTTCTTGCAAAATTGCTTTGGGCTTGCTACCTTTGTGATGATGCAGACTGCAGAGTCTTGCGCGCGTATATATAAATAGGTATAAAATGAAGATGACAATAAGCGGATGTCCTATCCGCAATGTGTTGGCCCGCGTGGGTGACAAGTGGTCTTTGCTTGTCATGCTCACTTTGCGTGAGGAAGGTGCGACTCTGACATGGTGATGATGTGCATCCAGTATGAGCAGCATCCCATCTCCTCTTTCATGGATGATGCCAATATCCTCGACGCTCCTGTGCGCTGGTAAGCCTGTAGGATTCTGTTGACAAAAGAAACGCAGCAGTACAGACCTGAATTTTCTGTACTGTTGCGTTTCCTGTTGTGTATGTCAGGGGCGGGTGGGGCAGTAGCTTATGCGTTGAAGGAAAGTCCATTTGCCCGTGCTCTCTGACGGCCTGCTGGTGGCTGGCGGGTCACTTCATCACCAGCTTGTTGTTCTGTATGTAGATGCCTTTGGTGGGCTGGCCGCTCACGGGACGTCCGCTCAGGTCGTAGAGGGTGCTGCTTTGAGGCTTGCTTACAGTCGTCACCTCTTCGATTCCATCGGGGATGTTGGGTGTCTGATAGACGCGTACCCAGTCGAACAGAGTTTCATAGACGAAGTTGATGTCAGGCTTTGATGCCCATGAGCCATCGCCCACACTCTGGTTCAGTATGAGGTAGTATTCCTTGTCATAAGGCCATCCGTCTATTTTCGCATTGGGTCCGTGTGGTACGCTGCTCTTGCTGTAGGTCCACATATACTTGCCATCCACATACCAGCTCATGTTGTTCTCGTCCCAGTCAAGGGTCATCACATGCCAGTCGTCATAGTCAATGCCGGTCAGTTTGTCACCGTGCCTGCGGCCTGTTGTACAGCATGCCCATGAGTTGTGTACAGTTCCGTAAGCCCTGTCTTCGTTGTTGATCACCTCCCATATGTCTATCTCTCCTCCCTCGGGCCAGCTTGGGTAGATGTTCGGTTTCATCCAGAAGGCCGGGAAAGTGCCGGTGTGCAGGGTGCACTTGATGCGTGCCTCTACGCGTCCATACTTGAAGTCGAACTTTCCCTCCGACTTGATGCCGCCCGATATCATCTCTCCTGGGTCGGCGTCAGTCTTTTGGGGATTCTTGATGGCGCGGCAGTGCAGGTAACCGTCGCGGTTATACACCACCCTCCAAGAGTCGGAGCAGAAGCGGTTCCATGTGGAGTTCTTGCGCACGCAGCGTCTCCATTTGGTTCGGTCAGGCTCGCCGTTGCGCTCAAAATCATCGTTGAAAATCATCTTCTGTGCTCTGATATTGGTCTCGTCACGTTGCCAACTGCCTGTCACCATGATGGTTCCCATGACCTTGTTGGCAGGGATGGTGATGGCTGTCACCTCGTTGCCTTCCTTGATGTCGTTCACTGTGAAGGTCTCGAAACCATTGTCTATCGTGAGTCCGTCGGGGCAAATCCAGCCCTTGGGTGCACTCACATAGAAGGTGTAAGCCTTTCCTTTGGCCAGTTCGTGAGGCAACTGTTTGCGGCTGGTGCTGCTTCCTGCCCATGCAAAGCCGTTGGCGATGTTGAGGTCAAAGGTAGTGGGCATGCTGGCCTTTATGGCTTTCATGCAGGCGTTGTAGTCTGGCGCCACCTCCTTTACCTCCTTGAATTCCCATGTGGAGCCGTTGTCGAGCCCACGCACCGACACAGGGTAACCCAGGTCAGGAGTGGCATTCAGGTATTGGTTGCTGCCGCGAGTGGTGAGTATGGTGAATGTGCCGTTGCCATGAGGCTTGATGTCCAGCGGTTCGGCATCGTTGTCCAGCTTGGCATAGATGGTTCCTGTGCTTGCTATGGTGTTGCCCACCGAGAGCAGTTTCTTGGCTTGCATGTTGAAGGCATACCACTTGTTGTTGTGCTTGACTATCATCCATGCTGCCGAGGGACTCGTTGTATCCACGGCCGCTCTGTAGCTCACGTTCTTCACTATTCCCTTGGTCACGCCACCTATCCACACTTTGGTGGCACTTTTGGAGCGTTCGTAGATGGCATAGGCATTGTGGTGAGGGTTGCGGATGGTGTATGTCTTCTCGGGTGAAAGTTCGTCGAGTGACTTGACCTGTGCACTCACCCCCAGGGTGAAGAGCATCAATAGGAAGAGGATAGATGACTTCTTCATAATAGTATTTTGCCTGTTTTTTGTCTTGATATTCCTTTCTCTTTGCAAAAGTATGTCAAAAAAGTGTCAGCGCAAGCGTCTGAAACGGCTTTTTTAAGTCAGTTGCAAAGAAAGTGCTATGTGCAGGAACGTCTGCAGGAGGTTCTTGGGACTATTGGAAACAGGAAGTGCTCTGATGTGCGCACCTGGCTTGCCATTCAGAACAATGCCGCTATCCTCTGCCTTATATACTCGATGCCCACGCACGAAGCGAATATTGCCACCACGGCGAAGAGGCAGTAAGGGATGAACCAATAGCTGCAGAGGTAGTCCTGCGGCCGCACTATGCAGTCCCACAATATGTTGCGGAAGAAGCCGTTGTCGTGTATCAGATAGACAGCCAAGACGTATGGGCTGACTATCACACAGAGGCGGGAAATGCCCCCGGGGATATTGAATCGGCGGGTGGAGAAAAGCAGGAAGAGGCACACAGAGCACAGCAATGGCAGACTATTCCTGGCCAGACTCCCCAGCAACATGGGTTGCCCCTCTGCAACAAAAGCATGCACCTGGCGGAGATAGCTGAATCCCGTGAGCAACAGGCACGTTCCTATATATACCGACAGGTAGCCTATATGGCCATATCTGTACTCTGGCAACTTGAACTTATGGAGATAACCTCCCAGGCAAAACAGCGACAGGGCGAAAACCAGCGACATTTCACCGCCGAAGATATTGCCGTAGCCCCATTCTCCCTGTGCAAAGTTGATGACCAGCAATAGGAGCAGAAGCCACTGATATTCCCTCTGGGTGAGTGAGTAAAGTGCCTTTGCAACGAATGGGGAAAGGAGCAGAACCACCAGGTAATTGGACATGAACCAGTAATTGCCGCTGTGGATGGGCATCAGTTGCCCAATGGCCTGCGTCCAGGAGAAGTCCTGAAGTCCCAATGCACACAGCCCTGCATAGATGGTGAGCGAATAGAAGACAATCACCCGCCACAGTCTGAACGACTTCCTGACGGCATATGATATCTCACGCGGCCTTACCAGGAAGTAGCCCGTAATGAGGAAAAAGATGTTGGTTGCCACGAGGGAGGAATAAGCCAAGAACTGTAGCATCAGGAAGTTGGCCTGCACGGCATGGCTGTTCATCTGGCTCATCGCCCCGGCACTGGCCGCCGGCACATGCTGTACACCATGATAAACAAGGTGATTGAACACGATCATCAGCATAGCCAACACTCGCAGCAAATCCATTTGGGCGTTTCTACTCTTCATACGAACCATTGCACGTGTATATTGAAAGGGGCATTACCATCTGCAAAGATAACCATAATAATCTGAATTTATCGGCAAAGGGGGTGACAAACAACGGCGTGCTTTTCCCTGTAGAGTAGGTTTCTGTGGCTCCGGCAAGCAGCAGCGGCAAAGCGGGAGGAGGGTAGAGGCATTGAAGGCAGCGCGCTGCATGTGCCTTCGCAGCGTGCTGTGATGGCCGGTGCAGCACGCTGCGATGACCGGTGCACCGTACTGAACCATTGGGAACAGAAAAGGAGGAGGCTGCTCAGGGTCTCCTCCTTCAGGTGATTATAGCGCTTCAGTCGGTGGGGCTGAAGGCTTGTGGCTGGCCGGTGGGTTACTTCACCACCTTCTTGTTGCCCTGTATATACACTCCCTTGGTGGGGTTGCCGCTCACGGGACGTCCGCTCAGATCGTAGATGCGGCTGCTCATAGGGCTGGTGGCAGCAGGTGTCTGCCCGATGCCGTCGGGTGTGGAAGGAATCTGATAGACACGTACCCAGTCGAACAGAGTTTCGTAGGTGAAGTTCACATCCGGCCTTGCAGCCCATCCGCCATTGCCCACGCTCTGGTTCATGATGATGTAGAAAGGCTTGTCATAAGGCCATCCGTTGGTGGTGGCATCGGCTCCGTGAGGTACATTGCTCTTGCTGTAGGTCCACATATACTTGCCATCCACATACCAGTCTATCTGGTTCTCGTCCCAATCGACGGTCATCACGTGCCAGTCGTCATAGTTGATGCCCGACAGGTTGCTGCCGTTGGGACGGCCGGTGGTACAGCATGCCCATGAGTTGTGTACAGTGCCGTAGGCCCGGTCCTCATTGTTTATCACCTCCCATATATCTATCTCACCTCCGTGTGGCCAGCCGCCTATGTTGTTGGTAGGCATGAGCCAGAAGGCAGGGAAAGTGCCGGTGTGGAGGTTGGTCTTGATGCGTGCTTCGATGCGTCCATACAGGAAGTCGTGCTTGCCCAGCGACTTGATGCCGCCGGTTATCATCTCTCCAGGGTCCTCGCTGGTCACTTTGGGGTTCTTCAGAGCGCGGCAGTGCAGGTATCCGTCCTTATTGAACACCACCTTGTCAGAGTTGGAGCAGAAGCGGTTCCATGTGGCTCCCTCGCGCACGGTGCGTACCCACTTGGTCTCGTCAGGCTCTCCATCCACGTCAAAATCATCGTCGAATACCAGTTGCTGGGCTTTTGGGTTCGACTCGTCACGCTTCCATGTGCCTGTCACCATGATGTTTCCGGTGGCCTTGTCGGCAGGTATGGTGATGGCAGTCACAGCCTTGCCCGCCTTGATACCGCTGATGGTGAAGGTCTCCTCACCATTGTCTATCGTCAGTCCGTCGGGGCAGATCCAGCCCTCGGAAGCACGCACGTAGAAGGTGTAAGCCTTTCCGCGTGCTATCTCATGAGGCAGCTGCTGGCGTGAAACGCTGTTGCCCGCCCATGCAAAGCCGTTGGAGAGGTTCACGTCAAAGCCCACAGGCACACCGGCCTTAATCTTCTCGATGCAGGCATCATAGTCTGCCTCCACATCGTCATTGACCTTGAACTCCCAGCTGGTGCCGTCGCCCGGCTCCCACACGCTGATGGGGTAGGCCAACTGAGGGGCAGCGCACATGTAGTTCATATTGCCCTGCACGGTGCGCAGGCTGAATGTTCCGTCGCCTTGAGCCTTGAGTTCCAGCGGTTTCGCTGTGTCGTCAAACTTGGCGGGAGCCGTATTGGCATTGGATGCATTATTGCCTACCGTGAGCAGTTTCCTGGCTCCCATGTTGTAGGCATACCACTTCTCGTTGTACTGCACCACCATCCATGCCGATGACGGATCGGTCTGGTCCAGCTTGGCCTTATAGCTTGCATCCTTGATGTTACCCTTGTTCATGCCTGCTGCCCACACGGTGGAAGTGCTCTTCTGGGCGTTGTAGATGGCATAGGCATTGAAGTAGGGGTTGCGTATGGTGTAGGTCTTGTTGGGCGAGAAGTCCTTCAGACTCTGCACCAGAGTGGTGTCGATGGCAGCCTCCAACTTCTTGATGCAGGCATCATAGTCGGCCGGCACCTCGGGATTTTCGGCTATCTCCCATGTGGCACCGTTGTCGCTGTCGGTCCAGATGCTGATGGGGTAGGGCAACTGAGGTGCTGCACACAGGAAGTTCTGCGAGCCGTCGGTGTAGGTGCGCAGTGTGAAGCCGCCGTTCTTCTGCTTTATCTCCAGCGCTCGGGGTGTGCTGTCCAGCTTGGCTTGGGCAGTAGCGGCAGTGGTGGGATTGTATCCCACGGTGAGGAACTTGCCTGCTGCCATGTTGTAGGCATACCACTTGTTGGCAAAGTTGACTATCATCCAGGCTGTGTTGGGACTTGTCAGATCCACCTTCGCTTTGTAGCTCTCGTCGCTGATATTGCCTTTGTTCATGCCTGCAGCCCACACTGTGGTGGTGCTCTTGGCGGCATTATACACGGCATAAGCATTGAAGAACGCATTGCGCAGGGTGTAGGTCTTCTCGGTTGAAAGCTCGTCGAGCGAAGTGATTTGTGCGCTCGCGCCCATTGCGGTGAGCATCAAAAGGAAGAGGGTAAGGAATTTCTTCATTGTCGGTTGTTGTCTGTTTTTTATATGTTATGCTGTTTCAGGGCACAAAAGTATGCAAAAAAGAGGAGCGCACATGCATGTAGGCTCCTCTTTTTTCTGTTAATCTTGCTGTTGCGCAGGGATGATGTGCTTGCGTTTCGCCTCCTCGCGGAACTCCTTGGGCGATACTCCCACGTACTGCTTGAAGTATTTCCCGAAGAAACTCTGTGTGGGGAAGTGGTAGTCGATGGCTATCTCCTTGATGCTCTTACCCGAGTAGATGAGTGACTGCTTGATGCTGTTGATGACCATCTGGATAATCCATTCCTTGGGGGACTTGCCTGTCTTGTCCCTGATGATGGAGGCAAAGTAGCGCGGGCTAAGGCGCTGCTCCTTGGCGTAGAACCCGACTTCACGTTCGTACTTGTACTTTTGGGTGAGCGAGGTAAGGAAGTTCTGATAGACGATGTCCTTCAAGTCCATCACGGGTTGGGCCATTGGCTGGTTGGCGAAGAAGTAATAGAACACTTCGTGCAGGATAACTTCACCCAGCTTGGAGAGCGAACGCTGCATGATGGCTTTGCACTCGTCGTCGGGATTCAGCGAGTTGAAGAACTTCGTGCGGCGGTCTATGGCCTCGAGAAGTTCCTCCAGCAAATCGCGCTGCAGCGGTGTCAGACTCACGCAGGGGTTGTCTTTCAGGGCCAGGAGACTCTTGGTGAAAGGGATGTTCTCCAGCATCTCCAGTGCAAACTCCACCGTTGTCTTGTACGACACACCGTCCAGGTCGGACGACGTACTTATTATATATACGTACGAGGATGGCAGGTAGATGTACAGGTCACCTGGCTTGATGCAGAGCGTGCAGCCGTTCATGCTCACCTTGGCTTCTCCCTTCTGGCAGTAGAAGAGTCCGCACATGTCGGAGAAGAGCAGCTTGTTGTGGTTGGCAGAAACAGCGTCGTACAACAGGTCCAGCGTAAATCGCTCAAATGGTAAACTTATCTTGTCCATGCAGCAAAGATAGTGGAAAGTGCGGTTCAAGAGTACAAAAAGTTCATTAAAAAGCGTATAAAATACTTAATGAAGTACGTATGGAACAATAATGAGCGTTTTTTGGACTTTGCGCAAATGCATATTCGCCTTATCTTTGCCGCCGTAAATAATACGAATCAACGAATTGGCTATGAACTATAAAGTATTTCTCAGCATTCTTCCGGCACTCTTGCCGTTGTTTGTATCCTGCAATCACAAGACAGAACAGAAGGCCGATGAGGAGGCCGTAGTGCGTATCGACACTGTGAGAGCTCCCGAGGGGGCAGTGGAACTGCAGTATCCCGGCCATGTGGTAGCAGCCACCGAGGCCAATGTGTCGTTCAAGGTAGCCGGCACGCTGAAGCGTGTGCTGGTGAGCGAAGGCGATTATGTGAAGGCAGGACAACTCATTGCAGAGATTGATCCGGTGGATTATAAGGTGCAGCTGAGCGCAACGGAAGCCGAATACGCACAGATTAAAGCCGACGCTGAGCGCGTGATGGGACTCTACCAGGACGGCGGAACCACAGCGAGCAACTACGATAAAGCACGCTACGGACTGCAGCAGATAGAGGCCAAATTGCAGAACCATCGCAACCAGCTGGCCTATACCCGCCTGGTGGCACCTTTCTCGGGCCGCGTGCAGAAGCGCTATTTCATGGGTGGGGAGAATGTTTCGGCTGGTCTGCCAATAATGAAGATTCTCTCTGACAACGCATTGGAGATGGAAATCAACCTCCCTGCAGTGTCCTATCTCAATAGGGACAAGTTCAACTCCTACTCGTGTACCTTCGATGTTCTGCCCGGTGTGCGTGTGCCTCTCACGCTGATAGGCATCTCGCCCGAGGCCAATGCCAACCAGCTCTACACCATGCGTCTGGCGCTGCCCAAGCAGAGTGGGCGTGTGGCACCGGGAATGTCCTCATGGGTGAGCATCGTGATGACCGACTCCATCGGAGCCGTTTCCTGCGTGCCCACAACAGCGCTGGTGGAGCAGGATAACAAGGCTTTTGTATATGCCTACAAGCAGTCGGCGGGCAAGGTGAACCAGGTGCCTGTATCTGTACAGACTCTTCACACCGACGGCACAGTGGAAGTGGTGGGCGATATCAAGCCGGGTGATCTGGTAGTCTCTACCGGTGTGCACCATCTCAAAGACGGCCAGAAGGTTCGCCTCATGGCTCCTGTTTCTAAAACTAATATAGGAGGACTGCTGTAATGGACTTCGGTAAATGGGCATTCAACAATAGGCTGCTGGTATATTTCCTGGTGGCTGTGTTCCTGGTGGGAGGAGCCTACTCGTGCTATGACATGAGCAAGCTCGAGGACCCTCAGGTGAAAGTGAAGTTGGCCATGGTGGTTACCACCTATCCCGGAGCCTCGGCTCATCAGGTGGAGATGGAGGTTACGGATGTGCTCGAAAAGCGCATACGCACCATGGGCGACTTGGACAATATCGAGAGTTATTCCTATAACGACCTCTCCATAATACAGGTGGAGCTGCGAAGCACCGTCAGCAATGAGGAGGTGGAGCAGTGTTGGGACCGCCTGCGACGAAAGGTATATGACGCACAGGCGGAGTTGCCGTCGGGTGCCAATACATCGGTGACCAAGGAGGACTTCTCTGCGGTGTACGGCATGTTCTATGTACTCACCGCCGACGGCCTGTCGGACCGTGAGCTGAACGACTATGCGGAACTGATGAAACGCGAGCTCGGCAATGTGGAGAACGTGGATAGAGTGGATATCTACGGCGAACAGAAGGACTGCATACACATCCGTCTCCTGCAAGACAAGATGTCGAGTCTGGGTGTGCTGCCCGCTGAAGTGCTCTCCACATTGAGCGGACAGAACAAGACTTCATACGCTGGCTACTACGACAATGGCGACCAGCGTGTGCGTGTCACTGTGGATGACAAGTTCCGTCAGGTGGAAGACATACGCAGGATGATAATCCAGGGTCATGAGGACGACCAGCTCCGTCTGTCGGATATAGCCGAAGTGGAGAAGAGCATAGAGCAGCCCGTGCGCAATGCCATCACCTATGACGGCCAGCATGCACTGGGTATCCTGGTGGCTTCATCGGCCTCTTCGGATATTGTGAAGGTGGGAAAAGCCGTGGAGAAGCGCATTGACGAGCTCAAGGCAGACCGCTTCCCCACCGGACTTGACTGCCACAAGGTGTTCTACCAGCCCGAGCGGGTGACCGAGTCATTGGGCCAGTTCGTGCTCAACCTTATAGAGTCTGTGCTCATCGTAGTCATTGTGCTGATGTTCACAATGGGCTTCCGCAGCGGACTCATCATAGGAGCAAGCCTGGTGGTCATCGTTTTCGGCTCCTTCCTGGTGCTGGGCACTACGGGCGGCACCATGCAGCGAGTGTCGTTGGCAGCCTTTGTGCTGGCGATGGGAATGCTGGTGGATAACGCTATCGTCATCGTGGATGGCATCCTGATAGACCTTAAACTGGGCAAATCACGCCTTGAAGCCATGACGGATGTAGGGCGACGGACCGCCATGCCACTGCTTGGAGCCACTGGTATAGCCATCCTCTCGTTCCTGCCCATCTTCATGTCACCCGACACGGCAGGCATCTATGTGCACGACCTCTTTGTGGTGCTCGCCGTTTCCTTGCTGCTCAGTTGGGTGCTGGCGCTCACTCATGTACCCTTGATGTCCAACCGTCTGCTCAAGGCTCCTGCACCAACAGGCAAGAAGGAGACAGAAGCGGCGCTCTATGACGGGCGCATCTATCGTGCTCTGAGCCGCCTGCTCCGCTTATGCATACGCCATCGCTGGAGCACCACAGTAGTCATGCTGGTTCTGCTTGCGCTGTCGGTATTGGGATTCCCATACGTTCATCAGGGTTTCTTCCCCGATATGGCATACAATCAGTGCTATATGGAATACAAGTTGCCCGAGGGTTGCAACAGCACCCGAGTGGAAAAAGACTTGCAGAGCATAGAGGCTTACCTGCACACGAGGCCCGAAGTGACACACGTCACAGCGTCGGTGGGCGGCACTCCCGGACGTTATAATCTGGTGCGTACTGTGCCTACACCATCGCTCTCATACGGCGAACTCATCATCGATTTCACGTCGGCTGAGGAGTTGGACAAGAATATCGAGGATATCCAAGAGTACCTCACCGCCCATTATCCCGATGCTTATGTCAAGGTGAAGAAGTATAACCTGATGTTCAAGAAGTACCCCATCGAGCTGCAGTTCCAGGGACCTGACCCTGCGGTGCTGCATGCGCTGGCCGACTCGGCCACTTCCATCATGAGGAAGAGCGGCAAGGTACGACTCATCACCACCGACTGGGAGCCCAAGGTGCCTGTGCTCAGCGTGGATTACGATCAGGCTGCTGCGCGCAGTATAGGCTTGAGCCGGAGCGACCTCAGTCTGTCTCTGCTCACTGCGGGAGGCGGTCTGCCCGTGGGTAATTTCTATGAGGGTATCTATCCCAATACTATATATGTGAAGTGTGTAAACGAGAAGGGAGAGCCTGTGGATAACCTGCAGGATCTGCAGGTGTTCTCTGCTATGCCTTCGCTGATGGGCTTGGCCAATGAGGACAATCTGATGCGCTTGCGCACGGGAACCCTTACCAAGGACCAGTTGCTGGCCGACCTCCTGAGTACCACTCCCTTGCGTCAGGTGAGCAGAGATGTCAGAGTGGAATGGGAAGACCCTGTGGTGCCTCGTTACAACGGGCAGCGCATGCAGCGTGTGCAGTGTTCGCCTTGCCCGGGAGAGGAGACCGAGAAGACCCGTGTGGCACTTGCCCGCGAGATAGAGAAGCTTCAGCTGCCCGCAGGCTATTCGATGAGCTGGCAGGGTGAGAAGGTTGCCAGCAGCCGCAGCATGAAGTACCTCTTTGCCAACTTCCCCCTTGCGGTCATCCTCATGATAGCTATCCTCATCATGCTCTTCAGCGATGTGCGCAAGCCGCTCATCATTCTGTGCTGCCTGCCAATGGTCTTCGTGGGAGTGGTGATCACGTTGCTCCTCACCGGTATGACCTTTACCTTTGTGGCTATAGTGGGCGCACTGGGACTGATAGGTATGGTGGTGAAGAACGGCATCGTGCTTATGGACGAAATCTCATTGCAGCTGGACGCAGGAGTAGAGCCTGTGCAGGCGTTGGTGCATAGCAGTCAGAGCCGCTTGCGGCCCGTCATGATGGCGTCACTCACCACGGTGCTGGGTATGATTCCGTTGCTCACCGACGCTATGTTCGGCAGTATGGCTGCCACCATCATGGGCGGTCTGCTCTTCGGCACACTTATCACTCTGCTCTTCATCCCCGTGCTGTATGCCATGTTCTTTGGCATCAAGAATCAAGATGAAGCCAAGAAATCCTAACCAACAAGACGTTATGAAGAAGAATTTCATCATATTGCTCCTGTCTCTGGCGGCGGTTCCTGCTGCTGCCGAGACACTCACCATCGAGGCTTGCAGGCAGATGGCCCTGCAGCACAACCATGCCCGCCAGTCGGCAGCATTCAACACCCAACAGGCTCTGCACACGCAGAAGAGCGTGTGGGCACAGTTCTTCCCCGACCTCTCCTTGCAGGCAGGTGTGCTCTATGATACCGGCAGCGGTTCGCTCGGAGTGGATGGCGGTATGCTTCCTGTGGGTACTATGGGCCAGACGGGCTTTGTTCCCTCGGGTTCCTTTGCCTACTTCCCCGGCATGGATATGAAGTATGACATCAACACCATCTTCTCTGGGTCGGTGTTCCTCAAGCAGCCCCTTTATATGGGAGGCAAGATACGTGCCTCTTATCAGATGAGCAAGATGGCCGTGGAACTCTATCGCCAGGGTGAGCGCAAGACAGAGGCAGAGGTGCTGCAGACTGTTGACGATGCTTATGCCAAGGTGGTGAAAGCCAAGGAACTGGTGCTGGTGGCACAGAAGTACAAGGCTCTCTTGCAGGAGTTGGACCGTAACGTGGAGAGTGCCGTGTGCCATGGACTGCGCATGCAGAACGACCGCCTGAAGGTGGGAGTAAGGCTTGACGAGGTGGAACTGCAACTGCGGAAGGCTGAGAACGGGCTTCGCCTGGCACGCATGAACCTCTGTCATGTGACGGGTCAGCCCCTTGACACGCAGCTCGAAGTCTCCAGCGAGTATCCGCAACTGGATGTGCTGGGGCAGGTGCAGACCACTGACGTGTCGCTCCGACCCGAGAGTGCCATGCTGGAGTACCAGACCCGTATAGCCTCCGAACAGGTGCGTGTGGCCCGCAGCAGCATGCTGCCCAGCCTGGCTCTGATGGCCAAGTACGGCTATACCAACGGCATAGAGATGAATGGAAGAAAGTTGCTCGACGGATGGAACTTCGGTGGAGGTGTCACCCTGAGTGTTCCTCTCTATCATTTCGGGGCCAATACCCAGAAGGTGAAAGCTGCCAAGGTGAAACTCCAGTTGGCGCAGGAGGAACAGGCCGACAAGCGTGAGATGATGCTTCTGGAACTCCAGCAGGCTGCCAACAACCTGGATGAGGCTCAGCTGGAGGTGCAACTGGCCGAGAAGTCAATGGCTCAGGCCGAGGAGAATATGCAAATCAGTCAGAAGCAGTATAAAGCAGGAATGGAGACGCTGAGCGACTGTCTGGAGGCACAAGCCGCATGGCAGAAGGCCAGCGAGTCGCTTGTGGATGCACAGTTCCGCCGCTATCTTGCTACGGTTGACTACCGTCGCTCGGCAGGTCTGCTGGCTCAATAAAACTATTTTGTCTGTCTGACAGACTTCTTATCAGCCTTCGGGGTGGCACTTGCGGCCGCTTTCGAAGGCTGTTTGTTTTCCTTGGCAGTGGCTTCCGAAGCCTTTGCGGCGGGCTTTTCATTGGCCTTTGCGGGCTGTTTGCTGTCCTTGGAAGTCTTCTTGGAGTCCTTTTCGGCAGGCTCTGTAGCCGCCTTTTCTGGCTGGCTGGCTTCCTTGGCATCCTTCTTGGAGTCCTTTCCGCTGGTTTCCTCAGTAGGCTTCTCGGCATTAGCCTCCTCGCTGACCTCTTCCTCGTTGGCCTCTACCTCAGCATCTTCTCGCTTGTTCCATTCGGGATGGTTCCAGGTTCGCACGGGCAGGGTAGGGTCGAACTGAGGTTGCAGGAAGTCGTATTCCGTCTTTCCAGAGCGGTATGGCACCTTGTCCTCAGGGCAAGGTGTTATCTCCACCATGGTAAATCCCTTGTGGATGATGTCCAGTTCGCGTGCAGCCGCCAGGCTGAGGTCTATCGCGAAGCGCTTGGTATGCGGCCCTCGGTCAGTGACCTTCACCACCACCTCCTTGCCGTTCTTCGGGTTCCTCACGCACAGATAAGTGCCCAGGGGATACTTCAGATGTGCACACGTCATGCTGTCGCGGTGATAAGGGTCACCGTTGCTCATGCGTCGCCCATGAAGCTTGTTGGAGTAATAGGAAGCATTTCCCTTGTGCATTCTTTGTGCATACAGATGTGACATGCAGCAGAATACTGCTGCTACGAAAAAGGCTGTATGTATGAGTGCACTTCTGATGCTTTCGGTATGAATAGTTCTTGTCGGATAGAGGAGACTCGAACTCCCGACCCCTACGTCCCGAACGTAGTACGCTACCAACTGCGCTACTATCCGATGGCCTCACTGTGTGAAAACCGATGCAAAGTTACGAATAAAAACGCGAACAGCTCTTCTGTTTCACATTTTTTTTGCTTCTCGCTTGTGGGTATGGGATTTTCTGCCTACCTTTGCACCCGCAAACAAGCGATGGTGCCATAGCTCAGTTGGTAGAGCAAAGGACTGAAAATCCTTGTGTCCCCGGTTCGATTCCTGGTGGCACCACACAGCACAGGAGGAGTTACTCAGCAGAGCGGCTCCTCTTATTGTTTTCGCCATATCTCAGCCAATGCGCTGCGTTGCCCATCGCAGCGCATTGCATCCGTCATCGCAGCGTGCTGCGAAGCTCTATGCAGCGCGCTGCATATTTTCATGGGCTTTGCTCCCTTGGGGATGCTTGTTCGTCCGCCTCTTGCCATCAGGCTGCTAAAAAGGCAATGCGAGCACGGTTGGGGGAGATTTCTGTTGTGCAGGCGTGCCTGTACCAATATTTTTCGTTAACTTTGCGGGGACGTTGAAACCGATTTGTCAATTGCCCGCGTGGCTACACATTATATATATATGAATACTCCCAAGCATCTCTTGGCCGGGCTGGCATTTGCCTTGGCCCTCACACCTGGCGCGTTGGCCCAGGTGCATAAGTCGATAATCCTGCGTGACGGATGGCAGTTCTCCAAGGACGGCGGACCGCTGCAGACAGTGACTCTGCCGCATGACTGGGCCATCTCGGGCGAGTTTGACCGCAATATCGATCTGTGGAAGAGCAAGAGATGGGTGAATGGGAAGGAAGAGACACACGAGTCGGCGGGCAATACCGGTTGTCTGCCCTGGCCCGGCAAGGGCGAATATCGCACGAAGTTCCGCGTTCCGCGCCCCTACACACATGCCGAGCTGCTCTTTGATGGAGCAATGGCAGAGCCCGAGGTGTATGTCAACGGGCAGTTGGCAGGCAGATGGGCTTGTGGCTACAATGCTTTCCGCGTGGATGCCACACCCTATTTGCGCAGCGGGGACAATGTGCTGGAAGTGAAGCTGAATAATGTGGAACTGAGCAGCCGATGGTATCCCGGAGGCGGACTCTACCGCCCGGTGAAGCTCATCCTGAGCGGTGAGAGTGCCATCGATACATGGGGAGTGAGCATCACTACCCCAGAGGTGTCGGAGTCGAAAGCTACTGTGCAGGCTCAGGTGGCTCTGCGCGAGGGGTCGGCCGATGGGCTGGAAGCGCAGCTGGAGGTGCTGGATGCCGGGGGAAAGGCAGTTGCATCGGGCAGGGGACAATTCTCGGGAGGTCGCCTTAGCCATACGCTCACGCTGGACCGGCCAGCCCTGTGGTCGCCCGAAAGCCCCAGCCTCTACACTCTGGTTACCCGTGTGCTGGGCGGTGGAAAGGTCATCGACGAGAACTGCACCCGATTCGGCGTGCGCAGTATAGCCTTTTCGCGTGAAAACGGATTCCAGTTGAACGGCAAGACACGCAAGTTCAAGGGCGTATGCCTGCATCATGATCTGGGTCCGCTGGGCGCTGCGGTCAACGAGGCAGCCATCTCCAGGCAGATACGCATTATGAAGGATATGGGTTGCGATGCCATCCGCACTTCGCACAACATGCCTTCGACCATGATGATGGACCTGTGCGATTCGCTGGGCATGCTGGTGATGGCCGAGTCGTTTGACAGTTGGATGACGGGCAAGACGCCCAACGCCTACAACCGCTTCTTCAAGGAGTGGGCCGAGCGTGACCTTACCAACCTCTATCTCAATCATCGCAATCACCCCAGCATAGTGATGTGGAGCATCGGCAACGAGATTCCCGACCAGGTGACGCAGGACGGCGTAGAGACTTGCCGCAGGCTGGTGAACCTGATGCACAGGCTCGACCCCACGCGCCCAGTGACTGCCGGAGTGGATCTGGTGGAGCGGGCTACGCGTAGCGGCTTCCTTAACGAACTGGACATACCGGGCTTCAACTACCACACCCATTGCTATGAAACCTACATCGATTCGCTCTCCAAGGGTTTCCTGATAGGCAGCGAAACGGCCTCCACACTCAGTAGCCGAGGCGTTTATCACTTCCCCGTGGTGCTCACCACCGACGGCAGTACGCACGAGGACAGGCAAGTGTCCAGCTATGATCTGTATAGCGGCAATTGGAGCAACGTGCCCGATTATGATGCGTGGTACCAAGACCGCAAGCCTTGGCTGCTGGGCGAGTTCGTGTGGACAGGCTTCGACTATCTGGGCGAGAACTATCCCTACAATGCCGAGGGGATGTGGCCCTCGCGCAGCAGCTACTTCGGTATAGTCGATCTGGCGGGCTTGCCCAAGGACAGATATTACTTCTACCGCAGCCGATGGAACACCGGGAGCAGCACCCTGCATGTGCTTCCCCACTGGACCTGGCCCGGTATGGAGGGCAAGAACATACCCGTGATGTGCTACACGAGCTACCCTGAGGCGGAACTCTTTGTCAATGGCAAGAGCCAGGGCAGGGTGAAGAAAGACCCCACGAAACTGTTCTCGGCCAACCGTATCAAGTGGATGGATGTACGCTATGAGCCGGGTGAACTGCGTGTGGTGGCCTATGATGCCCATGGCAAGCAGGCTGCCGAGAAGGTGGTGCATACGGCAGGAGAGCCGGCACGGTTGGAGTTGGTTCCCGACCGCCAGCAGATAAAGGCCGACGGCGATGACATCTCCTTTGTGACGGTGAGAATGCTGGATGCCGACGGCAATGAGTGTCCCGATGCCGACCAGGAGCTGTCCTTCACGGTCAAGGGTGCCAAGTATCAGGCGGCATGTAATGGTGACGCTTCGTCGTTGGAACCTTTCGAGAAACCCCAGATGCGTCTCTTCCATGGTCAGCTGGTGGTCTTGGTGCGCTCCACCAGGAAGTGTGGCGATGCAGTACTCACCGTCACCTGCAAGGACCAGCCCTCTCTCTCGGCCCAGACAGTCATCCGTGTGGTGAAGCCATAGGGGTTCCCATGGGCTTTCTGGCCCTCGTCTCTCCCTGTGAAAACAGGGTGAAAACAGATGCGAAGACAATTTGTGGCGAAAATATTTGCGGGAACGAAAACTTTGTTTTACCTTTGCACTCGCTTAAGAAAAGCGCATGGTGCCATAGCTCAGTTGGTAGAGCAAAGGACTGAAAATCCTTGTGTCCCCGGTTCGATTCCTGGTGGCACCACTGCAAAAGCGGAGGAGTTACTCAACAGAGTGGCTCCTCTGATTGTTTTAGCCCCGTTGTGCATTTCGCTCCAGGCGCAGAGGCTGTCTGCGGATTGGGCTTGCACAGCTGGTGGCATCCTTATGGCAAAAACAAATAGACATCATATACGAGATGAGACAACTGACATGTATGGTGCTGGCTCTGGCTTCGCTGGCCTGCCCTATTCCTGCATCGGCACAGTCGAAGAGCATGCAGAAGCGTGTGAGTGCCTGTTTCCTGCAATCGCTGAAGGCGCAGCAGGCTGTGCTCGAGAAGGAAGGCAGAGAGGAGTTTGTGCAGAACCTGCCAGCTGACATCCGCTTGCAGGAGGCGGTGAAGAGTGCTGATGTAGCCCGCTATCAGGAGATGGTGTGGGCTGCCTGGTGCGATGCCAACAGAAATCTGCAGGAGCAGAAACTCATAGGAGCCGAAGACCTCCAGCTGGGCCGGAGTGATGCGTGGAATCTGCCAGGCTGTCTGGAGCCCAATGCCGTGATGCCTTATTATTATGGCAGGAAGGGAGAGGCGGCCGACGGGAAGCTGCCGCTCTACCTGTATCTGCACGGCTCGGGACCAAAGGAAGCAGAGTGGCAGACGGGTATCAAGCTGGGGCAGAGTTTCCAGGATGCTCCTTCCGCCTATTTCATACCGCAGATACCCAACGATGGCGAGTACTATCGCTGGTGGCATCTGTCCAAGCAATATGCCTTCGAGAAGCTTATCCGCCAGGGGCTGGTGAGCGGTGAGGTGGATGCCAACCGCCTGTATGTGTTCGGCATCAGCGAGGGAGGTTATGGCAGCCAGCGTCTGGCATCTTTCTATGCAGACTATTGGGCGGCTGCCGGACCGATGGCAGGAGGCGAACCGCTGAAGAATGCTCCTGTGGAGAACTGCGCCAACATCGGTTTCTCATTCCTTACCGGTGCCGATGACATGGGCTTCTACCGCAACGAGCTTACCTATTACACCCAGGTGGCATTCGACTCTGCACAGTTGGCACGGCCTCTGTCGGCCGACAAGGCACCCCTTTTCCGCCATCGCATTCACCTCCTGCCCGGCATGCAGCATCACATCACCTATGGGCTTACGACACCCTGGCTCAAGCAGTTTGTGCGCAACCCCTATCCCAAGACCGTACTTTGGGAGGACTATGAGATGGATGGCCGCCGCCGTTCGGGCTTCTATAACCTGCAGGTGCAGGCGCGTCCCTCGGAGCAGCGAACCTACTACGAGATGGATATCGACCGGAATGTGGTCTCCATCAAAGTGAGCAACGTGCTATATACCACCACGCTGAAGGACAAGCGCTGGGGCATTGACCTGAAGTTCGACCGCAGTTATAAACAAGCCACAGGCGGCAAGCTGCGGGTGTATCTCAACGATAGTCTGGTTGATTTCACCCGTCCCGTCACCGTCTGCATCAATGGCCGCGAGGTTTTCCACGGCACTGTCCAGCCCAATCTGCAGGCGATGGTCAACAGTTGCATCGAGTTCTTCGACCCCTTCCGCGTCTATCCTGCAGCCGTCGAAGTGGCATACTGATGTGCAGCATAACCGACAGGTGCGAGCCTGTGGCCTGTCCCCAGCGCAGGGGAGGCTGCAGGCTCGCATCTTGTCGGGTGGCTTGAGTCGGTTCGGGTGACGGACTGGGCAACCACCGGCATTGTCTATATAAGGATGCGGAAGTATATATAAAAAGGAAAGAGAGTTTGCTCACGATGAACAAACTCTCTTTTGGCTTCGTTGGGCTACCCGGACTCGAACCAGGAAAGGCAGGACCAGAATCTGCAGTGTTACCATTACACCATAGCCCAAGAAGATGGTGGCGGCATCCCAGGGACGCTCTCGCCGGCTGATGGAAGGTTGGGCTACCCGGACTCGAACCAGGAAAGGCAGGACCAGAATCTGCAGTGTTACCATTACACCATAGCCCAATAACCTTCGCAATTGCTTAATTGCGGTGCAAAGGTACTGACTTTTTCTGAAGTTGCAAATCTTTCTGCTAAAAAATTTTAATGCTTTGTTTATTCCGATAAGTATCTTTACCTTTGCATACGATTTAGGTAAAACAAGTTATACGTATTTAATGAAGATAAAAGACAAGTTGGTTTCTGCCATCGTGGATGGCCTGCAGGACAAGAAAGGAAAGGGCATCGTGGTGGTGGATCTCACGGGCTTGGAGGATGTTGTGTGCAAGTATTTTGTGATATGCACAGGCGGTTCGCCGGCTCAGATACAGGCTCTCACACACTCTGTGGCCGATAAAGCACGCATCGAGGAGAACGCCAAGCCGCTGGCTGTGGATGGCTTGCGTAACTCACGCTGGGTGGCAATGGACTATGCAGAGGTCATCGTGCACATCATGATGGAGGAAGAGCGTGCCTTCTATGACATCGAGCATCTGTGGGAAGATGCTGCCATCGAGAGCATTCCAGACCTGGACTGATAGGGTACAGGTCTAATCTATTCACGTAAACAATAGACTTTATGGATAATAACAAAGCACCCAAACCGCATTTCAATTTCATGTGGATCTATTTGGGCATTGCTCTCTTGCTGGGCTTCCTGGTGATCAGGAGCGGCGGGCCATCGCTGCTCTCTTCGTCGAACAAGGAGGTGACATACAGCGAGTTCAAGACTTATGTGAGCAAGGGATACGCTTCGCGCATTGTGGCCAACAAGCGTGACGGTTCGCTCTGCATGTATGTGAGTCCCGAGCATGTGCGCGACGTGTTCCCCACCAGTTCGGTACAGCCTGGCACAGAGGTTTTTGTGGAAGCCGAATTCCCCTCTGCCGACAAGTTGGACTCCTTCCTGGAACAACAGCAGGAGGCAGGCAACTTCAAGGGTGAAGTGTCCTATGAGCAGGGTGACGACATGTTTCGCAACATCCTGTGGTCCTTTGGTCCCCTCGTACTTATCATCTTCTTCTGGATGTTCATGTTGCGCGGAGCAGGCGGCGGAGGAGGCGGCGGTGGCGCCATGGGCCTCTTCAATGTGGGCAAGAGCCGTGCCAAACTGGTGGAGAAAGACCAGCGTGCCAAGGTTACATTCAAGGATGTGGCCGGACTGGCAGGCGCCAAGCAGGAGGTGCATGAGATAGTCGATTTCCTACGCAATCCTCAGAAATATACCCAGCTGGGCGGTAAGATTCCCAAGGGAGCACTGCTTGTGGGCCCTCCAGGAACAGGTAAGACGCTGCTGGCCAAGGCAGTGGCAGGAGAGGCTGATGTGCCCTTCTTCTCCATGTCGGGCAGTGATTTCGTGGAGATGTTTGTGGGTGTGGGTGCCAGTCGAGTGCGTGACCTTTTCCGTCAGGCCAAGGAGAAAGCTCCCTGCATCATCTTCATCGATGAGATAGATGCCGTGGGAAGGGCTCGTAGCAAGGGTGCTCAGATGGGTGCCAATGACGAGCGCGAGAACACCCTCAACCAGTTGCTCACCGAGATGGACGGATTTGGTACCAACAGCGGAGTCATCATCCTGGCTGCCACCAACCGTGCCGATATCCTCGACAAGGCTCTCTTGCGTGCCGGTCGCTTTGACCGTCAGATACATGTGGATCTGCCTGATGTCAATGAACGAAAGGAAATCTTCCAGGTACATCTGAAGCCTCTCAAGACCGATGCATCACTCGATATCGACTTCCTGGCCCGCCAGACACCTGGTTTCAGCGGTGCCGACATAGCCAATGTATGTAATGAGGCAGCCTTGATAGCAGCCCGCAATTCGGCTCCCGTAGTGACCAAGGACCATTTCCTGGCTGCTGTGGATCGCATCGTGGGCGGCCTGGAGAAGAAGACCAAGGTGATGACGGTGGAGGAGAAGCGCACTATCGCGCTTCACGAGGCTGGCCATGCCACCATCAGCTGGCTGCTTCAGTATGCCAACCCATTGGTAAAGGTGACCATCGTACCACGTGGAAGAGCCTTGGGCGCTGCATGGTATCTGCCCGAGGAGCGTCAGATATCCACACGCGAACAGATGCTCGATGAGATGTGTGCGCTGCTGGGTGGCCGTGCGGCCGAGGAAATCTTCACCGGACATGTGAGCAGCGGTGCCATGAACGACCTGGAGCGTGTGACCAAGCAGGCTTATGGCATGATTGCCTATATGGGTATGGGTGAGAAACTGCCCAACCTGTGCTACTATGACAGCCAGGAATACAGTTTCCAGAAACCCTACTCTGAGCACACGGCACAGCTTATCGACCAGGAAGTGCAGAATATGATAGAGACTCAGTATGCACGTGCCAAGAGTCTGCTCACCGAGCACAGCGAGGGTCATGCAAAGCTCTCTCAACTGCTTGTAGAGCGTGAGGTCGTCTTTGCTGAGGATGTTGAGCGCATCTTCGGTCCGCGTCCCTGGGTGAGCCGCACAGAGGAACTTCTGGATGAGGCCAAGGCTGACGCGAAGCCTGAGGACAAAAATGCAAAGGAAAGCGGTGCACAGAGCGGCACTGAGGAGCAATCATCTGAAAACGAGAAGGCATGAATAATTTCCTTTTGAGAACTGTTGTAGGCATTGCCTATGTGGCACTGCTGGTGGGCAGCCTGTTGCTTGGCCCCTTCACGGCATTCATCTTCTTTGGTATTGTCACGTGGGCTACTCTCCTGGAGTTCTGCACCGTACTCAACCGCCATGTAGGCTTGCATGTGCTCGGACTGCTGACAGCCACTGCGGGATTCCTGCTTGTGGCGTTCAGTTGGTTGTGGAATTTCGGCAGTGAGATGTCGCTTCATTGGCTGGCTCTCTATGGTCTGCTTATGCTGGCGATGCCCATTGTGGGACTTTATCGCCGTACTGCCAACCCCTTGCAGAACTGGATGGCGATGCTTGCCGCCCAGATCTATGTGGCTCTGCCTTTCGCTCTCCTGCCCGTGCTGGGTGTGTTGGGAGCCGACAGTGCGGTGTATAGTTGGCAGCTCCCCTTGGCTGTCTTCATCTTCATCTGGGTCAATGATACGGGCGCTTACCTGTCGGGAAGCCTCCTTCACCGCTGGTTCCCCTGGAGGTTGTTCCCCAGTGTGTCTCCCGGCAAGTCGTGGGTAGGCAGCATCGGAGGCGGCATCTTCACCCTGTTGGCCTCGGTGGCATGCTGGCATTGGATACCTTCGGGCTACAGTTTGCCCGTGTGGTTGGGCTTTGCCTTGGTTGTGGTCGTGTTCGGCACATGGGGTGATTTGGTGGAAAGTCAGATGAAGAGACAGATGGGCATCAAGGACAGCAGCCATATCCTGCCTGGTCATGGCGGCCTTCTGGACCGCTTCGACAGCAGCTTCTTGGCTATCCCCGCTTCGGTGTTCTACTTTGCCCTTATCCCCTAAACAAGCATATATAATAAGGCATATAGTACGGAAAAGCCCGCCACATTGTATGGCGGGCTTTTCTGTATTGCGCTGTTTCCATCCAAGCGAACTTCTTCGGAAGCAGATGTAGAACCAGGCAGACACTCTTTTCTTCGAGAAAAAACCTTGTGAGATTGCTCTGAAATCAGAAGGAATGCAGGTGGCAGATGGCTTGCTCCCATTTGCGTGCAGCCAAATCTTCGGGTGTGATGAGGATGTTGAGCATCCCGCAGTCGTAGAACTGCAGGCGCCAGTCGTCGTTGCAGTCCAGTTGCAGGAGCGAAAGATAGTGTGGGTATTCCTCTTCCGTCTCCTCGAAATACGGTTTGCCAAGCAGTTTGAAGCCATCGGCACGCTCTTCGCAGTGGACGAAAGACAGTTCTTGGGCGGGCAGTCCAAAGTCAGTCCCGTCCTCGCACACTATCCTGTGCGTATCCAGGTGCTCTGTTTCGGGAGCATACAGAACGCGGTACCTGTCCTTGTCCCATTGTCCCATTCCTGGAGAGTCAGCCTCCAGATTTCCCAGGAAGTAATCAATGTCGGCAAAGAAGTACAGCATTCCCGTGTGTGGCAAGAGGTTCTCGCTGTCGTAGGCCGCTATATCCTGGAGTCTGATTTGACAGATGAATGTCATCGGGTCGGCACACGTCATCCCGTCTTCATTCCCCCATTCCCACCTCAGGGTAATTGCAACCATGAGGCAGGTCAGCGCATCCCCACAACTTGCTCATTCCAAAGCATTCTCCCTCTGCTTCCTTATACCTTATCTCTATAGCCATATCGTCGGACTTATGAAATGCCCTCCAAAGTGATTTTCAATATCCATGTGTTTATATAGTGACCTCTATTTTGCAACTTCCTTTTTATTCATCGTGCTTTTATTCTAATCGATTTAAGAATCCCTGTCATCAACTTCACTTCGTCCATCGTCTTTTTTGTATTCGCCCTTTGTACAATCATTAAGTCAAGTTTGTTCGGGAGGATTAGCCCGGTACGACATTGAATAATCGTATCTTTTCCTTCTGTATAGATAGAGTTTATCGAATAGGTAGGGTAACCATCTATCGTGAAGGTAGAGTCCATTTCCATTATATCATAGAAGACTTTCTTTTCTTCGAAGTGGTCTATTTCCCGAGAGACAAAGATGGTAACAAAGTCACGCGAATCGCTTGGGAATGAGCCTGGAGACTCCCACGAAATAGTTGTCATATCTTTATCCGTGTTGTCAGCGCAGATATAAATCCTTTGCAAACTGGTAGGTGCTAACTCTTCTTTGATAAAAAACGAAATTGGATATGAAAGAGAGAATGCCTCGTTCTCATATATCTTATGGTGAGAGTCCACAAACTCTTTGGCATTAGAATCGCTTTCCTTGCCTTTGTCACTTTTGCCACAGCTGACAACCATCAGCATTAATGAAACATATCCTATGAATAGTATTTTATTTGCCATACTTTCTTAATGATTTCTCCAAATCTCATTCATTATATCTAGGGTTCGCTAAATATCGCTATTCATCATTCTCCTCGGATTTCACATGGTTTCCCAAAATATCC
>UQST01000018.1 GCA_900543815.1 uncultured Prevotellaceae bacterium
CGTTTCGAATAAGAAAACCAGAATAGCCAACCGCTGACAGCCATAAACAGGGGCATGTGAAAGGAATAGATAAACTTGAAAAGGGGTAAATCCCAATAGCCATCGTAGCCACGACCCATGCCATATTGAATCGCATGCCCAGCGACCACAAGCATTATGCCTAACCCTTTTTAGTACATCCAAATAAGAATTTCTGCTTGATACCATTTGATTTGTATTAGCCGATTATTGACTCCAATATCAAAATTAGAATCATATACTCTGCGCTCAATATCATTATATTTTGCTCTTTGTTCAACACTTCATTGTTTCTAATGTCATCTTTTCAAAGACAGAAAAGTCATTTAATAAGAGAAACATTCATCTTCCATAAACTACACTATACAGCCACTGCATCACAACCTTATTGTACAGCCAAACCAGCCAAAACTGGCCATGAGCAGCAAACCTCTGCACCAAGCAACTGCGTACAGAGGTATAGGGATTTTGCCCTATATATGCATTTGACTCGGGATACCACTCCTGCCAACGCTGATACTGTCCCTGCTTCCCATCGCTTATCAGGAAAGGGAATTTAGTCTCGAGCTTGAGGAATGCCACATCACGCTCCCATTTATCTCCACAATGCTCAAGCACAAAACGTGCTGTCGCATCCACATTATGTCGCAAGTCAAGTAAATGACGCTCTGAGTATGTCTGGCAGAATGATTGTGTGTTGGACTTCACATAATGATAGAAAGCCGCAGGAACATACGCCACCTTACACGCACAAGCCGCAAGCCTCATCATCGTCATATCCTCGCCCATTCCATAACCCGCAGGAAACTCAATGTCATTATCCGTATAGACAGTACGCTTGACCAGTTTGTTCCAGACATTATACTTCATACCACCCGCCATCATCGACCGCAGAGCTTCCTCTGCTGTGGCATACTCAGGCTGTTTCATATAACGCTCGCTATTGGCCAAAGTCAGATACCAGTCACACCAAACAAAGTCGGCTTGCTTTTCCTTTGCAGCCTCATAGAGTCTTGCCAGCATATCCGGCTCCGCGTAATCGTCACTATCACAATGGAAGATATACTCTCCCGTGGCCTCATGCATGCCTGTATTGCGAGCAGCAGGCAGCCCCAAATTATGTTCATGATGCAATATGCACACCTGAGAGGAACGGGAGGGATAATGGGCGATAGCCTTTTCTATTTCACCCATGCTGCCATCAAGTGTAGCATCATCCACAAAGATAAACTCCACACTGTCCAATGTCTGTTCCATCAAAGAGCGAACACATCTACCCACGAATTGCTCAACCCCATAAACAGGAATCACCACGGACACTTTACAACTCATACTCATTGCTCAACGACTCTGCTGACGTCCAATCACGAAATAGCGAAGGAGTATCTTCACACGCTTCCACAAAGGAAGTTGGTCATGCTCATTCAACTTGTCATAAAAGAAATCAAAGTAGAACTTCTCATCGAAGAAAGGACTCTTGCGATAGTATTCCCACCAGATATCAAAGTTGATGCACCACCCCTGCCATGGCTTCTGACCATTGTAGTGAACTATTCCAGATGACAAAGCATCCTCTATCTCTTGGTCTGTCCATATCTCCGTCAACTTTTCCCTTCCATATATGGCCTGCTCTGCGATAAAAGTACTTAGGCAGAAACAAGGAGGCAAGGACTTTATTCTTCCATTGCACACAACATTCAGAATATCCAAATCTTGGAACATATACTTATGCTTCCGCTGTTCTATAAGTTTCTTAACCGTTTGTTCTTCCCTCATCAACTTACTATTGAATATCAAATTCCCTGCATAGAAAATATTCTGGGGATTACGATGCAGCTTCTCAGCATAATATTTGGCATACGCAGGAATCAAATGTGCTAAAGAATTAACCCCCGCTATCAGACACCCCTGCATATCCGTAGAAAAATACACACCTGATAGGTCTTCCCTGAAAATAACATCCACATCGGAATATAAAACCTTATCATACTGTGGAATGAGCTCTGGTATAAGCAGTCTATAGTAAGTGGGAGTGGTAACGCCACGTATCTCGAATGCCCCAGAAAAGGTATCATCCACGGCAATGTACTGGATTCGACAATTGGGATAGAACTCTTGGACTCTGTCTATATCCTTACGTTCAAATTCATCTGAAGCAGGATAGAGAATGAATATATCATAGAACGTAGTCTCCTTGGCGCTCATCATCAACGAAGAAAGACAAACGCATGCAGGAAAGACCAAGTTGTTGTCGAAGGCAAAAACTATGGGAACCGTATTCATATCATCTATTTGTTTGATGCGAGAAAGCCACAACCTCCCCACTTCTAATAGCCTTGCGTGCATCCTTAACGGCCTGCCATTTTACTTTCAGAATATCCATTCTCCCCTTAAGCACTGATATAAGAAGAGCAAAGGACAACAGATAACAAAGGCATATCACATCCCAGAATTTCATTAGATAATCAGACTCCAACGAATAAATAAACCTATACCAAAAGAGTATTTTGAAACGAAGATCGGCATACAGGAGCATCTTTTCCTTCTGTTCAGTCAAATTATTACCCGCATCAAGATGAATGACTTCACTGGCATAAGAAGTCAGCAACCTCATTCCACTCAGATACATCTTGTAATACATCACCTGATCTTCACCTAAAGGATAAGCCGAATTGTCCATCCACAACTCATCTTCAAAGTGTATCTTCAAGAAATCATCCTTCCTGCAAAGAAAACATGCTCCTGCATTGGTCTGGGATAAATAGACAGGCTTGCAAGGATGAGAGTTATATGAGTAGCCTCCATCGCGCATAACCTTATACCCCCACTTGCCGTCATCCCTTCTCGGAAACATGCGTCCAGACACTGCCATCATCATCTTTCCAACGAAAGAACGCTTATGATTGGGAAATACATCTGGAGATATTGCATCTGCCTTGTTCTCCATCAATTGATTATAAAGCCTTTCAACGAAAGAAGGAAGCAATTTCAGGTCATCATCCAAGAATAGCATCCAGTCTGTCTGGACTTCTTTGTACTGCAACGCTCGCTGAGCCACCATCCCTTTCTTGACATAGATGTATTGCTCTATGCCTATTGTCTCCTTGGGCAAAGGATAGCCCTCTGCGATATATACCAATATCGCCTCTGGCTTTATGGTCTGCGCAGCAAGACTGTCAAGCAGAGTCTGGTACTTTGCTCCTGCAGTGCCCAGCGTGCGGATTACCGCTGTATATCTAAATTTAGCCATATTGTTACGCACGTACCCCCAACACCATTCCTAAATACCTAAAGTATTGGTGCGTGAGACACCATATATTCTGTTCAACTTTTGCTGGTATAGGGGATTTTAGGAATGTCCCATAATTTACACACTCCTGCACATTGAGAAGATGCCACAACTGACACCAAAGGGAAGTTGACCATATCTATTGATTTCACCACACGAATTACAAGAGGTTCAGACTGACACCTGATATCTATTTCAGCGCCACGCGCAATTTATCTTTCAAATGAAGCAGCACCACTCCTATCTTGGGAGTCGGCACCACGAAAGGCCAGTATATGGGTTTGATTGTTCCTCTCAGCATCCTTGTTTTCGTGTTCTTATGCACTTGTTCAAGATTCAACTCCTCAATGATGCGTACTCTATCCCTATAGTAAACATCCGATGCCACAGTCTGTAAGGTACGATAGTACGTCATCACAGAATAATGCACGTACAATTGCTGCATTTGCCTGTCTTCTATCAGCCTGCTTTGATTCCAAAACACATCACACATGCCAAAAGAGCACTTCAGTTGATCTACTCGAGGAGAAGACGAGAGGCTCCCTTCTCTCTTCCTGTAGAGATAGAAAGCATCTGCAACATACCCACATCTACACTCATGTGTAGCAAACAGGCGACAGTAGAATTCCATATCCTCCAAAATACTCAAATTCGTATTATACCTCTGCACATCCACCAATTCTCTGCGCAACAAGAAAAGCACGGAGAACCATTCGCCTGCAATGCCATACTTTACAAGTTCAAAGTTGGACAATATCTTATTGCAGCACATCCATTTGTCCGTTACCTTTTGGGGCAAACAAACAGTCATATCATCATTCATGCCTTGATACTCAAAACGCAAAGCATCCAAGTTATTGCACGTTGCATAGTCAAACAACCTACCAAGTCCGTCCTTGTCCGCCCACTTGTCATCAGAGTCCAAGAATACAATCCAGCTTCCCTCTGCCTCATCCATTCCCTTGTTTCTGGCTGATGAAAGACCACCATTTGACTTATGAAAGACACGGATACGTGTATCACGCTTGGCTATTTGGTCACATAAGTCGCCAGAGCTATCTGTACTGCCATCGTCTATCAAGAGGAGTTCGAAGTCCGTGAAAGTCTGAGACAAGACACCTTCAACGCACTCCTCAAGATACTTCTCCACATTATAAACGGGGACAATTATGGATACCGTTGGCCTATTCCTCATACTACTCTTCTCCCTATTTTAGTTTAATCCGCAACCAGTTTACCACAGGAATCGACATAAGAGCATAATTAAATCGGAACCGCAAGGGAAAGCGATGTCTGATGCTCTTGTATATTCTCTTCACATCAGCACTCCCATACCACACCTTCGGCCGCATATAAACCTCTTCCTGACAGAGTTTCTTGTAGTCTGTAAATATCATCCTTTCAAAATCTGCGCTGGCAGTCTGCAATTTCTCATATGCATTGAAAATGACACCAAGAGAATAGACCGACTGTTCGATAGGCATCTGATACTTTTTCAAGAAGAAAACAGATGGCTCGTCGTAGCAATAGAAAGCTACATCCGCAACATATCGACAAGACTTAACACGAGCCAGATACTGCAAATTAAAAGCCAAGTCTTCACCCACCTTTATTCTTGTATCAAACCTCAAACTCCCCACATTTGACCTTCTGTACAGCTTTGACCAAGGAGAACGGAACAATGTATGCAAACGAGAAGCGTAAAATTCTGCTGCTGTAACATAGACTTTCTCTTCACTGCCAAAAGGTTGCAATTCCATACCACGAGGTACAATGATGTAGGGGAAACAAACAATGTCTTCATCATACGACTCTATCTTCATGGAAGAAAAATTCTTCTCCACCCAATCATCAGCATCGACAAATGTGAGCCATTCGCCTTGGGCGTTGTCTATGCCCAGGTTGCGGGCAGAACTGACACCGCCATTGGGCTTGTGGAAGACCTTTATACGAGAGTCTTTGGCTGCATAGCTGTCACAGATAGCGCCCGAGGAATCCTTGCTGCCATCGTCTATGAGGAGCAGTTCAAAGTCTTGATAGGTTTGCGTCAGGATACTGTCTATACAACGGCAGAGGCTTTTCTCTGCGTTATAGACGGGTACTATGACGGATATCTTGGGGGTGGGCATTGTTTTCTTGTTTGGTTGCATCAAAGCGAGAGCGCTTCTTTGAGGAAAGCGAGGCTGGCTTCTTGGGCTTGCGCAAGCTTCTCTGCAACGGGAGCGAAGTCGATGGGGGCGAGAAGGGCGGAACGCTTCTGGCGGTAGTCCTCCATGGAGAAGACGAGGCGGTCTTGCAGGCCGAAGTAGCCCAGAAGGGAGGTGAAGCGGTCGATGCCGCGTCCTTCGTTGGCGATAGCAATAAAGGGCTTGCGGTGGATAATGCTGAAGACACAGCCGTGGAAGGAGTCTGTGATCACGAAATCAGCCTGGGCAAAGGCACGCAGCCACTCCTCCACGGGGAGCATATCATTCTGCTGCCCATCCTCGGACTGCGGACTGAGACTCATCGCCTTGACTGGCAGGGAAAGTGAAGTTGACACATCACCCACCACCTGCGACTTGGCTTCATTGCCGTCCAGGATATAGGTGACCACGCCTGCCCAATTCTTTCCCTTAGAGCGGGCTGCAAACTGATAATCCTCTGCCGGGAGCAGCAATGTGGGGTCGAGTACCCATCGGGCATCCACAGCAAGCACTTCCTTAGCCAGGCGAACCGCCGACTGCTCACGCACGGAGACGGAAGTAAACTTTTGTGACAACTGGCGACAACGCTCCAACTTCTCATCAGAAATGCCCACACGCTCCAGTCCAAAAGATGCCGCATACGCCACCTTCGGACGGCGGTCTGAGTCGGGCAGGAAACCCAGGAAGTAATCGGTTATCTCTGGAGCATACTCCTCACGCCACACTTGGTCACTGCCTACCACGAAGGAGTCAAACTGTCCCTCCTCCGCAGCCTGCCCCAACTCCTGAGAGGAAAACAAGGGCTTCGTCTGATGTATATGCTCACGCACAAAGGCTTGCAGGAAGCGGGGATTTCCCCACAACCCTTCCATAGTACGGTAAGGGGCATAATTCTCAGCCCAAGGCTTCTGCACGTACCATTCCTTCTGTCCAAGCACGTGACGGCGGAACACACATTTGAGCATGCTCACGCAGCGAAGTACAAACAGCAAGAAGGTCAACTTAGGAGCCACCCATCTTCTGTTCAGCACCGTCACCTCGCACCCCATGCGCTCCAGCACGGTCTGCAGAGCGTAGCATTGCAGGATGCCTCCATAATTGGAGTGCAGGGGCTGTGTCAGAATAGCTATTTTACGTGTCATTGTATCAATTGAACAGTGTTTCATTCCCCGTTTTGAGAAAAGAGACACTTGCTTTGCAACTTATTGATTTCTTGCTGATTTTATAGTTTCATTTCTATATGTGAGACCAAGGAAACATCTCTTTTTCTTAAGTGAAACGCCTGCTGGTCCCATTTTGTCTCATTCTGACTCGATTTTCTCGAGAAAGCACTGGGGGATGTAGGAGGTTGCGACGGCGCAGATACCCGTCAGGGAGACTATGAGACGGCGGTCTCCCTTGATGCGCACGATATGTCCTTCGGCACCGGCAAATAGTCCGCCGGTCACCCTCACACGTTCTCCGCGCTTGAAGACACGTGGGTCATTGTCGAAATACTCCAGTCCTTCGGCACCCGAAGACACCACCAACCGGAACACATTCATCTCACGCTCGGAGATGGGTGCGGGTATCCAGCCCTCCAAAGTCTGATGTGTATAGACCATCGCCTTGCCACGAACCATCTGCTGCACACGCCTGGCCTCAAGGGGAGACGAGTGGAAAAACATGAGCGACGGGATTGCCACCTGACGTTTCTTGCCCTCCTCCCGGCTGCCCTTCTGGTCGATGTAGGGCACATAGCATTCCACGTCCTCCTCCCCAAGCCTCTCTTCCATATCAGAGACTTTGTTGAAGTACACCTTCATGGCGTACCAGCGTAGCGACATGCAACCGCCGTCAGTATTCGGCAGCAACCTCATTAACGTAAAGACATAGAATATACTCCCTCATGCCGTGCGGTTGTTCCGCTACATGAGACACATCAGGCTTGTCCGTACAATCTTCCACCTCGGAACCCAGCTGGCACCTGACCCAAGCGCCGTATGCTGTAAGCCTGGTATTATACTGCTATCTGCAAAACTTCACAACTGGAAAAAGTTCTTAGGCTAATGCCCTGCAGAAATGCTTCATAATATCTGAATACAAAGATACGGAATTTTACGAAAACAGACAAGCAATCGTGGAATATTTTATTCTTACGCATACAAAATAACACAAAACCGCCTGCTTTGTGCAACAAAAAGTCAAGCCCATGCATCCTTATTACTATAGTTCAGACTGGCTCATAGCCTAAAAGTGACTTTTAGCCACACTCAAAAACAGGCACGAAAAGCATGCAAATACCAAAC
The DNA here is from genome assembly GCA_900543815.1 of uncultured Prevotellaceae bacterium. Classification (GTDB taxonomy): domain Bacteria; phylum Bacteroidota; class Bacteroidia; order Bacteroidales; family Bacteroidaceae; genus Physcousia. The sequence continues at coordinate 7,782 of UQST01000018.1, forward strand.
AAATGTTTTACAAAACGCGAGCAACGGCAAGAAACATATCTTCAAAATTACCCCCCCCCCATGCAAAAAAATGCATTACAAAACACTATCAATATTGATAGGGAACATCCCTGACTTTATTGCCCCAAAACCTTCATTTTACTGACCGTTTACATGCAGCATTCTCCATCCTTTCTGCACCCTTATTGGGGCGATGCAAAGAGGCTATTGAGCACAGGAAGAGAAGGTGGTTGAGGCAAGAAAGAAGCCTAAAAAAAGAGCCGAAGATGCTGGCTTAGAGCCTCATCCTAACAGTATAAAGACGGAAGGGGAAGGACTCTAAAGCCCACCGCAGAGCCTTATGAAGAGAAGGAAGAAGCAAAGAAACACCCCTCGGACAGCCTTCCTGATTCATCCCAGAACATCAATATCAGTATGTAGAGTATATTCCATGTCCCCTCGGGCAACCTTCTTAACTCATCCCAGAACTCTAAAGAAATGTATCAGGATAATAGCTAAAATCTCCGTTTGCAGCCTTTGGATGCACATACGAAGCCTTTGGATGGCCATCAGAAGCCTTTGGATGGCCATCAGAAGGCTGCAAACGGAGATTTCGGTAAGTTGCGGAGGAAATTGCTGTATGCTGCGTAGGAAATTGCTGTATGCTGCGGGGAGGATTGCGGCACGCTGTGTGAAGAATTACTGTACGTTGTATGAAGAATTACTGTACGTTGTGTGAAGAATTACTGTACGTTGTGTGGAAGATTGCGGTATGCTATGTGAAGAATTTCTGTACGCTGTATGGAAGAATTGCCATACGCAATGTGAAGAATTGCAGTACGTTGTGTGAAGATTGCAGTACACCGCGTAGGAGATTGCTGTATGCTGCGTAGGAGATTTCGATACGCTGTGGAAGAGATCGCAGCACGCTGCGGGGAGGATTGCAGCGTGCTGCACGAGCCATCGCAGCACGCTGAATAAAAAGAGGTGCCCAAGTGACCTCGTGCAAGCATGCTTGCCAAGGGGGCACTTGGGCACATTACTGAGGAAGCCGAAGCGAGTTCGTACGAACACGCCAGGCGGATTCCTCTCCCTCACCTGTGCCTATCGCAGGCATCAGGCAAGTTATTTCATCCCGCACCGCATCACGAGGACAAGGGGCGGAATCGGTGTCAGACTGCCGCAGGCAGACTACCTGAGCCGACGGCGAACTGCCATTTACACATTATTATATATACGCGCGCGAGGCGAAGCGCCCTACAGCCGCACCTTACGCACCAGCGAACCGCCCTGCATGCGCAAGACTGCCACCACCACGCCTTGTGCCTGGGGCAAAGTCAGAGAGGTGCTTCCCGACTGAACAGACTGAGCCAGGAGCATGCGTCCCTGCAGGTCATATACGCAAAGGGTGCCTGCCCGGGGAGCCTGTACATGCAGCTGTCCCCCACTCACCTGCATGCCGGCGGCTGCAAGGCTCTCGCCTGCGGGGAGCACCGAGGTGCCCAGTCCCAGGTGGAGCAACTGACATTCGGTGAGTTGCAACTGCGTTCCGCCATTGACCCCACGCACCACCAAACGATAGTGGGCATAGGTGGCCTGGCTGCCGAGGCGGTAGAACTGGGTGGCGTAGCGGTGTGAGAACTTCTCCCCCGTGCGGCTGTCCAGTGTCACCCACTCTTCTCCGTCGGCCGACCCTTGCAGCTGCCAGTCGGTGGGATCAAGGTTTTCCTTGTCCTTGCCAGCCGTGAGCGTATAGGTGTCGATGCTCACAGGTGCGGCATAAGAGAAGGTGATGGTGAGCGAGTCGGCAAACTGCGCCCTGTAAGCCGTGAGCCTGTTCTGGTCATTGAGCTTGCCTATCACCTCGGTGGCACTCACGCCGTCGGCCGAAGCCTCCACGCTCTGAACGGCAGGCATCTGCTCTGCGCCAGCCGCAGCAAGCATGGTGCCGTAGAGTTCAAATCCCATGAGCGATGCCGCCTGGCTGTCCTCGTCGGCAGTCTTGGTGACGAGCAACTGGAAACGGCAGAAGCTCTTGCTGGTGGCTGTGGTGCTTGTGTAATGCGAACCACGGGCATTGAGCGAGAGATTGCGTGTGGAGAGAATTGCGGGAGTGCCGTCTTCGGCCAGTCCGCGAAGGCTTATCGCCGTGGGAGTCTGTGCCTTGGCGGCGGCCGCTATCACGGTGTAGGCCAGCGGGCGAACGGCCATCGGAGTCTCGATGAGCCAGTAGAGGCTGTCGCCGCTGACGGTACTGTAGCTTTCGGAACTGTCATCCACCAGGGCAGCCTGGCTGCTTCCGTCGGGGCCAAAGACCCTTGACAGAGAAGTCACATCGGGATAGAGCCTGCCCATATCGAGGCGTCCGAACAACTGCCACTGAGCCAATTGGCACTCCGCATCATCCTTCGGGCGCAACCGGTACCACACGTAAGCCACATCATTCTGCACCTCATAGACGGCCGTAGTGGCAGGACAAGGAAACTCCATCGCCGATCGCTCGTCGATGGTCTTCCATGTGGTGCCGTTGTTGGAACCCTCCACCACCCAAGCCTGGGGAGCTGCATCGGCACCCGTAGTGAGGCTGTAATGGCTGAGCACATAATTGCCCGCTGCGCGATACACCACTCCCGACTGAGGAAGAACCACGGAAGTGAGTCCCTGATGGTCGGTGAGAGAGGGACAGGAGTCCAGTGTACCGCCGTCGGCAGTAATGTCGGTGGCGCTCACCGAGTGTCCTATCAGTTGCCACTCAGACAGATAGAAGGACGTCTGATTGGCCTTGCCATGCAGAACGAGGCGGAAATGGCTGTAGGCAGCAGTCTCGTCGATGTCGCATCGCACACGCTGTCCACGTGCCACGAAAGCCGCTTCGCCCACCTCATGCAGAGGCTCCCACTGCTGCCCGTCGTTGCTGCCCATGAGCGTCCAGCCCGCTGGGTCAGCCGAGGCATTGAAGCCCGAGAACAGAGTATAAGCCTGCAAGCGGATGGGGGCAGGTGCATCGTATTGCACCCAAGCCTCTGTACCCTCACGTGCAATGCCGGCAAACTGCGTGGTGGGATTGCCGTCGGCGAGCAGTCCAAGGGTCTGTCCGTTGTCCTCCATCGAGGTTGACAGACTGCCCAGGGAACTTATCACATCGTCATAAATGGTATTCCTGGCCTCAAACTGCAGCCAGTTGAGGGTCACGAGGTCGATGCCGGCACTGCCCGCACACACCAGATACAGATCGTGCTTGCCGGTGACAGGCACGTTGAGAGCACGCTCCAGTGTCACCCAACCATCGCGCTCGGCATCGTCCTGCGGCTTGATGGTGCACACGAGCGTACCTCCCTTGGCCGACGGAGCATCGATATAGACGTCCAGTTCCGATACGAGACGCAGGAGACGGGCACGCATCAGCAGGTGCGAAGCATAGCGCGAACCGAAATCCACATTGCGGTAGCCCACATAATTGCCCTTTCGCATGGCACCCGCATAGCCCGTACCGTCATCGTCATTGCCCGTGTGTACGATGGGGGTACCGCACAGGAAATTGAAGTCATCAGCCTGCATGCGGCTGTAGGCATCCCTCTCGTCCACCACGCCCAAGTGTGCGTTGAAGGCAGCAGATACGGCCGTGAAGGCTCCCACGCCGTCATTGTTGAAGTTGCCGCCGTCTGAATAATAGAAGTCTTCGGTGGTCTTGGTGAGCCAAGCCGACATGCTGATGCCCTTGGAGTTGCGGTTGTTCCAGGCATGATAGCCGTTGCGGGCCAACCACTCATACCACTTGGGCTGTCCCATCGAGGCTGCGTAGCGGCGCACATAGCGCATGAGAATGCCCTTGAAGCCCGTGAGGTCGCCGTTCACAGTCTGGCACACCTTGATGATACCATGGCTGTTGGCCAGGTTCTTGGCTGTCCAGTTCATGATGGCATCGGCATCGGTGCGGTATTGCTCGGTGCCGAAGTGCTCGTAGAGCATGACTGCCGCACCCAGCGAGGTTCCCTGGTTGTAGGTAGAAGACCAGGTGTTGCCCACGGTACCCTTCACCGGGTCGCCGCTGTCATACACCTGTCCGTTGAACACACCCTGCGCATTGATATTGTAGAGCAGGCTTCGCTCGCCGGCATATACCCGTGCTGCCTTCTGGAAATACTCCTCCTTGTCCAAAGCGATGCCCAGATAGCAGGCACACACAGCCGCAGGACCATTGATGCAGGAGTTGGTGCCTCCGTTGCCCTGCTTCCATACGAGTGTTCCGTTGTCATACTTCGCTGCACGACTGTACATGCCATCGAAGTTGGTCTTGGCAGTTGCCAGGTATTTGGTCACGCCGGTGAGCAGATAGGCTCTCACGCATGCGATGCACATCCAGGCAATATCGTCGTTGAACTCATTATACCCTCTGCCGGTAATCCAGTTGGCTGTCTTGCGGGAGAGGAAGTTGGTGTAGAGCATCTCAAACATGGTGGCATACTGCTTGTCGCCCGTTGTCTCGAGCGCATCAAGCACCACCTCAAACATCTCAGCATCGCCCCACCAGCCGCCGTTGCCTATCACATAACCTGTGCTGGCGCGGTGGTAATAGTGAGCCTTCCACTTCTCCATCATATCGTCGCGCACTTCGGGAGTGAGCGCATTCTCGCGTGGAGCACATTCCTCCACCGTCCAGGTATATTGCGAAGGTTCTGCCTTATCTACTGCCACCAGCGTGAGGGTGTTGCCGTCGGCAGTATCCCCCTGGGTGGAGAGTGCATAACGGCGCGTGGAACTGGCATAGATGTAGTACTGATTGGTGCTTCCCTCCACGGGTACAAGCTGCCAGCGGCCACGGGAAGCTGCGGCTGAACGGTCCTGCACCGACACTGCGGCACCAGCTGTCATGCCGCCCGTGCACGCCAGGAACTTGCCTGTGTAGGCATTGGAGAGCATATAGGTGTCGGTGCCGGCACTCTGCAGCACCCATCGCTGCGAGTTGGTTTGCGCATCGGTCCACATCTCGGCCTGCGCACCGGCATCGAGGGAAGAATTCTTAGGCATGATGGAGAATGCACCGCGACCTATACGCAGCGTCTGCCCATCCTGCAAGGCATAGGCTTCCAGCGATGAGAAGAACGCCGAAGCCACCAGTAGCACCGCCGACGCAAAGCGTCCTGATGCCGTGAGTAATTGGTTGTTCATATTAGGATATGGTTATGATAAATCCTTCACAAGCAGGAATCACAGTACCGCGAGAGTGACCTCCCCCAGGCCCGCAAGCCCCTTTCACCCACAAATTTACTCTTTTTAAATGAAAAGAGCAAGGGCAGGAACGGCTTTTTGCACCATTCCTGCCCTTTTAACGAAAAAACTCATACGTTGTCGGCACCACAATGGGGACACTTGCCCAACGAATGCATCTTGCATCCGCATTGCCCGCACACATAGCGCGGACGGAAGTGCCGGAAGAAGCGGTATAGTGCCACCACCACATACACGCCATAGAGCACCACCCCCGCCCAATAGAATGCGGCCAGCGAGAAAAGGGTGTAGAGGCACATGCACATGCCCAAGAGAGTGAGCAGATAAAGCAATGCCTCACCCAAGGGCAACTGGGCTAAAACCTCGTCGGCCACTGCCATGGAGAGGATGAGTATCAGCCAGAAGAGCGATACGAACAGGCCGAGCAGCACGGGCAAGGAGAATGGGTTGAGGGTGGGATGGTAATAGAAGCTGACCCACATATCAGGCTCGAAACGCTGGATATGGGCATAGAGGACTGCCGCACCGCCCAATACCACGGTGAGCAATGTGGGATAGACAGATGCTATATCATTGAGCAGGAATACCCGCGAACGGGCATGCCGCACACCGCGGGCTACTATCAGCACCAGAGCCAGTGCAATAAGGCACACGAAAAAAGGCAGATGGCGAAGGCTGAAGATGTAGATGAAGCGGCTGATGGGGTCATCAGGCACCACGCCCGAGAGCAGTTCGCTCTCGTGTGTCCAGCCCATGACCATCTGGTCGTGTGCCACCTTCACCCACACGCTATCTATCGTATCCTCGGGGATAACGGTTATCTGCGCCACCACCAGTTCCTCACCCCTCAGGATGAAAAGGCTGTCGGCATACCCATCCATGGGCATAGGCATATTGTGCAGAGGCTGCTGCGCCTGCAGGTGGAGGGTGTCGGCAGTGACCACGAAGTTGTCATTGACCTCGTAGAGACCCGCATCGCTTATCCTATTATAACAGGACGAGAGCAGGAGGGAGAGCAGAAGGGGGAGGAGTTTACGCATTCCAGACTTTCATTTCACAACGGCGGCAGTCAAACTCCAGGCGGAAGCGACGGCCATCGTTCAGGTTCAGGTAAAGAGGTTCGGCCAGCTGCGCGGCGGCACCACCACGCTTGCGGCACCAGCCGAACTCGTATCTCAGGCAGTGGCGACAGGTCATGAGCAGGTAGTCTCTGCCTTCTGTACGACCGCATTCCATAGCCATCTCATCCACTTGGAAACCATTGCGCTCATAGAATCGGCGTGCCAGATGGTTGGCCACATTGGCCTGATAGGTGAGGTGAGGCTGGTTTGGACGGGCCTCATCGGAAGCCGGTGAGGATGAGGAAGCAGGCAAGCTTTGCACGGCAGGAGTCTTCTCTGCCCCACTCTGGCTGACAGACCCGGCGGCAGAAGCACCGACAGAAGCATCGGCAGAGGGCATTGCCTGTTCGTCTCTGCCAGCCTTTCCTGCAAAAGCTTGTGCCAAAGCCTCGCGACGCCAGCCTGTGAGGAGGCTGCGGGGAACAAACCAAGGCTGCGAAAGGGCTACCTCAACATGCGAACAGGCATAGGCTGTATCGCCCGTCTTGGCCAGCACCTGGCGTATGCCATCGTCCTGAGGCGAGCGAGCCAACTGATGTTCACAGGGATAGGTGAAGGATTCACGGGCACCGTCTTCCCGCTTCAGGGTCAGGCGGAAACCCTCGGCAACATCCTCGAAGCGCATCTCCAGACCTATCGTGCGATGGGCTGTGGTGCCTGCCATCTGCCTTTCCCAGGCCTGGTCGTAGTTTCTCCAAAGCACATCACCACGCCGCACACCGGGCATCGACGAGGGAAAGAGACGGTTGCCCTGTGCTCTGTTGACACGGAAACCACACAGACGGCCGTCGCCATCCATATAGCAAAGGCCATCACCATTGGCAAAGGCGGTGGTGCCAGACACTACGATACTGCCCTGCGACACTTCCTTCACACGACCGACCTCCATTCCACGGCTCTTGGGAGTGTCCATCGACGCCACACTGCCCTGCCTGCCGTGCAGGAAATAGTCGGTAAAGCCGCGCGAGAAACTGCGCTGCGGATCGGGGGTGAAGGTGAATTCGGAACGTCCGAGTGAAGCCCGCCGGTAGTCGGCAGCACGGCGCGAGAGCACGCGGTCGATGGCCTGACGGTAGGCGGCAGTCACATTCTTGACATAGGAAACATCCTTCAGGCGGCCCTCTATCTTGAAGCTCACCACTCCGGCATCCATCATCTCCTCCAGCGAATGCTGCCTGCTCATATCACGCAGCGAGAGGAGGTGGCGCTCGGATGAGAGCACCTGCCCCTGGGCATCGGTAAGCGTGAAGGGCAGACGGCAGAACTGTGCACACTCGCCACGGTTTGCCGAACGGCCGAAGCAGTACTGCGAAGCGTAGCACTGTCCGCTGTAGCTCACACACAAAGCGCCATGCACAAAGGCTTCGAGCGGCATCTGCGGCACTGCCTGGTGTATCTCACGTATCTGGTCAAGAGTGAGTTCACGGGCAAGCACCGTCTGTCCGAAGCCAAGACTCTGCAGCCACTTCACCTTGTCAGGTGTGCGGTTGTCCATCTGAGTGCTGGCATGCAGGGCTATGGGCGGCAGCTCCATCTCGAGCAGAGACATATCCTGCACGATGAGAGCATCGATGCCTGCGTGGTACAAATCCCATACCAGGCGACGTGCATCATCGAGCTCGTCATCACGAAGGATGGTGTTGAGCGTCACATAGATGCGCACTCCGAACGGGCGGGCATACTGGCACAGGCGTGCAATATCGTCGATACTGTTGCCCGCAGCTACCCGCGCGCCAAAACGAGGCGAACCTATATAGACAGCGTCAGCACCATGATCGATGGCCGCAATGCCGCACTCGAGGTTCTGTGCCGGTGATAGTAGTTCAATGGATGTCATTGATATCGTATGGAGTCTCCTGATAAACGTAATAGTTGAGCCAGTTCTGGAACAGAAGGTTGCCGTGGGCACGCCAGGTGACCAGTGGTGGCTGTGAGGGGTCATCGTTGCGATAATAGTTGAGAGGCATCTTGATGGGAAGTCCCTTGCCCAGATCGCGCTTATACTCAGTGTCGAGCGTGTAAGGCGAATACTCGGAGTGTCCGGTGATGAATATCTCTCTGCCGCCCCGGGCCATCACCATTCCCACGCCGCTCTGTGGGCTTTCGGCTATGAGGGATAGTTCTGGCACGGCCAGGATATCCTCGCGACGAAGTTCGGTATGGCGGCTGTGAGGCATATAGAACACATCATCGAAACCCCGGAAGATGGGGAGCGAGGGGCAGAGCGGTGTCTGCGGGAAGATACCGAACATCTTTTCGGGCAGCGCATATTTGGGCACCCCATAGTGATGATAGAGTCCGGCCTGGGCAGCCCAGCAGATATAGAGCGTGCTGGTGACGTGGGTACGTGCCCAGTCGAAGATGCCGCTCACCTCTTCCCAGTAGTTGACCTGCTCATACTCAAGATGCTCCACAGGAGCACCTGTGATAATCATTCCGTCGAACTTCTCGTCTGCCATCTTCTCGAAATCGCGGTAGAAAGCCTGCATATGCTCCACTGGTGTGTTTTTGCTGGTGTGTGCCTTGACCTTCATAAACTGGATGTCAAGCTGCAGGGGCGAGTTGGAGAGCAGCCTGATGAGGTCTGTCTCGGTGGTTATCTTCAGTGGCATCAGGTTGAGCACAACGATGCGCAGCGGTCTGATGTCCTGACTGTTGGCCCGCTCATCACCAAGCACAAAGATGTTCTCGTGCTTGAGGAACTCAATGGCGGGCAGTTTGTCTGGTAATCTTAACGGCATATGGTATGGATGAAAAGGAAAGCCCCCTCTCACCCTCCCTCGTGAGAGGAAGAATCTGCCCTGCCGGAGGGACAAGAGGAGGCTTGTTTCTTAATCTTCAAATGGTATTTTGTATGTATATGCTATGCATGAAGTCCTCCCGCCAGGAATGCTGGCGGGAAGACTTTGCTGTTTACCAAATGGTCACGCGCTTATCCTTGGGAACGAACATGGGGTCGCTCTCGGTGATTCCGAATGCATCATACCATGCGTCCATGTGAGGCATCTGGCCGTTCACACGCCACCTTCCCAACTGGTGAGGGTCGCTCTTGACGCGCTTGCGCACTTCCTCGTCGCGTATGTTCTGACCCCACACGTTGGCATAAGCCAGGAAGAAACGCTGCTCGGGAGTAAATCCGTCCTTGGTGCCAAGGGGCTTCTTGGCTGTTGCATTCTCGAATGCCTGGAAGGATACCATCAGTCCACCATGGTCGGCCATATTCTCACCCAGAGTGAGCGAACCGTTTGCATGCAGGCCGGGAAGCACCTCGATGCTGTCATGGAAAGCACGCATCACCTGTATGCGCTCTTCAAAGCGCTTGGTGTCTTCGGGCTTCCACCATGTCTTCAGGTTGCCGTCCTTGTCATACTTAGAGCCTTGGTCGTCAAATCCATGAGTCATCTCGTGGCCGATGACCACGCCGATAGCACCATAGTTGAACGCATCATCGGCTGCCTTATCGAAGAAGGGAGGCTGCAGGATGCCTGCAGGGAAGCATATCTCATTGGTTGTGGGGTTGTAGTAAGCGTTCACTGTCTGGGGAGTCATAAACCATTCCTCCTTATCCACAGGCTTGTTGAGATGCTTGGTTATCTGGTCCTTGAGGCTCCATGCCTGGCATGCGAGAACGTTCTGAAGGTAGCTGTGACCAATCTCCAGCGAACTGTAGTCGGCCCACTTATTGGGATAACCCACCTTCACATAGAAGGCATCCAGCTTCTCACGCGCCACTTTCTTGGTCTCGGGAGTCATCCAATCCTGCACATCGATGCGCTCACCCAGAGCCTGCTGCAGGTTGGCCACCAACTTCTCCATACGCTCCTTGGCTGCAGGAGGGAAGTACTTGGCCACATAGAGCTGTCCAAGAGCCTCGCCCAGGAAGCCATCAACGCTCGATACAGCACGCTTCCAGCGGGGACGATCCTGAGTCTTTCCGCTCAGTGTAGTACCCCAGAATGAGAAGGCAATGTTGCGGCTCTCGTCATCCACATAGCCAGAAGCCATGTTGATGGCATGCCACAAATACACGTTCTGCAGGGCTTCAGGAGTCTCCTCTGCCAGTACGCGCTCCACCTCATGAATAGCCTCGGGCTGACCCACGACCACATCCTTGAGGCCGGAGATACCGAAGTTCTGGAAGTAAGCGTCCCACTTGATGCCGGGGAAATCCTTCTTGAGCTGCTCGTAAGACATCTTATTATAGTTGGCTTCAGGGTCACGCAACTCTGTCATGCTGCGGCTGGCCTTGGCCAAACGCGTCTCGATGCGCATCACATCCTGTGCCATACGTGCAGCATCGTCCTGGCTGAAGCCCACGTGGGCAGCCAACTTCTGGATGTAAGCCACATAAGCCTCACGCACCTTGGCGGTCTCGGGGTCGGCATCCACGTAATAATCCTTCTGTCCAAGCGTCAGACCACCCTGACCAATGGTGAGGATATTGTTCTTGGAGTCCTTTTCGTCGGCTCCGATATAGAAGCCGAACAGGCCATCCACACCCTGTGTCTCCATGCGGGGCCAAACCTGGTCAAGCCACTGAGCGGTCACCTCGGCGCTGGTACGGTAGCCGTCGCAAGCCAGAAAAGCCGCCATGTCGTCGAGACCATGCTGCTGCAGGGTGGCAGAGTCCATGGCAGAGTTGTAGAGGTCGGCTATCTTCTGCTCGATGCTACCCTGCTTGTTCTCCAGTCCTGCCACGCTGTCGATGAGCGTGCGAAGCTGCTTGTTGTTGTTCTCCTGCAGGATGTCGAAACTGCCGAAGCTGCTGTACTCATCCGTCAGAGGGTGGCTCTTTTGCCATCCACCAGTGGCATACATGTAGAAATCAGCGCCTGGCTGATAGGTGCTGTCAAGGTTGGCCAGGTCGATGCCCGACTTTTCACCTGCACCACCATTGGTCTGGCAAGATGCCAGAACAGCAGCGAATGTCATCGCGTGCAACATCAACTTTGTCTTCATAGTGTTGTGTTATGGCCTTCTCCTCACTCTCCCGTGACTGACAGACTGCCCTGCAAGGGGTTCCGTCATGGGGTGAAGGGAAAGGGTTGTTGTTTATAATTTAATTGTTCATCACTTCAAATCTGTCTCTCTATCGCTTTGCGCGAGGCCAACCTATGCATGCACTGTAGCACCCAGCGTGGTCAGTTCCCTTGGGGAAGAGGTTCAGAGGGGCGACTCAAGCTCCTCCACCGCCTGCTCCCACAGGCTTTCGGCCTCGGCGAGCTGCTTCTTGAGGTTGGCATGTTTGTCGTAGAGCGACGTATCGGCACTGCCTTCGGGAGTAGATATCCGCTCTTCGAGGATGCGGATGGCAGCCTCCAGTTGCGTCACCTGCTCCTCTGCCTCGGCAACGGCCTTCTCCAGGCGCTTCTGTTTGCGCTGCTGCGCCTTCTGCTCTTCGTAGCTCTGCGCACCTCCCTTGGCTGGTTTGGCTGGCTCGGCAGCAGGCTGGCCGGAGTTTGTCTCACGGCTGGAGGACGTATTGAGCGAAGTGAGCGAGGTGAGTTGCTTGGCCTGCAGGAAGTCGTAGATGCCTCCCAGATGCTCGCGCACCTTGCCTTCACCGAACTCATATACCTTACTCACGAGCCCGTCGAGGAAGTCGCGGTCGTGGCTCACCACGATGACTGTTCCGTCGAAATCGCGTATGGCAGCCTTCAGAACATCCTTCGAACGCATATCCAGATGGTTGGTAGGCTCGTCGAGGATAAGGCAGTTTACCGGCTCAAGCAGGAGCTTTATCATGGCCAGACGGGTGCGCTCGCCGCCGCTCAGGAATTTCACCTTCTTGTCAGCAGCCTCCCCGCCAAACATGAATGCGCCCAGGATGTCCCTTATCTTGAGTCGGATGTCACCCTTGGCTACGCGGTCGATGGTATCCATCACGGTCAGTTCGGCGTCAAGAAGCTGTGCCTGGTTCTGTGCAAAGTAGCCTATCTGCACATTATGCCCGACGCGCAGGCTGCCCGAGTAGAATCCGCTGCCCGCTCCATCCTTGTCGGGATGGGCAGCAGAGTCCATAATGCACTTCACCAGCGTGGTCTTACCCTCGCCGTTACGTCCCACAAACGCCACCTTTTCACCACGACTGATGGTGAGGTTGACATTGCTGAAGATGACATGCTCCGTCTCACTGGCGTTGCGGGCAGGATAACTCTTGGCCAGGTCATCACATATCACGGGATAGTCACCGCTGCGCTGGCTGCAGGTGAACTTGAGACGCAGAGCGCTGTTATCCACTTCATCCACCTCGATAGGCACGATGCGTTCCAGCTGCTTGATGCGGCTCTGCACCTGTATAGCCTTGGTGGCCTGATAGCGGAAGCGCTCTATGAAGGCCTTGATGTCGGCTATCTCCTTCTGCTGATTCTCATAGGCACGCAACTGCTGCTCCCTGCGCTCGGCCCGCAGGTTGATATACTCGTCGTACTTGACCTTGTAGTCATACACCCGTCCGCAGGATATCTCCAGCGTGCGGTTGGTTACATTATTTATAAATGCACGGTCGTGGCTCACCAGCACCACTGCTCCGGCGCGGGTGCAGAGGAATTGCTCGAGCCACTGAATGCTCTCGATGTCGAGATGATTGGTGGGCTCATCGAGCAGGAGCACGTCAGGACGGCCCAGCAAAAGCTTTGCCAACTCGATGCGCATGCGCCATCCGCCGCTGAACTCGCTGGTGGGCCTGTCAAGGTCACTACGGCTGAAGCCCAGTCCCTGCAAGGTGCGTTCCAGCTCGGCCTGGTAATTGAGGCCTCCCATCATCTGGAAGCGGTCGCTCAGATGCGTGAAGCGCTCCACCAGCGACATGTATTCTTCCGACTCGTAATCGGTGCGCTCGGCCAGCTGGTCGTTCATCTCCTGTATCTGGCGCTCCATATCGCGGATGCCCACAAAAGCCTTCTCGGCCTCCTCACGCACCGTGTGTCCGTCGCTCAGCACCATCACCTGTGGCAGGTAAGCCACTGTGGTATCACGCGGCACCGACACTGTACCCTCGGTGGGAGCCTGCAGCCCCGCTATCACCTTGAGCATCGTGCTCTTGCCGGCACCGTTCTTGCCCACCAGGGCAATGCGGTCGCGGTCGTTGATGACATAACTGACATCGGTGAAGAGCGGCCGTGCGCTGAACTCCACACTCAAATGGTCTATTGAAATCATTCTTGTTTCTTGCTTGCTAATCTTCTTTCCTCCCTCTCGGGCAAGCCACATCTGCGTGCCTGCCACCCAGCCTCTCCACGCGGGAGAATGCCCTCCGATGATACCCGAAGGAACCTGCAAGGGAACTGCAAAGGTACTCATTATTTATATAATAAGGGTAAAAAAGCGGGGGTTTTGGTGGAGGTGCGGATTATTTTGCCTACCTTTGTGACACGAACAAACGTATTTACCCATACACACAACACAAAAGACATGAGACACATCAAGACACAAGCATGGGTTCTGGCACTGGCTATGGCCGCCGGACTCACACTGACAGGATGCGGCAACAAGGCTGCACAGGATGGCAAGGAGCAGACCACAAGCACCAGCACCAAGAAGAAGAGCAGTGCAAAGCCCGACAAGGACATCTACTTCTACAGCAGCAAGGACCGCTCGGAGAAGAAAGTTGTGGAGGCTGAAAAGCTTGGCTTCACCAGTCAGATTGCAAGCATCGGGCAGAAGGAGTTTGAAGGCAACACCAAGATACGCGAGATGTGGATTGGTCCCAAGGTGACACACATCGCCGAGGATGCTTTCAGCGGATGCACATCACTGGAGCAGGTGCACTTCCAGGGCTTCGTTCCCGTCATCAATGACCGCTCATTCATGGGCTGCTCAGCACTCAAGGGCCTCAAGGCGAACGTGTCCACTGTGGGCGTAGATGCCTTCTACGGCTGCAAGTCACTGGAGTATGCCATCTTCAGCGACCAGATATGGTGGATCAGAGAGGGAGCCTTCAAGGACTGCTCATCACTCAAGCGCATCATCCTGGCCATCACGATGAAGAAGCTGGACGACGGTGCCTTCGACGGATGTACCGGCGTAGAGGAACTCACTATCCCCAATGACGTGAAGAACCGCATGTTTGGCATGTTCCCCGCACCCGAGAAGTTCAAGAAGGTATATCTGCTGAGCACCGAGTTCTACCCCATGCCCAAGAACTGCACACCCTCAAAGGGCTGCACACTCTACGTACCCGACGCATTCCTCGACCAGTACAAGCAGGATGCAGGATGGAGCCAGTTTGGCAGCGTAGAGCCTCTGAGCAAGACCAAGTACTACACTGCCGAAGGACTCAACAAGTGAGTGCACAAGGAGTGCGGACTGCGAAACAGGAACTGCGGATTTGCACTGCGGCACCCCAAAGAGAGGGGTGCCCAGGGACTTAAATGCGTACCCAAACCTCAAAATTCGCCCCTAACTCTTGGTCGTATTGAGGAAAAGCAGTACTTTTGTACGCTCATAAGCAGAAATCGGATATACTAACCCAATAAAATAATACAATTATGCCAAACGGAAAGAAGCATAAGAGACACAAGATGTCAACGCACAAGCGTAAGAAGAGACTGAGAAAGAACAGACACAAGAGCAAGTAAGACTCTCTCAGTAAAGGATAGCTCGGTGACAGTCAGTGCTCTGTCACCGAGTCTTTTTTTAGTTAGACAACCAGAGTATGACAAGCGAACTCTACATCAATGTACAGCCCAAGAAGATATCCATCGCACTTACCGAAGACAAGCGACTGGTGGAATATCAGGAAGAAGGCCAGTCTGCCTCCTTCTCGGTGGGCAACATCTACCTGGCCAAGGTGCATAAGCTCATGCCAGGACTCAACGCATGTTTCGTAAGCGTGGGACATGAGAGAGACGCCTTTCTGCATTATCTGGACCTCGGAACCCAATTCAACTCGTATGCCAAGTACCTCAAACAGGTACTCAACGACAAGAAGAACCTCTATCCGCACGCAAAAGCATCGTTCCAGCCAGAACTGGAGAAGAACGGAAGCGTGCAGAATGTGCTCAAGCAGGGGCAGGAACTGCTGGTGCAGATAGTGAAGGAACCTATCAGCACCAAGGGACCACGACTCACCTGCGAAATCACTTTCCCGGGACGCTATCTGGTGCTCGTACCCTTTGACAACAAGGTGTCGGTATCGACCAAAATCAAAAGCTCAGAGGAGCGGGCACGACTCAAGCAGACCATACAGAGCATTAAACCGCGCAACTGCGGCGTCATCGTACGCACCGTAGCCGAGGGCAAGCGCGTGGCAGAACTCGACGCCGAGATGAAGGTGCTGGCTGCCCGATGGGAACAGACCCTGCGCAATGCACAGAAAGCACAGCAGCTCCCCGCACTCATCTACGAGGAGACGAGCCGCACAGTGGGTATGCTCCGCGACGTATTCAACCCCAGTTACGAAAACATCTACGTCAACAACGAAGATGTATTCAATGAAGTGAAGGGATACGTATCCATCATCGCACCCGAGAAAGCAGATATCGTAAAGCTCTACCGCGGCAAGCTGCCCATCTTTGACAACTTCGACATCACACGGCAAATCAAGTCGGGCTTCGGACGCACCGTTTCCTACAAGCACGGTGCATACCTCATCATCGAGCACACCGAAGCTCTGCACGTGGTGGATGTGAACAGCGGCAACCGCACACGCAACAAGGACGGACAGGAAGCCAATGCGCTCGATGTCAACCTGGGTGCTGCCGACGAGCTGGCACGACAGTTGCGACTGCGAGACATGGGCGGTATCATCGTGGTAGATTTCATCGACATGAAGCTGGCAGAAGACCGTCAGAAGCTCTATGAGCACATGTGCGAGAACATGAAGCGTGACCGCGCACGCCACAACATCCTGCCTCTGTCCAAGTTCGGGCTTATGCAGATCACACGCCAACGTGTACGTCCCGTGATGGACGTGAAGGTGGATGAGACCTGCCCCACTTGTCACGGAACAGGCACAATCAAGAGCAGTTTCCTCTTCGACAAGGTGCTCGAGGGCAAGATAGAACTTCTCTACTACAAGTTGGGCATCAAGAACTTCACCCTGCACGTGCATCCCTACGTGGCTGCTTACCTCAACCAGGGGCTGCTCTCTATTAAGAAACGCTGGCAGTGGCGCTTTGGCTTCGGCGTGAAAGTAATCCCCAGCCAGAAGTTGGCCTTCCTGCAATACGAATTCTACGACGCACAGGGCCAGGAGATAGACATGAAGGAAGAAGTGGAAATCCGATAACCCACAGCAGAAAGGCGGGATACACATCATCGTTTCCCAGCCATCACTACAAGCAAGGGGCTGTTCCGAAAAGCGGGACAGCCCCTTTGCTGTTACACCCATCCCCGCTGACCTCAGAAACCCAGCACACGGCAATCACAGATGCAACGCACTCCAACGGCCAACGCGCCATATTCCGCTGACATACGCATCGCATTACGTTGACATACGCATCACATCATGCTGATACACACATCATTTTATACGAAAACACTCATCACATTACGCTGACAAATGCGCCACACTACGTTGACTCAAGCACCACGGCACATTTGTCTGTCCATCGCAGCACGGATTCCGATGCACCGCTCTGATTTCTGTTAGAAAACACCCTTCCCCACAGATGGCTTTGAAGTACATTTTCCCATGAAGTCCGTTGGAAGAAAAAGAGAAGGCGCTTGCGTAGAAAAAGCAAGCAAGGATACTCGGCGATTTCAGTATGCCGGTACTGCCCTGCCACCCTGCTGATACTTCAGTACCAGCCAGCATAAACTGCAGTATCACCACACTATCATTCTCTCGGTACTTGCTTTCACTGATTATCAGATATATATAACTTACCCGAAGCAGCAGGCTCATTTCGTAAGGAGAAGGTTACTGGGCAGGCGAGTCAGCATAAAGCCCAAGGCACAGAACCGCTCATGGGCAAAAAGATGAGGGGCATTGCCTCACGGCAACGCCCCTCTGGTTGTTGTTTGGAAAAAGTCTAATTGAAATAATGGTTTGTGATTGATTGCTTAAGCCTCTGCGGGAGTTTCTGTTTCACCCTCGGTTGCCTGTGCGCCCTCAGCGTCAGCTGCCTCAGCCTCAGCCTTAGCTGCTGCCTCAGCGGCCTTCTTTTCGGCTACCTTCTTAGCGATCTCCTCGTTGACCTTCTTCTCTGCATCCAGACGAGCTGCCTCAGCAGCCTTCTTGTCAGCAGCCTTCTTGGCCTCGAAAGCCTCCAGGCCCTTCTGCTTGTCGGCCTTCCATGCTGCAAACTTTGCATCACAGGTAGCTTCATCAAAAGCACCCTTCTTCACACCACCACGGAGGTGCTTCATCAAATAAACACCTTCGTCAGACAGAATGTTACGAACCGTGTCGGTGGGCTGTGCACCTACCTCTACCCAATACAGGGCGCGGTCGAATTTCAAATCTACAGTGGCAGGATTGGTGTTGGGGTTGTAAGTACCAATCTTCTCTGTAAACTTACCATCGCGTGGAGCTCTTACGTCAGCGATTACGATGCTGTAAAAGGCATAACCCTTACGGCCGTGGCGCTGCAATCTGATTTTTGTTGCCATAATTTAATTAAACTTTAATTATAGGTTTGAAATATGCTGCCAACACGTGACAGCGCGGCAAAGGTACGACTTTTCTGCGTATGTGGTCGTCCCTTGCCGCGCTTTTTTGTCCGAAAGGGCTGTATTTCGCCCTTTTAGGTCAGGCTTTGGCCTTCATGCTCTGCTTGATGAGGAAGATGCAGAGCATGCAGTACATACCCAGCGAGAGCAGTTCGCTCAGCGTATTGTTCCACCATGAGGCATAATCAAACTCCACTCCGCCGAAGCGCAAGGCTGCACTCACCACACCCATCAGCGCACCACCAGCGATGAATCCGCTGCTTAGGAGGGTGCCGCGTTCATTGCGGGCGTTGTTGAGAGACGCGTCCTGATTGCGTGTGGTAACAAACCACTGGATGGCTCCACCAGCCAACAAGGGGAGGTTAAGCTCCAATGGGATGAACATGCCAAGTGCAAAGGCAAGAGCCGACACACCGCAGGCATTGAGCAGAAGGGCAATGGCAGCACCGATGCCATAGAGCAACCAGGGTGCACCACTACCGTTCATCAGTGGTTCGATGACGGCTGCCATGGCATTGGCCTGAGGTGCAGAGAGCTGGCCATTCTCGAATCCGTAGGTCTTGTTCAGTATCATAATCACACCGGCCACTGTTGCCGCGCTCACCAGAGTACCCAGGAACTTCCATGTCTCTTGCTTCTGGGGAGTGGCTCCAAGCCAGTAACCTATCTTGAGGTCGGTGACAAAACCGCCAGCCATGCTGAGTGCCGTACACACCACACCGCCCATGATGAGGGCCGCCACCATGCCTGAAGTGCCCTTCAAGCCCACTGCCACCATGATGACAGAGGCCAGTATGAGGGTCATGAGCGTCATTCCGCTCACGGGATTGGAGCCTACGATGGCAATGGCATTGGCTGCCACGGTGGTGAAAAGGAAGGTGATGACGGCCACCAGCAGGATAGCCACCAGGCTGAAGCGCCACACGCCGCCCATCACATCCCACTGGAAGAAGAGGAAGGTGGCAATGAGTGCCACGATGATGCCCAGTGCCACACTGCGCATGGGAATATCACGCTGGGTGCGCTCCACATCGGCACCGTCGGTCTTCTTGCTTCCCATCTCGGAGGCAGCCAGCTTCACTGCGCCCACAATGAGTTTCCAACTCTTGACGATACCTATCACACCGGCCATGGCAATACCGCCTATACCGATGCTCTTGGCATAACGGAAGAGCTCCTCAGGCGATGCGGCAGCCGCTGTAAGTCCGCTGGAAATCTCCAGGTCGGGGAACAGCAGGGCAATGGCAGGCACTATCAGCCACCATACCAGGGCGGAGCCGCAGCAGATGATGAAGGCATACTTGAGGCCCACAATGTAGCCCATGCCCAGCACTGCCGCACTGGTGTTGCACTTGAACACGAGTTTGGCCTTCTCGGCTACGGTATCGCCCCACAGAATGGCACGGCTGGTGAAGTTCTCGTTCCACAATCCGAAGGTGGCCACACAGAAGTCATACAGTCCGCCCAGCAGTCCGGCTATGAGCAGGGGACGAGCCTGCGAACCTCCCTGACCGCCGCTCACCAGCACCTGTGTGCTGGCTGTAGCCTCGGGGAAAGGATACTTGCCATGCATTTCCTTGACGAAATACTTGCGGAAGGGAATAAGGAACAGGATGCCCAGAATGCCGCCCAGCAGGCTGGCAAGGAACACTTCGAGGAAGTTGACAGTCATCTCGGGATACTTGGCCTGCAGGATGTAGAGCGCAGGAAGCGTGAAGATGGCTCCTGCCACAATGACTCCGCTGCAGGCGCCAATGCTCTGGATGATGACGTTCTCGCCCATGGCGTTCTTGCGGTGAGTGGCTCCGCTCACGCCCACAGCGATGATGGTGATGGGAATGGCTGCCTCAAACACCTGACCTACCTTCAGTCCCAGGTAGGCAGCAGCGGCACTGAAGAGCACTGCCATCAGGATACCCCACCCCACTGACCATGCTGTCACCTCGCGGGGATGCGAGTCCTTGGGCATCAGCGGTGTGTACTGTTCGCCCTCCTTGAGTTCTCTGAATGCGTTTTCGGGGAGTGTGACCCTCTTCTGCTTGTCCATATCTTGAAGTTTTAATTGTATAATCCTGCTTAAACAAGAGCGGGAGACTTGTCCTTCATGACAAATCTCCCGTCCTGCGTAGTGTGGAGAATATCGGGTTCGAACCGATGACCTCTTGCATGCCATGCAAGCGCTCTAGCCAGCTGAGCTAATCCCCCATTGCCTTATTGCGTTGCAAAAGTATAAACTTTTACTCTTGCCCGCAAATGTTTGCTCCACTTTTTTTCTTCCTGCACCCAAAAAACCGTACCTTTGCACTACAATACATATTATATTATAGGCTTTATGACAAGATTATTCACTGGGAGACGGCTCTTGGGCCTTACGCTTCTGGCGGCTACCATGTGCGCTTCTGTCGGCCCGCTAAGCGCGGCTCCATCCGAGCGCATACGTATCAACATAACTCTGAACGACGGCTCACAGCTGGAGGTAACCCGCATGGGCGACGAACATTTCACCTATTACATGACCGACGCAGGGGAGACCATCGTGCGAGATTCGCTGGGCTACCGGCTGGTGGAGGACGATGAGGAGTGGCAGGCACTGCTCTCGGAGGCCAACGGCAGGCGCAAGGCTGTGCGACGCAAGGTGGGTTCGGCTGCCAATGCACCACTGGGACAGCACGGAGTGAAGCGCGTGCCCGTGGTATTGGTGTCGTTTGCCGACAAGGACTTTGCCGTAGGCGAGGATGCCGAAGCCGTGAACCGTTACTATCATCTCTACTGTAACGGCAACGCCGATGGTTCGCCCTACACCGGCCACGGCAGCAAGGGCAGCCTGCGCGAGTACTTTACAGAGCAGAGCAGAGGAGAATTCCAGCCTGAGTTCACCGCCATCGGTCCCGTCAAGCTCGACAAGGGATACGCTTACTACGGCACCAACTCGGCCGACGGAAAGCGCAAGGACATCAACTATGACAAGTTCTGCTCTGAAGCCATCAGCAAAGCCACGGCCGCAGGAACAGACTGGAGCCTCTATGACAACGACGGCGATGGCGCTGTTGACCTGGTGATGTTCGTTTTTGCCGGGCTGGGAGAGAGCAACAGCACTGATGAGAATGCCATCTGGCCCAAGGAGGTGAGCGGTGCAAGCACCATCGGCGGTATCCGCTTTGCCGCCAACTCATCTGTATGTGAAAGCCGCATGAAGAGACTCTCCACAGGAGAATACATATCCATCCCCGATGGCGTGGGCGTGTTTGTGCACGAACTGAGCCATGCATTGGGGTTGCCCGACTTCTACGACACACGTGGCACATGCTTCGGCATGGACTATTGGAGCGTGATGGACTATGGTGAATATGCCAACAATGGCTTCACCCCCGTGGGCTACACCGCCTATGAACGCGACTTCATGGGCTGGCAAAAGCTTCAGACTGTGAGCGAACCCACCACTCTGCACCTGCATAGTTTTGCCAAGGGAGGCTGTGGATGGAAGGTGGTGAGCGACTTCAACACCAATGAATACTACATCCTGGAGAACAGACAGGCCGATGGATGGGACGTGAAGATGTGCGGCAGCCGTGGACACGGACTGATGATCACACACGTGGATTACTCTGCCACCGCCTGGACAAGCAACACCGTGAACGTGCAGGCCAGTCATCAGCGCATGACCATCATCCCTGCCAACAACCAGCTTATAGGCAGCAACAACGCTTCTTCGCTGGACCAGTGGGTGGAGAGCCTGCGTGGCAATCTGTGGCCAGGCACCTCTGACAACCACGAACTGACGGACAACACCACACCGGCCAGCGTTCTCTTCACGGGGAAATACATGAGCAAGCCCATCGTGGATATACAGGAGGATGAAGACGGACTGGTAACACTGAAGTTCATGCCGCGCGGCACACTGGCACTCACCACTGGTCTTGAGGCCCAGGAAGTTGCCGAGACCGAAGCCACTCTGGTCTGGCAGTCCGTATCTGAAGCACAATGCTACCGGCTGAAGGTACTTGACGGACAGGATGTAGTGTGCCTGGCCGACAGCATCAACGGCACCAGCCACAGGGTGACAGGACTGCAGGAGAACCACATATACACCTTCGAGGTGCAGGCTATGGCCGATGACTACCTCAACGGAGCATGGTCGGTGCCCGCCGCATTCAGCACCCTGGCTACTGGCATCAGCGATATGCAGGAGAGCGAAAAGCGTGTGCGTGTGTTTGCCACCGACGGTATGTTCGTCACCGAGTGCCAAGCCGACGAAATCCATCGCCTCTCCCTGCGCGCCGGCATCTATGTGCTGCGCTACCCCGACAATAGTGTAAGGAAAGTATATATACGTTGAACAATATCACTTTATGAAGAAAATCATTCTATCTATCGCGCTGGCCATGCTGACCCTGACTGCAAGTGCAGTGCCAGCCAGGCGCACACAGCGCACATTGACATTAAGCGACGGCACCCAGGTGACAGCCACACTGAGCGGTGACGAGAACTATCACTACTGGAAGACAGCAGACGGCCGCGCCTTTGTAATGAACGAAGAGAACATCCCCCAAGAGATATCCTTGCAGCAGGCACAGAGCAAGCTGCAGGCCAAGGTGCAGGCACGCAACGCACACCGAATAGCCAAGCGCACCAAGCACAAGGCAGCGTGGGGTGCTGAGACCAACCCTATCTCGGGCGAGCGAAAGGGCCTCGTGATTCTGGTCAACTACAAGGACAAGAAGATGCAGCATACCCAGGCCGAATACAATGACTATTTCAATAAGGCCGGCTACTCGGACAACAACTGCACGGGCTCGGTTCGCGACTACTTCCTGAGCCAGAGCTACGGCAAGTTCTCCCTCGACTTCGACGTCATGGGACCCGTCACACTGAGCAAGAACCTCTCCTACTACGGCGACAACGACAGTGACGGCAACGACAAGCATGCCGCTGAGATGGTGGCCGAAGCCGTGAAGTTGGCCGTGTCAGGCATCGACCTCAAGAAATATGACTGGGATGGCGACGGCTATGTGGACCAGGTATATGTGGTATATGCAGGCTACGGCGAGCATGCCGATGCACCTGCAAACACCATCTGGCCGCATGAGTTTGAACTTTCAGAGGCTGCCAAGTACAATGACGGCCCTGGTGCACTCACCATCAACGGAGTCACCATCGACACCTATGCCTGCTCCAGCGAGCTGCGCGGCTCCTCGGGCAACAAGATGGACGGCATTGGCACAGCCTGCCATGAGTTCAGCCACTGCCTGGCCATCCCCGATATGTACGATACGAGCGCCGATGGAGAGAACTTCGGCATGAACGTGTGGGATCTGATGGACTATGGTTCGTACAACGGCGAGGACGGCTACGGCGAGACTCCAGCACCCTTCACCAGCTATGAGCGCATGTATTGCGGATGGCTCACACCCGTAGAACTCACACAGCCCTGCAACGTGAACGACATGCCGGCTATCACTAAGGAGCCCGTAGCATACCTCATCAGGAACGCCAACCCCAAGTTCCCCGGTGAGTATTACCTGCTCGAGAACCACCAGCAGGAGAGTTGGGACGCTTATGCTCCCGCACATGGCATGCTCGTCCTGCACATTGACTTCAACAGCAATGCATGGAAGCAGAACACTGTCAACAATGTGGCCAGCCACCAGCGCATGACCATCATTCCAGCCGATGGCAAGTTGTCGCACTACAACACTGCGGGCGACACCTGGCCCGGAACTTCCAAGAAGACTGCACTGACCGACAGCAGCAACCCTGCTGCCAAGCTCTACAACCTCAACAGCAACGGTCGCAAGTTCATGGGACGCCCCATCGAGAACATTGCAGAGAAGAACGGACTCATCAGTTTCACCTTCGACGGCGGCAAGGCTCTGCCCCAACTGGCCACTCCCACCGCACTGCCTGCCACCCAGGTGACTGCCAGCGGCTTCACCGCACAATGGCAGAAGGTGGAGGGTGCCACATCCTACGAGGTGCAACTGACCACCACAGGAAGCAACGAAGGCAGCATCGAAGAGAGCATACTGCTGGATGAGAACTTCAAGGGCTTCAATAACGGAAAGACCCAGGACGGCAACCAGGACGTTGCCAACAAGCTCGACGAGTACACCCAGACCGCAGGATGGACCGGCCTGAAACTGTTCACCACACCTGGCAACGAGGTGAAGATGGGTTCCAGCAAGAATGCAGGCAGACTCACAACACCTGCCATCAGCCCCAGCAACGATGTCATCACCGTGGTAATAGTGGCTCGCTGGTTCAACGAAAAGAACAACAAGTTGCAGATCGGCTACAGCGAAGGAGACGGACAGACCGAAATGCTGGGCGAAGCAACACTGGAGAAAGAGGATGCCTACTTCGCAGTACCTATCAAGGAATTGTCCGAAGACTGCCAGGTGGTGCTCTACTCCAGCAACCGCGCCTATGTTTCTCGTGTGATTGTACTTGATGGCACCTTCAGCGATGACGACCTCAGCACACTCTTCAAGGCTCCTGTGAAGACCATAGGCAAGCGTGCACAGGCCCACAAGAGCAAGAGCCAGACTGTGACCACCGCTGCCACAAGCTACACCTTCACCAATCTGACCGCCGATGCTACATACACCTATCGTGTGCGTGCGCTGGCCGACGGATTCGCCACAAGCAATTGGAGCGAGCCCATACAGGTGTCACTGGCCACCGGCATCCATGAAGTGACTGGTGCCGATGATGCTTCTGCACAGCCTGCAGCCCTCTATGACCTGCTGGGCCGCCGCATTACGGGCACTCCCCAACGCGGCATCTACATCAAGGACGGACGCAAGATAATGGTACGCTGATATGAAGGAGTGGATGGGGCATGTGGGAGCAATGCTTGTGGTGGCCGTATGGGGCACCACCTTTGTCAGCAGCAAGTTGCTTATCGGTTACGAGCTCACACCTGCCGACATCTTCTTCTATCGGTTCCTGCTGGCCTATGTGTGCATGGTGGCAGTAAGCCACCGGCGCATGTGGTCGGGCAGTGTGCGCGACGAGCTGTCACTCATGGGCCTGGGCATCATGGGCGGTTCTCTGTATTTCCTCACCGAAAACATGGCTCTGGTATATTCCACCTCGGCCAACGTGAGCATACTGGTGAGCACCACACCCATCGTCACGGCGCTCGTGGTATCAGTCTTCTACAAGTCGGAACGCATGACGCGCCGCCAGGCGCTCGGCTCTCTGTGTGCCTTCGTAGGCGTGGTGCTGGTAGTGCTCAACGGACAGCTCTACCTGCACCTCAACCTTCGGGGCGACCTCCTGGCGCTGTGTGCTTCGTGCACCTGGGCCTGTTACTCACTGCTCATGCGCAGGGTGATGCTGCGCTATGGGGCAGTCTTTCTCACACGCAAGGTCTTTGGCTATGGTGTGCTCACCATACTGCCCTGGTTCCTGCTTGTGCATCCGCTCTGCACCGATACCGCCATACTGATGCGCACACCCGTCCTGAGCAACCTGCTCTTCCTGGGACTGGTGGCCTCCACAGGCGGTTTTCTGGTGTGGAACAGGGTGATGAAGGTGCTGGGCGCTGTGCGTCTCACCAACTATGTATATTTCCAAAGCCTGCTCACCATGGCGCTGGGCTCCGTGGTGCTACACGAGCGCGTCACCTGGATGGCGCTACTGGGCTGCATGGTGCTCATAGGCGGAATGCTTGTGGCACTGAACTCCGGGAAGAAGGCCAAGGCGGCACAAGCCACCACCTGACACCCGCCCCACAATCCACGTACCGGCAAGAAACACTTTACTCTCTACAATAAAACATTCAAACCACCATAAACCTGAGAACTAAGATGAGAGCAAAAACAACCAAGACAAAGAGGTGCACGGCCATAGCAGCCGTGCTGATGACCACCGCATCGCTGGCCATGGGACAGAGTGTGGATGTAATGAGCGACACATGGGTGTGCTGCGACGGGCTGGGCCGCAACGTGGCCTCATCCGACATGGGCGTAAGCCGTGCAAAGAAAGATACAGCGTGCCGTGTGGGCATGTTCTATTATGTGTGGCACGGACAGCACGGCGCCGAGGTGAAGGACATCACCCGACTGCTGGAGAAGAACCCTGACTCGCCCGCATGGGGTGCCGAGGGTCAGTTCCACTGGGGCAGCAAACCGGCGCTGGGATACTATAGCGGGGGCGACCGCTTCATTGTGGCCAAGCACATGCAGATGCTCACCGATGCGGGCATAGACTTCTACTTCTTCGATGTGACCAACGCTTTCACCTACGATGTACAAGTGCAGGTGGTCATCGACGAGATAGACCGCCGCACCTCGCTGGGGCTTCCATCGCCCAAGCTGGCCTTCTGCTGCCACGCCAACACCGCAGGCGTGGTGACGCAGCTCTATAATAAATGGTACAAGAAAGCGGCCAACGACAAGTACTGGTTCCGCTGGAACGGCAAGCCGCTCATCCTTATCGACGCCTCGGCAAAGGCCGACATCAGCCAGGAGATACGCGACCACTTCACCATGCGGCACAGTTGGGCATGGGAGGAAGGGGAGGACAAATGGCCTTGGCTCGCCTTCTACCCCCAGAAGATCAATTATTCCAAGGAGACCGGACGCACTGTGTATGAGCAGATGACCGTCTCCACAGCCATGCATCCCAGCTCGAGCATAGGCAAGAGCTACAGCAACGGCAGGGAGCCGGCGGTGGATAAGTACGGACTGTGCAGCGTGACTCCCTACGGCAAGTTCTTTGCCGAACAGCTCAAGCAGGCCATCAGCAAGCATCCCAAGGTGCTCATGCTCACACAGTGGAACGAGTGGATGGCACAGAGGTTCATCGTGAAGAGCGAGGGCGAGAAGGGTTACACACGCCCAGGAGCGGCCAAGGCCATAGGCGAAACCTACTTCGTGGATGTATATAACCAGGAGTTCAACCGCGACATAGAGCCCAGCTCGGAGCCTCTCATACGCGACAACTACTACATGCAGATGGTCTCTGGCGTGCGCCGCTACCGTGGCGTGAACAAGATACCCGCACCCACAGTGTGCCACACCATCAACACCGACCAGGGCTTTGCCCAATGGGCCGACATCACACCCGAGTTCCTCGACGAGCCGGGCGATGTGGCCTACACTTCCACATCGGCCATGAAAGCCGTATGTATGAAGCGCAAGAGCGCCGACATAGTGGCATGTAAGGTGAGCCGCGATGCCGACAGCCTCTACCTATACGCCCGCGCCGCACAATACATCCCCTATGCATCGCACTCCATAGCCACCGACTACATGAGCGTATTGCTCAATGTAGATAAGGACTACACCACCGGGTGGGAAGGGTATGACTACCGCATAAGCCGTTCGGGCGTCACACCCACCCTCATGCGCTGGGACAACGAAACCAAGTCATGGCAGAACGTGGAGGCGGTAACATGCGTCAAGGAGGGTAAGGAGATGATGTACGCAGTGTCGCGTGCCAGCCTCGGGATGCTCGAGGACGTGGATTTCGACTTCAAGTGGACGGACAACACGCCCCTGCTCACCACCGAGATTCTCGACTTCATAGCCAATGGCGACTGTGCGCCAAACGGCCGCTTCAACTATCGCTACAAGGGTTCGCTGCTCCCCACAGCCGTCAGCAAAGTGCAAGGGGACGCACAGAAGGGGCATCCTGGAGTGGTGTGCGTGTATTCCACCGACGGCAGCATGGTGGCAAGTCTGCGCGGCAACCTCAACAGCAAGTTGCTCCGCAGCCTGGCCCTGCGCCGTGGCACCTATGTGGCACACGCAGGCGGCAAGTCGCGCAAGTTCCTGATAAAATGAAGTCGGCAGATTGGAGACTTCGCGCCTATAGGGTGCAAGACCAATCGCTGAACGCCCCCACCCTGCACCATGCAAACTTCGTAAAGAAACGCAGTGCGGTGCGATGACCAACGTAGCGCGCTGCAATGACAAACGCAGTGCGGTGCAATGGTACATGCAGCGCGGTGCATCTGACCACCCATGCCAGAGCCGGACAGCCAGCCAATGGTATGGACAGGAAACAGGAAGCCCGAGGATGAAGCCATGCGCTCCACTCCTCGGGCTTTTCCATCGCCACTGACCTGTATGTCCATGGCGATGAGGAAACGGTCTTATCTTACTCGCCGGTGAACTGTCCCATAAAGAAGATGTTGCCGGTGCTGCGTTCGCTGATGATGTAAGCGAAGGGGCGGTCGGCATGGAACACCACGCTACGCTTAGCCTCAGGCTGCATCAGACTCATGCACATGATGGCGGCTGTTACGGCAGAGGCCTTTGTACCCTCCTCGCTCACCTCTATCTTGGCCTTCTGAAGCATCTTCGACACGCTGAACTGGCCGCTTGCAAACTGGCGGAAGTCGGCCTGCGGGGTGAAGATGAGCGGCGCACCCAGCTCTGCTATTACCTCATTGAGAGGCTGCTCCACCTCGGTGGTGAAGCGCGGGAGCTTCAGATCCACGTCACACTCAGCCATGTTGCCGAGCAAAGCCTCGTACTTCTCTCCGTTCATCCCAGCCATTATCTCACTCACCGGTTTGCCTTCGGCAGGCAGCAGCACGGTCATGCTGTAGGCTCCGTTACCGTAAGGGATGCGCACTGCCTGGTAGCCTTCACCGTCGGCATAATAGTAGTCGTCGTGGCGGTGCATCATGTTCACACGCTTCATGTCACGCGTATAGCCACGGAAAGGTTCCAGCTTGGTCTGCTTCTTGTCAAACTTATCAGCCCACGTTCCATTGAAGTAGATGGCGTTCATCAAGTAGGATACAGCCTGTGGGTCAACCTGGTCGATGATGCTGGGAATCATGCCGTGGGTCTGGTCGGAGCACCAGCCGTTGATGCGCTTGAGCGTCTTGGGGGAAGTGAAGTCCAGGCTCTCAACGCCCGCCTTATAGTTTCGCTCCACCGTCTTCTGGAACTCACTGTTCACCTTGAAGCGGTTGTTCACTGCCACATAATTGGCAATGTTCACCTTCACATCCCTGTCCATATGGCCTGCCTTCTCCATCATCATGCGCGAGAACACGTTGATGTTCCTCAGCGTAGGCTGGTTCTGTCCCTTGCCTGCCCAGCCCAGGGTGGCAAGCACCTGCTGTTGGGTGTCGCCGCCGGCGCCATTGGCCAGCATGCTCATCAGGTAGGTGACGCTCAAGGGCGATATTACGCGGGAGTCCATACCCATGGTCTTGCGGAAGAGATTGAAGGCAAAGTCATTGTTCTGCCCCACCATCTCGCGCTGTGCATCCGACAGCACCAGGTGAGAACCGTCGATGTCCTTGCTCACACTCCAGTTTGGTTCATCCTCTGCAGTTGTCTTATCCACTCTCGCCGAGCGGCAGCCTGTGAGTGCCACCGCTGCTGCGCCCATCAGGGCCATAGTCTTCATCATACTTTTCATATCTGTCTTTGTTATGTCCTTTTACACCTGAAACGGCGGAACCAGGCATTCCTTGCCCGCTCCCGCCGCCTTTAACTTTGTTTAACTATATCATAGCCTTTACTCCAGCACCCACACTTTGGTCTCGTGGGAAGCCACTGTGCCGGTCCACTTGGTGGCCTTGGATGCTATCTGCTTGTGCACCCAAATGTCGCGCAGGCGGTATTTGCCGGTGAGGCCGAGGGAGCGGAAATCCACGGTGATACGCCTGTCCTGGTCGGCGGTGTTTATCAGCGCCACCGCATGACGGCCGCCCGAGAGTTCGCGCACAAAGATCTGCTGGTCGTCCTGGCACACCTTGCGCTCGGCTGCCTTGCCCAGCGCATCCTGGTTGATGGCAATGGCCTCGGCATTGGAGATTATCCGCAGGTCGTCGGCAGTGAGCTTACGCATGTCGTTTGACAGGGCGAGGGGCGACGACATCATGCACCAGAGGCTCATCTGAGTCTGGTACTCATGCTGGGTACAGCCTTTGCCGCCCAGGTCGCTCGATGGTCCGCCCTTGCCGTTGAGCCCTACCACCAGCATATCCATATCGGGCCACTGGCCGTGGCGTACGTATGGACTGAGCGGAGCAGTGATGTTGATGATGTCCAGGATGCCCATGCCACCCTGGTGAATTTCGTCCTTCCACATGTCACGCACATCGTAGCTGGTGCGCCAGAGCTGGCCGCCCACATGCTCGCACCACTCCTCGCCCTGACGCTGACCCCACTCGCAGATGCCGAGCACGATGTCGCGTCCGCTTTTCTGCAGGGCGTCGGCCATGGCGCGGTAGCGTCGGCGCGCCGTGGCACTGTCCTCAGGTGCGTTGCAGTAGTCATACTTCAGATAGTCAATGCCCCATGAAGCAAAGGTGCGGGCATCCTGCTCCTCAAACCCCAGACTGGCGGTAGCACCGGCGCAGGTGAGCTGTGCGGCATCGGAATAGATTCCGAGCTTCATGCCACGCGCATGAACATAGTCGGCCAGCGCCTTGATGCCCGACGGGAACTTCTTTGGGTCGGGGATGATATTGTTGTGCATGTCTCGTCCGCCCTGCCACAGGTCGTCGATGAAGAGGTATTTGTAGCCTGCCTCCACCAGGCCGCTTGCCACCATGGCATCGGCTGTCTCGCGGATAAGTTGCTCGTTGATGTCGCCTTTGAACATGTTCCAGGTCATCCATCCCATGGGTGGAGTGGGTGCCAGTTCGCGCCGCGGAGTAGGCTGGGCCTGCGTGCCTGCCGAAAGCATGGCCACCAGACAGAGTGATAAGAAGCTTTTCTTCATGTGTTATAAATGTGTTGTTGGTTGGCAGGAAGCCTTTGTCTGGCCTCCTGGATAATAGTTTCCTGCGCGAAGATACGGCTTTTTTCGCACCCCGCACACAAGTACGGGGAGAATGTTTACAGACTGGCGGGAAAGGGACGGGCACCCGGCACGCGCGGCACAGGATGCCGCACCGCTTGTGCAAGCATGCTGCACAGACAGCAAAGGGGCGGACCGCCATGCGACCCGCCCCTCTCTGCTTATCATTCAAAGAGAGTCCAATGCTCTCACTTATACATCACCTTTTTACCATTGACGATGTTCACGCCCTTCTGGATGCGGCTGAGGCGCTGGCCCTGGAGGTTGTAGATGGCTGTGCCATTCTGCTGCCAGGGAGCCACCTGCTCGCTTACACCCTCGATGCCAGTGGGCTTCTCCGTGCCGTAATACAGCAGACGGAAGTTGTCGGCCACTACCCAATCGAACTTGGTGCAGTCTGTCTTCTCAAAGCCAATGCTGAGGAAGCCCTTGTTCTCCTCGGTCACCTCGAAGAGGATGGGCGTTGCCCAGTAGCATCCATTCTGGAAGTATTCCTCGGCTGCGCTGGAGCAGTTGTCGGGATAGCGCAGTGTGCCTGTTGCGTCGAGGCGTCCCAGACCAGGCACCTTATTGGCGTAGTCGGTGATGAAGGGCACCTTGCCGGTCACCTTACCATCGCCCTCGCCTGCAATGAGGAAGGCGTTGGAAGCAAGTTCCTCACCTGCAATATACTTGGCAGCGTGGTTATCATAGTTTCCGTCGCGATAGTAAATCTGTGCGGTGAGCGTGTACCAACCGGGCAGAATGGCATCGTTGAAGATTTCCTGTGTGACAGAGCCTGTGGTGCAGTTCCATGACTCGAGCACGAAATCGGGATGGTTGCCACCACGACCCCATACGCCCAGGCCGTAGCTCTCTGCTCCGTTGTTGTCGGTACCCTTGCCCATATCCAGTCTCCATGCGCTGACGTCGAGGCGCTGGTCCAGTCCGGGGTTCGTGATAAGCTGTGTGGCCTCCACGGGCTTCTCGCTGGTGGCTGTCAGCATGAGTTCATCCATCTCCTTCTGACTGATGAGCATCCACTGGTTGGCCTCGCTGCTGGCAGTCTTCATGTCGGTATCCACCACGTTGTAAGAGAGCTTGAACCTGTTGTCCTTGCCGTCGCGATAACCCAGCATGAGGGTTTCGGCCTCGGGGTCATTGTTCACACGCACGATGTTGAACACATTGGGCTTACCCTCTACAGGCTGGAAGTCCCATGCATCATTAGTGTCGCAATCCACATAGCCACCGTAGTTCATGAAGTCGTTCTGTCCCATGGTGCCATTGGGGCGCATGGTCTCGATGCGGTAGCCACGCTCCAGAGGATTGTTGTCTCTATCGACGTTAATCAGGCGGAAGGCGTTACTTGCGTATGCCAGAGCGAGGTGTGCACCCCAGTTCTCACCGCCACAGAGGAACAGACGCTCGCCTACATTATATATATAATAGGCTCCGTCGGGATAGTCGGGGTCGGCTGTCTCGGCGATATAAGCCTGTGGCTGGCTGCCCACATAAGCCTCGGAGCGGCGCTCCAGGGCATTGCGCTTGCGTGCCAGGCGCAGGGGGCTGAGCAGATTGTTGGTTTCGGTGTTCGTCTCACAAGAGTCTATCTTGGCCTTTGCCGCGCTGATGGCCTCCTCGAGATAGCCTTTGTCCTTGGTCTGCTCGCATATGGCGATGGTCTGCAGCAGGATGTTCACGTCACCGGCATAGTTGAGGATGGTGTTGATGCTTGTCTTCAGGTTCTTGGCATACTCCTTCACCTCGGCTGCATCCTTGTTGACCTCCAGCTCCTGGCGTCCTGCCTGGGCCAGACTATCGAGCTTGGCCTGCATGGCCTTGGTGAGTGTGGTCTTGGTCTCAGCCAGTGCAATGACAGCCTTCAGTTCATCTGCACACTCATCATAGTTGACTTCCTCCACATTGATACCGCAGTCATAGAAGCGTCCGCCAAAGTTCTGCTGGATATAAGTGGCGATGACATTCTTGCCCTCACGCAGATACTTGGCAGGGATATGCACCTGCTTGGGGTTCTTTCCGTCGGTCCATCCGTCGAACTTCTGCAGCAGATGGCCGTTGACATAGGTCTCATAGGAGTCATCGTGGCACACATTGAGTGAATAGCTCAGGCGCTCGTTGACCTTGTCGAGCGTGAAGGTACGGCGCACCCAGTAGTTGGTGTTATGACCCTCAGCGCCGTCGGCCTGATAGTCGAGGTGTCCCATGTGTCCTGGCCAGATGCTCTTAAGCTCGGGCATATAGCCTGCGTTGCCCATCGGCATCTCCTGGTCGCTCCACATCGAGTCGTCGAAGTCGGGCTCTATCCAGCTTTTGGTCTCCACCCTACCGTCTATCACGGGGTCCTTGATCTGCTTGACCTGATAGGTCTCAGAGAGGTCCTCCTCAGAGCGGATGGTATCGATGTCGGTCACGTAGCAGTAGTTGAAGTACGATGTACCTATCCACAACTCCTTCTCATCGGTCTCGTCCATGAGGCTCATGCCGCTGATGGTCACATCGGTACCCTTCTCCTCGTTGGCGAAGTTGAAGACGACTTTCATGTTGTTGAGTTCTGTACCTACGAAAGGAACCTCGCAATCGGTCACCTCGCCCGCATCGATACGGAACTTCTCCTGTGCTCCCACCACCTCGTCATTGTCGTTCTCGGTCACCTTCACCGTCACGTCCTCCAGAGTCTGGTTGGCTGTCAGGTGCAGTTTGAGCGTATATTCCTTATCGGCACTCAGCTTGATGGGGGTCTTGAAGTGCACCTGCTGTCCCCACTCACCGGGATTTCTGCCCAGCAGATGTACGGTGTATTGGTCGTCGGCCTGTGCCTCGTAGAGTTTCTCCCAGTCGTGCAGGCCGCCGGTATCGTAGCCTCCCCATGAGTTGAAGAGCACCTTGCCGGTCCACGGAGTCACGTAGCCCATATCCACTCCGCCCTGTACGCTGGTGTACAGACCGCAGTCGGCAAAGGCGCCGCCCCAGTTCTGGTGCACATGCACCGCCAGCATGTTCTGCTCGCCATTGAGCTTGATGAGTGCTTTCTGCTCGTCAGTGAGCTTGACGTAAGCGTTGTCGTCCCATCCCTTCTGGTAGGTGGGGAAGGAGTCGGTCACTTCTCCAAACTCGTCCGTATTGTAGTTCCAGTGGTCTATCTCCCAGCCGGTGCGCTGATAGATGAGTTCTCCGTTGAGATAGTATTCGCATGGTGCGTCGTCGTGACCGCAGCTGAGATACACATCGCCCGACAGTAGGCGGTCGGTGGTAAAGAAGCGGCGGAAGTAGATGTCGGCCATCACCTCGTTGGTGGTCCACTGATAAGAGGGGCGTCCATTGTAGTTCTCGGCACTGTGGAACGGAGCGTTGCGCACCTCCCACTTGATAGGCTCCTGCTTCTCTTCGTTGTAGCCCACGGTGGCTGTATCGTAGGCAGCCTCGTACCACTGGTGTCCGTTGGCATCCTCAGCAGGCACACCGCTTACGGTATTGAAGAAGGGATTGGCTTCATCGCCCTCTCCATACCGCATGCCAGTGTTATAGACCCAGGTCTGCGCGCTCCACTCCTTATCGCCGTCATAGCGCGACGAAGGAGCAATGACAATGTTGGCACCCACCACCAGCAGGCCTTCTGCCGATGCGGGAACAACGAGCGAAGGCACAGACATCAGTCCGAGCATCGCTGTGAGTAGTTGTCTCTTCATAGATAATTGCTTTTTTATTGGTTAATGACTTTTCTTTCGTATGGGATTTCTCTACCCTGCTGCACCTCCTCCGGCCCGCTGGCCTTGGTCGTCTGTGGGATATGTCCTGTCGCTTGCGACACGCTCCTCTGTGCAGCACAACGAGGGAACGTTTTCCCCTCATGCTTTTGTTTTTTTGCTATAATCATTGCAAATTTATCAAGATTCTGTGATAAATCCAACCATCCAGCCTACTTTTTTTGCCAAAGAACCGCTTTTTGTGGTATTTTTCTATACGATTGCTGGAAATCCTTTGCCCCGTGCCATGCCCCACCGAAGCCCGGTGCCCAATTCATCACTGCGCGTACCGAGGAGTGATGCCGCAGCATCGGGACGGGGACGGAATGCGCTGCCTGATGACCCGCCCCATGGTAAGACAAAAAACGCAGCGCGCTGCATCGGCATACGCAGCGCGCTGCGATGGCAAATGCAATGCGCTGCATGGGCACATGCACCGCACTGCGTTTTCGGGAGCAGAACTGCGGGGCTTTGGCTGCAGCGGGCCGAGGGTGTGAGTCACAGACATTGCCAATGCCCGAGGAAAGGCTTCCCCTGCGCCATCATCTCCGCCGGCCGGGATGGACCAAAGCCGTGCCAGGGCAGAAAAATCGGTCTGCGCCACCTCGTCTGCCCTATTTGCTCAGGAAAACGGGAATGGTGAGGAGATGGAGCAAGCTTCTCCAATGGCCTCTCCTATACCATTGACCCAGGAAAACAAGAATGATGCCAAGATGGAACAAGCATCCCGCCCGCCCCCACCTGCTCGCATGAAAACGCAGAAGGGCTGCGTCACGTAGCGTGTGACACAACCCTTCTGTTATAATATATAATGTGTCGCTCCCGCATGGCGATGCCCATGCGGGAAGCGCGCTGGTTCACTGTGCCAGCAGGAACTGCTTGAAGTCCTGGAAGTCGCGGCTCATGGGCACGCTCTGCTTCTCGCCCTTCATGAAGGCAGCCAGGCGGGCGGGAATCTCCACGGTGTGGCCCGTGATGCCCTCCACCACGCTCTTGAACTTGGCCGGATGGGCCGTTTCGAGGAAGAAGCCGGTCTCGCCCTCCTGCAATCCCTCCTGCAAGGCCCGATAGCCGCAAGCGCCGTGGGGGTCCAGCTGGTAGCCGGTCTGGCGCAGGCAGTCGCGCACTGTGTCGGCTATCTGGGCATCGCTGAATGTGGCACCCGCGATGTCGGCACGTATGGCCTCAACACTATGGCCATACAGGTCCAGGATGCGTGCGAAGTTGCTGGGATCGCCCACATCCATGGCGTTGGCTATGGTCTGCAGGCTGGCCATGGGCGCATACTCGCCCGTCTGAAGGTACTTGTAGAATACGTCGTTGGCATTGTTGGCGGCGATGAAGCGGCTCACGGGCAGTCCCATACGCTTGCCTATGAGGGCCGAACAGATATTGCCGAAATTGCCGCTGGGCACACAGGCCACCACCCTGTCCTGCTTGCCCATGCGCTGGAGCTGGGCGCAGGCGTAGAAGTAATAGAAGCTCTGGGGCAGGAAACGCGCCACGTTGATGCTGTTGGCACTGGTGAGGCGCATGTGCGAGGTGAGTTCGTGGTCCATGAAAGCGCTCTTGACCAGTGCCTGACAGTCGTCGAACACGCCGTCAATCTCCAGTGCGGTGATGTTCTGACCGAGTGTGGTGAACTGACACTCCTGTATGGGACTCACCTTCCCCTTGGGATAAAGTACATACACATGGATGCCCGGTACGCCCAGGAAGCCATTGGCCACAGCCGACCCAGTGTCGCCCGAGGTGGCCACCAGCACATTCACCAGCCTCTGCTCTCCGCTCTGGCGGATGAAGTGACCCAGCAGGCGGGCCATGAAACGCGCGCCCACATCCTTGAAGGCCAGCGTGGGTCCGTGGAAGAGTTCGAGTGAGTAGATATTCGGAGCCACCTCCACCAGAGGCACGTCGAAGCTGAGGGTGTCACGCACAAGCGCATGCAACTGGTCCTGAGGCACGTCCTCACCAAAGAAGCAGTCGGCCACGCGGCATGCGATATCCTGAAAGGAATAGTCGCCCAGATGGGTGAGAAACTCAGGGGAGAGGGGTACGATGCGCTCTGGCATGTAGAGGCCGCGGTCTTCGGCCAAGCCCTGCACCACGGCCTTCTCCAGTGAGGCCAGCGGTGCTTTACCATTGGTACTGTAGTACTTCATATTCTTTACGTCTTTATGAGGTCGTGGGGAGAACCGGGTGACTGTATGGCCGCGCCTTCCTGTTACGCCTGGCCTTCTCACCTTCTCCATTGTCCCACCAACCTTCACCAGTATTATTCGTCCCTTGTGAGGTGATATGTTATTGTCTGCAACTGTCTGGCTTGTACGCCCGCATGGGCATGCCACACATCTGCCGCCCGCCTTCGGCCCGGTTCTTGGGGGCTTCTTCTTCCCCGAAAAGTTCTCCGGACCATATGCCTCAGCCCTGTGCTGCTGCTGGGTCAGTGACACCCATGAAGGTGCGGATGAACTCATCGCCCTGCAGCAGGCCATAAGCTCCCTTGCGGGCAGCTTCCTCATCGAAAGTCATCACGCTGTCGGGTTCTATGCCGGGAGCGTAGATGGCGAAGGGGATGGGCTCGTTGGTGTGGGTGCGCAGATGGCAAGGAGTGGGATGGTCAGGCAGCAAGGCCACGGCCACGGGCTCGCCTGCAGCCTGCAAGCGGCCGGTTCCCTCGGGGTCGAGAGCCTCGAGAATGGGCTTGAGCAAGCGGCTGTCGAGCGAGCGGATGGTGTCCAGCTTGAGGGGGATATTGCCGTCGTGCCCGGCCTCATCGCTGGCTTCCACGTGCACATACACCAGGTCATCGGTCTGCAGAGCGTCGATGGCGGCCTGTGCCTTGCCCTCGTAGTTGGTGTCCCACAGTCCCGTGGCACCAGGCACATCTATGATGCGCAGCCCTGCATAGCGGCCGATGCCGCGTATGAGGTCCACTGCCGTTATCACGGCTCCGCGCTTGATTTGCGGGAAAGTCTGCGTGAGAGGTGTCATCATGGGGCGGTAACCTCCTCCCCAGGGCCAGATGCTGTTGGCTGGGTCTTGCCCTTGCGCCACGCGCCCAAGGTTGAGGGGATGGGCGGCAAGCAGCCTCCGGCTCTCCTCCATCAGGTGCAGTATGAGCCGGGCAGTGTCCTCGGCAGCCTCATCAGCTGCCTTGGGCAGATACTCGCGCCAGGGTTTGCCGGGAATGTCATGGGGCGGTGTGCACAGGAGGTGCTTGTTGCCTCCCTTGATGACCAGCAGATGGCGGTACTGCACACCGGTATAGAAATGTACGCGCTCCGAACCCAGATGCTCCTGCAAGTAGCGCATGAGCACATCTCCCTCCTCGGTCTCCAAGCGTCCGCAGGAGTGATTCTTGAGCAGGTCACCCTCGAGGCAGACCAGATTGCAGCGCATGGCCAGGTCGTCGGGAGCCAGTTCCACCCCTATGCTGGCAGCCTCCAGGGGGCCTCGTCCCTCATATACGAGATGCTGGTCATAGCCCAGGATGCTGCTGTTGGCCACCTCGCTGCCAGGGTGGAAGCCGTCTGGCACAGTTTTCAGAAGCCCGTTGCGGCCATTGCGCGCCAGGTAGTCGAAGTGCGGAGTATGGGCATACTGGAGCAGCGTCTTGCCGTCCAGTTCGGGACACGGCCAGTCGGCCATGCCATCGCCCAGTATGATGAGATGTTTCACATTACTATAATATATAGGCCACAGGCGGACAGATGCCCGTCTGCATGCCATTGGTTGAGTATTCAGTTAGCTGTACCAGGTGTGGTCAGATGCGCCGGCTCAGGCCAGCGACATGATATCGGCAAACACGCCAGCGGCTGTCACCGAGGCTCCCGCGCCGTAGCCCTGTATGAGCATGGGGTATTTGTGGTAGCGCTCAGTGGTGAGCATGACTATGTTGTTGGAGCCTTCGAGCACATAGAAAGAGTGGTCCTTGCTGAACTCCTCCAGCGAGACACAGGCATGCCCATCGGCATACTTGGCCACGTAACGCCATGCCTTGTGCTCCTGCTCCAGCTTCTGCCGGCGTTTCTCAAACTCTGCATCGAGCGAAGGAAGGTTCTTCCAGAACTCGTCCAGCGTGCCTTCGAACAACTTCTGGGGCAGCAGGGGATGCACCTCCACGTCCTCCTGGCTCACCTCGTAGCCTGCTTCACGGGCCAGGATGACAAGCTTGCGTATCACATCCTTGCCGCTCAGGTCGATGCGCGGATCGGGCTCGCTGTACCCTTCCTCCTGCGCCATGGCCACGGTGCGGCTGAATGGCACGTCGGCCGAAATGGTGTTGAAGATGAAGTTGAGCGTGCCGCTGAGCACCGCCTCTATGCGCAGGATGCGGTCGCCACTGTTGCACAGGTCATTGATGGTGCGTATGATGGGCAGCCCGGCACCCACATTGGTCTCGAAGAGAAACTTCACCCCACGCAGTTGCGCCGTCTTCTTCAGTTCGCGGTAGTCGGCATAGTTGCCGCTGGCAGCAATCTTGTTGGCTGCCACCACATTGATGTTATGGTCGAGGAAGTCGCGATAGAGGCCCGCCACATCGGGGCTGGCGGTACAATCCACGAAGACGCTGTTGAAGATGTTCATGCCTATCACCTCGTCGTGAAGGCGCTGGATGTCACTGGGCGCTGCATCACGCAACTGTTCCCTGTAGTTGTCGAGTGAGATGCCACGGCGGTCAAACATGGCATTGTGTCCGCTGGCAATGCCCACGACATTCAGTTTGAGGCGCAACTCACGCATGAGCTTCTCCTGCTGATGCCTTATCTGCTCTATCAGGGAGCCGCCTACAGTACCCACTCCACATATAAAGAGATTGAGCACCTGATACTCACTCAGAAAGAACGAATCGTGTATGACATTGAGTGCCTTGCGCAAGTGTGTGGCATCGATGACGAATGAGATGTTGGTCTCACTGGCTCCCTGTGCACAGGCTATCACGCTGATGCCACTACGGCCAAGGGCATTGAACAGCTTGCCTGCAATGCCTGGCGTGTGCTTCATGTTCTCTCCCACGATGGCCACAGTGGCCAGCCCCTGCTCGGCACGCATGGCATACATGGCACCGTCCTCTATTTCCTTGGCAAACTCAGCGTTGAGCACGCGGCAAGCCTCCTCGGCATCCTCATCCCTCACACCGATGCTCGTGCTGTTCTCCGACGAGGCCTGGCTCACCAGGAACACGCTTATACCGTTATCGGCCAGACAGGTGAAGATGCGGCGGTTGACGCCTATCACGCCCACCATGGACAGTCCCGCCACGGTGATGAGCGAGGTGCCCTTGATGCTGGAGATGCCCTTGATGATGCGGGAATCGGTCTTCACCTCGTCCTTGATGATGGAGCCGGGTGCCTCGGGGTTGAATGTATTCTTGATGAGAATGGGGATGTGCTTGACGCACACGGGATAGATGGTGGGAGGATAGACCACCTTGGCACCGAAGTTGCAGAGCTCCATGGCCTCTACATAGCTGAGTTCGGGGATGACGTAGGCCGTACTGATGACGCGCGGATCGGCTGTCATGAATCCATCCACGTCGGTCCATATCTCCAGCACACCGGCATCCAGCACAGCGGCTATGATGCTGGCTGTGTAGTCGCTGCCGCCGCGTCCCAGGTTGGTCACCTCGCCGCTCTCGGCATCGGAACTGATAAAGCCGCCCACCAGACTCACCTTGGGGATGGTCTGCCAGTTGTCCTTGACAAGCCTGTTGGTGAGCTCCGTGGCCAGACAGTTCTTGCCGCCCTTGACCTCGGTCTTGATAAACGAGCGGCTGTCATACCACTCGGCGTCCTTGACCAGCGCGGCAACTATACGGCTGCTGATGCGCTCGCCATAGGAGACGATAGCGGCCAGGGTCTTGGGGCTAAGGTCATGGATGAGATAGACACCCTGGTAGATGCTGCGCAGCTCCTCCAGTAGGTCATGCACTATAGCCAGCAGCGCACGCCTCACCTTGCCGTCCTCTATGACAGCGTTAATCATATCCTCATGCCTCTGGGCTATCTCCCAAAAGGACTTCTGATACAATGGATCACCCTCGACAGCCATCTTGCCGGTACGTATGAGCTGGTCGGTAATTCCGCCCAATGCGCTCACCACCACGATGACGGGCTCCTGCTGAGCCTCAACGATTCTCTTGACACTTAGGATACTGTCCACGGAACCTACAGACGTTCCGCCAAACTTCATTACTTTCATCCCTTTGACCTTCTTATATATTCGCCTTAAATTACACCGCAAAAGTAGCAATAAAATCCCATTCGATAGGCAAAAAGAAGCCATTTTGCACGATGGAGGCTGCAAATTGGCACATTTGCGCACACCATCCGCCACACTTGTGCAATCATTGAAGCAGGACGAAGCGTCCCCGGCGGTATCCCGACGGAGGCCAGCGGGCGCGGCGGGCCGCCCCGGGAAGGCGGGTGCGGCAAAGACGGGAGAAGAGCCGCGCGTCAGACGCAGCGTGCTGCATGTGCCTATGCAGCACGCTGCAACAGCCAACGCAGCACGCTGCGATGACCGATGCACCGCACTGGCTCACCGGGCCGGGAATACTGCCGTGCGGCGGGCTGGCCTGCGATTCCTCCCGCACACCCGCCTCCCCGCCTGGGAAAGCCGCTTTCGGCCAGCTCGCCCGATGCACCCGCCATCCTGGCTTTTGCCCCTGCAAAGGTTCAGCAAGGCCAACAAAGCGGGACGGGGATTTGCCCAAAAGGAGGAAAGGAGATAACTTTGCAGCGCATTTCAATATTATGATACAGGAATTCAATCTGAGAATATTGCCCCAGGATGCCTATGACGAGCAGAGCATCATCGCCTTCCTGAAGAGCGACAGGGGCATCGAACCGCAGGCCGTAAGGGTGCTGAGGCGGAGCATCGACGCGCGGCAACGCACCGTGTATGTCAATCTGACCGTGCGTGCATACCTTGACGAGCAGCCCGAGGAGGCACTCTTCACCCCCATCGAATACCACGACGTGAGCCAGGCCAGGCGCGTGCTGGTGGTGGGAGCCGGGCCTGGAGGACTCTTCGCAGCACTCCGCCTCATCGAACTGGGACTGCACCCAGTGGTCATCGAGCGCGGCAAGGACGTGAGGGAAAGAAAGAAGGACGTGGCGCGCATACGTGTGGAACAGCGGGTGGATGCCGAGAGCAACTACGCCTTTGGCGAGGGCGGAGCTGGCGCCTACAGCGACGGCAAGCTCTTCACACGCAGTAAGAAGCGCGGAGATGCCGACCGCATCCTGCGCATCTTCGTGCAGCATGGGGCCAAGGAGAACATTCTGGCCGACGCACATCCGCACATCGGCACCGACCGGCTGCCCCGCGTCATCGAGAACATGCGCCTGACCATCCTGCGATGCGGCGGCGAGGTGCACTTCCAGACACGCATGACCGACCTGCTCATGCAGGACGGACAGGTGGAGGGACTGCTTGCCGTGGATGCCGTAAGCGGCGAGGAGAAGGAACTGAGAGGCGAAGCGGTCATCCTGGCCACGGGTCACTCGGCCCGCGATGTGTATCGCTGCCTGAACGAAAAGCATCTGCACATCGAATGCAAGGGACTGGCCGTGGGCGTGCGGCTGGAACATCCGGCTCATCTGATAGACCAGATACAGTATCACAGCCGCCAGGGAAGGGGGCAATGGTTGCCTGCGGCGGAATATAGTATGGTAAGACAGGTAGATGGCAGAGGGGTATATAGCTTCTGCATGTGTCCCGGAGGGTTTGTGGTACCGGCTGCCAGCGGTCCCGAACAGCTGGTGGTCAACGGTATGAGCCCCAGTAACCGAGGGGGCAGATGGAGCAACAGCGGCATGGTAGTGGAGCTGCGCCCCGAAGACATAGGCGCCGGCAATGACCCGCTGGCCATGATGAAATGGCAGGAGAACCTGGAGCGCACCTGCTGGCAGCAGGGCAACTATGAGCAGACAGCGCCTGCACAGAGGATGACCGACTTTGTGAGCGGACGCCTCTCGGCTTCTCTGCCGGCATCTTCATACGCCCCCGGACTCATCTCCAGTCCACTTCACTTCTGGATGCCACAGGGTGTGTCAGGCCGCCTGAGGGAGGCCTTCAGCGTCTGGGGCAAGCAGAAAAGGGGATTCCTGACCAGTGAAGCCACCGTGATAGGCGTAGAGACACGTACCAGCAGCCCTGTGCGCATCACCCGAAAGGCCGACTCATTGCAGCATGTGACCCTGCAGGGTCTGTTCCCCTGCGGCGAAGGGGCAGGCTATGCAGGAGGCATCGTGAGCGCCGGCGTCGATGGTGAACGCTGTGCCGAAGCCTGTGCAGCGTGGTTATCCGAATAGTTCGCGCACGGCCTCAGCCACACGTCTGACGGGCACCAGTTCGATGTCGAAGTGCTTGGGGTCTATTCCGTTCATATTATGAGCAGGCAACAGCATACGGCGGAAGCCTAACTTCTGGGCTTCCGCTATTCTTTGCTCTATACGCGAGACAGGGCGTATCTCGCCACTCAGTCCCACTTCACCTGCCACGCAAGTATCTACGTCGATAGGCGTATCCACATTACTGCTGAGCACCGCAGCTATGACTCCCAAGTCGATGGCAGGATCGGTAACACGCAGACCGCCCGCAATATTGAGAAACACATCCTTGGAGGCCAACTTGAAGCCCACTCTCTTCTCCAGTACAGCCAGCAGCATATTGAGACGCCTGCCGTCGAACCCTGTGGTGCTGCGCTGTGCCGTACCATAGGCCGCCGTGCTGACCAGCGCCTGGGTCTCTATCATAAAGGGACGCACACCCTCCACCGTGCAGGCAATGGCCACGCCCGAGAGGCCGTCGCGGTTGTCTGTCAGGAGCAGTTCGCTGGGATTGGCCACCTGGCGCAATCCGTCGTGGCGCATCTCGTAGATGCCTAGCTCGCTGGTGCTGCCAAAGCGGTTCTTGATACTTCGCAGGATGCGGTACATGTAGTGCTGGTCTCCCTCAAACTGGAGTACGGTATCCACGATATGTTCCAGCACCTTGGGACCAGCCAGCGTGCCTTCCTTATTTATATGGCCAATGA
Source organism: uncultured Prevotellaceae bacterium (assembly GCA_900543815.1). Taxonomy (GTDB): domain Bacteria; phylum Bacteroidota; class Bacteroidia; order Bacteroidales; family Bacteroidaceae; genus Physcousia. The sequence continues at coordinate 51,296 of UQST01000018.1, forward strand.
GCAGGATGCTGGCTCCTCCGCACTTGGCATACTTGAGCAAGCTGGCTGCACACTCCCTTATCTGCGCCAAGCTGCCGGGGCTGCTCTCCACTGCCTCGGTCTGTATGGTCTGTATGGAGTCGATGACCACCAGGTCGGGATGGGTCTGCTCTATCTGTACAAAGATCTGTTCAAGCGATGTCTCGGTGAGCACCAGCAGGTCGCTGCCGCCCCGGGCACCGCCCTGCCCCACCTCCTGTGACTGCAGCCGGTCGGCCCTGAGCTTGAGCTGGCGCGCACTCTCCTCACCGCTCACATACAGCACACGGCGGCCTGCCAGGCGCAGGACAGTCTGCAGCACCAGCGTACTCTTGCCTATGCCCGGTTCACCGCCCAGCAATACCAGGCTGCCGGGAACCAGTCCGCCGCCCAACACACGGTTGAGTTCGCGGTCTCCCATATCCATGCGCGGCTCCTCGTCGGCACGTATCTCGGCCACAGGCACCGGCCTTGCTTTCTGCGCGCTGTCGTGTCCGGCAGCCTTGAGAGCCGCCCTGGCAGCACCCGCCATCGGTTTCTCCTCGCGGATGACCAGTTCCTTCATGGTGTTCCATTGCTGGCACGAGGGGCAACGACCCACCCAGCGCAGGCTTTCCTGCCCGCAGTTTTCACACACATATACCTTTCTGTCCTTGGCCATAACACATTATATATTAGAAGATGATGTTGAACGAGCTTCCTGCCCACAGCATGTGCTGCTCGCGACGGCTGCATGTGCTCTGCGGAGGAAGCAGGTGATAGTCAAGATGAAGCGCCACCATATAGTTCTGCCTCAACTTATAACTGCATGACAATCCCGTGCCGAAGTCGGCTCCGTTGCGCGCCGCGATGGTCTGCTCAGGCAACTTCATCGATGCCATGTGCACGTATCCCGTGACCAGCTTAGTGCCCAGCGAGCAGCGGGACGTGAGCGGCCAAGAGAAGTAGGGACCCGCCATCACGGCCAGGGCACGCGCCGTGCGGCTGGGCTGATTCTGCAATAGCACGCGATAATTGCTGCCCTGGAACTGTCCGCCCAGGCCTATCCAATGATTGAAGAAATAGGCTCCCTCCACTCCTGCTGCACATCCAGCGGCGGCCTCCATCCTGTCGCCCGTACCCAGATTGTATCTATGCAGAGGAATATAACCGCCCAGACGAAGCCCCAGAAACGAGGGCTTGTCCCAGCGCCCATACACTTCGCGCTCCATGCGGGGGCGATAGATGCCCTTGTCCTTGAAGATGAGGTTGGCGAGGAAGTAGCCCAACTCGGTGGCCATCACGCCCACTCCTGCCCCTATCATCACGTCGCTCAACCAATGGCGGTTGTTTGCCATGCGCATCAGACCCACGCTGGAAGCCATTGCATAGGAGCCGAAGCCCACCCACTTGCTCTTATACCCATACTCCTTGGTCAGCATCGTGGCGGTCATAAAGGCAGTGGCGGTGTGGCCGGAGGGAAACGAACGGCGGTTGGAACCGTCGGGGCGGAGCACATGCAGCCCTTCCTTCATCCCGTTGGTAACAGCTGCCATGAGTGCCACAGAGAAGGCATCCGACACGAGCATCCTGCCCCACGACGACCGGCTACGCACCCCCGCAGCCTTCAGACCCACCATCACCACGGCGGGCGAATACTGCAGATAATCATCAGCAGTGTGCTTGTAATGCGGCAGATAGTCGTTGCGCAGGCTGCGGAAATTCTTGTCCTCCTTCATGGCAAGCAGTCCTCCTGCCACCAGCGGCAGTCCCACGCACACCATCCTATAGGTGCGCGTATTGGCCAGGAGATGCTTCCTGTTGAGCGCATCAGCCACTTCGAGCGAATCGCCACCCGTCACAACAATATCGTCAAGCACTACACCAGCAGTCAGGGAATCAGCCTGGGAAGATGGTACAATGGTGTCTGGCTCCAGGGTGCTTGCCAGCAACGAGTCGGCCTGAGCGTAACTTTCCGCAGAGGGAAAACCGTTATCCTGCAACATGCACATACTGTCGGAAGACACTTCCAGCACACTCCGGCCCGCCTCGTCATCAGCCTCCGGGCTTGCGACACGACCTTGCGCCGACACGGCAAACTGGATGAGCAACACAATAAAACACGCACGGCGCACACAACCACGTGCGGCACCTGATATATAAGATATGGATGAATGCATTTATCCGTCATTATGCAACACAATCAGCATCTGCGGCCGCTTGAAGTCCCAGCCTTGAGTGTCGCAAAGTTCATTTCAGTGCGCAAAATTACGAAAAATCCTCCTATAAGTACTGCATCGTGTTCTTTTTTCCACGATTCCCTATGCCTTCAGAATTGCAGCACACCAGCCTGCCCGACACAGCACGCTGCCTCACGCCACGCAACGCTGTGCATCGGCCATCGCAACGCAGTGCATCGGCCATCGCAACGCACTCCCCGAGCGACACCACCCTTCCACCCCGCCTGCCAATGCCGTCCTCGGCACAATCCACAAAGGGCTTATCAAGGTTTCAAGGCACCTTTCGCCCCATTTCCCATCGCGCACGCAATATATATATAATGTACAGAAAACAAAAACACACTTTTTTTGAAAAAAAAATGTCGCAATGCTTTGCCAGTATGACAAATCACCCTACCTTTGCAATCGCAAAACGGGAACAAGCGCTGCCAAGCGAGGCAGAACGACCCGAGAAGCACATTGGACGCTTAGCTCAGCTGGTTCAGAGCGTCTGCCTTACAAGCAGAGGGTCGGCGGTTCGAATCCGTCAGCGTCCACAGGAAATACGATGGAATGGCTCCTTAGCTCAACTGAATAGAGCATTTGACTACGGATCAAAAGGTTATAGGTTTGAATCCTATAGGAGTCACACCAGAGTGCAAGCAAGCAGTTACTGGGTAGATACCAGAGTGGCCAAATGGGGCAGACTGTAAATCTGCTGGCTTACGCCTTCGGTGGTTCGAATCCATCTCTACCCACGCAATCCTATGCCCGTACAATGCGGAAATAGCTCAGTTGGTAGAGCACAACCTTGCCAAGGTTGGGGTCGCGAGTTCGAGTCTCGTTTTCCGCTCTTTGACACTTATTGGTGCGTTAGTTCAGTAGGTTAGAATACATGCCTGTCACGCATGGGGTCACGGGTTCGAGTCCCGTACGCACCGCACGCAAAAAGTGTTTTTCATGGTATTAGATTTTTAAGGTTTGGGAATCAAGGTCAGTGATGATATTGATTCTTTTTTTTGCCCACAAGGCTTCTCCACCCCACACACACGACTTATCGGGGGTCAGCGGATTTTTCCGGTTGGTAACACCGTATGTTAGGAATAAAGTCGTACCTTTGCCATATGGAACAGACCAA
>UQST01000019.1 GCA_900543815.1 uncultured Prevotellaceae bacterium
TATGCAGTAATGATACATTATCACTTAAACAAGACAACGATGAACCTAGAGGATATAAGAAAGTCACATCAAACGCCAAATTCTCATGCTACAAGCCCACAGGAGAAACAAGAGCAACAGGCATGACCAACGAGATAATCAAAATAGAAGATTTACCCGAATATACCATCATATTCTCAGAAAACTCCAATAAAAACGTTGAGGGATACAAAAACATCTCAAAATTCATAAAAGATGGAATTTTCGTAGGAGAGGTGTACACCAACGTGGAAGAAACAGAAGAGGGCTGGATAGTAAAATACAAGGTAGAGGGAGATGAGAATGTCTCTTTTCTGCCAAAGCAAACCACAAGAGCGAAATCTTCCAACATGGGTGACAAAGTTATAGACTGCGTAACAGACGCCTACAGTAACCATGGCTGGGCAAGTGTGTGGATAACTGTCCAAAGTGCATTTATCCCCGAGACTGCGCTTGCCATAACAGCGGGTTGTGCCATTAAAAACTTCTGATTATGAGATTGAAGTATATCTTATCCATCACGCTGGCATATGCGGTGTTGGTGCTTATCGGCTTTCAAGGGAATTCCATCACTTTCTGTGCAGCCTTGGCTCTATGGGTTTTTGCTGTAAAACCGCTTATTGATGGTTATTTCGTGCGCAAGCGCAACCTCAATCATGGTGAGCCGCTGCGCGGCCAATACCCTTTCTTCTGGAAATACAGATGCGACCTTTTATTCAAGAAAGACAAGAAAGAGACCAAAGCAACCAACATCTGAGTCGGGAGCTATAAGAGAACGTCTCAGCACGGACCAAAAGCGAAGCGACCGTCATCCTGCGCCAACGGATAAAAGGAACACAGGGTGTGGTCGCTTTATTCTGTCAGTAAGTGTCAGTTGGAATCCCCTGTATGAGTCATTCAGAAGTCGCGGTCCGACATGAAGAGCACAAACTCGTGCAAGGCTTTCACCACTGCAGGGTCAGTTTGCTCGTCTATCAGCCCATCGGCCATCATGCTGAACTCCCTCATCGCCCATTGTGTGTAATCCACTCCACCCTCCTTCTTGGTCAGGTCGGTGAGCGTCTGTATATCCTCCTCGGTGGCTTCCTGACAGCGCACCAGCAGCGCCAGACGGCCTATCTCCTCGTTTTGCGAATGCTTCAGAGCCGATATCACGGGCAGGGTTATCTTGCCCTCCCGCATGTCGTTGCCCGCCGGCTTGCCCAGGCGCTCGCTTCCGCAGAAGTCCAGCAGGTCATCGCGCAGTTGGAAGCATGTGCCCACCAGGCTGCCCAACTGACGCATGCGCTCGGACTGCTCCGTGCTTCCACCGGCCGCCATCACGCCCAGCTGGGCACAGGCAGCAAAGAGGCTCGAGGTCTTCTTGCGCACTACGCTGTAGTACGAAACCTCGTCGATGTCCGGACTGTCCAGGTTGGCCAGCTGCTGCAACTCGCCATCGGCCAGCGTCTGACCCAGCATCGCCACGGCCGACACTATCTCAGGCGAGCCCGTGAGAGCGGCATGATGCAGCGAGCGGCTCAGTATGTAATCACCCACCAACACCGCTATCTGATTGGTCATCATCGCGTTGACAGAACTCTGCCCGCGCCTCTCATCGCTCTCATCCACCACATCATCGTGCACCAGACTGGCCGTATGAAGCAGTTCGAGAGCCAGCGCCACATCCATCACACGCTGGTTCATCTCGCCCACAGAGCGGGCTGCCAGCATCACCATAGTGGGACGCACCATCTTGCCACAACGGTTGAGAATATGGCTCAAAGCCGCATGCAGCAGCGGGTTATCAGACTGCAACGTATCGGTAAACTGCCTGCGGAACTCTTGCAAATCCGCCTGCACAGGTGCTTGTATTGACTCCAGTGTATTCATTATATGGTTTCTTCGCCTGCAAAATTACGTAAAAACGGCCACCCTTTCGCCTTTTTTGCTTACTTTTACACTTATAATCATAAACACGCATGAAGAAGCTCTACCTATTGGACGCATATGCACTGATTTATCGTGCCTATTATGCCTTTATAAAGAACCCGCGTATGAACTCACGCGGAGAGAACACATCGGCCATCCTGGGCTTTGTGAACACCCTGGAGGAGGTCATTCAGAAGGAGCAGCCTACCCACTTGGGCGTGGCTTTCGACCCCGCAGGCGGCACCTTCCGCCACAAAGCCTATCCCCAGTATAAGGCGCAGCGCGAGGAGACTCCCGAAGCTATCCGCCTGGCGGTACCTTATATCAAGCAGATTCTGGAGGCCTACGGCATCCCTTGCCTCGAGGTGGAGAACTACGAGGCCGACGATGTGATAGGCACGCTGGCACGCCAGGCCGACCAGCAGGGCATAGAGACCTACATGATGACACCCGACAAGGACTACGGCCAACTGGTGAGCGAGCACACACGCATGTACAAGCCTGCCGTGGGCAAGGCCGATGCGATGGTGATGGGACCTGCCGAGGTGTGTGCCAAGTGGGGACTGGAGCGACCCTCACAGGTCATTGACATGCTGGCACTCATGGGCGATGCAGCCGACAACATACCCGGTTGTCCGGGCGTAGGAGAGAAGACGGCCGCCCGACTCATACAGCAGTATGGCAGTGTGGAAACGCTGCTCGCCAGCACCGACAGCCTCAAGGGAGCCTTGAAGCAGAAGGTGGAGCAGAACGCCGAACAGATACGCACCAGCCACTGGCTCGCCACCATCTGCACCGATGCACCCATCTCGCTCGACCTGGACAGCCTGGTGCTCACAGAGCCCGACACCGACAAGTTGCAGGAGATATACGAGCGGCTGGAGTTCCGCACGCTCATGCGACGCAAGATGCAGAGCGCGGCACCCGCCACCGAAGCCAAGTCCAAGAGCAAGGGCGGCTATGTGCAGGGCGACATGTTTGCCGCCATGGAGCCGGACACAGGCGGGTCAGACCCTCAGGGCGACCTCTTTGCAGCCGCCGGACAGAGCAGCAGCATGCACACCTGGAAGGACTCCGGTGCACAATACCACCTGGTGGATACACCCGAGAAGCGTGCTGCTCTCATCCAGACGCTGACCTCGGCATCCGAACTCTGCATCGACACCGAGACCACCGACACCGATCCCATGCGCGCCACACTGGTGGGCATGAGCTTTGCCATCAGTGAGGGAGAGGCCTGGTATGTGCCTGTGGGCGATGACCCATGCGGCGTGGCAGGGGAGTTCAAGGCCGTCCTGGAGAACCCCGCAACGCTGAAGATAGGCCAGAACATGAAGTATGACCTGCAGGTGCTGCGCTCTTGTGGCATACGCCTGGCAGGCCCCATGTTCGACACCATGATAGCCCACTACCTGCTGCACCCCGAAATGAGGCATGGTATGGACTACCTGGCCGAGGCTTATCTCAACTATCAGACCATCCACATAGAGGAGCTCATAGGCACCGGCAAGCGGCAGCGCAGCATGGCTGACGTGCCTGCACAGGACATCTGTCCCTATGCCGCCGAGGATGCCGACGTGACCCTGCGCCTGCGCAACGTCTTTGCACCACAGCTCGAAGCAGAGGGCTGCACCGCCCTCTTCCGCGACATAGAGATGCCGCTCATGCCTGTGCTGGCACAGATGGAGCGCAACGGCGTGCGCATCGACACACAGGGACTGGAGGAGACATCGGCTCTCTACACCCGCCAGATGCAGCAGATGGAGCAGGAGATACACGAGATGGCGGGCATGCAGTTCAATGTCTCCAGCCCCCGACAGGTGGGCGAGGTGCTCTTTGACCAGCTCCATCTCTCCAGCAAGGCCAAGAAGACCAAGACCGGACAGTATGTCACCAGCGAAGAGGTGCTGGAGAGCCTGCGCCCCAAGCACCCCATCGTGGGCAAGATACTGGAGTACAGAGGGCTGAAGAAACTGCTCAGCACCTATATAGATGCACTTCCCCTGCTGGTCAACAGCCGCACGGGACACATTCACACATCGTTTAACCAGACCGTGGCAGCCACAGGACGTCTGTCGAGCAGCAACCCTAACCTGCAGAACATACCGGTGCGTGACGCTCTGGGCAAGGAGGTGCGCAAGGCGTTCATACCCGATGAAGGCGAACTGTTCTTCAGTGCCGATTACAGTCAGATAGAGCTGCGCATCATGGCACACCTCAGTGGGGATGCCAACCTCATCGAGGCGTTCAGCCACGGCGACGATATCCATGCAGCCACAGCAGCCAAGATCTTCCACAAGGACATTGCCGACGTGACCGCCGACGAGCGCCGCAAGGCCAAGACTGCAAACTTCGGTATCATCTATGGCATAAGCGCCTTCGGACTGGCAGAGCGCATGGGGGTGTCACGCACAGAAGCCAAGGAACTCATCGACGGATACTTTGCCACCTACCCCGGAGTGCGCCAATACATGACACACAGCATAGAGACGGCACGTGAGAAGGGCTTTACCGAGACCCTCTGCAAGCGCCGGTGCTATCTGCCCGACATCAATAGCCACAACGCCGTAGTGCGCGGATATGCCGAGCGGAACGCCATCAACGCCCCCATACAGGGCAGTGCCGCCGACATCATCAAGCTGGCCATGATACGCATCCAGCAGCGACTGGAGCAGGAGAACATGCGCTCCAAGATGATACTGCAGGTGCATGACGAACTCAATTTCAGCGTTCCGGCCGACGAGAAAGAGCGCCTGCAGGCACTGGTCATAGGCGAGATGGAGCGGGCCTTCACGCTCAGCGTGCCCCTCATAGCCGACTGCGGATGGGGCAACAACTGGCTGGAGGCGCACTGATGAGTGCCAACCGGAATGCCTGCAGGCATACACAGGGGGCCGGACTTCCGCCATGGAGTCCGGCTCCCTGCCTTTCTGCTCGAAATGCGCAAGCAGGTACGCATATTTGCGCATTTTGTCGTAACTTTGTCGGGACAGGCCCGGGCCTGCATTGACAACGAACACATAGGAGACAGACAATATGGCAAAGGACGGGTTGACACCCATGATGAAGCAGTTTTATGACCTGAAGGCGAAGCATCCCGACGCGCTTCTGCTCTTCCGCTGCGGCGATTTCTACGAGACGTATGCGCAGGACGCCGTGGAGGCTTCCGCCATCCTGGGCATCACCCTGACGCGCCGCAACAACGGCAAGGACAATATGCCCTCTACCGAGATGGCCGGTTTTCCGCATCACGCACTGGACACCTATCTGCCCAAGCTCGTGCGTGCTGGGCGCCGCGTAGCCATTTGCGACCAGCTCGAAGACCCCAAGCTCACCAAGACCTTAGTGAAGCGTGGCATCACGGAACTCGTTACACCTGGTGTGGCCATGACGGAGAACGTGCTCAACAGCCGCGAGAACAACTTCCTGGCAGCCGTCCACTTCGGCAAGTCCACCTGCGGTCTGGCACTCCTGGATATCAGCACCGGCGAGTTTCTCACCGCCGAGGGAACACCCGAGCACATCGATAAGCTGATGGAGAACTTCGCTCCCAAAGAGGTCCTCTACGAGCGTGGCAAGCGCCCGATGTTCGATGGCTCGTTCGGCACACGGCACACCACCTTCGAGATGGACGACTGGGCCTTCACCGAGAGCACCGCCCGCGAGAGGCTCTATAAGCACTTCGGTGTGAAAAACCTCAAGGGATTCGGGGTGGATCACCTGCATAGCGGAGTGGTGGCAGCGGGTGTCATCATGCTCTATCTGGAGCAGACACAGCACACGCAGGTGCGTCACATCACCACCCTACGCCGCATCGAGGAAGACCGTTACGTGCGACTCGACAAGTTCACCGTGCGTAATCTGGAGCTGGTGGGGTCGATGAACGAGGACGGCATCTCGCTGCTCGACATCATAGGCCGCACCGTGACACCCATGGGAGCACGCATGCTGCGCCGCTGGATGCTGTTCCCGCTCAAGGACGTGAAGCAGATAAACCGCCGACTCGACGTGGTGGATTGCTTCTTCCGCTACCCTGCCCTGCGCGAGCAGGTGGAGAGCCAGCTGCAGCGCATGGGCGACCTGGAGCGCATCATAGGCCGTGTGAGCACGGGACGAGTGTCTCCGCGCGACGTCATACAGCTGTCCACCGCCCTGCAGGCTCTGGTGTGCGTCAAGCAGGAGTGCATGGCAGCCGACGACGAGACACTTCGCCAGATAGGCGACAAGCTGGACCTGTGTGCCGCCATACGCGACAGGATACAGAACGAGGTGAGCCCCGACGCGCCACTCATGGTCAACCGCGGAGGGGTGATAAAGCCTGGAGTGAACCAGGAACTGGACGACCTGCGCCAGATAGCCTTCAATGGCAAGGAGTATCTGCTGCATATCCAGCAGCGCGAAGCGGAGGCCACAGGCATACAGAGCCTGAAGATAGGCTACAACAACGTCTTTGGCTATTATCTGGAGGTGCGCAACACCTACAAGGACATGGTGCCCCAGGAATGGATCAGAAAGCAGACGCTCACCCAGGCAGAGCGCTACATCACCCAGGAGCTCAAGGAATACGAGGAGAAGATAACGGGTGCACAGGACCGCATCCTGGCACTGGAGACACGCCTCTTTGCCGCTCTGGTGGCCGACCTGGCACAATACGTGGGGGCCATACAGACCGATGCTTCGCTGGTGGCACAACTCGACTGCCTGCTCTCCTTTGCACTCTGCGCCCAGGAGAACCGCTATGTGCGCCCCGTGGTGGACGAGTCGGAGGTGATAGACATACGCCAGGGACGCCACCCGGTCATCGAGAAACAGCTGCCTCTGGGCGAGCGCTACGTGGCCAACGACGTGTATCTCGACACCGACAAGCAGCAGATCATCATCATCACAGGCCCCAACATGGCAGGTAAGAGTGCACTGCTCCGCCAGACGGCACTTATCACGCTGATGGCACAGATGGGCTGCTTCGTGCCGGCCGAGAGCGCGCGCATAGGATATGTAGATAAGATATTCACCCGCGTAGGGGCAAGCGACAACATCTCCATAGGCGAGAGTACCTTCATGGTAGAGATGAGCGAGGCCGCCAACATAATGAACAACCTGTCACAGCGCTCGCTTGTGCTCTTCGACGAACTGGGGCGCGGCACCAGCACCTACGACGGCATAAGCATCGCGTGGGCCATTGTGGAGTATATCCATGAGAACCGCGTGGGGCACCCCCGCACGCTCTTTGCCACACACTACCACGAACTGAACGAGATGGAAGCCAAGTTTGCACGCATCAAGAACTTCAACGTGAGCGTGAGGGAGATGGATGGCAAGGTCATCTTCCTGCGCCGCCTGGAGCCGGGAGGCAGTGCCCACAGCTTCGGCATCCACGTGGCACGGCTGGCGGGAATGCCTGCGGGCATCGTGGAACGCGCCGACGAGGTGCTGCACCAGCTGGAGCAGACCATGGACCACGAGGGTCTGGGCAAGGGCATAGCAGCCCACTCCGAGGCTGCCAGCGGCATGCAGATGAGCATCTTCCAGCTTGACGACCCCGTCCTGAGCCAGATACGTGACGAGATTCTCAATACTGACATCAACAACCTGACGCCTATCGAGGCTCTCAACAGGCTCAATGACATCAAGAAGCTGGTGGGTGGGAAATAGCCGCGAACGAACTTTATGGGTTCCGGAATCGGACTGGCGCAAGGCACGGGGCTGACTCCGTGGAACAAAAGACCGCAGTGCATCATCAGAAACACTGCGGTCTTCTGTTTTACCATGCGTGGTGTTCTGCAGCCCCTGCACCCCAAGCCATTCACCCCACACTTTTCCCCCCAAAAACGCAGCGCGCTGCGACGGCTTATGCAATGCACTGCATCGGCCATCGCAGCGCGCTGCAAAGAGGGATGCACCGCACTACGTCTTTTGCCTTAATCTGGCTCATGATTTGCCGCCATGCGCTCCGGGGCTCCACTCTACCCTTTCCGCACCCTCACAGAGCCGGCCATATTCTTATCAGAAATGTGGAAGACGGGATGAAGGACAGGCCTGGTACAAGAACCCATACCCGCCTGGTCAAGCCTGCATCTGCGCCAGATTACTCACACAAGCGTTCTGACGGCTTGTTTCCAAAGCAGAGGTATCTGTCATCGGAAAGCGCTCCTGGCGGGCTTACAGGGCGATTCCGCGGCGTTTTAGGGTCAATGTACGGCCTTCCACACGCTTCTCTGCAACGTACCGAGGCTGTCATCGCCGTGATAGTCCCAGTACATCATGCCGCGCAGAAGATGCTTGCAGGCGAAACGGCACTTGTCACGCAGCGACCGGGCATCGTCATAGCCAGCACCACCCCACCCTGCTTCTGCTCTCGGTGTGACTGGCACGCTGAGGTGAAGCAAAGCAGCATGAGGACTGCCAGAACGGTTATTTTTCTCCAAGTTTTCGGCATAACCTTCCTCCCATCATGCAGTAAAGTCCAAGCAGGACGAAGGGAACGCTGAGCAGTTGGCCCATATTGAAGAGCATGGCATCCTCGAAGCCCACCTGATTCTCCTTGGTGTATTCGATGAGTATGCGGCTTGTGAAGATGAGCACAAGGCACAGACCGAAGAAGAATCCCGTGCCTACCCGCTCAGGCTTGTGCTTATAGAACCACCAGCCAATGAAGAAGAAGCAGGCATAGCACAGCGCCTCGTAGAGCTGGCCGGGATGGCGGGGCTGCATGTCCACACGCTCGAAGATGAACGCCCAGGGAACATCGGTCACGCGGCCAATGATTTCGGAGTTCATCAGATTGCCCATGCGGATGGCACAGGCACATATCGGGGTGACGATGGCAACATTGTCCAGCACCCGCATGATATTGATTTTCTGACTCCTGGAATACAGCACCAGGGCTATCATAAGGCCAAGCGTACCGCCATGACTAGCCAATCCCTCGTAGCCGGTAAAAGCCCAATGGGTGTTGGGATTGCCGGTGGGAAGCCACTGGAGGGCACTGCTCCACAACTCGGGATTAGGTGTCTCGCGTACGGGAAGCAGCATCTCGGTGATGTGATGCAGGAAGTACTCGGGCTCATAGAACAGACAGTGGCCCAAGCGAGCGCCTATCAGAATGCCCAGGAAGCAGTAGATGAACATGGGGTCAAACTGTTCGTCGCTCAACTTCTGCTGCCGGAACAGGCGATGCATGAGCAAATATACGCTCACCAAGCCCACACACCAGCAGAGCGAATACCACCGCACGGCCAGAGGACCCAGCTCAAAGGCTGTGGTGGAGGGGTCCCAATGGATGAAGAGTTCGGTCATACGTTGAATCTGAAGTGCATTATATCGCCGTCCTGAACCACATAGTCCTTGCCTTCCACGCCCATCTTGCCTGCCTCGCGTACGGCTGCCTCGGAGCCATAATGGATATAGTCATCATACTTGATAACCTCTGCGCGGATGAATCCTTTCTCGAAGTCGGTGTGTATCACGCCGGCACACTGGGGAGCCTTCCAGCCTCGGCGGAACGTCCAAGCCTTCACCTCCATCTCACCCGCTGTGATGAAAGTCTGCAGGGTGAGCAGATGATAGATGGCTTTAATAAGGCGGTTGCAGCCACTCTCCGCCAAGCCCATGTCTTCGAGGAACATCTGTTTCTCCTCGTAACTCTCCAGCTCGGCAATGTCAGCCTCGGTCTGGGCGCTGATGATAAGCATCTCAGCATCCTCGCCCTCTATTGCCTTGGCCACAGCTTCGGTATAGGCATTGCCTGTAGAGGCGCTGGCATCGTCCACATTGCACACATACAGGACTGGCTTAGCCGTAAGCAGGAACATTCCTTTAGCGGCTGCTTTCTCATCCTCTGTGTCAAACGACACGGTGCGGGCGCTTTCACCCTTGAGCAAAGCCTCGTGATAAGCCTCCAGAACGTCGAGCTCGATGCGTGCCAGCTTGTCTCCTCCCACACGGGCAGCCTTTTCTACGCGCTTCATACGGCTCTCCACCGTCTCCAGGTCCTTCAATTGAAGCTCGGTGTCAATGATTTCCTTGTCGCGCACAGGGTTCACACTTCCATCCACATGCACGATGTTGCCGTTGTCGAAGCAGCGCAGCACATGTATGATAGCGTCGCACTCGCGTATGTTTGCCAGGAACTGGTTGCCCAGGCCTTCGCCTTTGCTGGCACCCTTAACGAGTCCCGCAATATCCACTATATCGCATACGGCGGGCACGATGCGGCCTGGATGAACCAGCTCAGCCAGCTTGGTGAGTCGCTCATCGGGCACCGACACCTGTCCCAACTGGGCATCGATGGTGCAAAAAGGGAAGTTGGCCGCCTGTGCCTTGGCACTGGACAGGCAGTTGAAAAGGGTAGATTTGCCCACGTTGGGCAGTCCCACTATACCTGCTTTCATATTCTAAGTCTGTTTCTTTTGTTATTTTTCGCAAAGGTAAGGCTTTTCGGTGAGGTGGGGGAGTGTTGTGGGCAAGAATGTGGAGAAGCAAGGCCCGGAAGGGGCAGAAGAGCGCAGACGGCAACAAAAACCGCCGCCAGAGGCAGAAAAATGCATTCCAAGGGCCAAATCTCAGCATTATTGCGTACATTTGTAGCATATTAACTAATTTGTGCCTAAAGATGAAAAGGAAAACTAATATTGCATACACAAGACTGATAACCCTGCTGATGTGCTCGGCATTCTGCTTTGCGGATGCCTGGGGACAGACATTGGCACAGCAATACCGCAGCCTGTGGGCTGAAGCACAGGAACTTTACGACCAGGCAGTAGGGTACAGGAGCAGGGAAGTGAGCCTCAAGGCCGACAACCTGAGCAGCAATGCCTCCGACTATCTGGAGGGCAAGCATCTGGAATACTTGCTGGATGGAGACCCCAACACATTCTGGCACAGCGACTGGCACAACCAGGTGCTGGAGACGCATTATCTGCAAATGGACCTGAACGAACCGCTCTCGGGACACATCGCACTCTACGTGAGGCGGCGTGATACGCCTGCCAACCACATCACGCTAATGGGCTGCTATGCCAGCCGCGACGGGCAGGAATGGACTTCGCTGGGCAATATCTCGCTGCCCAATGCCTACTCAGGGGCCGAAGTGACCACGACTCCTGTGTCATTGAAGGCGGATAGCTGCACCCATCTGCGCTTCACCTTCCTGCAGAACAGCGAGGGAGGAGCCTTTGCACACTTTGCTGAAATAAGACTCCTGAGCGTGGAAGTGTTGGGGGAGAGCATGATGGGGATACTGGGGAAGGAGATATCGGAACTGCTCACACAACTGCGCAACGGCCAGGCTTTGCAGGACGAAGACATCAGCGAGGAGCATCTGAGGACATTGCTTGAAGCCAAAGAGGCGCTTGCCAGGGAGATGGAGCGCGTGAGCAACGGGCTTCTGCCTTCCTACATGACGCAGCTTACCAACCTGCCCACCCTCTTCATCAACACCTATGACGGAACTGACATCACAAGCAAAAGGGAATACAAGCTGGCACGCATGTGGCGTCTCGACGGCGACTCGGTGGCTGCCTACGACTCGCTAAGGGTAAGAGGCAGGGGCAACAGCACATGGGGATTGCCCAAGAAGCCTTATCGCCTGAAGTTCAATCGCAAGGAGAGGTTCCTGGGCAAGGAGCATGCCAATGCCAAGAGCTGGACTCTGCTGGCCAACCATAGCGACAAGACCCTGCTGCGCAATGCGGTGGCTTCCTTCATAGGCAAGCAATTGGGGCAGCCCTTTGTGCCGTCGGCCGAGTTTGCCGACGTGGTGCTCAACGGCGAGTACCTGGGCAACTATCAGATAAGTGACCAGATGCAGGTGCACAGGAAGCGGGTGGAGATAGCCGAGCAGAAGGATGTGCCGCTGGAGGGAGCCGACATCTCGGGCGGATACTTCTTTGAGTTTGCGGGCACGCTCGACGGTGAGAAGTCCTACTTCCACAGCAACAGAGGGCAGGCTGTGGCTATCAAGTCGCCCGACGACGATGTCATCACGGGCGAGCAAAAGGAGTATCTCCGCTCATTCATCAACGACTTCGAGGACCGCCTGTACTCCAGCCACTACCAGGACTCCGCGCTGGGATACCGTGCGGTGGTGGATAGCAACACCCTGGCATCGTGGTTTGTGGCCAATGAATACACGGCCAACCCCGACGGATACTACAGCACCTATGCCTACAAGGAGCGTGGAGACAACCATCTCTACTGGGGACCGATGTGGGACTACGACATTGCCTTCAACAACTGTTACCGCCTGCGCATGGAAATGACCGACAAGCTGATGCTCCACGAGGGATATTCATCGGGCAAGATGAAGGAATACGTGCAGAGGATGTATGCCGATGAATGGTTCCGCCAGCTGACTGGCAGAGCCTGGCACAAGGCTGTCTGCCAGAACGGGATAGTGGAGAAGACACTGGCCTACGTAGATAGCATGGCGCAAGTGATAGGGCAGAGCCAGGAGCGCAACTTCGAGAAATGGCCCATCGACAGTCGTGTGTATGACGAACTGGTACTCTTCAGCACCTATCAAGAGGGAGTGGATTACCTGAAGAAGTTCCTTCAGGAGCATGCCGAATACCTCTCCAGCACCCTTCCCAACCCAGATGGACTCACCCCGCCACCACCTGCACCCGCCAACCCAATGGGCGTGGAGAGCGACGGCCTCTACTATATCTATAATGCAGGAACGGGCTATGCTGCCGACATCAGCAGCTCCGTGAGCAGCACGCTGTGTACCTGGGCACCCGACGAGGAACGCATCACCACACAACTGTGGCAACTGACTCCCGTCACAGGCAACTATTACCGCATCACGCTGCAAGGCTCCAACCTCGCCATCACCGATATGGCAAAGCACAACGGCACATCTTACAGCACAGGAGCAAGGCTGCAACTGGCCGAAGCCACCCCCGATGACGACCGCCAGCTATGGGAATTCCAGCCTGCCGCAGAGCATTACGCCATAGTGAACAAAGCCACTGGACTGGCCTGGAACAACTCTGGAGGGAAGCCCGACAACGGCAATCCCATCATCAGTTGGACCAGTGACGACAAGAACGCAAGCAAGCCCACCCGCCAATGGTACATCCTTCGTGGCGAGTTGCCAAGCGATATCGCATCCGCCTGGGAAGACTCCGACCCCTCTTACAGCGTCGTCTTCGACCGCACTTCGCAGTCTGTCCGTCTTCGCACAGCATCCTCCCTTGCCTCTGCCGACTGCCTCCTCAGCGTCCACGATGTCAATGGCCGCCTGATAGGAACAGGCAATGCACACACACCCATCAGCCTATCTGCCCAGCCCTCAGGCATCTACATCGTATCGTGGAATGTGCTGGGTTCCCGCCGCACCATCAAGTTCCGCAAGCCATAAGCAGCATCCCCAGGGCTGTGAAGCCAACCTCCATAGGCAACAGAACCGCTATTCCTGCCTAACGGAACTGGATAAGACACAAAAGGCGTGGCACTTGGTGGTGCCACGCCTTATATTGTCTCAGGGCTTTCACCCCGTCTCAATTCTCCTCTGTACTCAGTGAACTGCCACTAATAGCACACATAAGGACCATACTCATTGTCTATCTCCTCACTTGGCATGAGAGCGAAAATGAAAAGCACAATACCACCAATATAAGGGATAAAGCCTAACCAGTACCACCATCCGCTGCGGCCTGTGTCATGCAGTCTCCTTACAAACACAGATATACCTGGACAGGCAAAGCCCAAAGCCCAAAGCCCATAGACAACAAGGAAAATACCCAGAGCAACATCCTCGTCTCCTCCAGACAAGGCAAAACCCAAGAATAAGCCAGCCAATGCCCCGCAAAAGAGAACAAGAACCATAAACAGAAAGAAGTACCAGTACTCCGCCCTTGTTGCCCTGCCGCTGAATGAAGCATACTTCTCTTGCATACACACTCTCACAGCATCGCCAAATCCCATAGTAGAGGAGGTGGACTGATGTTGATAACGTGTCTGATACTGGGGCTGACCATTGTCATAGCCAGAGACCAGCGAGGCACCACACTTGCAGCAGAACTGAGAATCATCTCCGTTGGGTGCTCCGCATTTACTACAGTATTTCATAAGACTGAGTTTTTAGTTGAACAAAATATCTTCCTCAATGGGTTTGCTCGACAGGAGCAGAACTCCTCACTCGGGCTTGCTGCCACAATCATTCCAACCCTCATCCCCGCTGATGAGCGCGAAGATGATATTGACAATAGGAACCAATACCCACCATCCGCTATGGTTGGTGTCATGCATCCGTCTCACAGCCACAGCATAAGAAGGAAGGAAGAGCGCCACCCATACAATAATGCTGACTACACTTGTTCCCAGAGCGCCATCTATCAAGGCTGCCAGAAAGTAAAAGATGAAAAGAGCAAGGCAAAACCACCAATACTCAGAGCGGCTTGCACGACCAGAGAACGTCGCATACTTAGAAAAACAGGTCTCTACAGATTGTGAAAAAGTCATATTCGCCTGCCCTATATCCGTGTCGGGCACAACTTCTAAATGTGTTACACAAAGTTAACGAATTTGCTCCCCCAAGGCAAGCAAAAGCGTAAATATCTGCAAAAAGAACCTTCGTGAACCTACGGAGTATGTTCTTCAACATAAAACAAGGCAGAAGATGAGTATAGGAAGAAGACTTGCGGCTGTTTTACACCAAAACTACTTCTAAAAGGAAGCGTCATGAGGGAAACCAGGAAAGAAGATGCGAACCTCTATGGAAAACACCAACATGATAGGAGTAAAAAGGCAAAAACACACTGTTAAGTGCGGAAAAGTGTATCAACAGCACATTTTTCTGCACTTATCAGTGTAATTTACGGTTTTGGGAAGGGGAAATGAATGGGCGGAGAGGGAGGGTGGGAGAGAGGAGGAGAAAGGGCGAAATGGAACTCTGGGGATATTGGAGCAGTGGTTCTATAGCATTGACTGCCAGCATTCACTATAGAGTTCTGCTATAGTCAGGCAGGAATGAATGAAACCAAAATCCTGACATCCATAAATGCTACCTGTATCAAAATTCTCACAAGCAACCATGCTGAGTGCGTCTGAACACCATAGGAAAGCCTTCAGACAGTCCTTCCTTTGGTCTTGCACGATGCTTGGATTATCGCCCCATAAGGATGAAACGTCTTCCTAAGCGTGGAGCAGATTCATCTACCATGTGCTGAAAAGACCCTCGCTGCGTGCTGAAATCTCCGTTCACAAGTTTTGAACGGCCGTTCAAAGGTTGTGAATGGCCGTTCAAAACTTGTGAATGTGCGTTCAAAACTTGTGAACGGAGATTTCAGTAGGCATGTTGAAGACTTTTAGCAGGCTTCTTCGTCACATCATATTGGTTTGGATAGCACAATGCTGAGGGATATGGTTTGTTGTCTCCTGCGCTTTGTGCCTGGCTGCAACAGAGAAGCCCCGCACGAACAATGCCGTGCGGGGCTTCCTGGACTTTATCTCGCTTCTGACGAGAACCTTGTTGTATGAAATATCACCTTGGCTTTACAAGCGAACAGATTGCTCTTACTTCACCATCACCTTGGCCTGCGGCCGAGATGATTGCTCGCTCGGCAAAGAAGGAAGAAGCCTGAGGATTTCTCCCCTTCTGCTCTCACTTCACCATCATCTTGGCTTTCAGCCGAGATGATTGCTCATTCGGCAGAGGGAGAGAAGCCTGTGCGGCTTCTTTCCCTCTGCTCTCACTTCACCATCATCTTCTTTCCATTGATGATGTAGAGACCCTTGGTGGTCTTCTGCACGCGGATTCCGTTGATGGTGTAGATGCCTGTGGGAGCCTTGGTCTCCTGGCTGGCAACCTGCTCGATGGCCGTTGCTCCGTTGAATTTCTTCACCAGCTTCTGCACTTCCTTATCGGTGAGAGCCTTGCCATATACACGTGCCAGAGCCACATCACCACGCCATGAGTTGCCGATAGAGTTGTTGCCAGCGGGGTCGCCACCAATGCAGAACCACTTGCAACCATCGTTGGCAAAGCGGAAGATACCTGGAGCATCCAACTCATTGCAGAGCTTGCCATCCACATAGACGCGGGCCTTGCAGTTGAGTTGGTCATATACACCTATGATGTGATAGAACTTGCCGGCCTCGGGCACCACTCCGCTGGTGGTCCAGCGCCATGTGCTGCCGCCTGTGGTACTTACGTTGGGCAGGAAGGTGAACTCGTTCTGGCGGGCGCCGCTCTTGGTAGAGATGAGGAAGCCAGTGCCGCCTCCCTCCATGCTTGAGAAGGGTTTCATCTCCACGTTGGGTATCTCACCCTCGTACTGAAGCATGACAACAGCCTCCATGGTGTGCCCCAGAGCAATGGTGTTCATCACCTCTCTGTTGGTAGAATAGTCGATGCCATAGGCGTGGGTGCCTGCTCCTCCGAGGGGGTTGTCGAAGTGAGCCACATTACGCTTCAAGGTTTCGTTGTAGGATACAGTGGGCACGCCGCGCACCTCAACGGTATTCTGCAAGGGAGACACATCGGTAGCAGTGCCGTCTTCATTGAATACGATATCGAGGATATCGGCTACGGGATCGGTCTCAGGCACATCTGTCTCGTGGTAGAAGAGGCTCTCGTCGTTGGTGTAGCCGCCGTCCTTCTTCTGGCCTACCACCTTGTGTGTGGGGTCGAGCACGGGATAGGGGTCGAAGCCAATGTTCTGATACCAATGAGGATTGTCGGTGTTGCCCTCGTTGAGCAGGTAACAGATTTCTCCGCTGGCCAGTTGCTCGTCGGTAACCTGTGTGCCGGCAATGTCGCCAAAGGCTGTCTTGAAGAAGCTGTTACGCACCGACATGTTCACAGGATTGCGGCCCATGGTGTGGCTGCCGTTGGCTCCCAACTGCATGTCACCCAGCTGCAGGCAGTTGGTGATGCGTGATGCCGACGAATGCCAGCCTACCAGACCACCGCTGCAGTCTGTGCTGCTGCCGGTCATGGTGCCGTTGAACAGACAGTTGTTGATGAGTGTGTAGCCGTTTACCACAGCTATCAGTCCGCCATGGGTGCCGTCACCCATGATAGTGGAATTCACATTGATGCTACTGGTCACATTGCTGATGCGGCTGTTTTCGTAGCTATCTACGGTCACAGCAGCGGCAAACTTGGCTGATGTAGTGATGGTGCCGTCGATGACGAGGTTGCGTACCTCGGCATTCTTCTGCAGCTTGCGCATGAGGGCCGCACCATTATCGGTGCAGTTC
The DNA here is from genome assembly GCA_900543815.1 of uncultured Prevotellaceae bacterium. Lineage (GTDB taxonomy): Bacteria > Bacteroidota > Bacteroidia > Bacteroidales > Bacteroidaceae > Physcousia. The sequence continues at coordinate 17,137 of UQST01000019.1, forward strand.
ATGTTGAGTGTGATCTTGTGTCCATCACCGTCCAGGATGCCATCCAGGTGGTCGAGCATCTGCGCGGCAGTGAAGTTGGGGATATCAGCCACCAGCTTGCCCACCACTCCATTGGGTGCTTTGCCTGCAAAGTAAATCAGCTGTGCGTTGGTAGATATCTGATACACACCATCCACGAGCGGGGGATAGAAGCCCGTCTCCTTGAGTATGGCCACCTCACGAGCCTGCTCTGTGGTGTAAGTGCCCTTCTCGAAAGCGTCGATCACAGCATCATGCTTATCCATGCCATTGTTATACTCTGCTTCGGTGATTATCTTGTCGGCATCCAGTTTCTGCAGTATGTCATAGATGAACATTGCCTCATCTACCATGCTCACATAAGCCTTGCGGGCCTCGAGCACCTGCTGGAAGAGGCTGCTGAAGGTCTCTACCAGTGCATACTTATCCTCGGCAGATGTGCACGCAGGTATGGCTGCTATGGCCTGCTGAAGCTGCTCCTTGAGCACATTAGGACAACCGGGATGCTGTGCGTAGTCGCTTCCTGTGCTGGGCTCAAACTCGATGATACCCTGTGCGCGGGCTGCCATGCACTGCAGGGTGCTGTCGATATATGCCTCGGCATCATGCAGTGTCTCATAATAGATAACGTGTATGTTGGAGATTCCCACCCAGTCGGTGCCGGGTACGGTATTGGCATTCTCCACGCCCAGAGTGAGTGTGCTGTCGGTCACCACCGTCACCAGATAGTTGAGCGCACGGCCTGCAGCGGCTGCGTTGGCTATGCTGGTGCGTCCGTGCATGGCATATCCCACCAGGTCGGTACCCGATCCTCGCTCGCTGTATATCTCCTTGTCAGTGGCTCCATCGCCCTCGGTGGTCCTGGTGATATAGCAGTTCTGGCCATCCACAGCCTCTGCCACAGGGATGTAGGTTTCATACACCGTGGGGAGATAGAGGCGGGTGCCATTGAGATAGACCTGTGCAGCATAATAGGTGCTGTAGTAGTCATTATAGGGGCGGTAGGCTCCGTTGACCTTCATGACATACACACCGTTGTTGCGATGCTCCAGTGTCTGGTACGTGTTGCAGTTCTTGGCATAGCATTCAGCAGCGGTAAATCCTGTGGTGCTGCTCTTTATGGTGCCGTTCATGGGAAGTCCCTGCCAGCCGTTGAGCCCGTCGGAGAAGTCGGTGTTGGTAAACAGGTTGGTGATTTCAACACCCGACTTCACGCCAGTCTCAATGGCACGCTTGAGCATTTCCTTCACTGCCTGTGTCTCGGCTTTTATCTGTTCCACGTCGAGCTGCCTGACATCCATGATATAGAGGGCACCTCCGTTGGCATAGGTTTCGCCTGGAGCCTCGTCGCTCTGCAGGTAATCCTCGAGCAGTGCGCGTGCTTCACCCTCAAAATCAGTATTCTCGTCCAGATAAGCCAGGGTGTTGTTCACCTCATCGCGGTAAGCCTTGTAGGCTACCACACTGGAGTCCAGTGACAGGCGCAGAGTGGCCAGAGTGACCTTCTCGGCTGCCAGAGCCTCGGCATCACCGGCGTTCACCAGAGCATCCATCTTGTCCAGCTGGGCTGTATATGCCTCCAAGTAGGCAGAGTAAGCGATGAAATCTTCGGCACCTATATAAGTGCGTGCATCATCGAGAGACTGCTTGATGACCAGCACATTGGCAGCATCCACACCACCCTTGACGTCCTGCCAGAGGGCTTCAGCCTGCTCGCCTGTGAGAGGATCGCCATATACACGAGCCACGGCAACGTCTCCGCGCCAGCCGGCCTGTATGTTGGAACCGCCAGGGTCGCCGCCTATACAGAACCACTTGCTGCCGTCATTGGCAAAGCGGAACTGCTTGTCGGTATTGATGCTGTTCATCAACTTGCCATTGCAATAGATGTAGGCTTTGCCTTCCTCCTGGTTCCACACACCCACGAAATGATAATAAACCTTCTTCTCGGGCGAGATGCCGCTGGTACACCAGTTCCATTTGCTGTTGCCGTCAGCGCTTGCGTTGGGCAGGAACGTCATTACGTTTCCTCGGTTGCTCCCCGTTATCAGGAATCCCGTACCGCCTGCCTCCATGCTTGAGAAGGGCTTGATTTCGACGTCTTTCACCTCAGAATAGTCGGCCATAACCACCATCTCGAGCGAATGACCATCGGCAAGTTTGCTCTTGAACTTCTCATTCTGCTCATAGTTGATGCGGTAACCGCTGGAGTTGTTCTGCCCCCAGTTGTTGGTGAAGTTAGCCACTACGAAGCCGAAGGCGTCGTTGTAATAGGTGCTGAATGCAGTTCCCACGGTTTCCACTGTGTTCTTCATGGGCGAAACATCCTCTGCTGTTCCGTCGGCATTGAATTTGACATCCAACAGGTCGGCCACTGGTTTGGTGACCTCTCGCGCCATCAAAGGTCCACCCAACGCTGTCAACAGGGCAGCGGAGAGCATCCATCGCGTAAAGTACCTCTTCATGTTGTTTGGTTTTATATGATTAACAGAGACTTTTCAAGCAACACTTCTGCTTGCTCTATACGCAAAGTTAAGAGATTTGAACATTCAACAAGCATTCGAGAAGCAAAAAAAAGAACTTCCCGCATCATATTTCGACGAATAATGCGATTTTATGGCTTTTCGGTGACGACCTCGTTACAAAAAAGCGCTAAAAGGGAGTGAAAAGGGCTTATCTCCTCTCCTTCCAGTAATGTGGCATGAAGAGGAAGAGGACGGTGAAGATTTCCAGACGTCCCACAAGCATATAGAAACTCATAAGCCACTTGCCGGCAGGCAGGATGGAGGCGAAATTGCAGGCCGGTCCAACGGTGCCCGTGCCTGGTCCCACATTGCTCAGAGTGCAGATGCTGGCACCTATGCAGGTATCCACATCGGCTCCCATCAGTCCGTGACAGGCGGCTCCCAGGGCAACGAGAAGCAGATAGACGAAGACGAAGGTGAGCGTGCGGCGCACATTCTCCTCGCTCACAGCGTGCCCGTTGACTCTCACACTGAGCACAGCACGCGGATGAAGCTGCAACACCAGCTCGTTGAAAAGGGTTTTCATTGAGATGAGAATCCTCAGCACCTTGATTCCTCCGGCCGTGCTGCCAGCACAGGCTCCTATGGCCATAATGGTCACTGTGGGTCCCCAGAAGGCAGCCCCCCAGCTGACATAGTCGAACTTCTGGGCGGCAAAGCCTGTGCTGCTCATGATGGATGACACATGGAAGAGCGACGAGCGGAACGTCTCCTCCAATCCATGCGGCAAGAGTTCCGACGGACAGCCGTCTGATGCGGCAAACATAAAGAGCACGGTGAAAAGCAGCACCGAGAAGCCCACAATGCCGAAGAACGTCTTGGTCTCCTCGTTACACCACAGCGTGGCAGGACGACCGATACTGGCATAGTAGAACAGACTGAAGTTCACGCCACTTAGAATCATGAAGAAACAGCACACATATTCTATATAAGCGCTGTGGAAATAGCCTATGCTGGCCGTATGAGTGCTGAATCCGCCCGTGGCAATAGTACTCATAGCATGGCACACAGAGTCGTAGGTGTCCATGGGACCCAGCCAGTAACACAGCGCACACACGGCTGTGAGGAACAGGTAAATGAGCAGCAGACGCCTGGCCGTATCGCCTATCTTGGGCCGCAACTTATCTACCCCCAAGCCTGTCACCTCGGCAGAAAAGACGTTGCTGCTCCTCATGTCGTAGGACGGAATAAGGGCGAAGGAGAAGACCACTATGCCCAGTCCGCCTATCCAGTGGGTCAGACTGCGCCAGAAGAGCAGCCCCTTGGGCATGGCATCCACATCGGAAATGCAAGTGGCACCCGTGGTGGTGAAGCCGCTCATTGCTTCGAAGAAAGCAGCATGCACGTCCATTCCCGCTATGAACATATAAGGAATGGCACCTATGACGGAGAACACCACCCATGAGAGTGTGACTACCAGGAAACTGTCGGCGCGTGTGAGGCGCTTCTCTTTCTCGTGCTCGCCCGCCACCTTGCAGCCCAGTCCGATGACGAACACCGCTGCAGCGGTCATCAGATATATCTGCCATTGGCCCTCGCGGTAGAATGCCGACACGACTGCACTGAGAGCCAGCAGCAGGCTCTCCATCATGATAAGTATGCCGAAGATGCTTTTCTTCATTATTATATAGTAGCACGCAGCAATCGGCCACAGGCTCACCGGCCTGTAGCACCATGCTGTCATGCTTTAAGGTATTTATTTCTTGTCCAGAGCGTGCCTGGGATAATCGATGGTGTAATGCAGTCCACGGCTCTCCTTGCGCTCCAGCGCCTGGCGGGTGATGAGGTAGCCCACATTGATCATATTTCTCAACTCACAGATGTCACGGGTAGGCTTCACACGCTTGAACAGGTGTTCGGTCTCCTCGTAGAGCAGGTCCAGACGCTCCCAGGCCCGGTGCAGACGCAGGTCACTGCGCACGATGCCCACATAGGTGCTCATTATCTGGTTCACCTCTTTCACGTCCTGGGCTATGAGCACCTTCTCCTCATTGCTCATGGTGCCTTCATCGTTCCATTCCGGAACACGCTCGTTGAAGTCATACTTGTCGATGACCTCCAGCGAGTGACGTGCTGCAGCATCGGCATAAACCACTGCCTCGATGAGAGAATTGCTGGCCAGGCGGTTGCCTCCATGCAGTCCGGTGCACGAGCATTCGCCCACCGCATACAGACGATGTATGCTGCTCTGGCCGTCCAAATCCACCTTGATGCCTCCGCACATGTAGTGTGCGCTGGGAGCTACGGGAATGAACTCCTTGGTGATGTCTATTCCGATAGACAGGCACTTGGCGTAGATGTTGGGGAAATGGTGCTTGGTCTCCTCGGGATTCTTGTGCGTGACGTCCAGGCAAACGTGGTCCAAGCCATGAATCTTCATCTCACGGTCGATGGCGCGAGCCACTATATCACGTGGTGCCAGGCTGCCGCGCTCGTCATACTTCTGCATGAACTCCTCGCCGTCAGGCAGTCGCAGGATGCCTCCATAACCGCGCATAGCCTCTGTAATGAGGTAGGCAGGATGAGTTTCCTTGGGATTGAAGAGCACGGTGGGGTGGAACTGTACGAACTCCATATCCTTCACCTTACCCTTGGCACGATATACCATGGCAATTCCATCGCCGGTGGCAATATTGGGATTTGAGGTTGCTGCATATATGGCACCCGTTCCGCCGGTGGCTACCAGCGTGATGCGGCTCAGATAGGTATCCACCTTGCCTGTATCGGGATTGAGCACGTAGGCACCATAGCACTCTATATCGGGAGTGCGGCGAGTGACGCGTATGCCCAGATGATGCTGGGTGATGATCTCCACGGCAAAGTGATTCTCGAGTATCTCAATGTTGGGATGACGGCGCACTGCCTCCATGAGTCCGCGCTGTATCTCGGCTCCTGTATCATCGGCATGGTGCAGGATACGGAACTCAGAGTGGCCTCCCTCACGGTGCAAATCAAACTCCCCGTCCTCTTTCTTATCGAAGTTGACACCCCACTTGACGAGGTCGCGGATGCCGGCAGGAGCATTGCGCACCACCTGCTCCACTGCTGCGGGGTCGCTGATAAAGTCACCGGCTATCATGGTGTCCTCTATGTGCTTCTCAAAGTTGTCCACCAGCAGGTTGGTCACAGAGGCAATACCTCCCTGTGCCTTTGCGGTATTGGCTTCCTCCAGTGTGGTCTTGCACACCAGCGCAACCTTTCCCTTGCCTGCATCTGCTACTTTCAGGGCGTAACTCATGCCCGCCACGCCACTTCCTATAATAAGGAAATCAAATTTGCGTATCATGTTGCTTTTGGGTTTATAACCGTTTATCAGCGCAAAAATACTGAAATTCCCGCACAAAGAGAGCCGTTATCCATTTTTTCTTTAACTTTGTGACAGATTAAACCAAGAGAAGCGAAAGGATGACAACATATAACAGATGGAGCAGGCTGGCTATGCTGGCAGCACTGCTCTTGTGCCTTACGGCATGCGGCACAAAGCGTTATGCCGTGCAGACAACCCCTCTGCAGCCTGCCACACAGACTACCGACAGCGCTCTGGCAGCAGGCAATGGGGCTGAAGCAGACAAGGCTGGCGAGGATGCCGAAGACACTGCCAACGTGCATCACAACCTGGCCGTGAAGCCTGCCGACCAGCATTCGTGGTTGGGATATGTGCAGCATCGTATCGACTCGCTGTGCCATTCGGCCATCAGCGAAACGTCCCAATTGGGTATCCTCATCTACGACCTGACCGACAACCAGCCCATCTACGCACTCAACCCACAGCACCGCATGCGGCCGGCATCGTGCATGAAGCTGGTCACCTGCATCGCTCTGCTCGACAGAATGAGCGGTTCGCAGTCGCTCTGCACCGAAGTGCGTGCTACCGGACAACTGGCCAACGGAGTGCTCAACGGCGACCTCTATCTCACGGGCGATATGGATCCGATGCTCTCACGAGAGAACCTCGACAGCCTGGCCAGCGCACTTCGCCAGGCAGGGATAGACAGTGTGGCGGGCAGGATATGCGAACTCATGCCGCCCTATGAGGTGTCCACCTACGGCTGGGGATGGTGCTGGGACGACGATTATGGCCCACTGGCAGCCCACATGGTGGATGGTGCCGAGGGCATACTGGCAGCCTGGCCCGAAGCGCTCATCAAGGCTGGCATCCGACTGAACACCAGCATGATGGCCGAGGTAAGCGGGCAGGAGGGAGAGACCATCGTGGCCTTTGCCATCGAGCATCCCATTGCACAGGTGATGGAGCCTCTGCTCAAGATGAGCGACAATATCTATGCCGAATGCCTCTTTCACCGCCTGGCAGCCATGAGCAGCCACAAGAAGACAGCCCGCCACCAGGCTGCTGCCGTGGTAGATAGCCTTATCACACGCCTGGGACTGGAGCCTAAGGACTATCTGATAGCCGACGGTAGCGGACTGTCACTATACAATTATGTGACACCCGAACTGCTGGTCACGCTGCTCAATCATGCACAGCACAACGAGCAGATACGCCAGTACCTGCTGCCCTGCCTGCCCATAGCGGGAGTAGATGGTACTCTGAAGAAGCGCATGACGGGCACAAGGGCACAAGGCAACGTGCTGGCCAAGACGGGCACCGTGGAAGGTGTTTCCTCGCTGAGCGGTTATCTCACAGCGGCCAATGGGCATCTCATCTCATTCTGCATCATCAACCAAGGCATCGTACGCACCCGCACCGGGCATAACTTCCAGGACCAGGTGTGCCTGATACTGTGTGAGTGAACCGAGGCAAACTATTCGTACAAACAAGGCAAACGGCCTGACAAAATATCATAACATACAAACATTTGACAATGAAAAGGTTTCTTTTAATCGCGATGCTGGGCATGTCGCTCGGTGCTGCAGCACAAAACTACGGCGACACTTACACCATCGACAGGGGCGGAAAAAGCTGCTCGGAATGGGTGAGCCAGTTTACCAGCGAGGTGCAACTGCTGGAGTCGGAGGTTTCATCGCTCAAGGCAAGGGTGAAGACCGACGGTTCCAACCAGCTCAAGCGCCAACTCAAGGAAAAGCAGGCCGACCTGAAAGCTGCGAAGAACAACCTGAAAGTGGCCAAGAAAGCCATGAAGAGCGACAAGGCAGCCGACAAGGCCATGAAGAAAGCCATGAAGGAAGGCGCCAAGCTGCAGTCCAAGAAGGACAAAGCACAGGCATCACTCATCAAGGCGCAGCAGAAATCAGCAGCAGCCGAAAAGAAGGTGACAGAGGCCGAGCAGAAGCTTGAAAAGGCCCGTCAGGACCTGGACAAAGCGCTGGCCGACGTGGATAAAGCACGCGCCAATGTGAATGACCTGCAAAACTCATCCGACATCTCGCAGACCAGCATACGCAAAGCCCGTGAGCAGAAAGCCGCTGCACGCAAGATGGTGCGCGACCACGTGATGGTACGCTCCAACGGCAAGAGCGGAAGCATGCGCTGACCCCTGCCTCTGGCATGAAACCTGCCCTGCACACACAGCCGCGTGGACAATGACTGCCCATGCGGCTCATGTTTTCTCCTTAATATAATACGCGCACGCGAAGAGCACAGCAATATACCACAAACGTGGTATTGCAGCACCCGGCAGATGCCCGTACCTTTGCAGTGTCCTTCAGAAGGAAAGCTACTGCAAGCGAGCTACAAGCACTCCCGATGCTGGCATGATTACAAAACACATCAAACACATACTACTATGGCAAAGATTTATGAGAAACTGACCGAGCTGGTGGGCCGCACGCCCCTGCTGGACCTGCAGCGCCTGGCAGCAAAGAAGAACGCACAGGCACAGGTGGTGGCCAAAGTGGAGTACTTCAATCCTGGAGGCAGCGTAAAGGACCGCATCGCCCTCAACATGATAGAAGATGCCGAGCAGAAGGGCATTCTGAAGCCCAGCAGTGTCATCATCGAACCCACAAGCGGAAACACTGGAGTGGGCCTGGCATGGATAAGCCGCGTGAAGGGCTACGAAGCTATCATCGTGATGCCAGAGACTATGAGCCGCGAGCGACAGAACTTGCTGCGTGCAGCAGGCGCCAAGCTGGTGCTCACCTCAGGCGCCAAGGGCATGAAGGGAGCCATAGAGGAGGCCAACCGGCTCAAGGATGAGACACCCGGCGCAGTCATCTTGGGACAGTTTGTCAACCCAGCCAATCCCGACATGCACGAGCGCACCACTGGTGAGGAAATCTGGCAGGACACTGACGGAAAGGTGGATATCTTCGTGGCTGGAGTGGGCACAGGCGGCACCGTGACAGGTGTGGGCCGAGCACTCAAGAAGCATAATCCCAACGTGAAGATAGTGGCCGTGGAGCCCGAGAGCAGCCCAGTGCTGAGCGGCGGACAGCCTGGCGCACACAAGATACAGGGTATAGGAGCCGGCTTCATCCCGCAGACCTATGACAGCCAGGTAATCGACGAGATAATCCAAGTGAGCAACGACAACGCCATCCTCACGGGTCGCGAACTCTCGCTCTACGAAGGACTCATCGTAGGAATCAGTTCGGGTGCCGCCACCTACGCAGCTCTCCAGCTGGCCCAGCGCCCTGAGAACAAGGGCAAGCGCATAGTGGCTCTGCTGCCCGACACAGGTGAGCGCTACCTGAGCACTCAGCTCTACGCCTTCGAAGAGTACCCTCTCTGATATCGCACAGTACGCTATCCCTATTCCTCTATCAGGGTAGGTGATACGAGACAAGGGGCATCCCAACGGCTTTCATACCGCAGGGATGCCCCTTGCTTTGTGTTGTCCTTCTCTGACAGACCGCTCAGAAGCGGTAGCCGTATGTGATGCCGGCGTTGAAGTTCTTCAGTTCGGGAAGCTCGAAACCGAGGTTCTCAAACTGTTTGCGGCGGTAGTTGTCGCGATACATGTCGGTCAGTCCCCAGTCGAAGGAGAATGTGAGGGAGTGATGATTGGCATACTCGGCACCTACGCGGAAGCCCAGACCGAAGTCGTAACGCTGTATGTTGCCCAGTTCATTCTTGTTGTTACGGAAGAACTTATGCGAATAGTCCTTCACCGCATCGCTGTCGAAGTCATATTTCTCCTTGCCGTTCACGCCGATGGCAAAGTATGGACCGAAGTCGGCATACACGCCCAGATTCTCAAGCACATTATAGCGGTAACCCACGTGCAGGGGTATCTCGATGTAGTAGGGGCGGTACTTCACCGTCACATCGCGGCCTTCGAGACCTACCACATCATCAAGCTTGGCACCCTTCATGGTATAGCCTACGCCCAGATTGACGAACACACCATAGCAGGAAGGCAGCATATACTCGCCGCGCACGCCTATGTTGAATCCTGCCTTAGGGTCTGTGAGACAATCCGCAGAGGAGTCGGTGTAACGGAAGTTGCTGATGTTCATTCCAAAGAAGCCTTGGAACGTGAAGCCAGGTTCGGGCACATAGTCCAGAGCCTTGGCGCTGCCGGCACACATGATAGCGGCCAGTGCAAGAGTCAGAAGCTTTTTCATTCTCTATTGAATTATAGGTTTAAGTTAACACAAAGTTAACCCATTTACACATTACTTCACGCATCCCGAACACTTTTTCTTGCATGCGAGGTGCAAGAAATAGTGCTTTTGGGCAATTTGCAGTACAGATAGGACAAAGGAGCGGCATATTTGCCCTCATCTGTCAGTACATACAGGACAGCGGCATGGTGCACTGCACCCGCTCACGTAGCAAGGCAAATGCACAGAAGCAGCACATTTACAGACCTGCCGGAGCGCTGCGAAAGTGAAAAATGAGTAACTTTGCCCATGAAAATCAATACGAAGAAAGATGGAAATGAACATTTCGCCAGACATCAGGTACATCGGTGTGGATGACCTGGATATCGACCTCTTTGAGAACCAATACATTGTGCCCGAGGGCATGAGCTATAACAGCTGGCTCATCGCAGACAGCCAGGTGGCTATCCTGGACACTGCCGACGCACGCTTGGCAGAGGAGTGGAAGCGCCATCTCACACAGGCGCTCGCCGACCGCCAGCCCGATTATCTGGTGGTGCATCACATGGAACCCGACCACGCATCGCTGGTGGCATGGGCCATGGAGCAGTTTCCCGCCATGCAGATAGTGTGCAGCACACAGGCTGCCAAGATGCTGCCACAGTTCTTCGAGGGTATCAAGACCGACGGACGTGTGCGCATAGTGAAGGAGGGCGATACGCTCTGCCTGGGCCAGCACACGCTGCGCTTCATAGGCGCACCCATGGTACACTGGCCCGAGGTGCTGATGAGTTATGAGGAAAAGAGCGGCACGCTGTTCAGCGCAGATGCCTTTGGCAAGTTTGGCGCACTGCAGAACGAAACCGACGACTGGGCTTGCGAAGCCCGCCGATACTACTTCAACATCTGCGGCAAGTACGGCACTCAGGTGAAGAACGTGCTCAAGAAGGCCACTTCACCCTGCCCGCAAGCCATCTGCCCCCTGCACGGACCCGTGCTGCGCGGTGCTGCCCTGCAGCAGGCTGTGAGCCTGTATGGTACCTGGAGCAGCTATGAACCCGAGAGCGAAGGTGTGCTGGTTGCCTATGCCAGCATACATGGCGGCACCAAGAAGGCTGCCGAGCGACTGGCCGATATGCTGCGCGAGAAGGGTGCCAAGAAGGTGGTGCTGGCCGACCTGACCCGCTCCGACATGGCCGAAGTAATCGAGGATGCTTTCCGCTATCCCGCCCTGGTGGTGGCTGCATCCAGCTACGATGCCGGAGTATTCCCCGTGATGCACGACTTCCTGTACCATCTGCAGATAAAGAATTACCAGAAGCGTCGCCTGGGCATAGTGGAGAACGGCAGCTGGGCACCTACTGCCGGACGTGTGATGAGGGCGATGATAGAACAGCTGAAGAACTGCGAGATAGTGGAACCGATGGTGACCATACGCAGCCGCATGAAGGAGGCCGACCTCCCGCAACTGGAACTCCTGGCTCAGGCTATGCTGGCCTGAACCTCACGCTGGCCGATGATGCCGGGCACACTGCTGCCCGTAATCATCGGCCAAGCACTCTCCTATACATTATATATATAGGAGAATGTGAAGCTCCCACGCGGCAGAACGCCACAAGGAGCATCCTGTCCAAACTAAACCAAGACTCAAACTAATAAGACACAGCCTTATGAACAAGACTATCACTTGCCTGTTGGCCACATTGCTCACACTCACTCATGCACTGGCACAGACTGATTCCGACGGCGTGCGCACCTGGGATGGGGGCGGACGGATGCAGGCCGACATCTGCGTGTATGGCGCCACATCGGGTGGCATCACAGCAGCGCTCACCGCCAAGCGGATGGGCAAGAGCGTAATCCTGATAGAGCCCTCACGACGGATAGGCGGGCTCACAGCCGGCGGACTGGGCAAGACAGACGTAGGCAGAGTGGAGATCATTCAGGGACTTGCCATGGACTTCTACCGCCGGGTGGGCACTATCTATGGCAAGGCCGACGCTGTGTTCGACTTCGAGCCCAAGGTTGCGCTGGCCGCCTATGAACAGATGCTGCGCGAGGACAACCTGCCTGTGCAGATGGAGAGACGTGTGATAAAGGTCAAGAAAAAGGGCAACCGCCTGAAGGGGATAGTACTGGAGGATGCCTCGCAACGCCACCGCCAGCCCCTGCGCATCGAGGCTCGCGAGTTTATCGACTGTAGTTACGAGGGCGATCTGATGGCACGTGCCGGGGTGAGTTATACCGTTGGCCGTGAGCCGAACAGCCAGTATGGCGAGACCTACAACGGCATGCAGATGCTGGACAAGCACCAGTTCCCCGACGGTGTAGATCCCTACCGCGAGAAGGGCAACCCCGAGAGCGGACTCCTGTGGGGTATCATGGAAGGCGATATGGGGCAGACGGGACAGGGCGACAAGCGGGTACAAGCCTACAACTTCCGCATCACCATGACCAACGACCCGCATAACCGCATACCCATCACCAGGCCTGAGAACTATGACTCTACTCGTTACGAACTGCTCGTACGCTGGAAGGAGACGGACCCCTGGCGGTCAGACAAGCTGAGGGATTGCTTTGCATGGGACCTCATGACCAACCCTACCAAGACCGACATCAACAATAACCAGGCCTTCTCAACCGACATGATAGGCTACAGCTGGGACTATCCCGAGGCTTCGTACAAGCAAAGGGAGCGCATCTTCAAGGAGCATCTCGACTACACCAAGGGGCTTCTGTGGTTTGTGGCAAGCGACCCCAGAGTGCCGGCATTCGTGAGACGACAGATAGGGGAGTGGGGCTACCCCAAGGACGAATACCCCGAGAGCGACCACTTCACGCCGCAACTCTACATACGTGAATCGCGCCGGATGATAGGACGCTACGTGATGACCCAGGCCAACTGCCAGCATGAGGCGGTGGCCAATGACCCTGTGGGATGGGCTGCCTACACTATGGACTCGCACAACTGCGGCCGTTATGTGGTCAACGGAATGGTGAAGAACTGCGGCGATGTGCAGATTTACCTGCCCAAGGGAAAATACAACATCAGCTACCGCAGCATCACACCGCAGGAACACGAAGCAGAGAACCTGCTGGTGCCATTCTGCCTGTCGGCCTCGCACATCGCCTTTGGCAGCATACGCATGGAGCCTGTGTTCATGGTGCTGGGACAGTCGGCAGCCATAGCAGCCGCGCTGGCCATTGACCGGCACGAGGGTTGCGTGCAGAGGGTGAGCAGCCTGGAAGTGATGGAGAAATTCGGTTCGATAACTGGAAAATGAGGCTGAAAGAAGAAGAAAACGGCATCATCCGGCACCACAAAAGCCATATTGTGCTAACTTTGTAAGCGACAACTATATCAAACTACAATCCTCATACGTATGAAAAGAGATTTTATCACTACGTGCATACTTGCATTGGCCGCACTTCTGGGCATGCCGGCCAGCCTGTGGGCACAGTCTGCCGACAACGAGCAAGACGACAGAAACATCGTAATCTACGGCAAGGGAAACCAGGTGCTGTACTCAGTGAAGACCAGCGAAGTGGATAGCATCGTGTTTGCCGACCCGCATCCCATTGCCGACATGCTCGATGTGGTGTTTCACGAAGACGGCACCGCTGAGGATGTATCGCCTATGAAGAACGAGGTGAAACTGGTGGGCAACACCAGCTATACACGCTTCAGCAAGGCATACAACCGATATATGGCCACCTTCACAAACCCATGGGCAGGCACAGCCACCGGCTATTACCGCATCGACTACGAGCAGAACCAGGAGTTCAGAAGCAAGCTCGCCGACGGACACACGCTGGAAGTGCTGTTCATGCCAAACTACTCGGGCGCCATCCCCAACCAGGAAAGCAAGCCCTTCTCAGCCATGCAGTCGGGCGGCACAGGCTTCCTGGTGACCACCACCAGCGGAGCACGCCAGAACGAGATATGCTTTCTGCCCAACACCTCCACCAACGGCAATAGCACATGGAGGTGGGCCACCAGCGGCATCGTGCCACAGCCCAAGGTGTATTACCACGTGGTGGGCGTGTGGAACAAGCAGGAAAGAAAGGCTTATGTATATGTCAACGGTGAACTGAGGAACACCATTGACGCTCCTGGCAATTTCAATTTCGCCAGCAGCGGAAACAACTGGTTCTGCGTGGGCGGCGACCCCAACGGAGCATCGCAGGCTGCCCAGGCATGGTCGGGCAATGTGGTGCTGGCACGCATCTACGACGCTCCACTCACCCAGAAGGATGTGACCAGGCTGTGGAGAGACGTGGATGTGGAGCCTGACGAAGCGGAGGCCGAACTGGTGAAGAATGTTGACTTCCTGAGCGGAATGGGCGTGAAGGCAGGAGGAACCTATCTGGTGAGCGGCGAGGGATTTACCGAAGGCGACCAGGTGACACTCACCCTCATCACCGACAAGAGCAAGAGCTTCACCGCCAACACTACCATAAGGGAAGGCGGAGCGCTGCTGCAGCTGCCTGCCAGCCTGGTGAGCGGCCTGTACCGCATGACTCTCACGCGCGGCGAGAAGAGCCAGGAACTGGGAGTGACCATGCTCAACGTGCTCGAGCAGTATCCCACAGGCATGCAGGTGATAGCCCACCGCGGCTACTGGAACACGCCAGGAGCTGCCAAGAACTCGCGTGCATCGCTCAAGAACGCTATCAAGCTGGGCTGCTGGGGCTCGGAGACCGACGTGTGGATAACGGCTGACGGGCACGTGATGGTGAACCACGATGCCACACTGGGCGGGGTGAGACTGGAAACCAGCACCCTGAACCAGGTGAAGAACCTCACTCTGAGCAACGGGGAGAAGATACCGCAGCTGTCGGAGTTCCTCGATATACTGGCCGGCGAAGGCAACACCAAGCTCATCATCGAGATAAAGACACACAGCGACGAAGCCCGTGGCAAAGCGTGCGTAGCGGCTGTGGTGGATATGGTCAAGAGCCGAGGGCTGCAGGCCAAGGTGGAGTACATCGCCTTCAGCATCAACCTCTGCAAGGAAGTGGTGCGCCTTGACCCCAACGCACATGTAGCATACCTCAACGGAGACCTTGGGCCTGCCACACTGAAGGCATTGGGAGTCATGGGACTGGACTACACAGCTGACGCCTACCGCAACAACCCTACCTGGCCAAGCGTAGCACGTGCCAACAGCATGACCACCAACGTGTGGACTGTCAACGATATGCCCACAATGGCCGAGATGACCAACTGCGGTATCAACTTCATCACCACCGACAATCCTGTGGATGCACTCAAGGTGGAGCAGATATACAACCTGCAGAAGGCCGGGGAGTGAAATACCGGAGGCCGCTGAAGGCTGTCACCGGGCAAACGGAAAGCCATCTGCCCCCTCATACATAGCAAAGCCTGACCAACCCCATCGGTCAGAAGCGGAAAGACAAGAATGCTGCGCGGTGAGCTACATCGCGCAGCATTTCTTTTTGGAAAAGACCGGAGAGAGAAAAAAAGAAAATTGATGAAAGACGGAAAGGGAATTGAAAAGAGACAGGAAGAGAGCTGACGAGAGAGTAGAAAAGGATTGGGAAGGGCTGAAGAGCGGCATATCACAAACAAGGCACAAAGGTGGGGTAAAAAACGCAGCGCGCTGCATGTGCCAACGCAGCGCATTGCATCACCCATCGCAGCGCGCTGCATCGGCCATCGCAACGCCCTCCCTTTTCCCCTAAACAATAAAGCAGGATGGCGAGCTCCCCTATGGGGGAAGACAGAAGAGGCGGTCTCCGGCCCCTTACAACTTTTTGTAAGGCATTATTCTTGGTCTATCGCAAGCGATATTGTACCTTTGTACCCAAATACGCATAAACAAGAAATACAACACATAAGACAATGGCAAGAGAATACAACTTCCGAGAGATTGAGAAGAAATGGCACCAGAAATGGGTGGCCAACCACACATACCAGGTGAAGGAGGACACAGGCAAGAAGAAGTTCTACGTCCTCAACATGTTCCCCTACCCAAGCGGAGCAGGACTGCACGTGGGTCATCCGCTCGGATATATAGCCAGCGACATCTATGCACGCTATAAGCGTCTGCAGGGCTACAACGTTCTCAACCCCATGGGATATGACTCCTACGGACTGCCAGCCGAGCAATATGCCATACAGACAGGGCAGCACCCCGAGAAGACCACCTTCCAGAACATCGACCGCTACCGCGAGCAGCTGGACAAGATAGGCTTCTGCTTCGATTGGGACCGCGAAGTGCGCACCTGCTCTCCCGACTATTACCACTGGACACAATGGGCTTTCCAGAAGATGTTCGGCTCGTTCTTCTGCACATCATGCCAGAAAGCACAGCCCATCGAGAAGCTCATAGAGCACCTGGAGAAGCACGGAACAGAGGGACTGCACGCAGCATGCAGCGAGGAGATGACCTTCACCGCCCAGGAATGGAACGCCATGAGCGAGCAGGAGAAGAGCCAGACGCTGATGAACTACCGCATTGCCTTCATGGGTGAAACCATGGTGAACTGGTGCCCCAAACTGGGTACCGTGCTGGCCAACGACGAGGTGGTAGAGGGAGTGAGCGTGCGTGGAGGCTACCCCGTAGAACAGAAGAAGATGCGCCAATGGTGCCTGAGAGTGAGCGCCTACGCACAAAGGTTGCTCGACGGACTGGACACCATCGAATGGAGCGACTCTATCAAGGAGACTCAGAAGAACTGGATAGGACGCAGCGAAGGCGCTGAGGTGGAGTTCCAGATAGCCGATACAGACGAGAAGTTTACCATCTTCACCACACGTGCCGACACCATGTTCGGTGTAACCTTCATGGTTCTGGCACCCGAGAGCGAACTGGTGCAGAAGCTGACCACCGACGCTCAGAAGGCCGAGGTGGAGCAGTATCTGGCCTACGTGAAGGGCCGTACCGAGCGCGAGAGGCAGATTGACCACCGCGTGACAGGTGTGTTCTCGGGTTCTTATGCCATCAATCCCTTCACCGGCGAGCGTAATCCCATATGGATAAGTGAGTACGTGCTGGCAGGATATGGTACTGGTGCCATCATGGCCGTACCGGCCCATGACAGCCGCGACTATGCCTTTGCACGCCATTTCAACCTCCCCATCATACCCCTGATAGAGGGTGCCGACGTGAGCGAGGAGAGTTATGACGCCAAGGAGGGAATCGTGTGCAACAGCCCTGCCGAGGGAAAGACTCCTTACTGCGATCTGGTTCTGAACGGACTGACAGTAAAGCAGGCCATAGCAGCCACCAAGGAGTACGTCGAGAGCCACCAGCTGGGCAGGGTGAAGGTAAACTTCCGCCTGCGCGATGCCATCTTCAGCCGTCAGCGCTACTGGGGCGAACCGTTCCCCGTTTATTACAAGCACGGAATGCCTCAGATGATACCAGAGGATTGCCTGCCAGTGGAGTTGCCTCAGGTGGAGAACTTCCTGCCCACCGAGACGGGCGAACCTCCCTTGGGCCATGCACAGATGTGGGCATGGGACGAGAAGCAGCGTAAGATAGTGGACAAGGCACTGGTGGATGACCAGACAGTATTCCCCATCGAACTCTACACCATGCCTGGCTTCGCCGGTTCATCTGCCTACTACCTGCGCTACATGGACCCACACAACAGCCAGGCACTCGTTGGCAAGGAGGCCGATGAATACTGGCAGAACGTAGATCTGTATGTGGGTGGCAGCGAGCATGCTACCGGTCACCTCATCTATAGCCGCTTCTGGAACAAATTCCTCTTCGACCTGGGCGTTTCCTGCAAGGAAGAACCGTTCCAGAAACTGGTTAACCAAGGCATGATACAGGGCCGCTCCAACTTTGTATATCGCATCAAGGACACCAACAAGTTCGTATCTCTGGGTCTGAAGGACCAGTACGACACTACTCCCATACATGTAGATGTCAACATCGTGAAGAATGACATCCTCGACACAGAAGCCTTCCGCGCCTGGCGACCCGAATATGCAACGGCCGAGTTCGTGCTTGAGGACGGCAAGTATGTGTGCGGCTGGGCCATCGAGAAGATGTCGAAGAGCATGTTCAACGTGGTCAACCCCGACATGATAGTGGATAAGTTCGGTGCCGACACCCTGCGCCTGTATGAGATGTTCCTGGGTCCGGTGGAGCAGTCAAAGCCCTGGGATACCAACGGCATCGACGGTTGCCACCGCTTCCTGAAGAAGTTCTGGTCGCTCTTCTGGAGCAAGGACGGAGCACTGCAGGCCGATGACAGCGAGCCTACAGCCGACAACCTCAAGAGCCTGCACAAGCTGATCAAGAAGGTGAGCACCGATATAGAGGAGTTCTCATACAACACCAGCATATCAGCCTTCATGGTGGCATGCAACGAGCTGAGCCAGCAGAAGTGCCATGCACGCGCCATCCTGGAGCCCTTCACCGTGCTCCTCGCTCCTTTTGCCCCGCATATAGCCGAGGAGCTGTGGGAAGCTATGGGCCACACAACAAGCATCTGTGACGCACAATGGCCTGTGTTCGAGGAGAAGTATCTGGTTGAGAGCAGCGTGCGACTGGGCGTGCAGTTCAACGGCAAGGTACGTTTCGCCATGGAATTCCCTGCCAGCGCCACTCCCGAAGAGATGGTAGCTATGGCCACCAGCGCTCCCGAAGCACAGAAGTACCTCGATGGCATGCAGGTGGTGAAGACCATCGCCATCCCCGGACGCATTGTGAACATAGTCATCAAGCCACAAGCATAAAACAACGCCATATACTGCAATGAGCAACAAGAGACTGCGCGCCTGGGAATTCTTCAAGGATTTCATGTCCATCAATCTGGGTATGGCCATCTATTCATTAGGATGGGCTGCCTTCCTGCTGCCTTATCATATCACCACCGGAGGTATGGCTGGTCTGCTGGCCATCATATATTATGTGACTGGCTTCCCCATCAGCATAGGTCTGCTACTGGTCAACAGCGTACTGCTCACCATAGCCTTCAAGCCCCTGGGATGGAAATTCGTGCTCAAGACAGCCTATGCTGTGGTGGCACTCTCCACCTTCCTGAGCCTGGGACAAAGCATGGTGACCGACGACCAAGGACAACTCATCCAGATTCTGGGCGAGGGTCAGGATTCGATGGCATGCGTCTTGGGAGCCGTTCTCAACGGTTTGGGCATCGGCATCGTATTCCTTGCCGGAGGCAGCACAGGCGGATGGGACGTGATAGCAGCGCTTATCAACAAGTACCGCAATGTGTCTTTGGGCCGAGTGCTGCTCTATCTCGACCTGGTGGTCATCGGTTCCTGCTGGCCCATCTTCCACGATTGGCGGATGGTGGTATTCGGCTATGTGACCCTGGCTGTATATACTTATGCACTCGACCTGCTGGTCAACAGCACCCGGCAAGATACCCAGTTCATCATCTTCACCTGCAAGAGCAAGGAGATATGCGACCGCATAGTGAGCGAGACAGTACACTCTGTGACCGTCATCAACGGTGAGGGTTACTACAGTCATCAGGAGATAAAGGTGCTTATCACCATTGTGCACAAGTCGGAACAGGTGAATATCCTGCGCATGATACAGGAGATAGACCCCTGCGCCTTTGTATCGCAAAGCCGGGCCGAAGGTGTATATGGCAACGGCTTCAATGTCATCAAGGCATAAGCAAAGAGGCTGAACAGCCTTTGAAAGCCTGCTGCGGCAGCAATGAAGTCCGATTGAGCGGCCTCCGGCAGCCGACCACTGGCAGCAAGAAAGCCCAAAGGCATACATTATTCATATATATAAGCAGATAAAAAGAAAGTTATATGACGGCAACGAAACTATTGGGAGAGAATCCCCGCAACCTGCTGCGTGACTATGCCCAGATAATTCTTGGCATCTTCATATACACGGTGGGTTACACATGCTTCCTGCTTCCCTACCAGATTATCACTGGCGGACTGAGCGGCGTATCGACAATCATCTACTATCTGATGGGCATTCATCCCAACTATACCTACTTTTGTGTCAACGGCGTACTCATCTTGCTGGCCGGACGCATTATGGGATGGCGCTACATGGTGAGGACTCTGATAGCCACGTTTATCATCTCCTTCTTCATGGATATTATGCAGAGCTACATCACGACCATCGGTCCCGACGGAAAGGAACAGCTTGCCCGCATCATAGGCGACCAGAAGTTCATGGCTTGCGTAATCGGTGGCATCATGGAAGGACTGGGTCTGGCCATCGTGTTCATGGCAGGAGGAAGCACCGGGGGAACCGATATCATTGCCAGCAGTATCAACAAGTACCGCAATATCTCGCTGGGACGACTGCTCCTCTTCATCGATGTGATAATCATCGCAGGCAGCTATCTGCTGTTCCGCAACCTTGAGATCATGGTGGTGGGATACCTTACGATGTTCATCAGCATGAACTTCCTCGACTTCGTCATCAACGGTGCCAGGCAGAGCGTACAGTTCATCATCGTGAGCAGCAAGCCGGATGAGATAGCACATGAGATAAATGTGCGGCTCGACAGAGGTGTGACCGTACTCTATGGCGAAGGCTTCTACACCAAGGAGAAGCGCCAGGTGCTGCTCATCCTGGCCAAGAAATATGAGAGTCGCCAGATATTCTCCCTCATCAAGCAGATTGATGGCAACGCCTTTGTATCGATGAGCAACGTGGAAGGTGTGTTCGGTGAGGGATTCGACACAATAAAGAAGTAAGCATGAAGAAACTGGTTATGGCCACCAACAATGCCGACAAGCTGCATGAGGTGAGACAGATGCTCGAGGGCAAGTACGAGATATGCTCGCTTGCCGAAATCGGTTGTCACGAGGATATCCCCGAGACAGCCGACACGCTGGAAGGCAATGCCTTGCAGAAGATGCGCTACGTGAAGGAGCATTACGGCATCGACTGCTTTGCCGATGATACCGGCCTGGAGGTGGAGGCACTGGATGGTGCACCCGGAGTATATACAGCACGCTTCGGCATGATGAACGGTTACGGCAAGAGCCATGATGCCCAAGCCAACATACGCTGCCTGCTGGACAAGCTGGAACAAGCCACTTCACGCCGTGCCCAATTCCACACCGCTGTAGCTCTCAGCCTCAATGGTGAGGAACATCTGTTCCATGGCATAGTCAAAGGAGAGATTTTGCACGAACAGGTGGGGCAGGAAGGCTTCGGCTACGACCCTGTCTTTGCACCCGACGAAGCAGGCGGTCTGGCCTTTGCCCAGATGGATATGAAGGCCAAGAATGCCATCAGCCATCGCGGAAGAGCCATTGCCCAACTGGCACGCTTTCTGTCTGAACAAGCCTAAAGAGCATACACCATGATGAGAAGGATTTCACTGGCACTACTGGCCCTCACAGCCTCGCTCGCCATCCTGAGCCCAATGCAGGCATCGGCGCAGCAGATAGGCACCTGGAATGTATATCCCAGCTATTGGAACGCCACACGCAATGTGGTGGCTGGCGACATCATATACTCGCTCACCGACGGCAACCTGCTGGCCTACAGCACCGGCGATTCCGAGGTGCGCACATTCGACTGCCTCACGCAGCTCAATGGTATAAAGGTGAGCCAGATAGCCTATTCGACTGCCGCGAAACGTCTCATCATTGCCTATGACGACTGCAACATCGACCTCATGAACTCAGTGGGCGAAGTGCAGAACCTAAGTGCACTGCGCGACAAGAGTATGACCTCGAAGACTCTCAACGGCCTGTGCGTGGAGGGGAAAATGGCTTATCTGGCCATGAGTTTCGGTGTGGTGGAAGTGGATATGCAGGAGGGGGTGTTCAGAAACACCTATATTCTGGACCGGAATGTGCAGTCGGTCACTCTGCTCAATGGTTCCATCTATGCTGCCACCGCACAAGGGGTGCTGCGCGGAAAACTTTCCGACAACCTGCAGGACAAGTCGAAGTGGACTACCACTGCAGGAGGCAACTTCAAGCAGCTCACTACGATGGGCAACGAAATCATTGCCCGTGCCAATGTAAACCTCTACACCCTGTCGCCCGAGGGCAGAACCACACTCTTCTCAAGCGGCAACTTTACCTTCATGAACCTTACAGGAGGCACACTCGTGTGGGGCAACAGCCAACAGATAAACTTCTGCCAGAGCACAGGAAAGGTGACTACCGTGAAGGCAAACAATACCTGGCAGGATGCCTCATACGCCAGCGGCACCTTCTGGACAAGCGAGGGTGAGAATGGACTGCGAGCCTATACGCTCAAGGAAGGACAGTTTGTGCCATCGGCAGGCCCCATCCAGCCCAACAGCCCCAAGAATGACCTTGCCTACAGAATAAGTTGGGCAGGCGACCGGTTGCTGGTGGCTGGAGGAACAAATACCGTAGGCAGCGACTACCATCCCGCTACAGCCATGTATCTGGAGGACGGTAAATGGACCAACCTGCAGGAGATGCAGGCTGCACCAGAAGGCTATACCAACTTCCGACTCTACAATACAACCAATCTGGTACAGGATCCCGACGACCCCGCACACCACTTCGCCAGCCCCTACCGCAGCGGTCTGTGTGAATATAAGGACGGTAAGTTTGTACACCTATACCACTCCGACAACTCCCCCTTGACAAGTATTCTGCCCGACAGCAAGAGTTACTACAACTTTGTGTCGTGCAGCGGACTCACCTTCGACCAGGAGCGCAACCTGTGGATGCTCTGTAGCCAGACAGACACAATCATACGCATCCGCAAACCAAACGGCGCTTGGAAGGGACTTTACTATTATGAAATAGCCGATGCATCACTCTGCGACGACTATCTCATGCACTCCAGCGGACTGGTGATGATGGTGAGCCGAAGGCTGGACAAGCGAGGGTTCTTCTGTCTGGACTATAACCAGACCCTCGACAACAGGGCTGATGACAAGCACATGCTACGCCGCAATATCGTCAATCAAGACAATACCAGCTACATCCCAGAGGAATTCTACTGCCTGTGTGAAGACCTCGACGGCACAGTATGGGCGGGTACAAGCCTGGGACTCTTTGTCATCCCCGACCCCACAAAGTTCTTCGACAACGATTTCCACTACGAGCAAATCAAGATAAACCGCAATGACGGAAGCGGACTGGCCGACTATCTGCTCAATGGAGTGAGCATCAGTTGCATCACCACAGATGGTGCCAACCGCAAATGGATAGGCACTCACGACAACGGACTCTACCTCATCAGCGCTGACGGACAGGAGATGCTGCACCATTTCACCACCGATGATTCGCCCATACTGAGCAATAGCATACAGTCTGTGGCCGTGCATCCCACCACAGGTATGGTGATGATAGCCACCGACAAGGGACTTTGCAGTTATGTGGCAGATGCCACCGAGGGTGCCGACAAGATGGATGCCGATGATGTGCTGGTGGTTCCCAATCCCGTGACAGCCGACTATACCGGCCCGATAGCCGTGCGTGGACTGGCACGTGACTCTGAAGTGAAGATACTCTCAAGCAGCGGACAACTGGTGTGGAGCGGCACATCTGCCGGCGGCACATTCACTTGGAACGGCTGTAATAAACAGGGAAAGCGCGTAGCATCGGGCGTTTATCACGTGGTGGCAAATAATGCAGCGGGCAAGAATGCCATAGTCACACGCATTGTCATCATCAAGTGAGGACAATGGAAAAAGACTATGAGTTATGAGCGAACCGTCTGAACATATCCTGTATCTGCAGTCCTACCAGTCGCCATGCGGACTCCTCACCCTGGGACAGACTCACGACTGTATCTGTCTATGCGTCTGGAGCGATACGACTGCCTGCCGGATAATCATGGAGCGCACTCTCAGATGGTTTGACAGAAAGACGCTGGAGCAGCCCACCAGCCTGCTTACGACGGCCAAAGAGCAACTTGACGAGTATTTCAAAGGCACACGCACCAAGTTCACAATTCCCCTTCTCATGCCAGGCACCAAATTCCAGTGGCGCACGTGGGAAGCATTGCAGGAGATACCATACGGACAAACCGTCTCCTACAGCGCCATTGCCCAGCGCCTGAAAGTAAATATCCCTGTAAGGGAAATAGCACGAGTAATAGCAAGCAATCCCCTGAACATCTTCATCCCATGCCACCGTGTCATTGGCAAGAACCAGTCACTCACGGGCTATGCAGGAGGTCTCCAGGCCAAGCAATACCTGCTGGAACATGAAGGAAACATGCTTCCCCTCTCGTTGGCAGAAAACTGCCCCTAAAAAGTATCCAAGGATACTTGGCAATTTATCCAAGGATAAACGGGCAAGTATCCTTGGATACTTTGCCAAGTAACCTTGCTTCTGTTTTTCGCCTTCCCTAACACTATCCACAAAGGAGCCTGTTCAGTAACTTACCGAACAGGGTATGCCCAGTGCACGAATGCGCTCTCCTATGGCATCGAGCACGGCTGCCGGTGTCTTCTGAAGCCCGCTGGCAGGCGTTTCGCGGTCTATAGTATAAATCATCACTTGACGTGGACTTATGCGCTGCAGGGCACTCAGATAGGGCTGTATGTAGTCTTCGCCGGTATTGTCAATGGGTTCACCGTCAAGTGTTCCGCCCATAAACATGGTCTGTATGATGCAATGCCCCTCGAAGGCAGCCAGCTGCTCCACCTGCTCCTCCACACTGTAGTGCCCCTGGGGGCGATCTACCTTATTTATATAGGCGCTGCTTACGGTGTCCAGCTTCAGTATGTTGTTGTCAAAGAGCATCAGTGCCTCCCTCACCTCGGGGCGGCTTATCTGGGTGGCATTGCTCAGTATGCTCATCTTGGCAGTCGGGCAACATTCATCGCACACCGTCTTCACACGGCGGACGATAGCGGGAAACTGGGGGTTAAGCGTAGGTTCCCCATTGCCGGCGAAAGTGAGCACGTCGGGTGTCACTCCCTGTTGGCGCATCTCGGCCAGTTTGCTCCTGAGCGCCTGCTCCACTTCATCTATGGTGGGCAAGGCATTGTGCGTGCGGTGGTCCTTGTTGAATCCACACTCACAATAGACGCAGTCGAAACTGCATAGTTTGCCTCCATGCGGCAGGAGGTTGATACCCAGCGAAATGCCCAGACGACGGCTGTGGATGGGGCCGAAGACAGGTGAAGGATAGATGACAGTGCTCATAACTTTACTTCTCAATGTTTCCATACAGGATGCGATTCCTGCTTACGGAGGGCAAAGTTAGGGGTAAAAGCGTAAATAGTGCTAACTTTACCTAAACAATTATAACGATTCGCTTTTTTGTGCTCCACTGTTACACGCTAACGTAAATCTTTGTATTTTTGCACATAAATAGTATGAAAAGGATAGTTTTCATAGCTGCGCTGCTCCTGTCGGCCACCTGCATGTGGGCGCAAGAGGATGTGGATGACGTGACGACTCTGGGTGGACCCGAAACCTTCGGCTATAAACTCAAGAATCAGATATACCGTTATCCCAAACCCATAGTGGAGCGCGGTGACACCATGTGGTGCTATCTCTTGCCCGAGATATGGGTATATCCGCCCATCCAGTTCAAGAGCGAGAAGCAGCGCAGGCAGTACAACAGGCTTGTGTATAACGTCAAGCGCGTGCTTCCACTGGCCCAGAAGGTCAATCTCATGATTTCGGAAACCTATCAGGTGCTCGAACAGTTGCCCGACAAGAAGAGCAAGGAGGAGCACATGAAGGCAGTGGAGAAGGAAATCAAGAATACCTACACGCCCGAGATGAAGAAGTTGACCTACTCGCAGGGCAAACTCCTCATCAAGCTGGTTGACCGTGAATGCAACCAGTCAAGCTACGAGATAGTGAAGGCGTTCTTCGGTCCGGCCAAGGCTGCATTCTATCAGGTGTTTGCCTGGACGTTCCGTGCAAGCCTGAAGAAAGAGTATAAGCCCGAGACCGATGACCGTCTCATCGAGCGGGTTGTGCACCAGGTAGAGAGCGGGCAAATATAGTCCAGATGACCATTCCGGCCGTTACGCTCACGTTCATGCTGTGCTTGGTGCCGAACTGCGGTATCTCCAGACAGCCGTCGCACATATCCACCACCTGCTGCTGTACACCCTTCACCTCATTGCCCATCACTATGGCATACTTGACGTTGGGTTCTGCCTGGAAGTCCTGAAGCATGGTACTTCCCTCACACTGCTCCACAGCCAGCACGCGGTAGTCTTGTTCGTGCAGCCACTTGACAGCATCCTCGGTACGCTCGAAGTATTTCCAGTCCACACTCTCCTCGGCTCCCAGCGCCGTCTTGTGTATCTCCACATGGGGTGGAGTGGCGGTGATGCCGCACAGGCACAAGCCCGAGAGACGGAACGCATCGGCTGTGCGGAACATGCTGCCAACGTTGTAGAGGCTCCTCACATGGTCAAGCACCACCACCAGAGGAAACTTGCTGGCCGAATGGAAGTCATCCACATTCATGCGCTGCATCTCTGTCACCTTCAGTTTTCTCATATTATATATAGCCCTTTATAATCTTCTGTCCGTTTGTCAGCGAAGCGGCTTTCCCGGCAAACCAGCATCAGCCGCCCCCGCCAGCGTGCTTGGAGCACCCTACAAAGGTACGATAAAATCATTGCAGGAATACTTATATTGACCCGGAAATCGGCTCACGGGAGCAAGCCGGCACAATATCCATTGCGCAGAAGAACCGTCAAAACAGGCAGAGAAAGATAGAAAAAACGAGGACAAAACATTTCTCGGTCCAAGTATTCACACCGGGGTGTTGATAACAGAGCACTTTTCCACAGGCGCAAGAATAATCCCACTACCCGGCCAAGCATTATGCACAAGCATGGAAATGCTGTCAACAAGTCCAAGGAAAAGTTATTTTTAACCCAAAGGAAAAGCCTGTTCGGGCAAAAGTTATTATATTTGCACATTGACACAAAGCTGTTGATAATTTCACGCAATGCGTTAACTAAATATTTAGAACATAGAGAGGAAAACCGTTGATGACTATGTGGATAACCGGGCACAACAGTGTTGATAACCTCGGGAAGCCGTGTTGATAACCTCGGGAAGCGCGCTGGCAGCAGCCGTGCAGCCGACTGGCATTATGCACACTATCCACTGCCTATCATCATCATATACTCTCTCTTTAATATGAGATTTAACTGAATATAATAATATGGACAACTCTAAATGGCAAGAGAAGGGTTACGCCGATGAGCCCATACCCGCAGGAACAGACCTGAAAGCTGAGATTCGCCGCATGTGCAAGGAGAAGAACGCAGTCATCATGGCGCATTACTACACCCAGGGCGACATACAGGATATAGCCGACTTTGTGGGTGACAGCCTGGCTTTGGCACAGAAGGCTGCCCAGACTGATGCAGACATCATCGTGATGTGCGGTGTTCACTTCATGGGAGAGACCAACAAGATTCTCTGTCCCGACAAAATGGTGCTGGTGCCCGACCTCAATGCGAAGTGCTCGCTGGCAGAAAGCTGCCCCGTGGATAGCTTCAGCAAGTTTGTCAAGGAGCATCCCGGCCACACCGTGATAAGCTATGTCAACACCACTGCCGCCACCAAGGCTCTCACCGATGTGGTGGTTACCAGCGGCAACGCAAGGCAGATAGTGGAGAGTTTTCCCAAGGACGAGAAGATCATCTTCGGTCCTGACCAGAACCTGGGAGGCTACATCAACAGCATCACCGGCCGCAACATGGTGCTGTGGAACGGTGCCTGCCACGTGCACGAAAAGTTCTCGCTGGAGAAGATACTGGAGCTGAAGAAGGAGCATCCAGGTGCCAAGATACTGGTGCATCCCGAGTGCAAAGGTCCGGTGGTGAAGGTGGCCGACAAGGTGGGCTCTACTGCCGCACTGCTCAAATACAGCATCGCCGATGCTGCCACCGAATTCATAGTGGCCACCGAGAGCGGCATACTGCATGAGATGCAGAAAGCCTGCCCCCAGAAGACCTTCATCCCCGCACCTCCCAGCGACAGCACATGTGCCTGCAATGAGTGCAACTACATGAAGCTGATAACCATGGAGAAACTCTACAACTGCCTGAAGTATGAGTGGCCGAAGGTTGAAGTGGATCCCGAAATAGCACGCGAGGCTGTGAAACCCATACAGCGTATGCTGGATATATCAGCCAAACTGGGACTGTAATACAGCATCAAGACAAAAGCCAATGGAACTACTGAAACGGATCAGCGCACTGCTGGCCAACTACACATCGCCTTTCGTCATCCTGACAGCCATAGTGGCTATGTGGAAGCCAGAACTATTCGGATGGGTACAGAGCGGCAATGTGGCGAGCGTCATACTTGGACTCATCATGCTCACAATGGGCTGCACACTCAGCACCAATGACTTCCGCATCCTCATGCAGCGTCCTCTGGACATCTGCATAGGTGCCATTGCACAATACACCATCATGCCTCTGCTGGCATGGGGACTGAGTCAGCTGTTCGGACTAAATCCCTTTATGGCAACCGGGCTTATTCTTGTGGGATGCTGTCCGGGTGGCGTAAGCAGCAACATCATGAGCTTCCTGTGCCATGGCGATGTAGCCTACAGTGTAGGAATGACCACAGTGAGCACGCTGCTGGCACCTTTTGTCACACCCATGCTGGTGTATTGGCTGGCAGGAACAAGCATCGAGGTGAATGCCTGGGGAATGTTTCAGAATATCCTGGTAGTTACCCTCATCCCGGTGTGCATGGGCTGTGCATTCAACTATATGCTGGGCAAGAAGGCTGTGTTTCAGGACTTGCAGCGCGTGATGCCTGGCTTGAGTGTCATCTGCCTTGCACTCATCGTGGGCGGTGTGATATTCTCGGTGCATCCACTCTTGCTGCAGAACGGCCTGCAACTGGTGCTTCTCACGCTCAGCGTAGTGTTCCTGCACAACGGACTTGGATACCTGCTGGGCTATAGCGTAGGCACTCTGTGTGGCTTCAGTACTGCCAAAAAGCGCACACTCAGCATCGAAGTTGGCATGCAGAATGCCAGTATGGCCACTGTGTTGTCACGCAACTTCATGGCTACACCTGCACTGATAGCTGCCAATCCAATGGCTGCACTGAGCCTCGTACCATGTGCCCTGAGCTGTGCCTATCACAGTATAAGCGGCACACTGCTGGCAGGACTCTTCCTGCTGAGCGACAAGCGGAGAAACAAGAAGGAACTGCATTGAGAAAAGAAAAGTGCTCCTGAGAGAAGGGCAATACATCATATTGTCTAACCAAGATAAGAGAGAGAGACAAGTCAAATGGGAGAGTTACCCACTCTGGTAAGCGACCTCGCCTACATACTGATAGTTGCGAGTGCTGTCACAATCGTCTTCAAGCGGTTGCACCAGCCTCTGGTGTTGGGCTACATAGTGGCCGGCTTCCTGGCCGGACCACACATGCCTTATACCCCATCGGTATCCAACCTGGGCAGCCTGGAGGACTGGAGCCAGATAGGAGTCATCTTCATGATGTTTGCCCTCGGGCTGGAATTCTCCTTCAAGAAGATTGTGAAGATGGGCATAAAGCCTATCGCATCGGCTCTGCTCGTCATGGCTTGCATGATAAGCGTAGGCAGTGCGGTGGGCTATAGCTTTGGGTGGGGCAGTATGGACCGCCTGTTCCTGGGCGGTATGCTGGCCATGAGCAGTACCACTATCATCTACAAGGCCTTTGGCGACCTGGGTCTGAGCAACAAGAAGTTCGCTTCCACAGTGCTCTCAGTGCTTATCCTCGAGGATATTCTGGGCATTCTGCTGATGGTCATACTGAGCACTATGGCCATCAGTCATGGTGTGGATGGCGATCAGATAATGGGCAGCATACTCAAGTTGGGCTTCTTCCTCATCCTCTGGTTCATAGTGGGTGTGTGGCTGGTGCCCGTCATCCTGCGTCGGGCACGCAAATACATCAATGCAGAAACACTGGTGGTGGTGTGTGTGGGACTGTGCTTCCTGATGGTGGTCATAGCAGCGGGAGTGGGCTACAGCGCAGCTTTCGGAGCCTTCATGATGGGCAGCATCCTGTCGGAGACCATCGAGGCAGAGCGCATCGAGCACACCATATCGCCGCTGAAAGACCTCTTCGGAGCTGTCTTCTTTGTGTCAGTGGGCATGATGGTTGACCCTTCGGTACTCATACAGTACTGGTGGCCCATTCTGGTCATCTCGCTGGCCGTCACTCTGGGGCAAATGGTATTTGGCAGTCTGAGCTTCCTCGTGACCGGAAACTCGCTGCACAACTCCATCCAGAGCGGCTTTTCGCTGGTGCAGATAGGTGAGTTTGCATTCATTATAGCCGCATTGGGACAAAGCCTGCATGTGACCAGCAAGTTCCTCTATCCCGTAGTGGTGGCGGTGAGCATACTCACCACATTCCTCACTCCATACATCATCCGTCTGGCTGACCCTGCATACCGCTGGGTGCAGAAACTGCTTCCACAGAGCATGACAGAACGCATCCATGAGCGCCAGCGCAGCATGCGCGGTGCCATCCCGGTGCTTACGGGTGTGGGAGCAGCATGGAAGGGGTACATCCGTGCTGTGCTCCTGCAGACAGGTGCCTACCTTACACTCTGTGTGGCATTTATCCTCTTCAGCTTTGCCTCTCTGCTGCCTCTGGCCCGTCATCTGCTCACCCACTGGCCGGGAAACATCGTGTGCGGGCTCATCACCCTGCTCCTGGTGGCTCCATGCGTGCGTCCAATCGTCATGCGACGCAGCCACTCGGCTTATGCCAAGGAAATACACAGTGCCGGCAAGGTGCATGTATTCTTCTTCGCAATAGTGGCCCTGCTGAGGTTCAGCGTGGGATGTTCGGTCATCTACTATATTCTCAATTTCCTCTCACCCTACTGGTGGGTGTGGCACATAGCGGCCAGTGCGGCTCTCATGCTGCTCATGCTGGCCAGCCGATGGGTCAAATGGCTCAGCATCAAGCTGGAGCGAACCTTCATGCAGAACCTCAAGAGCCGCGAGATAGTGAGCGGAGCAGACTACAGCAGAAGGCTCATGGGACAAGATCTGCACATTGCGCGGGTGGAGGTGCCGCTCAACACGCGCTGGGGTGGCAGAACGCTGGCCGAACTCAACCTGGGAAGCAGCGAGCACATCAACATAGTGGCGCTCATCAGAGGCCGTTTGCGCATCAACATTCCCAGCGCTGCCAACTGTATCTACCCCGGCGACATCGTGGAGGTGGCAGCCGACGACGAATCGATAGGCCGACTGCAAAGCCGACTGCAGAGCGAAGTGTATGCCGCCGATGGTACCGACATGCCTCACAACAGGCTCTCACTCCAGCGCCTGCAGCTGGATGCAGCCAGCGAGCTGTGTGGCCAGACACTGGCCGGAACCAACTTCCGCACCCGATATTCATGCATGGTGATAGGCAGGGAAATGACCAATGGCGAACTGACCATAGTGGAACCACAGCGCATCTTCATGGCTGGCGACATCCTGTGGGTGGCTGGCGAGGATGACAACCTCAGGCTTCTGCGCTCGGTGACGGGCAATGCCTGACACCGGAAACAACATTAACATACAGAGACAAACATATTCAAACAACACTATTATTAATACAAAACAAGTAAAGTAATGAACAATCCTTTTACAGTAAAGAGAATGATGACGCTGGCACTGACAGCCATCATGTGTGCAGGATCACTCTGGGCAGAGGTCAATCCCAAGCCTTTCGTGGTGCCTGAGCTTAAAGAATGGAAGGGCGCAGAGGGCCACACCGCACTCTCAGGCCGACTGATAGTGAAGAGCAGCAAGCTGCGCGGAGTGGCACAGACACTGGCATCTGACTACGAACAGATGACAGGCAAGGCTCTCAGCATCGTGAGCGGTTCGCCCAAGGCCGGAGATATCGTGCTGGCACTCAAGGGCGACAAGGCTCTTGGAGAGGAGGGTTACCGCATCAACATCGCTGCCAACGTGACCCTGACTGCTCCCACCACACAGGGTGTCATGTGGGCTACACGTACACTGCTGCAAATCAACGAGCAGGCAGAAGGCAAGGGACTGCCCAAGGGCATCATCACCGACCAGCCCGATTACCGTATGCGCGGCTTCATGATTGACTGCGGACGCAAGTACATCCCCATCTCTTACCTGCGCAACCTGGCCAAGGTGATGTCTTACTATAAGATGAACACCCTGCAGGTGCACCTCAACGACTGCGGTTTCCTCAAGCATTTCAACGATGACTGGAACAAGACTATGTCGGGTTTCCGCCTTGAGTGTGACACTTATCCCGGCCTGACCTCCAAGGACGGCGCCTATACCAAGAAGGAGTTTATAGAGTTCCAGAAGCTGGCTGAGGAGTATGGAGTGGATGTCATACCCGAGATAGACGCTCCCGCACACGTCTTGGCCTTCACACAGTACAAGCCCGAGCTGGCCAGCAAGGACTATGGAATGGATCACTTTGACCTCTTCAACCCCGAAGTATATACCTTCATGGACAATCTCTGGAAGGAGTATCTCGGTGGCAAGGAGCCTGTGTTCCGCGGTCCACGCGTGCACATCGGCACCGACGAGTACTCTAATGCCAAGAAGGAAGTGGTGGAGAAGTTCCGCGAATATACCGACCGCTACATCCGCTACGTGGAGAGCTTCGGCAAGCAGGCCGTTCTGTGGGGTTCACTGACACATGCCAAGGGCGAAACACCCGTCAAGAAGGAGAATGTGCTCATGCACATGTGGTCATGTGACTATGCCAACCCTGCCGACATGAAGAAGGAGGGTTACCAACTGATAGCCATTCCCGACGGCTACACCTACATCGTACCCGCTGCCGGATACTACTACGACTACCTCAACTGCCAGTATCTCTACGAGCACTGGACACCTGCCGTGATGGGTCGTGTTACTCTGGAGGAGAATGACCCCTGCATTGAGGGCGGCATGTTTGCCGTATGGAACGATGTGGCAGGCAACGGTATCAGCACCAAGGACATACATCACCGCACCTTCCCAGCGCTGCAGACCATCTCCGCCAAGTGCTGGAGTGGCAAGAAGACCACACTCAGCTATGCCGAGTTTGACCAGCTGCGCAAGAACCTGAGCGAGGCTCCCGGCGTGAACGAACTGGGCCGACTGGGCAAGAAGGGTAGTGTGGTGCTGCAGAAGAGCACTGTGAAGCCCGGCGACCAGCTGGATGCCGAGGAAATAGGATATGACTATGCCGTTACCTTCACCATCGATGGCAAGCAGGAGGCAAAGGGCACCGAGCTCTTCCGCTCCGAGAATGCTGTGGTGTATCTCTCCGATCCCCGTCAGGGTAAACTGGGCTTCGAGCGTGACGGCTACCTCAACACCTTCAACTACCGCATTCCTGTCAACGAGAAGCACACACTCACCGTGGAGGGCAACAACAGGATGACACGCCTGCTGGTGGATGGTAATGTGAGAGAGGAACTGGGTCCCAAGCCCCTCTACATCATACGTCCTCAGAACAAGGCAAACTACCAGGTGAAGGGTTACGACGTGTTTGTACCCGAGGTGTATGAACCCACCGACTACATCTCATACCAGCGCACACTGGTATTCCCCCTGCGTAAGGCCGGACAATTCAACAGCACCATCACCGACCTCAAGGTGGAGGTGAAGTGACATCACCCATGTGCTGACCGTCAGCCAAACAGTTAAAGGATAAAACAAGAGCCACCTGTGGATGGGCGCCAATCCCAATGCGCCCGCCACAGGTGGCTCTTCCTTTTGCCAGTAGAATTGATATAAACAGGAGTACTCTCTTGCTTTATATTCTTGTTACATGTATTATTGATTCATCCTACCCTCTGTTGATTCGTTCCACCAATTCATCAGGTGTAAGTATCTCCATCCTTGAAAAACCGAACCACTTCTTGCCCAAGTCCTTGATGGACGCTCCTATGTGATATACATCATCGTCTATACAAAGGAAACGGTCGTGAGACAAACGGAATGTTTCAACATTTATAGGTGGATATTGGGCATTATGACGGTCAATGTCAAGTTGAAACTGACGGTTAATCTGTTGCGTATAGATGAAAGCAGACACACTATCTTCTCTTTTATCAAGCAATGTCAATACCGTTTCATCTACATAATTGTCGATAAGTATAATGCGCTTCTTTGCACTTTTAATCAAGTCGGAAACGAAATTATAGGCATCATAAATCTGACCATTGTAGAAAACACCTTGCTTAGGCTTCGCATTACCTTCGTCCAATCTGCGGAAAACTTCTTCTATACGCTTGTCGGACTCCTGAAAGTGTTGTTGCATTTCTAATTGATGGTACTCCAGAGTCGAGAGACGCTGAAACACTTCGGCATTATTCTGTAGAAAGTGTCGCATTGATGTAAAAGCTCGCATTATGCGAATATTCACCTCAATAGCAGTATCAGAACGCAAAACACTGCTAAGCATAGCAACTCCGTTTTCCGTAAATACATAAGGCATATATTTCAAGTGTTGCCCACGTCCTTCGTTTAAGGTCGCAATTTGCGACCTTAAACATTCTTCCTTGGTCAGTTGAGACATGAAGTCCTTAGG